>CAVYJU010000001.1:0-41725 GCA_963768895.1 Candidatus Bathyarchaeota archaeon
TCGCAAAAGAGTTTGTTGGTGCATTTTTTTCAGGCGATTCAAATTAATTTTGCTCTTTTAGTCGTTGTGGTTTGAACCCAATTGGGTTCAAATCCCGCCCGGTCCATAATGCGTTCTGAACCCATTAAAAGACCATGTAAAAACTTGAAAATAGAAACGAAACGTTCTTGACTTCAATACTTGTCTTGTATTAAGCGCCATTTGTCTTGCTTTCTGAACAGTGAGGATTAAAGCAATTAAGACACCCTTTAGGGAAGGTTTGGCAAAGTTGTTTCTTCTTAAAACCCCATTTCTTTCTTAGTTCATCAGCTTCAACTTCTTGATTATCTGACGTGCTTTTTGTTTTATTATAGTTAAGGTATGCATGGGCTATTTCGTGAGCTATTAGGGATTCCGAGTCTGTTCTTTTTAGAATTATCATGTATGGCTTGTTTATTTCTTCCACTTGTATAGTTTGACTTTGGCCTGCGTGGAATGAGATTTTTTGTAATGTGAATTGGTAAACTTCTTCAGGTAGCCTCGCCAAAGTATTTAGTAATCTTTTGTGGAGAATGGTCCATCTTTGCGCAAGACGGATAAATTCGTCAATATCACTTTTATAATCTACTTTTGATTTATCTCTTCTCATCTTTAGCGTTCCGGTTGTATTGAACGTAACCTCTCTCGAATGGTCGATAGGAGTTCTTCAGCTTTAATTGGTTTAACTAGAAAATCGTCAGCTCCATACTCGGCGGCTTTTTTTCCAACTTCATCTGTAGAGAAGCCCGTCACAATAATTTTGATTGCTTTAGGATCGTTTGGTATTTTAAGAAGAAGTTCAGTTCCATCCATGTCTGGGAGTTTGACGTCAACTAAGTATGCGCTGAACTTTGCTTTTCTTTATTTTCTTGAGGGCATCTTTGCCCGTCTCAGCGGTTTCAACTATGTATCCTTCTTTTTCTAAAATACTTTTAAACACTCTCAAAATATTCGTATCGTCATCCACTGCAAGAACTCGATTTTTTTTCCAGTCCATTTTATTCCTCCAATCAACAGTAATGAATTCGAAAAAAATTCCGATGGTATGTCCTTTCCAGAACCTTTCAGTTTACTACTTTAAAAATGTATGTCCTAAAATCAGGAATCTAACTTAAAGATATTTCATCGGACGGAAATTCGAGATTTTTAGCAGTTTTTTTATTCTAAGAATTTTGACAAAATAAAGTTGAGAGGTCACGTGACCTATTTTGGAGTGCATTTTCCTTTTTCTTTGATTTTCTTTATCTCTGCTTCCATTCTTTTTTTCCTTTGTTTTTTGTTTGGTTTGTTTTTTTTGTTTCGCTTTTCAGTTTGTTCTTCGCTTTGGTTTTTATCTTGATTTCCCTCCTTCACTATTAATGTCTTGCGCCCTTATCCGTCTTGCCTTCTGTGCCTCCAATTTGTAAACTGCTCAATCAAACTTTCCTCTAGACGTTCCAAACATTGTGGAAGATAACTTCATGAACCAGAATGAATAATCTATTGTCACAAGGAGATATATGCACGAGCAAGAAAGGAGAAACTGGAGAACAAGATCGGGGAAAGCCTCAGCCTCAAAAAAAGAAAGACAGAGAAACTAAACGCAAAGACAAAAAGGCCGCCAGACTTGAAAGACAAAAGTCCAGATAGACATTGAAAAACTAGTAAGTTCCCATCGTAATTTTCTAATTTCTAAGGAATAGTGAGAAGTAAATTATTCAAATTGGTGTAAGACTTGGTTTAAATCTAGCTTAGATCAATCCCGGTTATCCATTTCTTAAATTTTTCTTGAGTCAACTATGCAATAACATATTAATTGTGCTAGTCACATATTTTTAGGAAATCATGTTATCTAGCTAACATGCTTTTTGGATGTGGCTTTCACGGTTTCAGACAGAAAGAGTGGTTCGAACAAACAGGCATCTTTTAAAAGCAATGTTCCTAATGATTTTCCGATAGTTGGAGTTGGTGCCTCCGCAGGTGGCTTAGAAGCTTTTAGGGTATTGCTTGAGTTTTTGCCAGTTGATACGGGTTTAGCTTTTGTAATAATACAGCATCTAGCCGCAGGTCAAGAAAGCATGTTGACCGACATTCTTTCAAGATTCACCGTGATGCCTGTTCACCAAGTTGAGGATGGGTTGCAAGTCGAACCTAACCACGTTTACGTTATACCGCCAGGATCAACCATGACTCTGTCAAATGGTGCTCTAAAACTTAACCCAAAAGGTAAATCTCTCAGACCTATTGACGATTTCTTAAGATCCCTCGCCACGGAAAGGAAAACTCAGGCCATCGGGATTGTGCTTTCAGGAACTGGAACTGATGGAACCGAAGGGCTCAAAGCTGTTAAAGCTGAAGGAGGAATAACTTTCGCGCAGAACCCAGACTCCGCCCAATATGCAGGCATGCCTCAAAGTGCCATATCAACTGAAACTGTCGATTTCGTTCTTTTCCCGGAAAAAATTGCAAAAGAGCTTTCAAAAATCGCCAAAAATCCTCAACTTGTTCGCGCTGAAATAGATGCTCAAGAACCCAAGACTAGGAAAGAAACGGGGTTACGAAGAATCTTCACATTACTAAAATCTACATTCAACGTAGATTTCACCCACTACAAAGAGACGGTTGTCAATAGGCGTGTCACTCGCCGAATGGTAATCAACCACGTAGACAACATTGAAGGATTATGCTGATTATTTAGGAACACACCCGACTGAACTCAAAGCCCTCTTTGACGATATGTTAATTGGCGTAACCAGCTTCTTTAGGGAACCAAAAACATTTGAGACTTTGAAGGAAAAACTGTTACCTGAACTTTTGAAAAACCGAGCATCCAAAGAACCCCTTAGAATGTGGATTCCAGGCTGCTCCACAGGCGAAGAAGCTTACTCGTTCGCCATTGCACTTCAAGAATTCCTCGAAGAAAATGGAAACGCTGAAGAACAGGTCCAGATTTTCGGGACCGATGTGAATGAAAAAAACATCGACAAAGCCCGTCAAGGAATATACCCCAAAAGTATAGAAGCTGATGTCTCGGAAAATCGCCTGAAACGATTCTTCACCAGTTTCAACGGCAACTATCAAATCGCCAAGTTCATCCGCGATAAATGCATATTTGCAAAACAAGACTTAACGGCAGACCCGCCTTTCTCCAACTTGGACCTTATCAGTTGCAGAAACATGCTCATCTATTTTGACTCGCAACTTCAAGAAAGAATAGTGCCCATCCTACATTACGCGTTGAAATCAAACGGTTTTCTGGTTTTAGGCGAATCGGAAAGCATCGGCAAATTCACAACTCTTTTTGCACCAGTACACAAGAAGAGCTTTATTTACACGAAAAAGAACGCCCAGCCCCGCGTCAGTTTCGGCTTTGAAGCCTCAGTCCCTTATATTGGAAAAAGCAGTTCTCAAGGAACCTCTCAAAAAAGACGCAAGCGTTCTTCTGCGGGAAGAAGTGGACCGACTACTAATAACAGAATATGTTCCTGCAGCAATGTTAGTCAACAGTAATTTAGACATTCTTGTTTTTCGCGGAAACGTCATGCCCTATCTTTCGTCCTGAATCAGGGCAAACAAGTTTGAATGTGACAAGAATTCTTCGCAAGGAATTACGCTCAGAAGTCCAAACAGCAGTTTATAGGGCAAAAAAGGAGAAAAAACCAATTGCAGAAGAGGCTATACGTTTTCATTCGGTGAAATACAGAAGACAGTAAATATCCAAGTTATTCCATTGCAACATGAGGAACCTTTCTTTCTTGTGTTGTTTGAAGATGTGAGTTCAGCAGCAGCGCATCTGCGTAAGACTATTGAGCTTACAGCTACGCCAGAAGGGCGCGAAAATGTTAAAGATAGTCAAATTCGGGAATTAATAGACGAATTGGATTCTTCTAAGCAGACTTTGCAGACAGTCAGTTGAAACTCAAGAAGCAACCAACGAAGAGTTGCGTTCTGCAATGGAGGAAGTACAATCAAGCAACGAGGAGCTGCAAAGTACAAATGAGGAATTGGAAACTGCTAAAGAAGAACTGCAGTCGAGTAATGAAGAATTATCCACTTTGAATGATGAATTGAAGAATCGAAATCAAGCTCTTGGCACTTTAACTGATAATCAATCGAACTTGACCAGCAATGTCGACCCTGCCGTTGTTATGGTGGATGGAAACTTGAAGATTAGGCTTTTTACGCCCTCAGCCCAAAAAATTTTGAACTTAGTTCCTTCTGACACTGGGCTGCCAATATCTAATGTGCATCTTGCTATTTCAGTTCCTGACTTAGAGAAAACCATTTTAGAAGTAATCAAAACGCTTGAATCGGATGAATAGGGAAGTTAGTGACGAGAAAGGACGCTTTTATGAAATGCGGATTCGACCTTACATAACTGAAGAAAACAGAATAGACGGCGCCGTTCTATCCTTCATAGATGTCAATGAATTAAGACAACATGAAAATAAATTGCGAGATCGAAGAAGAAAAGTACAGGACGCTTGCTGAGAACTCCCCAGATATCATTGCAAGGTTTGACAAGAAACCTGCGCTACTTGTATGTTAATTCGGCTATAAAAGAAATATCTGGTGTCTTACCTGAGAACTTTATAGGCAAAACCAATGAAGTAGTTGCATTGCCAAGAAAATTCGCTGAAAGTTGGAATCAGGTTCTCCAAGAAGTTATCCAAACTGGAAAGGTTGAAAAAGGCGAATTTTGAATTTCCAAGCTTAGATGAAACGCGCGTTTACCAATACGTTATCGTTCCCGAATTTTCTGTTAACGGTATCGTTGAGACCGTTTTGTCTCTTATTAAAGAAATTACAGAAAGCAAAAAACTAGCAAATGCGTTGGCAGAAAGTGAGCAAAAGTACCGTACAATTGTTGAAACCGCAGCTGAAGGTATAGTCATAGCTAAACCTGATGGGACTCACATCTTTGTTAACAATAAGCTGGCTCAAATGTTTGGCTACTCGACTGAAGAACTTCTCCTTAAATCGAGCTTTGAACTCTTGTCTGAAGAAGAACAAAAAAGACAAGCTTTGCGTATGAGAAACGGCTTGGAAAATAAACAGATTCAGTACGGCGAATTTGAATTCCGCCGCAAAGACGGATCTATTCTTTGGGCAGCTTGCAATGCATCACCATTATTTGACGAGAACGGAAAACACGTAGCCAACATATCTCTGTTTAGCGATATCACTGAACGCAAGAAAGCTGAAGAAGCATTAAAGAAAAGCGAAGAAGAATATAGTTCTCTTTTTACTAACATGTTAGATGGCTTTGCATTTTGTCAAATGATTTTCGATGAGACAAACAAGCCCGTAGACTTCGTTTATCTTCAAATTAACGATGCATTTGAAAGAATAACAGGTCTAAAAAGGGATTTAATTGTTGGAAAGAAAGTAACAGAGGCTATTCCAGGCATTAAAGCTGCTAATCCTGACTTATTTGAAATTTACGGAAGAGTCGCACTTACAGGCAAAAAAGAAAAGTTTGAAGTTTTCTTTAAACCTCTAAGCCTGTGGTTATCAATTTCGGTTTATTCGCCGAGCAAAAGGTTATTTTGCAGCTGTATTTGAAGACATTACCGAACGCAAGAAAGCTGAAGCTGAACGCGAATATTATGATTGAATTTTTAAGAATAGCCAACGCAACCACCAGCACCAGAGAGCTGTTAAAAGCGGCTACCGATTTCTTCCAGAATACAATCGGGATGCGAAGCGGTAGGCATTAGACTCAAAGAAGGAGACGATTACCCGTATTATGTCACAAGAGGGTTCCCGCCTGAACATGTCCGACTAGAGAATCAGATATGCGCAAGAGATGAAGAAGGATACATAGTTCGAGATTCCAAAGGCAATCCTATAATCGAATGCATGTGCGGAAACGTTGTATCTGGACGATTTGACCCAAGCAAAGAATTCTTCACTGAAAAAGGAAGTTTCTGGACAAACAACACTACCTTATTGCTTGCGACCACAACCTCTGAATCACGTCAAAGCAACACGCGGAACTGCTGCAACCGTGAAGGGTATGAGTCAATTGCCCTGATTCCTTTGGTGGTTGGAGAGTACTCGGTTTGGTCTGCTTCAACTAAATGATAAGCGAAAGGGCATGTTTACTCTTGAAACGATTCACATGTGGGAAAGAATTGCTGACCGTTTGGCATTAGCTTTGTCAAGGACAATTGCTGAAGAAGCGCTTCGGGAAAGTGAGGTCAAATTCCGAACAGTAGCTGATTTTACGTATGACTGGGAATACTGGATATTGCCCGATGGGAACCTGATTTACGTTTCGCCTTCATGCAAAAGGATCACAGGCTACGAAGTTGACGAGTTCATAAAAGACCCTAAACTTCTCACCAGAATCGTCCATCCTGAAGATAAATCAATTATTGGTCCACATTTTGATTTAATCAGATTCAGACGAATTGCATTCTGTCGATTTTCGAATTGTAACTCGTAATGGAGAGACACGTTGGATTTCGCATTCATGCAGAGCTGTTTTCGACGATATAGGAAAATGGACAGGTCGCCGTGCCAGCAATCGTGATATCACCCTGCGAAAGAAAATGGAGCAAGACGCTATCTAACTCTCTCGAAGAATCACAGCGAAGCGAGTCTGAGATTTCCGCCCTATTGAAGTGCATCAAGAGCAGTTCTGCAAAACAAAGACTTTCAGGATTCCGCGCGTGCAATATTTGACGCTGCAAAAGAACTAATCGGAGCGACTGCCGGCTATGTTGCCCTCTTAAGCAAAGATGGAAAAGAAAATGAAGTCTTGTTTTTGGATTCGGGAGGGCTTCCGTGTACGGTTGATCCTTCGCTTCCTATGCCTATTCGCGGACTGCGTGCTGAAGCATACAACTTCTCGAAAAGTGGCGATTGAAAATGACTTCTTGCAAAGCGAGTGGAAGAAACTTTATGCCTAAAGGGCATGTGCAGCTTATGAATGTATTGTTTGCACCATTGATAATTGAAGAGCGAGCAGTTGGGGTAATTGGTTTAGCGAATAAGCCCGGGGGATTTACTAAACGGGATGCTCAAATGGCTGAAGGTTTTGGAGAAATTGCCTCTGTTGCCTTAGCTAACAGCAGAATGTTGGAAAAGCTGGAAGCAAACGAAAAAGAGCTGAAGATTTACTCTGGACATTTGGAGGCACTTGTTGAAGAAAGAACGAGGAAGCTTAAGGAATCAGAACGATTGGCCGCCATTGGCACAGTAGCTGGTATGGTAGGTCATGATATTCGTAATCCACTGCAGGCTATAACTGGAGATATTTATTTGGCTAAAACAGACTTGGCTTCCATGCCTGATATAGAAGAGAAAAAAAGTCTGCAAGAAAGTCTAACGGAAATTGAAAAGAACACCGACTATATTAACAAAATAGTTGCTGATCTCCAAGACTTCTCAAAACCCTTAACGCCAAAAATCGAGGAAGTAGATCTTGAAAAAATAGTGAAGTCCACATTAGATACAATTTACATCCCTGAAAACATAACAGTTGCACATTTCTATCGAAAAAGATTTTCCCAAAATAAAAGCTGACCCAACTTATTTGCAAAGAATACTGACAAACTTGTCTAACAATGCTATACAAGCCATGCCTAAAGGAGGAAAACTCACAATATCTGCAAGCAACAACAACGGCAATGCCAGAATTACCGTTCAAGACACAGGTGAAGGCCTACCTGAAAACGTTAAAAACAAAATATTTACGCCTCTACTTACGCACAAAAGTGAAAGGACAAGGTTTAGGGTTAGCAGCAGTCAAAAGATTTACGGAAGCGATGGGTGGAACTGTAACGTTTGAGAGCCAAGCAGGTATCGGAACAACTTTCACAATAAGTTTACCTTCTTCCAAGAAACAAGAGGTAACTTGATCTATTAAACTAAAAAGGATTAATAGATTACTGGTTTGTTTTCTTATTAGAGTTTATGCATTCTGTATCTATGTTCATTAAATAATCTTAAATAGCAATACTTTCAAATGTAGAAACCGGTAAGAAACATGAATGTAGCCTTAGTTTATTTTTCGCGCGGAGGGAACACACGCAAAATCGCTGAAGCCATTGCAGAAGAGTTGCAAATTACTCCAATAGATGTCAAGAAAGATTCTCCAGATGTCAGCAATACTGACGTATTGATAATAGGAAGTGGCACTTATGGAGGCAAACCAGGCAAAGAGATGGTTGCTTATCTTGAAAACTTGAAGCCGGTAACTGAAAAGCGAGCTGCTTGCTTTGCCAGCTGCGCAGGAGATTCCACAAAGGCTCTTGCAACCATGAAAGAGATTCTAAATAGAAAGGGCTATTCTATAATCGACTGTTTCAGCTGTTTTGGAAAATTCGCAGGATTAACCAAAAGAGGACATCCGTCAGCCGAAGAACTGAATCAAGCAAAAGAATTCGCGAAAAAACTCAAAATGTAAGCTTCTAACAAATGAATTGTTTTGAGTAAAATTGTTCACTCACTAATCATGTCAAACAGTCAAAAGAAAACGAAAGTTTTCTTCCAAATTATGATTTTTCTTTAGACTAATTATGGCTATTTTATGCATCATAGCTCACAAAATGGTCTATTAACTATAAACTTAAAGACGAAAAGGCTGATGTTCTATTTTCTGTTTTGTGCTTCACTAAGTCGTCTGGGATGCACGCATAAATCCCATAACCTATGTCTCAAAATGAGAGGACCACACTAAAAAATGTAGGTCGCGTGGTTCAGGCGCCAGTGAAAGACGACTCTTTTTTGTAAATCCAGGTCTAATTCTGCTTTTTTGAGAGTTTTAGCTTTTTGACTTCAGTTCAGTTTGCCTAATCAATTTTTACATTATACTTCTTGCTTATTGCATTGAGAATATTTGTGCGTGACGTTATCAGTTTCATTATTTGCTCATTAGTTTTTTCTGCAGCTTCAACCACGGATAATGCACTTTCGCTGACGGTTCGTGTTGTTGAAACCACATTTTCTATATGAGTCTCTATTTCTTTTGCTGATTTTTCAACGATTGATGCATCATTACTTACGCTATCAGCGAGTTTTGCAACTTCTTTTGCGCTTGTGACAACAATCTTGGTTGAATTTTCAAGGTCTTCAGCAACTGCTGACACTTCCTTGGCAATACTTGACATTTCTTGAGCTGCAGCAGTTTGTTCTTCGATAGCTGATGAAGCTTCCTCCGATGCAGACGAACTCTCCTCAGCAATACTGGCCACTTCCTCAATAGTTTTTGTAACAAAGACTATTTCTTGAAGGCCTCTTTCGACTCCATTTGTGAGATTATTTACTTTTCCATTCATGTTTTCCATGATATTAGCGATTCCTTCCGATTCCTTAATTGCGCGTAGAACCACTGAGGCTCCCTCTTGAGCACCTACTTGTGACTCATTAGAAATTTTGCTAGTTTGATTACCTGCATCTTTAATGTTTTTCACGAGGCTTATGGCTGAACCTGCTGCTGTTTTTGATTGTCCTGCTAGTCCTTTTACTGCATCTGCTACAACGGCGAATCCTCGACCAGCTTCTCCGGCCCTAGCAGCTTCAATCGCAGCATTTAACGCTAACATATTAGTTTGACCTGCAATTTCTGATACTGAATTAGCCATTTGACCCACCTGATCAATTGAGTTTACCATTGATGATACTGCGTCGGAAACTTTGGTTATATTGGTTTTAATATTTTCGATTGCTTGAAGTCCTTTCTGACTTTTCTCATTTGCCTCTACTGATTTCTTAAGTGCTTCTTCAGTTGTTTTGCTAGCGTCTTTAGCGATCATTCCGGCTTCATCCATGACTTTTTTCAATGCCTCAGTGCTCTTGGCTGCACTTTGAGAGAGGTCTGCAAGTTTTTGAGCGCCCGTAGACACCTGCTGAGACGCGTTGCTGACTTGTTGCATACCAATCGCCATCTGATTAGAAACATTAGCCGCCTGTTTACCCATTTCATGGACTTTTGTCGTTTCTTTTGTTGCACTAACTGCTTGATCGTACACTTTGCTTGCAACTTCTCCGACAATTTTAGCGCTATTGGTGACTTTTGCAATTGTCTGTGTTGTTTCAAAGGCAAGTTTGGCGACTTCCTCCGCAGATTTTTCTACAAGGTTGTTTAGCTCTGCCATTTTCTTGCCGTTTTTGATTGTTTCCTCGTTGCTTGCAACAGTTTCTTTGTCTCCACGGATGGCGTTTTGCAAAATCTTTACCTGAGTCTTTGCAAGACCATCCAGCATTTCATGAAGTTTTTTTACTTCTTTTTGTAATTCAATGTTTTCATTAATAATCTCGCTTTTTTCTCGGGCATCATTCATTGTCATACGATTAACTTCCAATGATCTTTGAACTTAATTTGCTTGTTTTTATTAATCAATTATGAATTGACAATCAGTTTCAAAAATCACAATTTTAACTCAACGAAAAATCAAATTATTTTTCTTCATTTTAGCACGATTGTTATTAAGCTCGGTCTCTACTTTTAAGCATCAGTTGAGTCGAGCAAATGAAAAAAACCAAATTCATCATTTGTGCCACATTGGTTGCTTTCCTATTAATGTATGGTAATGGCTCTCTTCAGCATTCGCTACCACAGTGCCAACATTCACTCTTTCATCTCAAACGTCACAGTTACGTATTTGTTACCTCAAGGAACAACATTTAACGGCTCAATTTCAACTACTGGAGGTCGTTCGCTTTTTCGTAAGTGCTCCCAACGGAACCATAATCATTAACTTAGGCATAATCGACAAACCTACAACATTTAGTTTCGTTTCACAGCAAAACGGGACTTACACGCTTAACTTCGAGAACGACCTGCCCAATTCAATTCAAGTAACATTCTCATATGTCACGGACCCAGAAATAGCAGGTAGTAACAATTCAACCGGATTGTCTCCAATTTATCTGATAATAGTTGTTATTGTTGCGGTAGTGGGCAGCTTTTCTGATTATCTATATTATGCGTCGGAAAAGCGAAATCGAAACGTAAGACGTATGATACTAAGCAGCCTTTAACCCCGTTATCAAAAGAAAAATCGCTTTCACCGAAAGTACCATTTTGATTGATAGTTAACAAGCTACTTTTCTACGCTTTTCTGTAAATTTAAGTTTTTGTTTTGTTCAACGGGTCATTTTCAGGCTTGTTTTGTTGACATTTCAATAGCTTCTTTAGTGAGTTCTATCCTTCTTTTTAGATCTTCAGGTTTGGCGGCAAGCAAGTTTTTCGCTCCAACAATTTGCACGCAAATAAATCCTACAAACAAAGGAAACCAGAAACCTGCACTTCTAAGAACTACGGCGGCGATGCCACTAATTCCGGGGTTTATTCCATAAAGCAAGAAAATAGTAGCTAAAAGAATCTCCAGTGAGCCAACAGAGAAGCTAGCTGCGGCGTCTTGGACTGCTGTGGCTATGAAGAAAACGACAATATAGAATTCTGGGTTTGACGAAGGTATTCCTAGTGCATAAAAAATTAGGATATAGACTAATAATCCAAGGATATATGAAATTGAATGAAAGAAGAAAGGTTTTATTAGTAATTTTGGGTTTTCACGAAAAGATTGGAACCCCTATAGAAATCTGAAAGCGATTTTTGTGTTTTTTCTATTTTGGCTAGGTGGTAATGTTTTGGTCTAAAAGTTTTTATTAGTTTAAGATAAAGACCAGTGAGGTTTTTGGCAGCGTGTTTAAAGAACGCTAAGTAGAGAAGAACTCCCATGTAAATTGTTACTCCGACCAAGAAAAGGATGAAAACATTTCCAATGACTGGCGAGACAGTAGGTCTTAAGAATATCAGCACCGCTCCGCTGTATAATCCAATAGTCACTATTGTGTAGGCTACGATGCGGTTAGTTACAGCTGCTGAAGCAAGTGCACCATAATTTTCCTGTGTCTCTTTTTGAACTAAATATAACCTAGTTAATTCACCGCATACTGTCGCGCAGGGAACTACTAAATCTGTAAAGTAGCTAACCCAATAATACAAGTAAGCTCGTCTGTAGGAGACATGAACTGAAAGAGCTCTAAGGATGCTGTTCCAGCCACTGACCAAAAGAATACTGAAGCTAGAACTGCACTTAGCGCAAGTGAATAATAAAATGCGTATTGAGTCGAGTTAACATTTCTTAAAACAAATTCTATTTGGTCTATGCCGATGTAGAAGTATAGATAAATTAGGAAAACTATCAAACCTGCAATCATAAAGAGAACGGATTTTTTAACCGACACATATCTTGCAAAAGACAAATTTATTTCACACTTTCTAAATTGGCATCTTTCTTAGTTTACATCTAACTTTATGGTTATATTCTTTTTCTACCAAAACGTTAGTCTGTTAAAACCTTAGAGTCACTGAAGATGCTTGTCAAGATTTTGTAAAATAGAACCTATTTTATCTCTTTATTGTTCAGTTCCTGTTTTTTTAAATGAATGGCTGCAACTGTCGCGTTAATGTTTTTTTCTTCAACAACAAGAATTATCTGTGAAGTGTGAGGTGCAAAGATGCCTCGTTTAATGTTAATGCCTGATATTGAGCTAATAGCTAATGAAGCAACGCCGGGCGAATCTTTCATTCGGTCGCCAATCAAGGTAACTACGCCTAAACCATATTCTATTTTCATGTTTTCATCAAAGCCTTTGAGTTTTTCCTCGTTTTTCTTCAAAAAGTCTGAGTCTAAAAAGAGGAAATCTCGAATCTGATCTCCAGTCTCCATAGTTTCAGCGCCTAAATCCATAAAATCATTTCTTTTCTCCCATATTCTTAAAGAATCTTCCAGTGAGCGGCTTTTTTCATCGTTCATCGACAAGATTGCGCATCTGGATTTGCCTGTCAAACACTTCACTATTTCTCCCCCTCTTTCTTCAGCTTCAATTACCGAATACATTCTTGGCTCATCTATTGGCACAATTCTCAACGGTTGATTGAAGCGCCTTGCCATGGCGATTGCTGGGCTCTGCACTATTTTCATACCCATCATTGAAGCTTTATGTGCTTCATTATAAGTAAGCGATTTCACATGATCAGTTTTTTGTCCACGTACCACTTTTGGATCTGCACTTTGCACTGGCACATCTTTGTATAACAACGTTTCAGTTTTATATAGATCCTTCAGGAGGCAAGAAGTGAAAACCGCCGTTAAATCTGAACCACCTCTGCCCAATATGGTTTCAAGGCCGTCAGGCGTAACTCCAAGGAAACCTGCTAAAGAAACTATTTTTCCATCTTCCAGCGGCTCAATTAAAGTGTGGATTCTTTTCTTGCTTAAATCGTAATTGGGCGTTGCATCCTCAAAATTATCATCAGTTACTATTGGCCAATCTTCGAGCGGGACGCAGCACGAGTTTAAACCATTGCTCTTAAAAATGTAATCAGCCAGCGTTGACATGGCGAGTTCTCCGCCTAAAGTGAGAATTCTCGCTTTAATGTTGCCGCTGAAACGTTTATTGACTGAGTCCAAAGTAGTCTGAGTTAAGGTTTTGTAATTAGCCAAATCATTAACTGCTTGTTGAAGCCATTTTCCCTTAACATACTTCTTCGTTAATCGTTCATAAACTTCAAACACAGGATCTAAGGGAAGCGAGCAAGCTTGGGCATAGGATTCGCCTATTTTTATGAGCGCATCAGTGCAGCCAGTAGGCGCTGAAAAAACAACGATCGGGCCAAAACCGTCTTTTTGATTGATTTCTTTTACTTGCTTTATGATTTTTGGGATTCCTTTGCCTTCTACATCAAGGAGGCTGCCGCCGAACTTTGTTACTGAAAGAGCCTTTAAAGTGCATTCCACCTGATTCGAGTTAGCAAAGATAACCTTGCTGTATAATTTAAATTTTCTATAATTCAGCTTCATGTAAAATCAACTTCGTACGCTTATAATTACTACATAGAAAAACAAAATAAGCCCCAAGTTACTAAAAATACAGAAGGTTCTGTTAAATTATGTATGACGGTTATGTACTTTATTGTAATAATACTTCCCAGCAGCAATGCTTGAGCAGGAAACGCTACACTTGCGCAAACAAGGAGTCAAAGCTATGTGGATGAACTAAAAACAGGAACAGTGGTTTTTCTCTATAATACAGATAACAAAAGTTTGCTCGGACCATTTACAACTTTAAGTGAAGGCGATGAATTAGATGCAGGCACATGGGTTATGGATGTAGATGAAAACAACATGCCCTATGAAGATGTCAAAGTAACTTGGGAAGACCTGCATATCCTTGAAAACGCTCCTGATAAACTGCCTTTTCTAATTGACCCCGAAACATGCAAGCTATCAACTACTCAAACACAAAGAGCTTTAGACTTACTAAAAGAAGGGACCGCTTTACCTTTATGAGAAAGAAAAGACAAAATAATTTAAGCCTTTTTTAGATCCGACTATTTCTTCTTCCAAGTTATTAGAAGCTCAAAATAGGGAATTGCTCTTTTAGAATTAGTTTAAGTCTTTCTTCATCAAGACTCTTCTTATTCAAAAAACGAAGAAAAATGTGAAGCATTAAATACCCAAATATTTGTTTTGGATTAACACATAAGCTCCTTGGAGAAAAAAGCTTGAAAACTAAAGGTCCATTGTTCATAGTGCCTTGGCGATGCACATTTCGAATGCGGAAGCCATTGCGTACACTGTACTTCAGCAGGTAAACCGTCTGCCGCAGATGAAGTGGACACTGTAGCAGCCATGAAAATTGTAGATGAAGTTCATGATTTTGGCGCAAGCTTTTTTGGGATCACTGGTGGCCAACCGTTTCTGCGCAAGGATCTTTTTGAAGTCCTCGATTACGCCACAGAAAAGGGTTTGAGCACAAGCATCATAACCGACGGCCGCCTCCTCGACGAGGAAGTATTCCAAAAAATTGTTAAAAACCAAACCAAAATTTCAATTAGTATTGACGGTGGAAAAAAAACAAACGATGTTATCCGAGGCAAAGGCGCTTATGCGGCTGCGGTTGCTGCCATAAAGAAATTTTCAAAAGAAAAACTCCTAAACTGCCTCGTCTACACTTTTGCTAACTCCGGCGAAGTCACTAACGTAAACGAAGCAGATATGCGCCACGTTTTAGACTTAGCCAAAAAATACGATGCACGTTGGGTGGTTTTTCACGGAATGATACCCTACAGCAAAGACAAAAGCAGCCTCAAAGCTGACCCCACACCCCAGCAGTATGAGTGGATTTGCAACAAGCTCTACGATTTAACTCAAGAGTACAAAGGAGAACCTGGAATTAACATTTACATTCCCTTTTATGCTCGCGTTGCTAAGCAGCGAGGAATACCTGACTTTGACAATTGGTATAACAACTTTTTCTTAGGCAGATGCTTCTTTGGCAAATTCATGAGCGTTGCAGAAAATGGCGATGCCATCCCATGCAGTTACAACGACTTCTACAGGCTTGGTAATATCAAGGATAAGTCGCTTAAGCAGATATGGTCTGATATGCAAAGCTCAGAGTTCTTCAATAACGTTAAAGACAAAAGCAAACTAAAAGGGAAATGCGGCGTCTGCGAATACAAGGAAATTTGCGGTGGCTGCCGTTCATCAGCTTTGTTTTACACTGGCGACATTTTGGGTTCAGACCCGCGATGTGCCTATGTTCCATTGGCCTTAAGACGGAAGGAATAAGCAACTTTCTTATCAAACCTTTTTCAAATTCTTTGACATCAAGAGTTGGCTCGGGATATTCAAAAACAAATTAGAAGTAACTAGGAGTGGCGTGCACCCAAAAAAACACGGAAGAGAGAGAGGGGGTAAAGGAAACTTTATCGGATGCACGTCACACGTTTATGAACTTCTCAGGTGCTGTTGGAAAAGAGCTCCATAAATTCTTCTTGATCTGTTATAGTTCAGCTGTGCTTTCGTTTTGGGATAAACCATTTTTTCCGATATCTTTGCTTGTTATGAAGACTGATCCGCCGTTTCTTAGGTGCTCTTTAACTTGAAGAAAGTTTACTTGAGCTGCCTCTTGAACTTCAACGTCATTGCCAGTATTATTGTCAAGAAGTAGAACCTGAAACACTGGAGATTTCACTTTCTTGTTTAGAATCAGATTTCGCAAAATTTTGCCCTTTCCCACAGTTTGAGATTAAGTTATTATTAATTGAAAAAATTCTTAAAGGTATGTGACTGTCAACACGCAATCACAAGGTCAGATTAGTGCAAAATAAACGGCAAAATTCGGCTATCTTTCAATGTCTTAACAATTAAATCAGGCTTTGCCACTTCAAGTTCCCGAGCAGAATAAACGCCAGTTGTGACAGCGACACAGCCCATTTTCCCAGACTTGGCGGCTTTAACACCAAAAATCGAATCCTCAAAAACTACACATTTTTCAGGATCCACTTTTAATCCAGAAGCAGTTTTTAAGAAAATTTCTGGATCAGGTTTCGAATGAGAAACAGAATCAGCAGTTAAAATTACATCAAAATATTTTTCCAAGCATTTTGCCTCAACTAGATTTGTGATTACAGAGCGGTTATTCATTGATGCTAAACCCATTTTGACTTTGCCCTGTAACGTTTCAAGTAGTTCTTTAGCGCCTGGAAAAAGTTTCACCTGGGATGCTAGTCTCGATTTGAAGTTGGCTCTTTCGGTCAACCAACTGTTTGATTAGTTCTTCATCAAAGGGTACCTTCGTGGCTTGCAGTATCTCTCGAAAAGTTTCTGCCGCTCCAATACCCATTCGACGTTCAATATACTCGTCATTTACCTTACAGTTAATTCCGCTGAGCGCTTTTTGAAATGAGATAACAATTACTTGCCGCGTGTCAGCTAAGGTGCCATCCCAATCAAAAATAACTGCTTCAAACATTCTAATCTGCTATGTTAGGTTTAGTTTTTCTCTGATGGCTTGGCTTTTCTTGGTGGCTTCCTCGATTGCACGTATCATTGCTGGCCTGATTTGGCTTTGCTCAATTTGGTATATAGCCTCAATAGTTGTTCCGCCTGGAGTTGTGGTCATGTCCCTGATTTTTGCTGGATCCTCAGGAAGATCAAGAACGAGTTTTCCAGTGCCCATTACTGTTTGTGCTGCGCACTTTAACGCTATGTTACGGGGTAACCCAACTTTCAAACCTGCATATGTTAAAGCCTCAATAATTATTGACATGTAACCTGGTCCACTGCCGCTCACCGCGGTTATTGCATCCATGTATTTCTCATCCATTTCTTCGCATATGCCCATCATATTCAAAATTGCCTTAACTTTCTCTTTATCCTCAACTGTAACGTTTGCTTCACAACAGTAAGCCGTATAAGCCGCTTGCACAAGCGCGCCAAGGTTAGGCATTATTCTCACTATCTTTGCATCAGGAGCATTCTTCTTCAAAAAGCTCAACGGCACCGTAGCCGCAACAGAAATCAACAGTTTGCCCTTGATTTCTTTGCTAATTTCCATGAGAACCTTTTCCACGTCACCTGGCTTAACAATTATGAAAATAATATCTGCATCACCAGCAGCTTTCCTATTGTCAACTGTTGTTTTAACTCCAAGGTCGGCAAACTCCTTTAGCTTTTCAACCTGGATGTCGACTGCTGTTATTTTGCCTTGATAGCCACCTTTTAGCAGGCTCTTGATTATGGCGCCACCCATCATACCTGAACCGATTATTGTAATTTTATCATTCATGATTGTTCCCTTTCTTATTTTTATTAGGACAGCGGCTTTGCTCTTTAAACTTTTGTTGACAATTTACGTCCTTTAAAAATGCGCTTAGCATCAATAAGACATTGGAACATTATGACAAGTATTTCGATCCTTGCTCTTGATAGTGTTGTTGTTAGTTTTTCAACCGAAAGTTTTTGAATTTTTTTGCCTTCAAGCACTCGTCAAATCTCTAAGAAACTTTTTCATTTCTGAGGTTGACGCGTTTGTTTTGATTCCTCTGGTGTTAAAATGTGTAGGCACTGCTTGGAATCCATTCTTGTGAATGATGTCGATGAAAGCTTGTAATGATGGTGATGGTAAACCAAGTTTTCTGCTTATCTTGTCAACCACATAGTATGTTATGGGCGCAGAAGCTTCATCTTTGGTTTGGGTTGAGGAGTTTTGTGATTCTAGCGCTGTTTTTGAAAGCCACTGACTTATTTTCTTTTATCATTGCGTCGATGAAGTTTGAATCTTGGATATTTCCAAGCCATAGTGGGCCGGCATAATCCATCTTTGAGCCACACTCAGAACATTGTAAGTTGCTGAAGGGTTGGTGAGTGGTTTCTCGGTGAAGGCAATTGTAAGCAGTGAAGTATGTAGCCAAGGGTTTTGACGCTTTCATCTGCTTTCTTTGCGCCATAGCCGATTTGTGTATAGAGTCGAATGTAGTGCTCGCTGCTGTGGCTAAAGAGTACTTTTATTCCGATGTCATGTTTAGCTGCTATTGTGGTTGTGCAGCCTGCTAAAAGCCGAACTGCGAGCTCATGGCAATACTCTGTTCGCATGGGTCTGCCGCCATACTTTCGAACGCAAGCTTTAGCGTGGACTCCACAAAGAGGTGCAAGGTCGGTTGCTGTTGAAGCCAATAAGCCATTATTGCGAATAGCTCGAAACGCTGAATCTAAAAATGGGGCAGGAGTGCCAAACGGATCAATATCAACAATATCAAATCTCTTCTTAGGCGAAGCATTGCAGCTTAGAACGGCGTTTGCATCTTTGTGTCTAACCGTAATTTTGTCTTCCAACCCGTTGAGTTGCACATTGTATTTGGCAAGGTCGTATGCATGCTCATTAATGTCACTTATTAAGACTTTTTTTACGCCTTCGATTTCAGCGGCAAAGCGGATACCTCGTATGCCTTGGCTGGTTAAGGGGTCGCAGATTGAAATATCATGATTAACCATGCGCTGGTAAGCTTGGAATGCTAAAACCGTTAGGTCTCGGTTGAATTCCATGACAGGGTTGTAGAAGACTGGGGCTCTAGAAGGTGCATAATCAGAAGCGACGACACCGTAGGCCTCAAGTTTAGGCACTAAGACTTGCACTTTGCCTTCCTTGATTATTTCGCTTGGAAAATCAGCCTTGTAATGCTCTTTTACCACTATGTGGTGCTCCAAAGGTTTTGGTTATGAAAAGAATTTTATCGCCTATTAGACTTCTGGTTAAACTGGTGTGAATCGGTTGCAAAAGCGTATTCTATTGCTAACAGGTACTCCGAGAGTTGTGAAAACAACAGTGCTGACCAAGACAGTGGATGCCCTCAAAGCAAAGGGTTTCATAGCAGGCGGAATGATAAGCCGAGAAGCTCGTGAAGGTAACGTGCGGGTGGGTTTTGAAATCGTTGACTTAACCCATGGTAAATATGGGTGGCTGGCGCATATAAATCAGAAAAGGGGTCCACAAATTGGCAAATACCACGTTAACCTAAAGATCTCGAAAGCATCGGCGTAAATGCAATTGTGGACGCTGTTGAAAAATGTACGGTTATTGCAATTGATGAGATTGGCCCATGGAGCTATTCTCCCAGAAATTCAAACAAGCCGTAAAACAAGCATTAGAAAGCGGCAAACTTGTTTTAGCCGTTGTTCACGCAAAGCGAGTGACCCACTAATAAGCGCGACAGAACAAAGGGACGACGCAGAAATTTATGTTGTTGATATATCAAATAGAGACAACTTGTCTCAAAATCTAGTGAAGCAAGCCTTAAAAATTCTGTGTTAAATCCAGACGGTTCTAATTTCTTTTGCAGGTTTAATATGTGGTTTATCCGAAACAATTGGGACTTTAAGAAATAAGGCTGTTGTCGCTATTATATTGTCAGCCATGGACATGTCGTATTTCAAACTTAGTTCAGCAGATGATTTTGCAACTTTCGTCGACGTCTATTATTTTATTATCTTGCTCTAGTAATGTCGTTCTAAGCTTTGCAGTTTCTCTGCCTTCTTTTTTAAGTGTTAATTGGTAAATTCAATGTAAAATTATTGAAGATATGAAGCGTTCTTTTGTGAGTGCTATCTTTTCTCTCAATTTTTTTGTTTTAAACTCAACTGACGAATAATAACCTTCCATAAAAAATATAGTGTCAAAAACAGCTTTATTCATCTTCAGCCCTGAGTTCATCAAGTAGCTTCTTCATTTCCTCTACGGTGGCAGATTTGGCGCCTGACCCAAATCAAATCAATTGTTGTTAATTTGCGCTTAAACAGTATCCCACCTTTTGTATCTGAGACCTCTTGCTTTGTTCTTTCCTCAATTTAGTAATTATGATTATTGTTTTTTGGTCTTAGTTTTTCTCTTTATTACTTCGCTTTTTGTTTGTTCATCCCAATATTTGTCAAATTCTTCTGGCGACATGATGTCCAAACTTTTTAGTTGCTGGCTGAAAGCGTCAAGTGCGCATGGATTATTGAGGTGTGCATGGTAAACTTCGATTAGAAGGTTTATTGCCATGGATTGGGAAATTGGCTTTTTTGCCATCAACGTTAACTCTTCTGCAGTCTTTAGCTAATTCGTCACTGATTTTTTCGGGCAAATTAAGAGTTTTCATATTACTCACCACATGCTTTTCCTAATTGCTGTGCTTTCTTCTTAATTTTGGCTAATTCTTCTGTTGTAGGCTTTCCTCTGATGTCGCCAAGCATGCCCTGTGTGCTTAAGTCTTCTCTTCCATGAAACTCGCTTGGAATATACCATTCAGCGACTACGTTAAATCCAAAATGCTCAAAGTATTGCCTCATTGTTTTCCCTGCTGGAGTTGCTTCATCAATGCCTGTATGTGGTCCTGAATAAGTGCAGAAGATTAGTGCATTTTTGCCTTTTACTTTGGGTGCACAGGGCTTGATTTTTCCTTGACTTCGATAAAAATTTAGCTTAGCTTTAAGCAAGTCAGCCATTGGCTTAGCTGGTTGCCACTCAATTGATGGGGAACCAACACAAACCAAATCATAACCAAAAAAGTCAATTTCCGTGGCTTCTTGAGGCTTTTTAAATCAACTTTTAACCCTGCCTCTTCCAAGCCTTCTTTAATTGCAGAAGGCGACTTTTTCGGTGTTTCCCGTGTTTGACCAGTAAACTATTAATGCTGACTTCAAAATATCACTTCATATAGATATTTCTGATTGGGTTATAAAACAGTTTAGAATTAGCCCAAGATTGTGCATATCTTAAGAATACATACAAACGATTATGCCTAAGATCCACTTATTTCAATTGTGGCGGCGAATAGCCACACCGCTCAGAACCAGCTTAGACCCGCACATTTACTTTCAAGGGGTTTTGCATTTTCCCCCTTTTCTCCTATTTCCGGGTCAAGCGGTTCTGCAATTTAACACCAAAAGGTTTTCTGAGCAATTTAAAGTATAAATAGCATTCAAGCCATAGCTAGAATCAAGTTTTAGGTGACACTATTGAGAATAGGCTTCTTCGTTTATGAATATCCCCCTCAACTCGTTGGCGGATTAGGCACTTACGCAGAATACATCGCCCACGAATACGTTGACATCGGACATGATGTGTCAGTTTTTACACTTAACAACAATGGATTGAAAACAAGAGAAATCCTGCGAGGCGTAGAAGTGCATAGACCTCATGATTGCTGACGCCAGCAACATCTGGCCTTTCTTTGTAGTTGATGACCTAAAAAAATGGGGAACCAACATTAAACTCTTCAACGACATTTTCATCTACAACATCCTGAGCGCCACGAAATTCATAAACGGCTTAATTAAAAAAGAAAAATACAATTTTGACGTTGTCTGTGTCCACGACTGGCTAAGCAGTATAGCCGGCTTAGTAATTAAGAACGAAACCAAGATTACCAGTAGTTTTTCACACGCACAGTACCGAGTGGGGAAGAAGCGGCGGACCAGGCTCTGAAGTAGTGTCTCATTTAGAATGGGCTATGAGTCAAAATGCAGATAAAATAATAACTGTAAGCTACGCTATGCAGCAAGACCTTGTAAAACATGGATGGTCGCCTTCAAAAATCAGCGTCGTCTGGAACGGCGTGGACCCTGAAACTTACAATCCGGTTAAGGTTCAAAAAGAAGATGTAGTTGCCATCAGAAAAAAATATGGCATACCTGACGGTTGGAACATGCTGCTTTTTGTGGGAAGACTTGCTTGGGTGAAAGGCGTACATAATTTGTTGCAGGCGATGCCGTTGATTTTAAAAGAGAACCCTAATACTAAATTGGTTATTTTAGGCAAAGGCGAAGAACAAGGCGACATACAAGAAACAGCTGAACGATTAAACATCAAGGATAAAATCGTTTATCGATTTGACTTTGTATCCGAAAAAGAACGAATTCTCCACTACGCTGCTTCTGATGTGTGTGTTTTTCCATCGATTTATGAGCCGTTTGGAATTGTTAGTTTAGAGGCGATGGCTATGGAGAAACCTGTGGTGGTTGGCGCAAGAGGAGTTGTCGGTTTCAAAGAGCAAGTGGTTAATGGTGGTCCCGACCAAAATGGGGTGCATATTAATGGTGAAGACCCTTCAGATATTGCTTGGGGCATAAATGAGGTGCTGCGTGATCCGGAGCGTGCTAGAAACTGGGGTGAAAATGGCAGGCGAAGAGTGCTGGAGTATTTTACTTGGCGAAAAGTCGCTGAAGAAACCAGCAAAATCTATGAATCGTTCTTATGATATAACATACTTTTTCATACCTTTTATACCTTTTCCATACTTTTTTAGCCTTTTTTATCCTTTTCAACACTTTTCTGTACGAAATCTAGACTTGAATCTGTACGCAACCTGCAACCAATTCAAACCCTAAATCAAAAAAGCAACCTAAAACACAAAGAAAAAAAATTGCAACAAATCCCAAAATTCTTAGGTGTCTTACTCTTCAAATAAAATATGAAGAGATAAAGGAAAAATGAAGACTAGCACTTATGTTGCAAGCATATCAGCAACCTGCAGCAACCTCAGATCAATCGGCTTTTTGCCGTTAGCTGCTTTCTCAAGATCATAACCCGTGATTACGCCATTCTGCAATCCAACCGCCATATTGCCTTTTCCCTCACAGATTAGGTCAACAGCTTTCTCCGCGAATAAACTAGCAAGTAACCTGCTGCGTGTTGTTGGGCTTCCACCTCGTTGGGCATAACCAAGAATGGACAGTCTAACTTCAGATTCCGTTTGCTGCTGCATTTCCAAGGCAAGTTTGCTTGTGTTACCGCAGCCTTCTGCCGCAACAATTATTCCGGTTCTTTTGCCTTTTTTAGCGCTTTCATCTATAATACCTCACAATATCAGCAAGGCTCATGGGTTTCTCTGGAATCAAAATTACTTCTGCACCAACACATATTCCGACTTCTAAAGCGATGAAGCCTCTTTTTCTTCCCATGACTTCAACAATGAATATTCTTTCATGAGAAATTGCTGTGTCGCGGATTTTGTCAATAGTGCCTACTGCAGTGTTAACTGCTGTGTCAAAGCCGATTGTTTCATCTGTGCCGTAAACGTCATTATCAATTGTGGCAGGTATTCCAACCATTAAAGCATCACTTTTCCTGCCTAGGTCTAAAGCGCCTCTAAATGAGCCGTCGCCGCCTATAACAACTAAGCCGTCAACATTGTTTATCGACAAGGTTTCTGCAGCTTTTTCAACCGCGCCATTCTCCTCAAAACCTGGGCACCGCAAAGTGTGAAGTATCGTGCCGCCTAACTGAATAATGCCGCCAACACTGCGAGGAGTTAACCTTCTAAACGAGTTAGTTAATAATCCATCCCATCCTCTTTCGAACCCTATAACTTGAAAGCCTTTTGCATGTCCAATACGCGTTACCGCTCGGATGGCAGCATTCATGCCAGGCGCATCGCCACCAGAAGTAACAACGCCAATAGTTTTCGTCATCAAACAACCTCTGTTTCAGCTTAGAATCCGTTGCAAACATGAACATAAAAACCTATCTAAACACCAATCGAAACAAACTAAAATGTTTAATATGACTATACAACTGCAGCTGTGCCAAAAAACATAAATTCTTTGCTCTTATCCTTATGGACTTTGTCGGGAGGTAGCTCAGCCTGGCAGAGCTCTCGAGCCTGGCTAACATGCTTAGCCGGTGGAGACGCTGTAGAGGTCTACCCATGGTGGGCTTCATTCTAGCCTGCACAGGCCACAGATACCGAGCCGTCGCAGGTTCAAATCCTGCTCTCCCGACCATTTCTTAACAAAAGCTCTCATTTTCATTTTTAAGCATTCACAATTCAAATAATTAACACAAGCATCAAAAAAATGAAGTGGGCAGAGATAACGAACTATTTTAGTTAAAGTCCTTTGTTTCCGTATTGGTTATGGTGTGTGAAGTCTTCTATGTCCCGGCGCACTCTAAGGTATTTGCTGGCGCCCGCCGGATATCCTAAGCGGCATGTGTAGGCAATCTTCATATGTTCTGGAATGGCGAGAAGTTTCTTTATCTCGGCTTCAACTGGGGGTGCAGAAAACGAGCTCAGAATTTGAAGACCAAGGCCCAAAGACTGCGCCATTAGCCAAATGTTCTCCATTAAGCAGCCTAAACTCAAAAAGCCTAAAATGTCCCCACGGGAAGCAGGCGCCCTCTTAGTAGAATCATAAGTAACAATGAGAAGCGCTGTACTGCCACGGATGGACTGGGTCAGCGGCATAGGCTCAGTTTTTTGAGCTACCTCCGCTATTTTCTTTGGGTCAACCCAATCGGGAGGGAACATTGCAGCCAGAATTCCCGTTTTCTTTTTCAAGAGTTCCTCTTTAGAAAAGGAAAGCTGATCAAAGTTCTCCCGCAAGAACTCCTCCGAGATGCGTGATTTGATTTTTCCTATTCTTTCTAAAACCGCTTTATCATCAATTATAATTACATCAAAATTTTGCATGTTGTGGGCGGTAGGCGTCCATCTTGCTGCTTCTAAAATCTGTTTCAATTCATCTTTTGATATTTGTCGATTAGGGTCGAAAGGTACCCTCGCGGATTGTCTTTCTTGAATAATTTTTAAGATTTCATTCATGTTTATCCCTCGCTGATTTTTAAGACTGCTCTAAAATGAACCTTCGCTGTCATCATTCGATCGAATGCAACTGAAGCTTGCTCAAGGGGAAATACCTCCACCATAGGAACAACATGAGTAAGAACACTAAACTTCAAGGTATCAGCGGTATTTCCGCCCACCCAACCGCTTACAGAACGTACAGCACGCATCAGTTGAACAGGAGATATCTGCATCGGCTCATTAACGAATGTAATAATTATCAATTGGCCGTTTCGGGAAAGTCCTTCCACAAGTTCTGAAATCGCCTTACTGTTGGGTGCGGTGCAAAAGATGGCTCGTGCTCCGCCAAGTTTCATTAATTCTTCAGAAGCATTTACCTTATTTGTATCTATGTAGATTTGAGCGCCAAGCTTTCGCGCTAAAGCTTCTTTTTCGTCTGCCACGAGATATAACTGCAGTTTTCAAGCCAAGTCTAACTGCGAACTGTAATGCTAAATGGCCTAATCCTCCAAAACCCTGGATTGCAATTAAGTCCCCGCCTTTCACTGTGCTGCTCTTTAATGCACCAAGTGTGGTTGCGCCCGCACAGAGAAGTGGTGCAGCTTCCACTGAACTAAGCTCATCTGGAATAGCTGTGAGTACTTCCATTCGGGCAACCATGAACTCTGCATATCCTCCATCAGTTGAGATACCTGTTGCCAAAGGACTCTCACAAGCCCAAAATTCTCCTTTTAGGCATGAATTGCAACGGTAGCAGTGCCCACCTCGCCATCCTACGCCGACTCTTTGCCCAACCTTCCAATAATGCGACTCTGAACCTAACTTTGCAATAGTGCCGACAACCTCGTGACCAGGCGTTCTGGGATATTGCAAGCCAGGAAAATACCCTTGTTTAACGATTGCATCTCCATGACAGACTCCGCAGGCGTGGACTTTAAGAAGCACTTCATGTTCCCTCGGGTCTGGAATTTCTTTTTCAACAAGCTCAAAATCAGCCCCTTGCTTTTTAACTTGAATTGCCTTCATTAATGCCATAAAACTTCATCTATTTTTCTAACATAAAGATTGGATATAAGCATTGTTAATACAAAATAGTCCCACGTTTCCCAATAATGAGCATTTTTAAGTAAACTATTTGTTCATTAACACGATTTCTCCAGGAGCAAACCAAATACTCCTATAAAACTCAAAAACTCGCCAGCCGAAAAGCCGCCACAAATCCAAGAAACCCATTCTTTTAAAACCCTGCAGGACAAGCACTGATAAGGCAGCAACATTTTTTCTTTGCGTTGAAGCAAAAACTGCCCTTGCGCCGCTTTGCTTGAGATGCTGAACTGCAACGTTTGTTAATTTTGCTGCGATGCCCTTTCGTCGGAAACTTGGGTGAACTGCAATCCAAAGTATGCAGCTGTAACTTTTTGCCGATAATTAGAAAGTCAATGAGTTTAGCGAAGCCGGCAACAGATGTTTGTACTTCACATATGAGCACTTGCCCTTCTTCAGTTAGGCTGTGAGCTGCGAAAAAAGGGTAGAACTTTGGAAAAGACAGATCGATAATCTGCTTAACTTGTTTTTCATCATTTTTCGTCATTTGCCTTATAGTCAAGTCGGCTTCCAAAAGAGAGGCTCCTTTTCATAGAAATTGTGTAGGTTATTTATTAAACTGTTAAAGCGAAAAAGCTTGCTATATTGGCGTTGGTGGCTGCGGCCCTATTGGCGCCTCAGGACTTTTTCGGGAAAATATTAGGCTTGTTGACTTAACTATTTGCGGCACACCTGCAAGGTCCTCAAAAATTAGCAGGCCTCTGGCAAGGATTCCAAATGCTAACGCTGGACTACTTGCAACTCCAAAAAGAGCTAGGATTGCAACGATGGCGCCTTCTTGGAAACCTACGCCAGCTGGTGTAATTGGCACAAACGCTAAAGCAGTAACCAGTGGGTGGATAAGGAAGAAAGCAAGCCATGCTATGCCGAGATTGCTGCTAAGTGTAATTCCTAAAGCTAAACCTAAAAAGTACCATTCAAAACCTTTCAAAATCCAACATGCAAATGTTAAGGCGCCTATTTCTGGGATTGCTTTCTGAGTTTTATGAGAACTGTCTTTGTATTCTTCAAGTTTTCCCATTAAGCCACCGGTAAATCTTTTGAGATACCGGGAGTTTGCGATTCGGTCAAATAATGAAATGGCTCTGTTGGACCATGTGAAAGCAGCTAGCAGGATTGCTCCCGTAAGCATTAGTCCTATGCCTAATCCCGCGATTATTAAACCCACGTTTATCCCTGCAATATTCTGGGGGAATACGCTATTCCAAGTAGTTGCTGGTACAATAGTTACTAACAAAATTACTGCTCCTACTCCGCCTATTACTTTAACTAAGAACTCTATAGTTTGAATTCCCAAAACACTCGATAGCCCCTTGGATGCTGGAACATTCTGGTCTCTAAGATAGACTGGGGTTAAAATGTAGCCTGATCGTCCAGGCGTAACATCGCTGGTTAACATTCCCGCATATTGCGCTAAAAGAGTTTTTCCAAAAGAGGTTTTAACTCCGTCTTTACTTAAAACTCGCCTTAGCCGCACCGTGAAGAGGAGATTTATTCCAAAATACATCAGGAAGGCAAGAAGCAAATACTCTACTTTGATGTTAAGCAATGCATTATACAGTGAACCTATCCCAACATACCAAAGTAATCCCCCGAAAATAGCAACCATGAATACTACTTGGAGAAGAATCCTTAGAATTTGCTTAGAAGGTGGCGATTTCTGTTTAGGAAGTGTGTCCGAAATTGTCAAAGTGTATCAACCATATGTTCTGTACATTAAATCTTTTGCGGAAAAATTCTGAATAAATAATGATAAGTTTTTTTAGTTGATTAGGTTTCTTTTATCAATCATCGAAAATTTAACTAAAAAACGTTTTTTGTGTTCTTTTAAGCTTGGTTAGTTACGGTCTCACGCATTCAGCTTTCGGCTTGTACGGACGCTTAATTGTTCTTTTGCGTTTGTGATATTCGCATTCACTTATTCGAGTAAGTATCCATCCTTTGTCTTGGTAGGCGCATCCGCATGGCAACTTTATTGTTTTTTGTTCTTCAGTTTTTTCTTCTGCATCTGCCATTTCCTCAGCCATCAAAAGATTCATGGCATAATAATAATATTAACTTTAACATTTTATTTTTAGAATTTTTAATAAAAGAAAAAAAGATATGTGGGTAACATTTTATTAAATGTAAGAAGCAACTGAATTTTCGTTTTTGATCACTATTTTCCTGATTGTTCTCTAGTTTCAGTTGCTGCAGTTCTTGCGACAAAACAAAGAAGCAAAAATAGACTGCTTCATGGGGCGCTTCTTTAAAATTTTGCCGCTCAAGTTTTTTGTGGAAAACATTTCAACCACTTTTGAGGAATCTTTAAACTGGAAGATACATGATTTTTTTGAAGCGAAACACTTAAGTGTGGAGAATATGTAGTTTTGTCTTAGATTAAAATACTAGGATGTAGAACCAATTGGCTGTTGAAGGTTTTTTCGAAAACAAAAAGACACCAGTAGAAGCAAAAGTCGGCGACTTAACCCCACAATCTAAAGCGGTTAACGTTACGGCCAAAGTAGTATCTAAAACAGAAGTTCGTGAAATCCCAATGGGTCGAGACGGATCCGCACACAAAGTAAGTGATGCGCTCGTCGGAGACGAAACAGGCGTAGTTTACCTGACACTTTGGGATGACAACATTGAAAAAGTCAACGAAGGCGACACTGTCCGCGTAGAAAACGGCTATGTAACATTGTTCAAAGGGAACATACGCTTAAACATAGGCAAATACGGCAAACTTGAACCAGCAAAAGAACCACTAGCAGTAGAAGTCAACACAGAAAATAATGTATCTAGCAAAACATACGAACAAGAAAGACGCCCATTTAGAGGCGGCAGAGGCGGCGGTCGAGGATTCGGCGGCGGAGGATACGGCGGTGGCAGAGACAGACGTGGCGGCGGAGGATATGGTGGAGGCGGCGGCGGTTACGGTGGCGGTCGAGGTGGAGATCGTCGCGGTGGCGGCAGCGGCGGCGGTTACAGACCGAGATACTAAGCTTCCCAAACCTAAAGTTAGAATTCCTTTTTTTGCTTTTTTATCATTTCTAAAACCAGTATATGTGAAATTTTGCGAATTTCAGTTGTAATTTTTTTGTTTGTGTTTTAAGTTGCTTTCTTGGTTTAAGGTTTGTATTGGTTGCAGGTTGATACTTTTTTTGACAATTTTTTGACATAATTTGACATTATTTGACAAAATTTGACAATTGGAAGGATCTGGCGCTTCATCGAAAATCATTGCGCCAAGAATTTAGGAGAAATAATAGTTTTCTGATGTCACCTTATTTTAATTAGCCGATTGCGGGAGCACCGATGCCCACTTGAGAGCTGAACAGAACATTTATGAGCAGAACTCGTTAGTACCTAGTCTAGGTTTCTGTAGCTTTGTGAAGATTATTATGTCTGGTTTTTTGAAAAATAAAATTGATTTAGGCCCCAAGGTTGCTACATATCCGCATGCCAGTAACACTATTTAGGTTAGCCAAAGTCAAAGAAAAGTGCTGTCTTGCTGGTGGCTGCCTGGTTTATGGCTGCTGGAATTAGCCCACCGAAACTCCTTGCATTAAACAAAATGCACTATACAAACAAAGGCATAAAAGAAAACAAAACTTTCAGCGTCTGCATACCTTCAGAAGACATGATAAATGCCGCTGATTTTGTGGATTAGTCTCTGGGGTCACAGCTGATAAGTCGGAGGTTTTTGATGTATTCTATGGAAAGCTAAAGACAGCACCGATGATAACACAATGTCCTATAAATCTTGAATGCAAACTTGAGAAAACTGTGGACAATGGTGGACACGAGATTTTTGTCGGAGAGATCATTTCCACATTTACTGAGGAAAAATACGTGACCAACGGGATGTTGGACCTAAAAAAAGTTAAACCATTCATGCTCTCTCTCAATGATAGACGCCACTACTGAATTGGGTGAATCAAAAGCAAAAGCATGGAGCGCTGGCAACGAATACAAACCATAACAGAACTGCCTTTTCTATCTAATACCAGGTAGCACGCTAAATCTTTTCACTATTATTCACTAAAACTCATTGCTATTCACTGATGAATCCCAACATACAAAACAATGCAAGCCCTAAAACAGAAAAACAACTTAAAACAAGGGCAATTCAAGGCAGTTAGCGACGCTGCACTCTTTCTCACATTTGTTTGCAGATTTTTGTGAAATCTTGCAGATTCTTGCATCTGTTTGCATTTGTTTCCGCTACCTGCAAAGGATTCAAGCTCTGTTTACAAGAAAGCAACCTAAAACACAAAGAAAAATTTTGCAGCAAAAATACAATTGTTGTTCTATCCATACAAAAAAATTGAATATCATAAAAAATTCAAGCCAAAAAAAAGAAAATAGAAATCTATGTTTTCCCATTTCCCTCGGTAAGAACAGTTTAAAAGGATTAACATAACCTATCTTTAATACAGTAAGTCCACGGTGAAAATCATGAGCCACAACAACTATGCACCCCTAGTTGGAGACAATTATTCGCCCGACAAGATCAGAGTAATCATTCCAGTAGGCGGAAAAGCTACACGTCTTCTACCTTTAACCGCTGAAACAAGCAAAGCCTGCCTACGTATGTTAAACAGGCCACTTGTTGAGTTTTCACTCTTGTCACTAGCCAGCCAAGGCATTCGCAATTTCATTTTCGGAGTAAAAGGCTACACTAACTATCGAGACCTTTATGACTACTTTGAATCTGGATACGGATTTTCCGCACGCTACAATATCAAACCACGCATCCACATAAAATATCAGCCTAACGTGGAAGACTTAGGAAGCGCCGATTCAGCAAGAATAAACATGGATTACTACGAACTCAACAACCCAGTTTTCGCAGTTCAGGGCGACAACATTTTCGATATTAAAGTGAAAGAGCCTCATTGATTTTCACAAAGAAAAATGCGCCGCCTTAACCATTGTGCTGAGGGAAGTAGAAAACGTTGAAGGTTTAGGAATAGCTGACATTGACAAAAACGGTTGCATAAAACGATTTGTCGAGAAACCTCTGCCAAAAGATGCACCCAGCAACCTCGCAAACACAGGACTATATGTGCTGTCGCCTGAAATAAGAAAGATTTTCAAGGAAAAAGGCGTTCAACAAATAATTAAAGAAAAAAACAGGTTAGATTTCGGCTACGACTTTATTCCTTACGTTATCCAGACTGGACGCCCAGTTTACGGTTACACATTAAAAGGCAGCTGGTTTGATGTGGGCACACCTAAAAACTACTTAGAAGCCATGAAAAACCTGCTTCATGGCAGCTTCTGCATACCGCGAGATTTCGGCGAAAGATTAAAAGAAGGAAGCCAAATTTGGGTTCAAGGTGAAAGTGGAGACTCAGAAAAACGTCGCCAAGAAATCATCCAAAAAATAAAACAAAAGAAAATCACCTTGGAAGGCGCAGTTTTAATCGGCAGACACTGCCAAATCGAAGATGGCGCAAGAATAGTTGATTCATGCATTGACAACTTTACAAGAATCGGCAAAAACGCCGTTGTAACCAACTCTGCAGTAATGGACAGGGTAATTATTGGAGAAAACGCAGAAGTTTACGATAGCATAATCGGAAGACATGTCGCAGTCTACTCTAGCCAACTTAAACCAACAAAAATAACAGCAATCTCAGTAATCGCCGACGACGTCAAAATAGAAGAAGGTTGCTCACTTTCAGCTTCAAAGATTTACCCGCACCAGACAATCCAAGGGGAATTTCAAAATCAAACAATAATGGCAAACTAAGCTAGGCTCTAAACCATTTAAAAATCAAATACTTCACTTTTTCTGCGGCCAAATCGGGCACTGCAATAATAAAACGTTTCCGCACCGTAGTTGCTAATCGTCCAGCTTTAACAATCTCGGTAGCAGAAATTTCTGAACCTGCCCTCTTTACCGAAACCATGTAGGGGGCATGTTCAACGCCTGGGCCATATTTGTAAACTGCGAAGTCACAGCCAAACTTTATCCCCGGCGTAACAATTAAGGCGCTGTCTCGAAGATCATGGTAAACAGCATATTTTTCTTCAAATTCATCATATAACTGCTTAGCTTTCTGCTTAAGCTTCTTGAGGCTAACTCTGCTCTCACCCGGATTTTCGTAAATTTCAATTTTCTTAGTTTCAACTAAGTATAAACCTTCCATCAAATCCAAAATCAAGGGGGCATCAAACTCTGGAATTTTTGGTTTAGGAATTCCAAGCGGTTTGCCATAATATCCTGCTTTGTAGAGTTGTGAGCCATCAGTAGAATTCCATACAATAAGAAAGTTTTCTATAAGTTCGACCTGTATTTTTGGCATCGCAGTCGCTCTTTTTACATAATAAAGGAAAGCATTCTTGCTGCATCTGCTGCGTCTTCAGCTTTGTCAGCTGAGTTTTCAAGCAATTGAAGGATATCTCTTAAAAGCAGCAGTACTGAAGTATCGAGTTTTCCATTAAGCACCTTTATGGTTAATGCCCGGTATTGGTCATCTACAATGCGCTCTGCGATTTCGACATCTTTAGCTTTTTCCAAGGTTTTCTGCGAACCATAGTTGAGAACCATCATTGTTTCCCTAAGTTTAAGTACAGTATCTAAAACGGCAACAGAAAGCTTAAGCAAATCTTGTTTAACGTCAGATGAAATAAACCAGTTGTGCTCCATTATTTCAACTATGTAATAAGCGATGCCTTCTGAAAAATCAGCTATCTCGCTTGATAAATTTGTAAATCTTAGAAAGTCTTCTCGAGCAATCAAAATGGCGCCTATTTCAGCTAGTTCTTGGGAAACCAAACGTCTTGCCTTGATGACTTCTTCTTCTCCTGTTCTAATGTCGCTCAAGAGTTTTCTAGCGTTTTCCTTGTCGCCGCTCGCAAAAAACTCTAACAAGTTGAGGGATTTTCCTGGATACATCGACGACTTTGCGCAAATTGTCATTGCAGACGTTGAGAGCTCTCCTCTTAACGCGTTCTTCTGTTTCTGATGGAAGTACCATTTTATTCCCCGCTAATAAGCATCCCTAATTTGACATTGTATCTAACAAGCGTTTATTAAAAAAGGTAACCCTCAACTTTCAATTAATGTTCCTAAATCTTTGAAGTTTATTTTTCCTTGAAAATAACTCATGTAACAGTTGAGGCAAATCTTTTATTAATGTGCGAACTTGTAGCCAACTATCCCGATCTCGTAAGGTTACTGTATCATCTTCTAAGGTAGTGTAATCAATGGTTAATCCAAGCTGCACTCCTGCCTCATCAGCTCTTGCATAGCGCCTTCCGATGGAACCTGCTTCGTCAAGTTCAACCATGAAACCTTCGCAAGCTAACTGTCTATGCACTTCGATCGCCTTAGTGTCCAAGCCGTCTTTACTCATTAAAGGATAAACTGCCAACTTGAATTGGCGATATGCTTCTCGGAAAACTCATAACAACTCGATTATCTTTGACGCCATAAGCATATTCTAAAGCCACGTAAAAGAGCCTGTCCGACCCAAAACTGGGTTCAACAACATGCGGCACAAAGCGTTTACCACGAACAACAATTTTTTGACGACTAATATCTACTTGTTCAGGCAGCATCTGATAATTTGCAATCATAAAGCTACCTTGTTTCTTCATGGAGTCAACAACCTCTTGTGCAGGAACCTTAGATAGCATCGCAGCTACTTTTGCTGCTTCGCCTTTATACACTGGACCAAGCTTCGCCATGATCGGTTTTACAACCAATTCTTCTTTTTCTACATGGATTAGCATATTCCTTGTAAACAGTCATGTCAACACCGCTGGCTTTCATATGGCAAGTTAAATCGTAATCTGTGCGGTAAGCATGGCCTGATACTTCTACCCAGCCCCATCGGTCAACCAGAACTTCTTGGTCGAAGCTTTGGCTAGAGTAATGGGCTTTTTCCCAAGTGAGTTTTTCAATGAAACGCTGCTTTTCTGCGGGTACACCAAGTTCGACAAGAAGTTTCTTTGCAGTAGCCATGAAAAACGCCTGCCATTCGGATCGGATTACTTTTTTGTCGAGCGCTTCTCTAACTGTTAGGTTTGTTGTCTCTTCGCATTCTTTCAGTCGAGTTTCACAAAGCAAAATGGGCAACACCTCATTCTCAACTTCACAAAGAAAGCGGCAGCAAGGTTCTTCAGGATCAAAGAAGAACTCTAAATCGGAAATAGTAAACTCTCTCAGACGAATTAAGCCCTGCCTTGGCGAAATCTCGTTACGCAAAGCATGACCAATTTGGATAACCCCAAAAGGAAGCTTTTCCCGAGCAAACGTGTATAGCCTATTAAACTCGACAAAAATATTCTGTGCAGCCTCTGGTCTACCATAACCAACTGAGCCTGAGTAAGGACCAATTGTTGTTTCAAACATAGTCAAATAGCGTTGAGGTTCCCCAAATTTACCGCCGCAGTCGGAACAAACAACAACGTGACGCTCAACCTCTTCCTTAATTTCACTTAAAGTCATTTTTTCAGCTTCAGCTGAACTGATGCCTTTTTCTTCAAGCAAATGATCGGCCCGAAAACGAGTGTGACAATTTTGGCATTCAACCATAGGCTCCTTGAAATGATCAACGTGACCTGACGCCTCGAAGACTTTGCCAGGTGCAATTATCGATGATTCCATTTCGTAAATGCCGATTTTTTTTACGAAGATCTCTCTGAGTTTAGCTTCAATGTTTTGTTTCAGTCTTGCACCTAGCGGACCGTAAGTTACGAAGCCACCACTACCACCATAAATCTCAAAAGATTGCCAAAAGAATCCTCTCCGGCGGGCTAACTCGTTTAATGCAGTGAATTTGTCACATTCTGGTTTTGAGCATATGATTTCATCGTTCAATTTGCGTCTACCTTTTTTATGCTTACTACTATGAGTAAATTAAAAGGTTACTAACAAATTAACTTGGTTATTCAAGAAGAAAATTACAAAACTTTTGATAATCAAAAATAATAATTTAGGAAATTAGTTTTATTTGCCAATTTAAGTTTGGATTTGGGTAAAGTATATAATCGAATAAACATATCTCACCCTTCGAACTGAGGAACTAAGCTAAATGCAACCCACTAGACCAAAGCTGACTTGGAAAACGGCAGTATTCCCTTTGTTAGGTCTGACTGGGTTTTTTATCTACATTTACCTCTTTCACGTTGACATAATAGGAATATTGTCAACTGCAAAAAGTGTAAATCCCACAATTTACGTAATTGCAATAGTATTCGGCATGCTGGACATTTTGTTCTTCACATTTTCTTGGCGAGTGTTAACCAACTGCTTGTCCATCAAAATACCGATCTTCCGAGCCTATCTTTACGTTTGGTATGGAATCTACGTCGATACTATTGTCCCAGCACAATCCATAAGTGGAGAAGTAACCCGAACGTACCTATGCACAAGAGATAAATGTGGCCCATTCGGAAAAGTGGTAGCCTCACTCTATACCCATAGAATTCTGGGAATGGCTCTGAATGTTGTTGCGTTAGTCTCGGGAATAATTCTGCTTACATTTGGTGGAAATGTTAACCCATTAGTCTTCAATGCGATCATACTAGTCGCGATTGCAATAATAGCTATTATGGGTTTAATGATTATTTTAGGTTTCAAGCAGCAGTGGACGCTAAAAGTTATTAATTTCGTGACTAATCTTGCGCATAAAATTACTTTTGGAAGATTTAAGACTGAAAAATTAAAAGAAGAAGCAGTGGAAATTTCAGAGCATTTCCACGAAGCAATGAAAGAGTTTAGGCATTCTCCAACTGCACTAGGCGGTTCAGTATTTTACTTGGTTATTTCATGGTTTTTTAGTTTAAGTGTGCCATACCTTGTTTTTGTGTCTCTGGGGCATCCGGTTTCCTGGAGCATAATCATTGTTACTTCAGCCATATTTTTAGCTGTAAAAGCGATACCGATAGGCATACCATTTGAAGTTGGTCTTCCTGAAGCTGTAATGACGACACTTTACATTTCAATGGGTATTTATGGACCTTTAGCCGCTACAGCCACCATCCTTACAAGAATTATAACCTTATGGTTCCGTTTCTTCATAGGCTTTGCATCTCAACAATGGCTTGAACTGAGACCTGCAGTCTCAGGAGAACCAAATACAGAAAAAACTAAAATTAACCCTTCACTCTAGTTTCTAACAAGGAAAAAAATGGAAATAAGAATTGAAATAGCCTCAGTAAAATTACTCGATACGATATTCAAAATTGAAGAGCAATGCTTTGACCAAGAAGCCTTTACGAAACGGCAAATAGCGTTTCTTTTATCAGATTACAATACTATTGTCCTATCTGCCAAACTAGACAGTGAAATTGCAGGATTCATCATGGCACAGATAGAAATTGAAAATGACACATTGTTTGGACACATAATAACAATAAACGTGCTACCAGTTTTTCGAAAGAAAGGAATTGGCAGTAAGATGTTACAAGAAATAGAAGCCATTCTTAAGCAAAAAGGCATAAGTGAATGTCACCTTGAAGTTCGTGAGGACAACTCAGCCGCTTTAAAACTTTACAAAAAGAGCGGGTATCAAAAAATGGGTAGGCTAGAAAAATATTACGGGAAAGCACATGGTTTGTATCTTGAAAAAAACTCTATGAGAACAAATTTAGAAAGCAAGCCCAAATTGAGCCGCGATTTTTAAAAAAGGAACAAACGTTTAAAAACCTAGGCGCTGGATAATTAAGTTGGTGGGGAGAGATGGGAGACTCGCGTGGTAGAAAATCTAATGAACAAACACTCGTTCGAACCATCGTTATTTTGATTCGCAACACTACTTGGCGATGCGGCAAGCTGGAAAAATCAATTGTCAAACACCTCTATAAGCGAAATGAAAACTTTGGGAAAGCTGAAGTTTCAGTTAAAGACATAATGCTAAACCTAAACATCACTGGTGAAAAGAAAGACGAATGCTTAGATGCGTTGCGAAGGCTCGAAAAGAGAAATATAGTGAGAATAACTCCTCTTTAATTCTTTTTTGTTTTCAAGTTATTTTGTATTTTTTATTTCATTCTTGGTAACGATCTTGAATCCAATCTGTACTAAATTTTAGAAAAAATGTGTGGATCTGTAAAGCCTATTTTATAAGATCACTTTCTGCTGGAGGTTGCTTAATTAATCCATGCTTCATCAACAATTCGGTAGATTGACGTGCATTTCGAATAATGCTGGACGCACGTTCGTACAATTCTGCCCGACTCGGCTTTACCCTTGCTACACCCTGCTCAATTGATTTTAATGCACATGCAACAGCTTCTCTCGGGAAAACTTCCCACTCATCCATTCGAGGCAAAATATCTTTCTCGCTAATTCCTCGTTCTTCAGCATAACTTGCAAGTTCTTGTGCGGCAGCAATGCACATGTCATCCGTAATGTTTTTTGCCTTTACATCTAAGACTCCGCGGAAAATGCCTGGAAAGCCTAGACTATTGTTCACTTGGTTTGGAAAGTCACTTCTGCCTGTCGCAACGATTCGAGCTCCAGCTTCCTCTGCGTCCCATGGCCAGATTTCAGGTATTGGGTTAGCGCAAGCAAAGACGATGGAGTTTTGAGCCATAGTCCTTATCCATTCTTTTTTGATTGTGTCTGGGCCTGGTTTTGAAGCTGCAACAACTGCGTCGACTCCTTTAAACGCGTCTGCGACACCACCGGTTCTTCCTTCAGCGTTAGTTTTTTGTGTGACATCATATTTCCATGGGTCTTCTTCTTTAGTTATGTCTTTTCTGCCCGCGTAGACTACGCCTTTGCTGTCAGCGAGTATTATGTTGCCTGGTTTAACTCCCCACTTCATAAGCACGTATGCGGTTCGAATATTAGCTGCTCCTGAACCAACCAATGTTATTAGACTTTCTTGGGGTTTTTTGCCTACAATTTTGAAAGCATTGATTAACCCGGCTAAGATTACCGTTGCTGTTCCTTGTTGGTCATCATGCCAAACAGGAATACTGAGTTGTTCTCGAGCATTCTCAAGCACTTTGAAGCATTTTGGTTTCTCGATATCTTCAAGGTTAATTCCGCCGAAAGATGGCTCAAGAGCCTTGCAAATATTAACAATTTCATCCGGGTCTTTAGTTCTTAAACAAATAGGAAATGCGTCGACGCCGCCCAGATACTTGAATATGAGTGCTTTGCCCTCCATAACAGGCAGCGCTGCTTCAGGACCAATATCGCCTAACCCCAGCACACGTGTTCCATCAGAAACCACCGCAACATAATTCCACCTGTTAGTAAGTTCAAACGATTTGTCAGGGTCAGCTTGAATAATCCTACAAGGAGCAGCCACGCCTGGAGTATACCAAATGGCAAAATCATCAACGCTCCGTATAGCACACTTTGGAATGACCTGCATTTTTCCTTCATAAAACTTGTGCATTGGAGGCGACAACTGTGCTGGCTTTTTGGCTTTCGCCAGTAGTTCCTCTACAGTTGGTTTGGGTTCATTATTTTTGGCAACCATTTAAACGTGGTCTCCTATCAAGCGAAAACAGATACTTTAGGAGATTTTAAAGTTTCCATTAACAAAAATTTCAATTATCAAGGAATATTGCATTAATATTTTTAGTTCCTGATAGTTTGTCGTCTGAATTCTTTTGCAAATTTTTCTGAGTTTGTTTTGGTTTGCTTTTTTGATTTGGGGTTTGTTTTGGTTGCAGGTTGATACTTTTTCTTACATTTTTTGACATAATTTTACATTATTTTACATAATTTGACATTTTTTTACATTTTTTGACATTGTAGCGAATAATGAGTTTTGCGTATTCAAGTCAGCGTGAATTTGAACTATGCTTGCGTTCAACTTTATAATCTTAGCTTACGTTGAGTTCTTTAAATGGCAAACGTTAGGGGGCTGAGTTATGAGCGATAAGCGGAGAATTGAAACTAAGCCATCAGCTACAGCAGCTTTCATGTGTTTATGGAGAGCAGCTTCGTATAAGGATAAGAGAGAATGCTACTCTGGACCAGATTACATTTCGTACGAGCTTGTTCCACGCTTTCTAAAATTTATCGTTAAATCAAGACGACTTTTCAAGTTTTTCAGTTGGCGTTACACCTCTCAAGGAATATACGAGTACATAATAGCAAGAACAAAATATTTTGATAACGCCTTTAAGCAAGCTTTAGAGAGTGGATTTGATCAAATAGTTATTTTTGGGGCAGGATTCGACAGCAGAGCGCTACGTTTCAACGAATTAAACAAGGCTACTACAATATTTGAACTCGATGCACCAATGACGCAGCAGGACAAACTGAAGGGTTTTCAAAAAAGAAAGCTGTCTTTACCCAAGAGTCTGATTTTTGTTCCGATCGACTTTAACAAAGAGAAGCTGGAAGACAAAATAATTAAAGCGGGATTTAAGAAAGGCAAAAAAACCCTATTTACTTTGGAAGGGGTAACAATGTATTTGAGCAGTAGATGCCATGGAAGGCACTTTCCGTTTTATTTCAGAAGCCTCAGATTCAGGGAGTGTGGTGGTTTTTGATCACATTTATTCTGGCGTTCTGCGAGGGGAAAACAAGTATTATGGCGAAAAAGGAATGATTGAAAGGGTAGCTAAAACTGGCGAGAAATGGACTTTTGCGTTTGAAGAAGGCGAAGCTGACGGTTTTTTGAGTAAGTTCGGGTTTAACATTGCTGATAATTGTGATTCGCAAGGACTTGAAGAAAGATATTTCCGAGACTCAAAAGGCGTTATTGTTGGTAAAGTCAACGGTATTCACGCAATAGTTACAGCCATTAAATCCTAACATCAAAGCTGCCAAGCACTCATTATCTTTGGATATCATCAAGTTTGTTTTTTAATAACAACATAACAATGTTGATTGATAGAGAAGCAAAAATGCAACCACCAATAATTTTTGGGTTGCCTTTTGATCTTGGAACAGTAGAAGCTTTATAGATAAGCTGTAGACCTATAAGTCAAAAATGGTTAGAGCAGCATGAATAAGCTTGGCGGCTTCATCCGGTTAACGCGACCAGTCAACTGTGCAATGATGGGCTTCGCCGTTTTCGTCGGCGCACTCTTGGCAACAACCCAAATCCAAATGCACTGGCTAAACATCGTGTTTGGTTTTTTCACCGGTTTTCTCCTATGCGCCGCTGCCATGACAATAAATGATTACTACGACAGAGCGATTGACGCCGTAAATGAGCCAACTCGCCCCATTCCAAGCGGCTTAGTAAGCGTCAAACAAGCCCTAACATTTGTCGTTGGACTCACAGTGGTTGGTTTAGTGTTGGCTTACTACTCGAATAGCTCAAACATCCTCTGCCTAATCGTCGCGGCAATAGCATGGATAATAACAGTGTCGTACGTCACAGTTGGAAAACGAAGCGGTTTGCCCGGCAACTTTTTAGTCAGCACCTGCGTAGCCATACCTTTCATTTACGGAAGCATCGCAGTAACCGGCGGGCTTCAGCTAAACGTTCTGCTTTTTGCCTTAATGGCTTTCTTATCAAACACAGGTAGAGAAATCACCAAGGGAATCGTTGATGTCAAAGGAGACAGTGCAGAGGGCATCAAAACTCTAGCCGTACGGTATGGCGAAAGAAAGGCTGCAATCTCAGCCGCGTTATTCTACATTTCGGCCGTTGCTTTGACGCCGATTCCTTTAATTTTTGGTTTGGTTTCTTTTTGGTTTATTCCATTTGTTTTGGTAACTAACATTGGGCTTGTAGCTTGTTCTGTGCTTTTGCTGAGAGGATTATTCGCGGGAGAATTCTCGAAAAATAAAGAATTTGGTCCTATTATGGTTTATTTTTGGTTTATTAGCCTACATTTTTGGGAGCATTAAATAAGAAAAGCCAGTGTATATTTCTACGTATATATCTGCATGTTAGCAACAATTAAAAGCACATTATACTGACTGAACTACAAGAAGATGTTAACATGTCTGAACGATTTTCTAAAAAATGGGAAGCACAAAGAGGAGAAGATAACTCATTAGGAAAAGCAATACACGACGTTGTACAGCCGCCGCCAGCACTAAAAACATGCTTAGATTTAGCTGTTAGAAAACTTGACTTGCAAATCAACAAATTAGATCAAGCTAACGAACGCTTCACACAAAAAGACAAAACCCTATTTGCCAAACTGGTACAAGCCTACACAAATCATGATTCTGCTCACGCAAACATCTACGCCACAGAACTTGCTGAACTCCGCAAAATGTCAAAGCTAATTATGAATGCAAGACTTGCACTCGACCAAGTAGCTTTACGCATACGAACAGTCTCAGAGCTAGGAGACGTTGTTGCCACATTAGGACCATGCATTGGAGTACTTCGCAGCGTCAGCGGTGGATTAGGAGGAGTTTTACCTGAAGCCGAAGGCGAACTAGGCGACATAGGAAACATGCTAAGCGGTTTAATGTTTGACGCAGGATTAAGCAGCGGCAGTTCAATGAACTTCGACAATGTAAACGAAGACGCATCAAAAATCCTTGCAGAAGCAGCAACAGTAGCAGAACAACGAGTAAGCGCAAACTTTCCAGATTTACCACCTGGAATGCCATCTGGAACAGCAAACAAAACCCGCAGCTAAAATAAGTAGAGTTCTTCTCTAACTCAACTTTTTCTTTTTTTCATTGTAGTGTGAAATTCTTCTGAATTCAGTGCAATTTTTTTTCTTTGTGTTTTAGATTGCTTTTTCGATTTAGGGTTTGCTGCGGTTGCAGGCTGCGTACAAATTAGGCTAGATTCGGCCAGAAAAGGTTAAAAAAGGACAAAAAAGGCTAAAAAAGTATACAGAACTTGCAGTTGAATATTATCTTAA
>CAVYJU010000002.1:0-41894 GCA_963768895.1 Candidatus Bathyarchaeota archaeon
ATATTCTATGGCACACGAACTTGTCCGTTTAAGTCTTGCCAATATTTGTTTTTACATCGTTTTTTTACTTTTCGGTGTTAAACCTGATACGTGTCCAAACTTTACTTCAAAACTTAAAAGTGCTAGAAAAAAAGGGCAAAGTTTACCCGAAAAACAGCGGTTTTTGCTTTTTTGCAGCTCTATCAATCTGCAGCTTCTTGTAAACCGCCTCGACATCTTTTCTCTCAACATATCCCTTGTGCGGACGGAATCCACCTGAAAAACCGCCTGGAATATGCATCAGTTCATGAATCAATGTTCTCTCTTTATCTTCAGGTGACATTCTATCAAAAACTTCCGAGATAACTTCAATCGTGTAAGATGCCGGGAGGTTCAGAACGCCTTGCCAAACCTTGCCTAAACCATGAATGCGAGCGATGGTGCGTCTGGCTTTAGAACCTCTGCTACGAATGCAGTAAACGAATTGGGGTACAACATGGTAGAACTCGCATTCCTCAGCAAGCTGGTCAACTTGTTTTTTGATTTCTGGGGCTTCAAAATATTTAATCGGCATCCTCAACCCTCTCTCTTTACATGCAAATATGCAGTTTAGGTTAAAAAGTTAAGTGCTTATTCAAGGTGTTTTGAACTTAAACTGATTACGTCCAGGAGAGGTCTAATTACTGTGGCTACTTAGATAAGAAAATCGAATGCACTTTCATTTCATTTCTCTTCCACAGTTTTTGCGCGAATAATTATTTTAAATATGTTTTCTAGCGTTAACACACTTTTTAAGCACCATTGGATTTTAGTTCAATCAACAAGAATCACGTGATTCTTAAGAGATGATAATTAATATGCTGACGAAGCCAAGCGCCCACATTGAAGAAATGGCATGTTTCACAACGGACGCCTGTTACAAAGGAAAAGTCTCAGTTAATTCAAAAATAAAACTGAAAGACTTTGATACTGGATGGGCGCAAAATGAGGAAGCCAAATTCTTGGGAAAAGGCAAACTAAAGAAAATGGCTAATACACTGTTAGAGCAGAACCGCCGAGAATTGGCGAAAGCGCAGGAGTTGCTTTATGCAAATAATACTTACGCTTTGCTTGTGATCTTGCAAGGTATGGATGCAGCTGGCAAAGATGGCATTATCAAACATGTAATGTCGGGAGTTAACCCGCAAGGTTGTCAGGTAACAAGTTTTAAGCAGCCTTCTACTATGGAGTTGGATCATAATTTTTTATGGCGACAGGTCGTAGCTTTACCAGAAAAAGGCGAGATTGGCATCTTTAACAGATCATACTACGAAGAAGTCTTGATTGTTAAAGTTCATAGAAATCTTTTAGAAAACCAAAATCTTCCGGCGAAAAAATATAACAGCGAGTTTTGGAAAAACCGCTATGAGGATATAGCAAATTTTGAACATCATCTTGTTCGAAATGGAACAGTGATTCTAAAGTTTTTTTTGCATATTTCCAAAAATGAACAGGAAAAACGCTTAGTTGAACGTTTAAACAACCCTGACAAATATTGGAAATTTTCGGAAGCTGACATTAAAGAAAGGGATTATTGGGATGATTACATTAAAGCTTATGAGGACATGATAAACAATACAAGCACGAAATGGGCTCCTTGGTATATTATTCCAGCAGACTACAAATGGCTAGCTCGTTCACTAGTTGCCGACATAATGACCACAAGCATAATGTCTTTAGGTATCAAATTTCCAGTCTTGAGTGAGCAAAAACTTGAAGCAATTGAAAAAGCCAAAAGAAAACTGAATGAGCAACAAAATAGTAGAACATGATAAGTTATCATTCTAGAAGAAAGCAGGTTTCATTGGTGAAAGTCATAACGGGGATTATTCTTTAGTTTAGAAAAGTGAGTTTAGCTCTAACCGTATCTAGATGACAAAATCCACTGTATTTCTCACATTTGCTTTTTGCCGCTAGTTTTTCTGCAGATTTTTCTTCAGTTCCATCCAGAACGTTGCAGCAAAGGCCACAACAATAACAAGCAACCAATCCTGTAGGTTTAAGCTCGTAATCTGCAAAGCAGTCTGCGTAGCTGGCAATGATGTGCCTACAAGCAATGTTACAAACACAAGTAGCTGCCCAAAGAAGCATAACCTTGTTTGAAAGCAAGCCTTCCTTTAACTAATGGTTCTTTGTCTGAGCGGAAGTTAAGGGCAAGGAAAATATGGCCAAACATCCATGTGGCAAACGCGACTGTTCGGGCAAAAGGTACGCTGTGAGTTGTGTACCAGGCAAATAGAAAAGTGACAGTGACTGCTAGAAAGAGGCTTAACGCGCCTAAGAAGAGGGTTTTTAGCATGCGTTGGTTTAGGAATTTCTCTTTCGGATCGTTCGGGGCTTTTTGCATTATGCCTGCTTCTTCTGGTTCAGCAACAAAAGTGGCGGATGCAGCCAAATCCATGAATAACTCCAAAACTATGATTTGGATCGGAGCAAAAGGCAGAGGAATGCCCAGATATGATTGGCACGAGGAAAATTGAAACTAAAGCTACTTTGCATGCTAAGTAGTACTTCGGACGCCTTTGCGTAGGTTACTGAAATAGTTTTCGTCCTTCTTCGACTGCCATTTCTATTGTTGCGAAATTGTCATCGGTTAAAATCATGTCTGCGGTTTCTTTGGCAACGTCGGTTCCGCGGATGCCCATTGCAATGCCAATGTGTGCTTCTTTGAGAGCTGGGGCATCATTGATTCCGTCACCTGTGACAGCTTACGATCTCGCCGTTCTGCTTTAACAATTGAACTAACCGCAGTTTATCTTCAGGAGTTACCCGTGCAAAAACAAAGGTGTTCTTTAACGCTTTTTTGAGGTCTTCGTCGGTCATTTTTGAGATTTCGTTTCCAGTAAGTACGTTGGTGCTGTCTATTCCAACTTGGGAAGCGATGGCTTTGGCGGTTTCCGGGTGATCGCCCGTAATCATTATGACTTTTATGCCCGCTTTTTGGCATGTCTGGATGGCTCCTTTGACCTCTTTTCGTGGAGGATCAATAAATCCTAAAATGCCGACGAAAACAATGTCGCTTTCAAGATTTTGTTTGTCAATCCCTGAATCAGATTGCAGCCTGTGGTAGCCAAAGCCGAGTAGGCGCTCACCAGACTGAGCCATCTGCGCCATGGCTCTCATTGACTTCACTTCTTAGAGCATCATTGAGGGGTGCTTCTTCACCTTTAAGCAAAATCTTTGTAGAGTTAGCTAAAACTTTCTCTGGCGCACCACTAGATAAGACAACTGTTGAGTTGCCATATTGATAGATGTATGAAGCCATTTTTCTTTTAACATCAAAGCTTAACTCATCTTTCAGAACCCATCCTTTAGCAACACTTTGGGCGTCGATTCCATCTTGCTTCAACCGTTCCAAGGTTGCTTGCGCCATAGGATTGCCCAAAACTACGCCACTTACTACGTTTCCAACTGCGTCGCTGGCTAAAAACGCGGTTTTTAATGCTGCTTTCTCATTTTCACTGAAATCTTTGCTTACTCGAATTGAGCCGTCAAAGTAGAGGTGTTCAAGCCGCATTTTGTTTTCTGTAATGGTGCCTGTTTTGTCTGTGGCTATGACTGTTACGTTTCCAAGGGCTTCTGCCGCACGCAAACGCTTCACAATGGCGCCTTTGCGGGAGAGCGCATAGCTTCCGACACCTAAAACCATCGTAATGATGATGGGTAGCTCTTCGGGAATAACTACAAAGGCTAAAGATAATCCATAAAGTAACGCTTGTCCTGGGTTTGGTTGAACTCCTCTGACGTAACTCAAGATTGGGATAAGAATGCTGAAGAAAAGTGCAATCCACACTAAAGTTTTGGAAAGTTGCTTCATCGCAAGTTGCAGCGTGGTTTTTGGTTCTTTTGCTGCTATTGTTATGCCTGCAATTTTTCCGAGTTCACTTTGTACTCCTGTTGCAACAATGAGTGCTTTTGCTCTGCCTCTTGTGATGACTGTTCCAGTGAAGAGCATGTTTAGCTGGTCAGTAATTTTGGTTTCAGCGGGCAGTGTTGCTGATGCATCTTTGTTTACTGGATAGGATTCGCCGGTGAGGGAGGACTCGTCAACTTCTAAACCGAATGCTTCAATCAATCGGGCGTCGGCAGGTACTCTTTGCCCAGTCTTGAGGAGGAGGATGTCGCCTGGAACAAGAAGGGCTGTTTGGATTTCTTTGGGTTGTCCATTTCTAAGAACCAGAGCTGTTGGCGGCGCCAGTTTCTTGAGTGAGGCGATTGAGCGTTTGGCTCTATACTCATTCCAAACTTCCGCTAAAACCAACACAATAATTATTACTATGATTGTTAGGGCATCTGTTAACCCGTTGCCAGTTGTAATGCCCAAGTAAGCATAGATTACTCCAATCGCGATTAGGAGTAGTATCATGGGTTCAGTTACTTCTTCTTTGAAAATGCTAAAAAACCGTATTTCTCTTGGTTTGACTAGAACGTTTTTGCCGTATTGGTTTAGCCGCTGTGCTGCCTCTTGATCAGTCTAAGCCTTTTTCAGGATTAGCGCCTAGTTCATGAATTAGTTCTTGTGTTTCTTTTGAGTGCCATTGGCTCATTGCAGCACCTTAAGGCGGCTAAGTTGTTAAAGTTGCGAAGCGAATTTGCCCTAAAAAGCTTGCGTAGATAATCACTAAAATTTAGGGCGCTTGCTGATTTAGTTTTTCATTGTTTATGTCCCAAAACAGGAGATTTAACATAGCCGAATCAGGTTTGACGGTGTGATTATGCATTGTAAGCAATCGCCAATTTGCATTTTTTGCTTTCCAAACAATTTTAGGCATGCTTATGCAAAACTTTATAACATCGCCGAACGTTTTGGTTTCTAAAAAGGTAGAAGCAAGATGAAATTCGGCACATACATGTTTGAAGCAAAGAAAGTTCCAGGCTTTGACTTTGACCTTTTCCGCGTTAAACCGGAAGTTGGAAGGCGAATGCCACCGCAATCTGATATGTACAGCAACATTGCTATTTTCGGAGACAACGTTACTGCTCGCAATCATCCAGATTGGATTTCTCAATCAGCTTTAGGTCCAGCATGGAGAACAAACGACAATTTTAATGTCCGATGGGACATTCTATGCGCAACTCAACCTGAACACCGCGCAGAACAACTTGATTACATGGAAGACGTTGCAAGAAAAAGCCCAGGCATCTGGCTAAACAGCATCCACTTCGCAGACCATGGACACTGCATATGCCCACGTTGCAAAGCACTTCACGAAAAAAGCGGCTTAAGCTGGTACGAATGGAGACGAAAAGAAATCACTGAATACATGGCGGCAACAAGTGAACGCGTACGTGACAGAGCAAAGAGCCAATTTGTTATAGGTGTACTTCCAGACCCAGTTACAAACTATGAACGCTTCGGCGTCAACTTCGACGATCTCGCACCCCTCACCGACGAATTTCTCGTCGTTATGTTCAGCAAAAACTATGCAACACCTTGGTATTGGGAAATGCTTACCCGCAACTTCAAGAAACTCTTCAAAGACGTAAAACTAAACATTGCACTCTACGTTATTGGGCCCGGAGACGATCCAAGAGAAACACCAACCGCAAGTGAACTCTTAACAGTTTCAGTTCGTATGGCAAGAGCAGGCGTAGACGGACTTCTATACTTAACAGACAAAGCTTATCAGATGGTAGAATTCCAAAAGCAAATGATTGCTCAAAAAGATACTCGCGAACGCTTAAAGAGCTACGGCGGCAAAGCAGGTCAAGAAGTTCTCGACTTAGTCACAAGTTGGGAAAAGATCGTAGAATAAGCCTAAAAAAATACATTGCACGCATGAGTGGCTCAAAACCACCAGGCTGCCCTTTTCTTTATTTCATTATTTAATCACTATTCGTTTTTCACGTGCATTTTTTACTGTTTGTTTTAAGCCTTTTTTTAGATTTAGGGTTTGTTCAGGTATTCGTTTAGATTTTAGTTTAAATTACTCATGTGCAATTTTCTGTGTGTCCACCTAAATTTTAATGCGCAAACATTTGAAGGACAGCTTTCCCGCAGGCAAGGACTCTGTCGAGCTTAGAAAGTTTAGCTTCCAACATTAAGATTAATAGTGCTGTTACCCGCTGGTGCGTAAACGTGGAAGTCACCAGCGTAATATGTTGCAGGAAATTCGATTCCGCCATTCCCCCAAAAATAATCCGTTGTCACATAGTATGTATGTTCATTTTCCCAGACTAACAGAATAGACGTTATCTTGATAGGCTGCTGGATTTGTCGGAAAACTAAAAATGCTTGTGACATTGGTTTTCTCATCTGTGAATTTTATTTGGCGAACAATACTTCCCATTTTATTTACAAATGCCCTACCAGAAACAGTAACATTGGCGCTCAAAACCGAAACAACACAAGAAGCGTTCTGCACCATTCCTCGTCCTGCCGCAGTCATGATAACTGAGTAATTACTTGTGGGAGTAGAAACAGGGATACTCATTGTTAGAAGACTTGTAAAGTTGGATGTTCCCAATTCTGGCTCAAAGTTGAATTGGAATCCGTTTGGAATGTCTCCGAGCGTAATATTTTCAGGGTTCCCAACAGTGGTTACATTGACTTCTGCTTGAAGGTTGTTTCCTTGTATTACTTCTGTCTGGTTTATTGACACATTCACGCTAAGCTTTGTAACTTGCTTGTTTGCATTCGACGGCTGATAAAACACTATTAAGAAAGCAATAGCCGCAACTACAAGCACAACTACGATTACGGCAACAATCAGGATGTTCCTACCCTTGGTTGAAGTTTGAGTCAAATCAATTCATTTCTTTTTGGGGTCTATTTTTTGATGATTATGCAGTATTTGTCCACACAGGTGTTATAGTCCAATTAGAAATTGTGCTTTGGTGAAGAATACTCAAGTCAGGGTACGGCTCTGAACTAATAAATACAGTCTGCTCTCCGTCTACGACTCCAAGTACTTGGTTGTAACCGCCGTAATTTTTTAAAGCAAAAGCGTCAGTTCCAGCGTCACTTCCATATATTCCACCGCTCAATGGAAAAGTCGTGTTTATGTCCAATGTACCATTGCTAAAAGCATCATAAGCAACAACATGCAATCCTACGTTATATGCTGTGCCTTTTCCTGAATTACTTACTGAACCAGTTATGTAAAGGTAATTATAAGGAATTGGAGTAGGTTTCCCATTATAATCCTTGCTCTCATTACCCAGTAGTTCATGTACCGCTAAATGTGCTGTAAGATTTACAGTTGGATAATTTGCTATTATACCATTTAGCTTTGAAATTTGGCTGGTAAGATTTGCTATTTCATTATTTTGATAGGCTAATATGTTGTTATAATAAGACAAAGTTCCAGCAATCGCACTTACAAAGAGTACGGCTATCAAAACTGATACAGCTATTATTTTCTTGTTCATCTTTACCCAATCAGTCAATGTCATTAAGTGCTTTTAGTTCTATTCATGGAACAGTTAGATAACAAGTTGTTCCAACTTGGAACACCGCAGACACGGTGGTATACTCTTGCTTGGGAAAAAAGGTAAGAAAGCCCAACCTAAAATTAGTCGTTAAGAGTCATTCTTAGTTGGACATGGAAGGAGTAAACTGTTGAAGGGCATATACGTGCTAATCGTTGAAATAAACAAAACGATCAGCGTAAACATCGGTGCCTTGGGCTTGCTGACCTTTCCATCGGGCTTGTATGCTTATGTTGGTTCAGCACAAAACAATCTTGAGCTAAGGGTGAAGAGGCACCAAGGTAAGCAGAAACGTTTGTTCTGGCATATTGACTACCTGCTAAACAACGAGGCGGCAAAGGTGATTGGCGTCTATTATACTCAGGGTGACAGGACCAAAGAATGCAAAATCGCCAGCCTACTTGATAAGAACGCTGAACCCATTGCTGGTTTCGGATGCTCAGACTGCCAATGCGAAAGCCATCTTTTCTCACGCCAAAAACTTTGATTTCCTTGGAAAATACATGCAACCGATTCACTTGGAAATAAGAACTAGTGAAAATGTTTAATGAATGTAGTCTAAGGTTTTGTTTTGGCTCTCGTGGATTTCTTTCATGGATTCATACTGTGCTTCAATGAGGATTTTGAGAGAGTCAATATTTGTTTTTATGTTCTCTATTTCGGCTGACTTTAGGAGAATTCCGGACTTTGAAAGTTGATCATTTATGTTGCCAACGGTTACTTCAAGAACTTTAACTTTAAACGCGAAAATCTGAAGGGTATATAGTAGGCTGAGTTGGGAGTTTAGGGCTTCAAGCTGATCTAAATAGCGTGTTTTCTTGATAAATGCCTTGATTTTTTGGTCCTCCGATGCTTCGGGCGACTGAATGATTTGCTCGTAGAGCGCGGATTGTTTCCAAGTTGCTTCTTTGGTTTCATCCAAAGTTTTCTGTATTCGCTTTGTAGTTTTATCTAACATGTCTAATACTTCGTCCAACCTATTTTCCCCCAAACTAACGGTAACTCTACATTAAGAGACCATATCAACCATCACCCATTATATATAATTTTAAATTCCTCATAGTAATGACAACCACTACAGTCTTAATGAGCCCAAGAAAAGAAAATGGCAAATTAGCTTTTTTGGGCTAGGAAAAGGGCTCTTACAAGATATTTTCTTAAACAAAACCATTTAAATGAACGAAGTCATTAAGACAGATTCAATGGACGCTGAGAAGTGAACTAACTTGAGCCATAAACATGATATCAAAAAGACCCGTGTGGCGTTTGTCGAATTTGACGATGTCAGACTTCAGTAAATTAGCGAAAGACGTCAAATACTATGGTGAAGAACAACTCCAAAGGAAGAAAGTTAGAGTTTGATTTTGAATATTGCCTTACTTGTGATCTAAGATTACTTGACGGTAAATCAATTATGACTAAGGATATTTTACATGAGGAATTCGAAAGATGTGTTATCAAAGCAAAAAGTAATAACTATGTTAGCTCTGTGGAAACTACTGTGCAACATTCTGATTTTGAATCTCTGGAGCGATTAATTAAGGGGCTGCTTGTAGAATTAGGCAAACTTAAAAGAAGGTGGACCTTCAGAGTTCAAATTAAATTTTTTAGCTTATCCTTCAACAGTTATTGGTGAAGTATTCGAGTAATTTGTTCCTTGCATGGAGCGTATTTAAGGTTAAACGACGAATTGAACCATGAAAACGCATAATCTGGTCTGAGTATAACCAAACAAGCGATCATAGGATTATCTGCACTTGCAGTTCTGCTTGTGGGTTGCTTTGTTTTTGCCTGCTTGGACACTGAATTATTGGCAAGCATGGGTGTATTGGCTTGTCTTTTTAGCATGCATAACAGCAGTGAGTGCATACTTCCTAAAAAAAGACCTTAACCTCATAGCAAGTCGGCTAAAAGTGGGCGCATCTGAAAAAGAAAATACCCAAAAAATCACACAAGCAGTCATAAGCGTTTTTTTCATATTGCTAATTCTCATTGCCTTCTATCGACCATCATTACCAATGGTCAAACTGTTCCCTCATACCTGAGTTTAGTTGGGGATGTTTTTGCAGCGCTTGGTCTTTTCATGATTTTTCTTGTATTCAAAGAAAACAGCTATACCTCTGTCCTTGTTGAGGTAAACGAAGGGCAAAAAGTAATTTCTAGTGGTCCATACGGAAAAGTGCGTCATCCAATGTATTCTGGAGCTCTAGTTATGTTGCTTTTTACTCCTCTTGCTTTAGGTTCATTTTGGGGATTGCTTGCTTTTCCACCTATTTTGGCTGCAATTGCAGTGAGAATTGTTGGGGAAGAAAAGTTCTTGACTAAGAACTTAGAAGGTTACGCCAAATATTGCCAAGATGTTCGATATCGATTAATTCCTTTTCTATGGTAAAGTGAACTGACAGAATTCGCAAAAGCCTCTTGAAAAGTTAATAAAACAATTAACTGTCAAATAGTGAAATTATGGTTGATGCCTCAATATTCACTCACCTTGTTTTAGCTTTTGTAGTTGGAAGCCTATGGGTAAGCATAATCACCATCATAGCTGAAAAGAAAGGCAGCGTTATAGGCGGTATCCTTGGAGGGCTTCCATCAACATCGGCCTTTTCTTTTTTCTTCATAGGGATTAATCAATCTTCAAATGCTGCAGTTCAGGCAACTACAGTTTTCCCATTAGCCTTCGGTGTCACAAGTGCATACCTATTTTTTTATGCTTTTTTTGCCCGGAAAGGGTTTGTGCACGGTATTACATTCTCACTTATCTATCTGGTTTGCAGCTTCTGCCTTGATCGTCGTTTCAGGTCTTAGTGATTTCGCGTTTTCATTGATCGGTGGAACTGTGATTTCGGTTCTAATTTATTTTTTCTTCAAAAAGTTAATGCTACAGAACTTAAAAGGAGAAAAGAAGGTGCACCGATTTCATGATATTATTTTACGTGGAGTAGGTGCTGGCTCTCTTGTTTTGTTCTCGGTGCTTTTGAGCCAAATTGGAGGACCTGTCCTTGGAGGCATTGCAGCTGCGTTTCCAGCAGTTTTCACATCAACCATAGTAATTTTGAATAGAAGCAGGGGAACAGAATTCTCACGTGCTGTGACTAAACCATTAGTTTTAAGCGGAATCTTAACAATTATTCCTTTCAGTGTTGCTGTACGTTATTTGTTTCCCATCTTGGGAATTTGGGTTGGCACCTTACTCTCCTATGTTCTTGTAGTTCCTCTTGCAATTCTTTCATACTACGCAGCGCAACATTAATGCAATAAGCTATTCCAAAACAGTTAAAAATCAACGTTGGTTTAAGCTGGTACCGCGTCTTGCGGCATTATTCTTATTTCATATAGGTTTGCCCAGTCTTTGCCAGTTACGAATAATCTATCGTTTTTTTGATCGTATGCGATGCCGTTGAGTACAGCTTCAGAATTTGAGTTGTTTTCGCTTGATAATCCTGTTAGGTCTATCCATCCTTTAACTTGCCCAGTTTGTGGGTTGATTATGGCAATTGTGCTTGTATGCCAAATGTTGGCGTAAACCTCTCCGTTGACATATTCTAGTTCGTTAATGTTTACTACTGTTTTGTTTCCATCGTGTACTTGGATTTGTCCAGTGCGTTCAAAGGTGGTTGGGTCAATAAAATAGAGGTGGTTTGTTCCGTCACTCATGATTAAATGGGTGCCATCAAAAGTTAATCCCCAGCCCTCTGTTGGGTAAGTAAAGTTTCCTAAAACTGCAAAAGTGGTTTTATTGTAGATGAAGCCTATGTTTGATTGCCATGTCAGTTGAAAAATGGTGTTGTTGACAATTGTTATTCCTTCGCCGAAATATTGGCTGGGTAACGTAACCTCCTGCTGCACGGATCCCGTGGTTAAGTCGACTCGGCGTAACGATGAAGCGCTATTGAGTCCTGTGCTCTCGTATAGAAATCCATCTGAATACACAAGCCCTTCCGTGAAAGCGTTTGTGTCATGCGGGTACGTGTTGACAACGGCGTAAGTGTAGCGTGGCGTCGCCGGGGGATTTGCATGGCGGTGTTATTGCTGTTTAGGAAAACAAGTATTGAAGCGCCTGCTACAACGATGACTATTATGAGCACCGAGGCGATGACTAAGGATTTCTTCATTTAACTTTCATCTAGCACTTCTCATTAATAGGCAAAACGGATAAATCTGCGTTTTCTTAACTAGCCAAAGCAAATCGCCATGCTTCTAGAAAAGTCTTATAGCTAAACATAGTAATTTACTATTGCGAAACGTGGGTTGGGGCTTGGTGACCGTTAATTAGGAAGGTTTCAGTTGGATTTACCATAATTATTATTCTCTTGTTTTCCCCATGGATTTACCCTAATGCGCAAGCACAAAATAACATTACTCTTACCCCAGCAGAAAAATTTAGCATTCCCCACTACAACGGCACCATCAGCTTCGCAGTCAATGGCACATATTCCAGTGCAACACTTGAAAATGACTCTTGGATTTTCACAAATCTAACTCTCCAAGGATCACAGACACTTCAAAATTTTACAGTTTCTGCACAAAACTCTAACATTACAATTTTCTCTTACATCGCACTTAATTTTACGCGTCAGAGCTCACGGCTGCGATATGAGGCTGAAGGTCAAGGAAAACAGATTTTTAATTTTGGTCAAGGTGCTTCAGGAGGACAATTAAGTGGGATCGATTGGACCGTTATCTCAGGTAATAGCACTTTTCTTGCTGAAGGACCAGAATGGACAATTTCACCTGATGGAACAGTTGTTGTCAATGGTGTATCTGGCAATGTTAGTGTTATTCACTGGGGTTTTTTTGATAGTTAATTTTGTGGGTTCAAACTTACCTTTCTACCAGCAACATTCAGTGCCATTGCAATAGTTGTTTCATTAGCCGTTGTGGTTGCCATCGTGGTTGTATTCAAAGTGAGAAACACGAAGTTGCCGATAAATAATGAGTTGGTGAAAAGGCTAAGCTGCGTAAGTTCAGCGTTAAAATATGGCGAGGAAGAAGATCAAAAATGATTACGGAAATCCCGATTAGCATTGTGTTGCCTATTTACGTGGAATAGTAATTGTCGGAGTTTTGCTTATCTATAAATTAACTAATGACAAAACAAAAAAAGTTAGTTCCCTTAGGCTTTTTATTCAAATAGCTGCAGTTTTTGCCGTATTTATGGGTCTCATTATAGGTCCATTCAATCAGCCGTTGTTTGCTCCTTTAGGTCCTTCACCAAGAAGTGCACTTGTTGGAACAAATTTGTTGGGAACTCAGTTTCCAGATGGATTATCTGTTCCTATTTTAGCATGTTACTATCCTAACGGGCGAACGATTACTTGTCCAATATGGCAATTGCAGGCTTACATTTTCCCATTTTGGAACTACCCACGAGGTTATGAAGTAATATACTCAACCTCAGGTTTGGAGAAAATAGGCATAGTTTTGGGTATGGTAGCTTTTGCAGCTATTATAGCTGGTAGGTTTTTCTGCGGTTGGCTGTGTCCTTTCGGCTTATACCAGGATGTATTGACACGAATCCGAAAAGCAACACGACTACGTCATTTACATTTCTCCGAGAAAACAAACACGGCGCTTGGGCAATCACGGTATCTCATTATTGCTGTGTTTTTGATTCTCAGCGTTATTTTTGCTTCATACGCGATTTTCGGCACTCAACTTGTTCCCGGCACTAGACCCGGCGGACCGGAAGGAACTGAAGCAGGTAATGTGGGTGCTCTCAACGAGCCTTTCTGTTTGGTTTGCCCCATGAGACCCCTTTGCATCTTAATCCTAGCTGGAATAGGCTCAATGAAGTGGTCATACATCTCCCAGATAGCTTATGGTCCCTTGTGGATAAGTGGCTACTACATTACATCGTTAAACTTAGCCATCCTAATAGCTGTCACAGCTTTTTCTCTAGTCTATAAGACGATTCTGGTGCAGAATCTGTCCCCTTGGTGCATTAACAGCGTTATTTAGCAGTTTCACACCTTTCAAACAAATTGCGTTGACAAAATTGACTAAGAATGAGGAAAAATGCACTAAGTGTGGGGTCTGTAAACGTGTTTGCCCAACTGGAGCAACGGATGTTTATGACAAGAAAGGTGGCGATGTGACTGAATCACGATGCATGCTATGTGCAAGATGTGTTGAAATCTGTCCTTACGAAGATGCGTTGGAATTGAAGTTTGCAGGAAAAACTGTAATGAAATCAAGGAACTGGCTAGAACAACAAAAAACAGACAAACTACCAAACGATTAAGCGCAAATTTGAGCTGACGCATTGAATTTTTGCCTAAACGAAACAAAAAAAGTAATCGTGCAAAGGTTAGTTAATTGTTCATCGCCACAATAGGTGCAGAATGTTCTATAGATGTTAATTTTTTTGGTTGATAGAGTCTAGCGGTAATGCATAGTCCTGCAACGATGACAGCGAAGTAGAAAGGCCACTCTAAAGCTGCTACAACATTAACAGACACATTTACGCCGCTTCCTGGAATCATTGATTGTGGAATCTGCAGCACACCTGATCCAATTAGAGGAACGTCAAATCCTGCCAAGGCTCTGTGCAACAATAGTCAAAGCAATTAATTCTATGACAAAGAGTACGACTGCAAATAACGGTTGTTTATATCCGAATCCGAGTAGTTTCTTCGAGTAAGATTTGTTTGGTTTCAAAGAATAAATTAACATTATAATGCCGCCAGACAACAGAGTTAGAAAACACGCTAGATTCGTAGCCCAAATCAAAGGTACTGTCACTTGGCTTCCAAGGAAGGCAAGGTTAAAGTTAACTGGCGAAAAATTAACTTGTGCGATTGTTGGTTTTCCAACGGTAAATTGCCACCAGGGCACAAAAACTGAGATTGCAATTAGCAATAAGGTGGAAATTCCCGCGATCAACGCAATTATGTTAATTTTGTTTAGGATCAATTTATCTGGCATCAGGCGCACCAATTCAAGTTAAAGGAATATCGCCCACGTTTATTGGTTCAGTTTGTTGAATGGTTATGCCGTTTACATCTATTGCTACATTTGCTAAGTCAACGTTAAGCGATGTAGCGCCTGCAAAACTATTCTGTACATGATCTACCGCTTGTTGTGTCCATGTTCCTGAAGCTGTAACTAATGAAGTCTGATCGGCAAGTAATGTAACAGGCGAATCCAAGCTTATTGTACCAAGTTGATAGTGGTCTTGGCTACTTTCTGCGGTTGCATTGAACGAATTTATGGTTAAATCATAATTGAAGCTATTTGTTACGTTAACTGTTACTGTGAAGGTTTTTGCTTCAATGTTAATTTGCGCACTTACTAAAGGTGGGTGTTGGAAATCCTCCGCCACTCTGGCCTACACCGAAATTTCCACTGCCGACGTTGCCGTTGTTACTGTTATTATTGCTATTGTTGTTATTGCTGTTGATGAGGTTGTTGATTTGTGGCGGAACAACAAGTTGAGACAAATTATCTCTATACATTATTACAGCTCCGGCCATTGGTCCTACAATAGTTCCGATGCTGATTAATACCAAGACAACGCTTAACGCCTGCATGTTATCCATCCATCTCTTACTATTCACTATATCTTTGTCTTTAAGCTTTACTTAGCAGTGGTCTTTATCGGAACTGTTGTACAGATAATCTTTGCAAAGTTTTTAAATAAAAACAGAAAGGAGGATTAAGAGGAAGTTTCTTACATCTTATCAAGGTTAAAATTAAAGGAGAAAAGAAAAATGCAAATTCTGAAAGGAAAAACAATGGCTATTTTGATTGCAGCAATTTTAACAATTTCAATGGGAGCTTCAATTATGCTTATACCAAATGCTAAAGCCGCACCATTAACTGTAGCGACTTACGCCTTCCTCAATGTTGGACCTAACCCCATAGGAATAGGTCAAACAGAACACATTAACATGTGGGTCGATAAACCAACACCCACAGCCAACGGAGCATACGGCGACAGATGGCAGAATCTTATAGTAACAGTCACCAAACCAGACGGAACCACAGAAAAACTAGGACCATTTACAGCTGACGATACCGGAGGAACATACACAACATACAACCCCACTGAAGTCGGAAACTACACTTTCGTGCTTAACTTTCCGGGCCAAACAATAGTGAACGCCAATCCACCCCCAGGTTCATCTCCACCAGCAGTCCCTGGGCGAAATTTTTACGCCTAGCACTAGTGCTCCAAAATTCTTAACAGTTCAACAACAACCAATAGCTGGTTATCCATCAACTCCACTGCCATCGAACTACTGGCAAACTCCAGTATTTGCAATGAACACTGGTTGGTACTCTCTTAATGGAAATTGGCTTGGCAATGGAATGGGGCTAAGAATTAACAGTGTGTACAACGCAAGCGAAGACTTCAATCCCTACACAACAGGGCCAAACACTGCTCACATAATGTGGACAAAGCCGTATGCTATAGGCGGATTAATGGGAGGTAACTTAGGCGTCGCAGGCACAAACACATATACTAACTATTATTCAGCGTCGCAATATGAACCGAAATTTGCACCGCCAATTATCATAAACGGAGTACTATACTACAATTTCTACCCAGGAAGTTCAACAAGTCTCGAAGGCTGGGTTGCGGTTGATTTGTTCACCGGACAAACATTATGGATTCAGAACTACACTACAACAACGCTAAGACTAGGGCAAGTGCTTAATTATGTTTCACCTAACCAGTACGGTGGACTCGCGTACCTGTGGGGTAGTAATGGCAACATCTGGTCAATGTACGATGCAATGACAGGAAACTGGATACTGAACATTATCAATTCCCCTGGCGGTGTCCAGTTTGTACCGGATCCATCTGGGGACCTAATTGCTTACTACGTTAACAGCACTGCTGGCACACAAATAATCCAAGGTGTTCCTGTAACTACTCCTAAAGGCGGTGCAATGCTACAATGCTGGAATGCATCCGAAGCTATTCAATATCCAAACGGCTACATACCTGGAAATACTTCAGTAAGCTGGCAATGGAGACCCCCACAAGGAGCAAATATTACTTGGGCATCAGGGATAATGTGGGCGGCACCCGTAGCTACGAATTTCACTGAAGCAGACGGAACAAACGTACCTATCTCACCTGGCTTGAGCTTCCCAACTTATCCTGACATTACTGGCAACACGATCATTTTGTACAGTATCCCCACTCTCGTTGGCAGCGGGCAACTCGGTTGGCAACCAGGCTGGGAAATCGAAGCAGGCTATAGCTTAGACACAGGAGCACAAAATTGGATTGTAAATCGAACTGAAGTGCCAGCTACTAGACTCTCAACCGCAAACGGTGCAAACAACGGAGTCTATACCGAATCCACATTGGAGTCAATGTCAATAGACGCTTATAGCAGCGATACAGGCGCACATTTATGGGGTCCTACTTATGAAAACGTAACAGGCGACGAATGGGGTTCATACTCAACAAGCACAATTATGGCATATGACATGGTATTTACAAGCGACTTAGGCGGTTACGTTTATGCTCTAAATGCCACAACCGGAGCGCTCTTATGGACTTGGAACACAGGAAACGGTACGTACGCAACCCCATACAACATATTTCCACTATGGTACATCAACTGTGTTGCTGACGGAAAGGTCTACGTCATGGGAGGCCACGAGTACAGTCCACCCCTATTCAGCGGAGCCCAATTATACTGTCTAAACGCTACTACTGGACAACTAGTATGGAGCATACTTGACTTTCCAAATTCAAACGGTGCTTCCACAGCAATAGCAGACGGAAACTTAGTGGTGGCTAATGCATACGACAACCAACTCTACTGCTTCGGGCCTGGACCCAGCAAAGTAACGGTTAATGCGCCTGATGTCGGAGTTACAACTTCTACTCCAGTGACGATATCGGGTACAGTAATGGACATATCTGCCGGATCAAAGCAAGAGGCAATTGCAGCAAACTTCCCAAGCGGTCTCCCAGCGGTATCGGATGCAAGCCAAACGGCGTGGATGGAATCTGTTTATGAGCAGCAACCAATGCCAACAAACATTACTGGCGTCCAAATTACGTTGAGTGTAATTGACTCTAATGGCAACTATAGACAAATCGGCACTACTACAAGCACTATTTATGGAACTTACAGTTTGACTTGGACACCGGACATATCAGGCAGCTACACCGTTATCGCCAACTTTGCAGGCACCCAATCCTATTATCCATCCTCAGCTTCAGCAACTTTCTACGCAAGCCCCGTATCAACGGCAGCCCCAACATCAGCTCCTATAACAAATGCAGTTACCTCATCAGACGTTTTGACGTACATGGTTGTAGGAATAATCGCTATAATCATTGCCATCGCCGCAGCAACAGTTCTAATTCTAAGAAAACGCCCATAAAACGCTTAAAAAACAAAATCCTTTTCTTTTTTTATTTTAAAGGTTTAAGAAAGGTTGAAATAGTTAAAAGATTTCATTTAGGTTCCTTCGATAATTTTGCATGTAAGAGTCGTCTCTCAGTCAATAGACCAACCATGCTCTCACCTTTGAGAACTACCAGTCTTCTTACGCCATTGCGTTGCATAATTTCAAGCGCCTCATCAATAGTTCTATCACACGAAATTGTGATCAGTGGTGCCTTCATTATTTCCTGAGCGACAATATCTTGAGCGTTTTTCTGTGCGTATATTACTTTTCGTAATAAGATCTTTCTCCGTGACTATACCTAAGGGTTCGGTTTCTCGGACAACGATGACAGCGCCTATGTTACAATTTACCATAAGTGAAGCGATTTTAGAAACATGATCTGAAGGATCAACGGTGGGAACAGGCATTCTGGCTATTGAACCCACAGTTACTTTTGGTGAAGCAGAAGGCTTTTCTGATTTTTCTTTGCTGATTTTCGCTGTTTCAGCCCCTCAAATATACTCTTTGTTTGACTTAATTAACTTACAATCGAAAAGCTGTTGCTTTACTTCAGCCAACCAACATTATTTGTTCTCGAATTGTTTACCATTTAAAACCAACCTTCATTATATTCAAGGATACTTTGTTTTGAAGAGAAAATAAGATTTGCCTTAAAAGTGAAAAAGCATAATCTAAGATCTTCATTTTACTTATTTGAGTGAGGCAAGTTTGTTTCAGCATTAATAATTTGTTTATAGCGAAAGCAGTCAACTAAATGGTCATTCACCAGACCAGCTGCCTGCATAAAAGCGTAACATATTGTAGGTCCAACGAACTTGAATCCTTTTTTCTTCAATTCTTTGCTCATGGCTCTGGACTCTTCCGTTTCAGCTGGAACGTTTGAAAAAGAAGTGAATTTGTTATTGATTGGTTTTCCTTTGACAAATTGCCAAATGAAGGCGTCAAATGAACCAAATTCCGCTTGAAGCTTTAGAAACTGTTGCGCATTGTTAATGGCTGAACAAATTTTGGATTTGTTCTTGATTACGCCGGGCGCATTCAATAAGCGTGCAATATCGTCAGACGAGTACTTCGCCATTTTCTCCGGATCAAAATTGTCAAATGCATTTCTTAATGCATTTCGTCTCTCAAGAATTAGCCACCACGACAAACCAGCTTGGAAACCGTCAAGAATCAAGAATTCAAAAAGTTTTTTGTCATCGTGTAATGGAACACCCCACTCTTCATCATGATACTTAATGTAAAGTGGTTTGTCTGTATTCCAGCATCTCTTCAGCTGCTCACTCATAAATCAAAATAACGTTTGCTATCAATTTAAGCTAATCTTTAGATGCCTGCCCACACATGATTTATAATACCGTTTTAAACTATCTACATATTTAGCGGTGTGTTTACTTGAATGTCAAAACCGTACTCGATCTTATCGGCAACACTCCCCTGGTCGAAATCCGACGCCTAAATTCCAACCCTAAAGTTCAGTTGTTTGTCAAGCTAGAAAAGTGCAACCCAGGAGGCTCAGTTAAAGACCGTATCGCAAAGTATATGATTGAGCAGGCAGAAAAATCAGGGCAGCTTACCCATAGCAAAACCGTCATTGAACCAACCAGCGGAAACACGGGCATCGGGTTGGCTTTGGTTTGTCGCGCTAAAGGCTACGACCTTGTCTTGGTTATGCCTGAGACGATGACGCTGGAGAGACGTCAAATTCTCATTTCGCTTGGCGCCAAAATCGTGTTGAGCGATGGAGCCAAGGGCATGGACGGAGCCGAAGACTTAGCCCACGAGATGGTTAGCAAAAACCCGGAAAATTACTTTTTGCCCAACCAGTTCGCTAACCAAGCAAACGTTTTGGCACATTACGAAACCACTGGCGAGGAAATCTGGCGAGACACAAACGGACAGATAACTCACTTCTTCGGTGGAATTGGAACGACAGGCACGCTTATGGGAGTTTCAAAACGACTCAAAGAACACAACTCCAACGTGAAAGTAATCGCTGTCCAACCCGAAGTAGGTACCGCAATTCAAGGCTTAAAAGATTTGAAAACTCAGTACGTGCCCGCCATCTGGAACAAAGAGCTCGTCGACGAAGTGCATTATGTGAATCCTAAGGCTGCGGATGAAGCGGCAAGGCTTTTGGCTCTGCAGGAAGCGCTTTTCGTTGGACCCAGTTCTGGCGCTATTTTCCATGTTGCCATTCAGAAGGCAAAAGAGCTCTCAGAAGGAGTTTTGGTGGCTATTGCGCCCGACGGAGGCGAAAAATACCTAAGTACCAACCTGTGCGACCCAGTGCTATGTCTTGCGTGCGTAAAGAAATATGGAATTCAATGTTCCTACAAGAACGGCAGCCCAATCGTCAAAGGCTGAGCCCGAACATTTGATTGCTCGAAAACAGTTGATATATTCTTTATTTTGTAATATCCCTTTTAAGCATTGAACAGTATTTTTTTGTTTGAGGAGAAAGGAGAACTTCTCACATTAGCATGGGCGAGGAGACTTATGGCAGAGGACACCATAGTTTATTTTAGGAAAGTCACTTGTGAACATGGAAATCAGAGATTGTATACGCAAAGAGACTTTGACATACTCAAAGGGTTTGAACTAGTTTATACAAGATGCTTAAACTGCAACAAAATTGTAAACTTAGAAGTGAAAAAATTCTAAAATCTTTACAATAATGAAATAGATTTTCCTAAATAATCAAAAATTTTCATTAGTGCATACTTCAGCCTCAAAATATAGTCAGAACCTTAACATTGTCTATTTTCTAAAGTCTTAAATCCACAAACCATAGAATAGTCGCTTTGAGGAAAGATCTATGGATTTACGCATGAAACTTATGGTTTTTCTTTTTCTAGTGTTGCTGTTGGTAATACTAACCACTTATTTGATGACTGGTGAAATTTTTGCTGTGTGGTTTGTGGTTGTTCTAATATTATTGTTTGCAATTTTCTTTGCCTTAAGAATCGCCCAGAAACAAAGAAAAATTTAGGCTAGAACTGGTCAATTAGGACGCTTTGAGCTCTCACTAGTGCGGAGACATCACCTCCGAAGCCCTTTTAAAAGTTGAATGTTGTTCTAAAAATATTTCCAATGCTTTCTATGTTTACCATAAGATTAAAATCGTCGAAAAAGATTATGCGTAATAGTGATAAAATTGGTTTTTTCTTGTAAGTCAAATATGGTACGAAACGCAGTAACCCTTGCAATATTTGTTTTGAGCCTATTGATTATCGGATTAATAACAATGCAAGGAGCGTATGCATCTCCCACCGTAACAGTAAATCCCACAAGCGGACCACCAGGTACAACCGTGCATGTTTACGGTTCCGGATTCACGTCAAACGGTCAAATACACTCCGCCCTTTGGAACGGAACGAGTGCATACAATTTCGACGCAGATGCCAATGGAAATCTAAATACAACGGTCACAGTGCCTAATGTAGAAGCAGGCCTTTATGGGTTTACAATAACAGATGTGACTACCCAAAGTACAACTCAAACACAATTCACAGTAACTCAATCATCAACATCTCCTACGCCAACCTCAACCTCTTCAACATCAGCATCGCCCTCACCAACGCCCAGCGTTCCAGAATTTGGGTCGATAGTGGTTGTTCTGACAATATTTATTGCACTATCTATTGCAGCTACCTTGACGGTTAGAAAAAGTAAGACAGGAAAATCGCATAATAGCCTTTAGAGGCTTAACCTAATTTTTTTAAGGGTTTGTTAACCCCGCGTCCCCGATGAAGCTAAACGCCATCTGACTCATGATGGAAACGGAGCAGAATCAATTAAAAAGGGCAAAATTCAAAGATACATCTGTCGTAACTGCAGTCACCAGTTCAGATCGCGTTGGCAAGACTTCAAATATCGTTAGCTTCCATTTTAACAAGAGGTAGCTTAATGCCACTTGATGAAGCGGATATGGATACAGTTTTTGGCTTAGGATGTAAGCTTTTCCTAAAGAAGATGGAAAAAGGAAAATTTTATTCATATCCAGAAATAAGTCGGCTGATCTTGGAGACCTCGGTTCATAAACCAGAGGTCAAACCGGTCTCAGATAATTCTTCAAGTTTAGTATTGGATATGGCATATGTTGAAGCTGTTATTCAAGCGCAGTATGCAGTGGGCAATCTAAAGGCTGCAGAGAAAGATGGGGAAAGGTACTACTCTAAAGTGGAATCTCATAGATAGTCTAACTCGGAAGCAGACTGGAAGGAAGAGGTCTGAGTCCTAATCGTTGAAAGCGATTTCATCCAAAACTCCTCTTTTCTCTGTGCATATTTGTGGTCTCTGATATTTGGACAGAGAGACGGCTCAAGAATGCGAGGACTATTGTAAAGTCCAGCTTGGTGTTTGCAGCGTGGAGATATCCAAGAAAGCTGTCTATTTTTCAGAGATATAGTTTGCAAGAAAAAATAGCTGTCTAATTTTTTTATTATTTCATCCTATTGCAAAATCGTAAGATATAATAGTCTAAAGCATTAACTAATCTATGACAAGATTGAGCGGAGGTGGAAATCTTAGGTCAAGGTAAGGGTGGTTGGCGCCGAGCAAAAGTCCGAGCAAACCTTCGGGATGCAATAGAGACAATACCTCATCAAAGTAACCTATGAGTGAACTGGGGTTTCCACAAGTGTTAAATGGAAACGTAAAATAAAGCTAGGTCAGAGAGGGGAAAAGCTCATTTCAAATAACCCTGACCTTGATGCAATCCTGGCTGAGTACAGCTGTCTTAGGCAAGAAATCCTTCAAAAGATGGATTCTTGTTGGAAGATTATAACTTTTGAAGCCGGAGGCGTTTCTCTTATTCTAGGCTACGTTTTTGTCAATAGCCAATATAGTCTTCTACCGCTTGTTCCATTTCTTATTCTAGTCACATCATTTCTTTACATGGGTGAAACCTTAGCAATTATGAACGCTGGAACTTACATCCGTCTTCACATCGAGACCAAGTTGAATAAACTCTTAGGTGATTCTCTTTCTCCATCCTGGGAGAGCTATGCAAGAGACCATCCAAAAAGTTACTGGTTGATTCACCTGAGTACTTATTCCTTATTCGCAGGCCTCTTTTGGGCAACGATCATTATCACGGTATGGTTTAAACTAAATCCTTCCATAGCTAGCATGCCCTTTAATTGGGCAACCATTATCCTGTTTACCGTAATCTATTCGATGGGCTTCATTGTCAATCTTTACGTTTACACTACCAAAATTTTATCAGCCGATATTAAGAAACATAGATCTCAGTCACATTGAGCTAAGTCAACACAATGCAGCAACGGCTATTGTTCATAAATTCTAGATGTATCCTAATTCTTTACTGGCCATAACGAACATCGAATGACTCCAGCAAAGAGGCGTCACCGAAACCTGAATGCCATTGCTAAATATTTGTTCAGGAATAAAATCATTAACCTTCTCAATCACCCAGTCATAATATTTTAATGCTTTAGTTTTGTCGCCCGCTTTACTGTAGTAAATGCTCATCCAGAAGTTCAGAAGTGGCCACGCGCCGCTGCCTTTATTTCTTTGCATATCTTCAAGCATCCAACCATCGTAGTCATCGTTTTCATACCTGTGGATGCCGCCGTCCATAACGATTTTCGCCTCAATCTCTCTGATGGTTGCAACGATCCTTTCGTCATTAAACGAAAACACCTCGAATGGGTACGCTAGTCCAATTAACGATGCATCTATCCGCTTATCGCTTAAATTGCCATAACTTCTAAAAAAATGGTCCTCAAAATGGCTTTCCAGCCTTTCCCTCATCTCGCCTGCAACTTTATCCCATTTTCTGCACGGCGTAATAGCATTTGCGCACTCTAAACCTTTGATGCACGCGGCTAAAGAATAAGTAAAATTATCCTTCAAATCAGGAAATGTCAATCTTTCTTCCCAAAGATCATTCGTAACCAAAACAAAATGATCATTATCCCATTTTTCACATATTCCGTTTGCAGCTTTATCTATTAAGCTCTTGTACTTTGCAGCTTTTTTCACATCATCCTTAAAATGATGCCAAACGGCTCATAATACAGAACCAGTTTGATCTGGTTGAAAATCTTTTGAGCGCCTTAAGTCCATTAGCGAAATACTTCTCATAAAACAACCCAGAATCTTGAAACCCTTCAGCTTTTCTCTTTGCACCAATCAAAGAATCTCTCTTGAATTTCTATCCCAAGAATGTCTGCTGCAACACAAGTAAATGAAGCGTCCCTAGGCCAAACGTAAGTATAGTCTTTGGCTTCTTTTGGAAAGTAATCTTTTGAACCGTTAGCAGCAACTATAGAACCGTTTTCTAAAACACAGTCTCTAATGACCTGTTTGCTGTTCTCTATCAGATGCTTGATGACTTTTGTCATTTAAAGCAGCCCTTCCAATATTTCTAGGCACAATCTTAACTAATAGACTTTAGCCTAGGAATCAGCATGGAGAGGTGGACTGGGGGGGATTTGAACCCCCGACCTCTTGAGTGCAAGTCAAGCGTTCATACCAGCTGAACTACCAGCCCGCATATTCCCGAATCAGATACGATTCTTTGATATTTAGGTTTTGCCAGCCTAAAGAAAAGTGGATTGGTTAAAACAATATATCCCAAAAACGACAACAGTATATTGGGAGGCTTAAAATTGGAGATTAACACAGTAAAAATTGACCCGCCCAAAGACTGTAACACAATCATTGGTATGGCACATTTCATAAAAACCGCTGAAGACCTCTACGAAGCACTTGTTAATTCTGTGCCCAACATTAAATTCGGGTTAGGTTTCTGCGAGAGTTCTGGACCTTGTCTAGTTCGACATGAAGGAAACGATGAAGACCTACGTAGTTTAGCTGCACAGAAAGCCTTTGAACTTGGCTGCGGTCATAGCTTTCTCATTTACATTAAGAATGCTTATCCGCTTAACGTTCTTGAAAAAATCAAGACGGTGCCTGAAGTATGCACAATTTACGCCGCTACCGCTAACCCTTTGGAAGTGATAGTTGCTGAAACAGCTCAAGGAAGAGGCATTATTGGCGTTGTTGATGGATTAAAAAGCAAAGGCATAGAAACTGAGGCTGACATCAATGAACGCCGCGGCTTCCTACGAAAAATAGGTTACAAACTTGGCTAGCAATTTATCAACGATGCGCTATCTAACCAACCGCAAACTTTTTTAGCTCACTTAAGAATCAAACCTTAACAACTTCTACATCGGTGTTTTTAATGGCTCTTGAAAGAAATTTAGCTCAGCTTGAAGCTTACAAGAATCAGCAATCAGAATCACAACAGAATCTAAAAGACAGAATGGCTAAAATAAAACACAAAATTGCCATCATAAGCGGCAAAGGCGGCGTAGGAAAGAGCACAGTAACGGTGAATCTCGCAGCGTCATTCGCACAGATGGGAAATAAAGTAGGCATTTTAGACGCAGATATTCATGGGCCAAGTGTTCCTAAACTTCTAGGTTTAGAAGGTCAAACAGTGAAAACTGGTGCCTTAGGAGCTTTCCCAGTTGACGGCCCCTTAGGAATGAAAGTTATGTCCATTGACTTCTTTCTGCCAGAGGAAGCCCCTACAATTTGGCGTGGACCTTTAAAGATGAGGGCAATTCGCCAGTTCCTCTCAGATATTGTTTGGGGCGAACTTGATTTTCTATTCATCGATTTGCCTCCTGGAACCGGTGATGAACCACTCAGCATTGCTCAGCTTCTCCCCGAAATGGACGGAGTTGTAATCGTTACCATGCCAACAAGCCTTTCAAGTACAGTAGTTAAGAAGGCAATCACTTTCGCTGAACGATTAAAGATGCCTATAATTGGCGTTGTAGAAAACATGAGTGGTTTTGTCTGCCCTCATTGTGGAAAGAAAACCGAGATTTTCCAGTCAGGCGGCGGCAAAAAGATGGCTCAAGAAGCTGGTGTTCCCTTTCTAGGCAGCATTCCGATTGATCCCACAGTAGGAGCGGATTCTGACAAAGGCCATCCGTTTGCAATTGCGCACAAGGATTCGTCTGCAGCTAAAGCTTTCAAAGACATTGTGGAGAAAGTTGAGCTTTACCTGAAAAAATAAGTACAAAAAATTAAATGTAAAAAGATTGGAGAGCTTATACTCCCAGGTTAATGGTTTTTGTTCGCCATGGTTTACTCTTTTGTAAGAGTAATTTCTATCGTTGAAACCATTCGAGACCTGTTTTCGCCTTCTCTTGGTGGCATCTCTGCGGTGCCGATTGCGATCTTTGTTACTTTGAGGTCTTTTAGGAAGCGGCTTCTTGTAATTTCTGCAACGTCAACAGCGGTAGTAATTGCTTGTCCTCTTGCTTTTAGGGTAATTTCTTTCCCTGCACCTGAAGAGAATGCTGTTATGATAGCGAGTACATAGCTCATGGGTGGTTTGTTTCCAACGAAGATTACATCATTTGGTTTTTCTGCCATATATATCAACTCCTTTTTATTTTCATTGCGAGGTAACGTTCTTACTGTCTTTTGGACTGGGAACGTTACTCCACTACTACGCAAAACTTCCTAATAAATCAATTTAGAATTTCAAAATGTAGCAAGCGATAACTCAAAACTACAAATAATTGAAAAACCATAGTTTTGCTGAAAAGTTACCATGCTTTATTCTTGAAAAAAGAGCTGAATCACTGAATGCTCTATTTTTGAGGAGCGCTAAAGTTTTATATCTCAAACTTGAGAGAAGAGTGCAAGCTATGGAGTTATTTCATGTCAGTATCGCCTAGCCTCAGGGAAGTTTTAGCAAGAAGAATTGCTGGAGAAATAATTCTTTCAGGCAAACCAGGATCTACTATGAGGAAATGGCGAGAGCTTTTCGCAGTTTCGCAAACAACACTCTCCGAGACAATGGGGTTGTCATCTTCAGCTGTCATTAGTGACTACGAGAGTGGGCGACGAAAAAGTCCAGGAGCCAAATTCATTCGACGATTTGTGCTTTCGCTTTTGCACATTGACGAGGTAAAAGGCAGCCGTTTCATTCGGGAATTCGCCAGACTTACCAGTTCACCAAGTATGGCGGTGGTTGATTTGCGTGAGTTTCCTATTCCAGTGCGGGTTGAGTATTTGTGCAGGGCGATTGGTGGCGAAGTGGTGGCTTGTAAAGATAAGTACGTTAAAGAAGTGAACGGTTACACGGTTATCGATAGTACAAAAGCAGTTGAAGCTTACTCTGGTTTAGAGTATGCGCAGCTATTTGGAGCGACAACTGATCGGGCGCTTATTTTCACAAATGTTGAAACAGGCGCCTTGCCGATGATGATCGTGCGAGTTAGCAGCTTAAAACCACGAATTGTTGTTTTTCATAAGACATCTGCCTGACGCAGAAGCCATACGAATAGCCGAGTACGAACAAATACCGCTGATATACTCAACGGTGCCCACCATGGAACAACTAGTAAAGTCACTGCGTAAACTTTACCGTATCGCATTGCGTATTAAGCTCGGCAGAAAACGAGTGCGTCCACCACCAAAAATTAGCGCGTAACCTGTTCAGAATGTTCCCGATAAACTTCTATAAATTTTAACCCATTTTCATCATTAAAGGGGGAAGATCAGTCTGTTCTGATTAATACTTGGTGCTTCCATCTCTTCAAGGCGTAATTTGGTGAATTCTGTGGATACTAATGAAACATCTTTCAGAGTTTAGTAATTTAGGGTGTTTTTAAAAAGACAGATTGTTTGTTTTTTGTTGTTGTAGTCTGTTGTTAGCACGTTCATGGCGCTTAGGACTGCTTCCATGCTGGCTTTAACTATGTCTTCGCGGACTCCCATGGCTGTCACTGCTCTGTTGCCTTTGCGCATTCGCACTTCTACTTCTACCATGGCGTCTGTGCCGCCTGTAATTGCTTTAACCATGTATTGTTCAAGCGTGATAGGTTCAACTTCTGCAATTGCATTTTTGACAGCATTTATGGCTGCATCGACTGGTCCAACACCAACCGCTGCGCCCCAAACATCCTTACCGTTTAATGCTAAACGTACAGATGCAGTTGCAGTTACCTTGTCACCGCCGACAAATGTCATTTCCTCAAGTCGTATTGGCTTAGCTTTGCTCAAGCCCATAACGTTCTCGGCAATTGCCAGAACATCTGCATCCATGACTGGTTTTGCCTTTATCTCCAAGCTCTTTGATTCGTTGAAATATGTCTTTAAATTGCTCCTCAGTTGGCTTAAGACCCATACTATCTAAGTCCGCTCGTATTGCATGAGATCCTGAATGTTTTCCCGGCGCTATGCGGCGTTTGGAACCGACCAATTCAGGAGCAAACGGCTCATAACATAATGGGTTAGCAAGCATCCCTTGCGTGTGTATTCCTGATTCATGAGTGAAAGCATTTTCGCCAACGATTGCTTTGTTAGGTTGTACATAAACCCCAGTTAATCTTGAAACCAATTGGGATGTGCTGTAGAGTAGTTCCGTTTTGATGTTTAAGTTCAGGTTGTACAGTGATTTTAGGGTAACAACTGTTTCCTCTAGTGAAGCATTTCCAGCGCGTTCGCCTAGCCCGTTTATCGTAGCATGCACTTCTTCAGCGCCAGCGCCTAATGCGGCAATTGTGTTGGCGACTGCCATGCCGAAATCGTTGTGGCAGTGCACTCCCACTGGAACTTTGATGTTTTCTTTTAGTTTCGAGAAGAATTCGGCTGATCGTTCAGGAGTTAAGATTCCTACGGTGTCGCATGGAATTACTCTGTCTACTCCAGCGTCGACGGCAGTTAGGAAAATCTTAGTTAAGTAATCAAAGTCTGATCGGGTTGCGTCTTCAGCTAAGAGCTCAACTACTAACCCGTGGTCTTTAGCGTACCTTACGCATTCTTCTGTTGATTTGAGTATTTGTTCACGGGTTTTTCGAAGTTTGCATTCGATATGCAGATCCGATGTCGGGATAATCATGCTTATTGTTGAAGCGCCACTTTTCAGCACCGCGTCGATGTCGTTTTTTGTTCCTCTTGCTGCGCTCGAAATTTCTGCTTTTAAGCCTTGTTTAGCGATTAGGCTTACGGCTTCCATTTCTCCTTCAGAAACAGCGGCAAACCCAGCCTCGATAATGTCCACACCAAGTTCGTCCAAACGCTGAGCAATTCTCAAGTTTGTTTTCAGGGACAAGAGATACTCCAGGTGTTTGTTCGCCATCACGGAGGGTGGTGTCTAAAAATTTTATATGTTTAGGGAAGCGGTTGAATAAAGCAATACCCCATTTAAGTCACATCTCTTTTTTTCAGTGCGTCAACCTTAAATATAAAATTATGGGTGTCTTAATGCAAACGAGGAAACAGGCATGAGAAGCGATGAAATAAAAAAAGGAACTGAACGGGCACCACACAGAGCTCTACTAAAAAGTTTAGGCCTAACAGATCAAGATATCGCTAAACCATTCATCGGAGTAGCTAACAGTTACACATCAATTGTTCCAGGGCATGTTCACCTTAGAGCCCTTGGCGAATCGGTGAAAGAGGGAATTCTGGAAGCAGGCGGAATACCATTTGAATTTGACACGATAGCCGTCTGTGATGGCATAGCTATGGGACATGAAGGTATGCGGTACTCGCTTCCAAGTCGCGAATTAATAGCTGATTCAGTTGAAATAATGATGCAAGCCCACCGCCTCGACGGTATGGTGATGATTTCAAACTGTGACAAAGTCACTCCAGGAATGCTTATGGCAGCTGCAAGAATAAACGTGCCCGCCATATCAGTCACAGGTGGACCAATGGAGTCAGGAATACTGGATGGACAAAAAGTCGGCGTTAACAATGTTTTTGAAGCCGTCGGCAAAGTCTTCGCAGGCAAAATGACCGCTGAAGAATCAGCAAGGCTTGAAAACGTTGCATGCCCGGGTTGTGGTTCCTGCAATGGCATGTTCACAGCAAACACCATGGCTTGCTTGACTGAAGCCTTAGGAATGTCTCTGCCTTACTGCGCCACCGCTCTTGCAAATGGCGCACTTAAGCAAAGAATTGCCAAGCAAACGGGAACACAAATCGTTGAATTAGTCAAGAAAGACATTAAGCCTTCACAAATCATGACTCAGAACGCATTTGAAAACGCTGCAGCAGTGGACATGGCGCTTGGAGGTTCTACAAATTCGGTTTTGCATCTTTCAGCTATCGCCGCGGAAGCAGGAGCTAAACTTAGCTTAGCAAAATATGATGAAATAGGCCGAAAGGTTCCGCATCTGTGCAGCATGATTCCAAGCGGAGAATATGACATGGCAGATTTAGGAAATGCTGGCGGTATACCTGCACTAATTAAAGAGCTTAAACAATTCGTTCACTTTGACGCTTTAACAGTTACTGGTAAAACAGTTGGGGAAAATGTTGCAGAAGCCAAAGTAATAAATTCAGAAGTCATTCGCCCACTCAATAATCCTGTTCACAAGGAAGGTGGTGTTGCTATACTCAACGGCAATTTGGCACCTAAGGGTGCAGTTGTGAAAATGGCGGCTGTTTCGCCAAAGATGCTTAAGCATAAGGGTCCAGCAAAGGTTTACGATTCAGAGCAGGAAGCGCAAGCAGCAATGAAACGAAATGAAGTTGTAGCAGGTGATGTAGTGGTTATTCGTTATGAAGGACCAAAAGGTGGGCCTGGAATGCCTGAAATGCTAATTCCTACAGCCACTATTGCAGGCATGGGCTTGAGCGAAAGCGTAGCTTTGATTACTGACGGGAGATTTTCCGGCGCTACCCGTGGACCATGTATTGGTCACGTCGCCCCTGAAGCTTTCGATGGAGGTCCGATTGCCGCAATAAAAAACGGCGACATTATAGTCATTGACATACCCAACAGACTCTTGAAAGTTGAGCTGTCAGAAAAAGATCTTAAAGAACGACAAGCCCAATGGAAGCCACGCAAACCAAAAATCTCAAAAGGCTACTTGAGCAGGTACTCACCAACTCCGCCAGAATAAAGAAACAAAAGTGAGTCAAAGAAAACAAGAGGTTGTTAGTCGCTGTTTTACCAGAAACGACTACACATGCCCATGCCTCTTTCTACGCCGAATGGATACCCATTCTGTGTATATCCATAGGGATTATAGCCTTGCGGGGAACCGTAAGTTGTGCCTGAAATCCCGTTTGAGATTTTTGGTGTTTGGGTTGGGTTATTTCCACTGGTTTGTGCGCCAACATATTGGGCGAAAGCAATGCCGGCTACTGCAGCTACAAGGACTGAGGCTGATATTAAGATCACGATGGCTTTTGAGTTCATCATTTTTTCACCTCTGCATACCATATAGGCTTGGAGTGGTAAGATAGTTCGCTGAAACAGAATTGAAACGCTTTTTGTGAAACGTTTCTCGAAGATTCAGCCGACCAAAAACACAGAATAATCGCCCGCCTAGCTGACAGAGGAATAGTCACACTTGAAAAAACAGGAAACACAAATCAAGTCTTCTTGGCAAGCTGGCTGAACGAGAAAAATTCAAAAACATATAGTTCCTAAAATATGGGCATCGTTTTTGCTTGTTGTAGTAGCTTAACTACTGCAAACACTTTTACAATAAATAATCGTTAATTCAAATTACACTTTGTTTGAAAATCAAGCGCGTAAGTTTTCAGACAAAGAAAATACGGTTGGAAGTGTCTTTATGGTCTTAGTTGAAGGCATCCATATGGAAGCTAAGCAAATAGGCGAAAAAAAACTTGTTAAGGTATGGAAAACTCTTACCAACAAGCCGATGCCTAAAATTAAAGCGTTTAAATTAACTGACGAAGATTTTAATTATGTAATTGATCATAGGCGCTGCCCAGCAGATGATGTTCGAGAGATTTACGAGTGGGGCAGAACTCTTTCTACAAATGGTACTGACGCATGTGTGTTTAACACTAGCAAAGCTGACGATGCCAAATATGTAATTATTGTCAGAGAAAATCCTTTTCACAGTTTAGATGAAATTATTGTTCATGAGTTATCGCATATTGCTCGAGGAGATCTATAGCTCATTTTGGCGATAACATTTTTTGAAAACTGTCTTAAACTATCTAAACTTGGTAAATCACCAAAAAACAGCATAAAATGAGTCACACCCAAATTTGTATAAATCTTCAATTCGCTCGATGCATTCATCTGGAGTGGCTGCAAAGGTGGTCTTTTTGAAATCTTCCAAACTTACATTTCCTGGTTTGAACTGGGAAATCTTTTCGTTAAGCTCTCTCTGATTTTCTGCAATTAGCACTTGACCCCCTGGCCAGCAGGATTTTTCAATTTCCTCGAAGTTTCTACCAATTTTTGTGCATTGTTTCTTTAAAACTTCAAGTTTAAGTTTATACATTTCAACAGACGGCAAATAACCCCAATCAAACCTGTCAGCATAAGGCGCGGTAACTTTTTGCATTAAAAGTTCGCCGGTACCTCCTACTGTTATCGGTGGGTATGGTTTCTGAATGGGTTTAGGCTCGCACTCCGCATCTTGTAGCTCATAATAGTTGCCTTTGAAGCTAGCCTTTTCTTCTGTCCACAATCGCCTTGTTATCTCCAAAGCCTCTCCCAAACGCTCGATTCGAACCCTTGGTTTAGAAAAGCCAAAGCCATAGGCATCATGCTCCTTTTTTTGAATGCCCGCTCCTATGCCGAACTCAAATCTGCCATTCGATAGCACATCAAATGTGGCAGCTGCCTTTGCAAGTAAAGCAGGGTTTCTATGTGCGTTGCAAGAAACCATTGTTCCAAGTCGTATAGTGCTTGTAATTGAAGAGAGGGCAGAGAGGGTTGTCCAGCTTTCAAGGATAGGCCAATCATTGTACATAAGATGGTCATCAAGCCAAATTGAATGGTAGCCTAAATGTTCACATTCCAAAACAATATCTCGGATAAGACTGAAGTGTTCTCGGGGCTCTTTCGCTTTGAATGCGTAAAATGGAAGGAATACTCCGAATTTGAGTTTGCCCAAAGCCAAGCCTCCTGCAGATTTGCCATAATTCAAGAATTAATTGTGGTAGCGGTGTAATTAGGTTTTAGTTAGGATTGATTTAGGTGTTGTTTGTTCTTGTTTTCTTATGTCCTTTCCCCTGATATATGATAATACGCCTGCAATTGCCAAGATAAATAGTGAAGCATAAAACGCGTGATCTATCCCAGAAATGAATGCTTGACTGACCCCACCAGATAGGTTTGTTGTTCCAACGAACACTTCGAAAGCCACTTGCCTTGGTATTGACGCGGCTGCAACTGAGATTGCCAAAACGTAACTTCCGACTAACCCGATATTCTGGACTGTTCTAAGTAAGCCAGAGATGCTGCCAAAAGAGCCTGTTCTCACATTTGCCATTACAGCGCTGTTGTTTGCTGGGAAGAACATGGAAGTTCCTATTCCAGAGACGGCTGAAGCCAGCAACACGATGTATAGGGGTGAGGTTGCTCCTAACATCAAATAAATCAAAACGGCCAACCCTAAGAAGAATATTCCCAATGTGGCGATTTCCCGTGAGCCATACTTGTCTGAGAGTCTGCCCATTATTGGACCAAGAAAACTGCCAGCTACATATCCAGGAACCAACAGCAAAGAAGCATTCAACGGTGTAAGTGCTCTAATTCCTTGCAGATACATTATTACAAGGAAAACTACCGAGAAATATCCAACGCTTGTAAAGAATGCTGAGAAAATTGCGTTCCGTAGAACTTTGTTTTTGAATGCTTCGAAATCAATCATTGAATTGTCAAGTCGGCGATCATACAAAATGAAGACTGGCAACAAAACCGCTCCAATTAAAGCTAAAACTACACTGAAAGTGCTGAGTCCTTCAGCGGCGAAACTCACTAGTCCTAAAGTTAGCAATACTAATGCTGAGGCAAGCAACGCCATTCCAGAAAAATTTATTTTTGTAGCTGCTCTTGGCTCAATATCTTTCATGTACCTAAAACCTATGATTATGGCGATTATGCCGATTGGAATGTTGATGAAGAAAATGAATTGCCAACTGACAAATGTCGTGATTATTCCGCCTAAGACAATGCCTAACATTGCTCCTGCGGTGAATCCAAGCGCGTTATAACCATAAGCTCTGCCGCGTTTTTCTCTTGGGAAATAGTCAGCTATTATTGCTCCACTTGTTGCTTGCATTATAGCTCCACCTACTGCTTGAACCGCTCTGAAGGCTATCAGAGTATAGATGTGGGGTGAGAAACCGCATAGAGCTGAGCCAATCGTGAAAATTACGAAACCTAAATTGAATATTTTGCTTCTGCCATAGATGTCTCCTATTCTACCCATCTGGGTAGTTGCAACCGCTAGGACAAGAAGATAAGCTAGAATTATCCATAATGAAGTAGCGAGGTCTGAGTGAAGGCTGTCATTTATTACTGGAAAAGCCAAAAGAACTATTGTGCTGTCAAGCGCACCCATAAGCGTTCCAAGCATCACTATGCCCAACACGATATTGTTGTGCCTGATGGGTGATGAGGGTGTTTTGCTGGGTGCTTCTATCATTTGATTCATTACAGTTACCTTTTGTTTTGTTCATTAAAATAAAATATTTTTAGTTTCACTAATATGACGACGAATTTTATAAAGCTACACCAATCAACCTGAACTTTTCAGTTAAAGCTCATTTCCTTAAGGATAATTTGGGTTATTCAAAAGGAGAACAACAACAGTTGTGCACTGCACCGGGGTGTTGTTCTTCTATGGCTTGATAGTAGAAGTAGGAAAATTGCGTGCAGCACCGCGTCCTACTTCTTCCCAGGGTTGTTTGAGAAAGAAGAAGAAGCTTCGCAGGGGCACACTTCTTCTACCCTTTCTTGCAGTTTACTGACCACCACGCTTCCAGACGAGATGTGAAAGTGTTGAAAGCTCCAAAAAATGTATACAACAATGGGTTATCTTACACTTTAGGAACCACTATGTAATTATAATTCATAAAACGTATTTTTAAAGCAAACAGCTTAAGCTGTGGTTTCGCTAAATGCCAGAGAAAAACGCTTCTTCCTACGATATTTTCGGTTTAATGTCAGAGGAAAGTCCTGAACAGGAAAAAAAGAAGCGCAGACAAGAGCTTTTGGAGCCGACAGGCGTCAAAGAACTCTTCAAAGAAGGTAAAGTAAGCATAAACAAGTTCACATGCGTCGGCGGACAATGCAAACTTTGCATCAAAGCCTGCCCAACTAATGCTTTGTATTGGACTAATAGCGGAGTTGGAATTACCGAGGACTTATGCGTTTACTGTGGTGCTTGCGTGTTAAACTGCATGGTCGATGATTGCATAAAAATCGAGCGAAAACGCGAGGACGGCACAGTTGAGAGGTTTAGCAAGCCAAACGACGTTATTCAGCTTGGCGAGAAACTTAATGGAAAGAAACGTTTTGAACGCGTGAAAGCAATTTTTCCGACAATTACACAATACTGCGAAAGTTACTGTAATAAGCCAAAGGATGAGCATGATTTCTTCGGTTATGTTAATAAGAACTCTGATGAACAGAAAAAGCAATTTACCAAAAACAATGAGAAGCCAAGCAAAATAATCATAAAGTCATAGTTTTCAGCCGCAAGCTCAAGGCGAAATAACTGATGCAATCGTTGCGTTCCGGGTAGAGAGCTCCATTTTGTCTCCAAAACCCTTCTTCGCATAAACATCTTCCAAACGCAATTTGTCGCCAATCTTTAATCCACTAAGCGCTTCTGCATGTTGCCTCCAAGCTGAAATTCTTGCAGTGCCAGAATCGTCTTTTAATTCAAAAACCATCAGCTTCACTGTTTCTCCTTTCGCTGTGGTTACTTCTTTGTTTTCAAAAATCATTGAAACTTCACCTTCAACATTGGCGCTGAGGTTCTCAGTTAGGTTGGCTATTTTCGTAAACTGCGATGCTGGAGCTTGAATATCAACAAAACTTGTGAAGTCAACGTGAACTTCTAGTCCGCCATTTTGGGTTTCTTTAACTTTAGCGTTTCCCAATTGCAGGCTCGCGTTCGCTTTCAGGTTTTTTTCTAATTCTAAAGCTTTCTCGTTCCAAGCTACAACTGTCACTTCTCCAGAATTGTCCGCTAAAGTGAACCGCATGACTGTTCCATCGCTTTGGTCACTTCGAGTGAACTTGGTTACTCCTAAAACCGCTTTTACAGTGCCACAGATATGCACATTTCCAGTTGTCTTGCTTAGGGAGCCTATCTTGCTGGCAAACTTATCGATAGCTGGATATTCAATGACTTTTTTGGGAGACTCGACTTCAATTTGGCTTTTGCCGCCAAGATGCAACTCAACTTTGCCGTACAAATCTGGTCTGGTGTACCCGTGAAGTAGCCGAATTGCTTGCCCCACTTTTAATTCGTTCTTCTCAACTAACTCTGCCATATCATTCCACAACACTACACGAATGATGCCGTCGTGATCCGCTACCATAATGGTGGCAAATTTTCCGGGTTTTTCACCTTCGAAACTTTTGGCTGGAAAAACAGCAATTACATGACCCGCTACCGTGACGTTGTTTAATCCGGCGAACAGTCGGCTTGTAGATAATGTTCCATCGTTATGTATTTCGTTTTGTTGCACTGAAACGCCATATTTTGCTAGCAATTAACCTCAGAAGTGTCTGGTCATCAAGTAGACCACCTGTTCTAACTTTTTCAGCTTGTAGCTTTTCAAGAATTTGATTTTGATTGACCTCAGGATTTTTCTGAAGAATTTGGTCAATTATATCTTGAGTGGTCATTTGCGCCGACACGATAAAGATATGCAGGTGCTTTTAATTTTTTGCATTTTTCCCAGTTTGTTGCTATATTTATTAAAAACGCTGATCTTTTTTAGTTTGGAGCACGGAGGATAACTGCGTGGATGGACAAATTTTTTTTGCAGTTGGCGTAGCATTGATTGTTGTTGGAATCATAATTATCGTCTTAGCAACTATTTTAGTGGCAATGCGTGGCGTAGGCAAAGGAAAGGTGGAGGCAGCGGGCGTAATCATGATTGGTCCAATTCCGATAATTTTTGGGACAAACAAAGAATCAGTAAAATCAGTTTTGATACTCGCTTTAACACTCACTGTAGTTTTAGTGCTAGCCGCGGTAATTTATTACTGGTTATTGAGGTAATCTAATGTTGAGACAGTGCCAAGGAAAATGAAGGCGAAGGTATCGAGGTCTCAAGCAGCCTTTTCTATCTAATAATTTTAGGAATTGTTTTAGTTTTTGTTGGAGTCATTGTTGTCGTTGTTTCTTCTGTGGTTTCGGGTTCAGGAAGTGTTGGAGCTGTTATTTTTATCGGACCATTCCCAATCGTTTTTGGTTCAGGACCAAATGCTATCTGGCTCATTTTGGTTGGAATAATTCTTGCGGTGATAAGTATAGTAGTATTTTTAGTTATGAACAGAAGATTGGGAAGATTTAGCGATTAAAAGAAGGATCTATTCGTTTTCTTCTTCTTCTTTTCCGTAGTATACGTACAGGAAGATCAACGATAAAGCGATAAAAATTGTGCCCATGAGGACATATTGCAGAGTTATGAAGTATGCACTTAAGTCCATCGAGATTCATCCTTGCATTTTATCATATTCTTGTGCCTCTTAATATTTAAGGAGTAGCTTTTTTCCACTCATTCATCAGCATATCATAGCAGTCGTCGTTTTCATCAATGGTTTCAAACCAGCCGAGGTTTTGCGCGATCTTCTGCGTTAAAAGGTGATAGCACATGTGCACTTTCTTATCTAGCACTCGGAAGTAGAAGTCGTCGCAAGTGCAGAATTCGGCTTCAGGCATAATTAGGTAGTCGCGTTCTCTTCCGACAACGATCCAGACAACTCGTCCACTTGGCTTGAAAATGTACTTTTTTACTCTGTTCTCTTTTAGTGCATCAAGGGCTTTGGTGAAGCGTTGACCCGAAAAGCTCGTAGAGTTCCGTTAGGTTGTTGCCTGACAGTTTTCCAGCTGTTTTTGCTTCTCGACAAATAGCGTTTAGCGTGTCGATTTCTGAGTTGTCGTTCATTTCTACACTCGCATACTGATAGTATTGAGAGGACTGGATGAATTTAGCTTTTAGCCTATGTCAATTGGTTCGCCTTTAGGCTTGTTTGACGGTTCGAGCTTTCGGAATCACGACTTCTAAGACGCCGTTTTTGTAGGTTGACTTTGCTTCTCTAACTTTGACTTTGACTGGCAACTCGACTTCTTTGTAGTACTTGTATTGGGGGGTATCAACCGAAATCGTTATGGAGTCTTCTGTTCCGTGCAGTTTTATGTCGGTTTTTTCGACGCCTGGCAACTCGACAACCACACGGATTTCTTCTTCGTTTCCACAATGTCGACAAGTGGTTCGCGTTCTTCTTTGACTTCGGTGGTCCTTTGAGGCTCTTTTTTGAGGTTGCCGAATTCTTGGATTTCAGGTTTGCCGTCGGCGCCGATTTTCATGCTGTAACCGTAGACGAATGGTCCAAGCTCTTTAACGGTGCTTCCGTCGGGGAGTTTGCGTTCTTTGATATATTCTTTGGGAACCTTTTTCGGCGAAGTTCTTGAATTCTTCATCCATCATTTTTTCCATTTCACGGAACATTTTGTCTATGTCGCCGAAAAACGGGTCTTTGACTTGCGCGGCGTTTCTTTGAACCATTCAGGATAATCCTCATTATCAGAAGACATTTACACTCACCAAGCATAGTTGCGTTTCCGCTCCAATAAGTTTTATGTAAAACAAAATCCCCTTTTTGTGATGCTGCAAGTAATTTTCAATTGGAGTTTTGACCTGACACGGCTTTAAAACCTTTTTTGCATTTTGTGTCATTGGTTTCAACATAGGTGAACATACTTTTATGAACCAGGGGTCTATAAGCTCTCGAAGTGGAAGAAGGTTCACTCTGATTAAGAAGACCCACGTGAAATGACAGACAGATAAAACTTTCACTCAAAGCCATTGCTTCCAAAATTCACAAAATTGCAGAAACCTGCAAGTCGGGATGAGCTTTCACCGCCAAAAACCGTTGTGCAGGTTCAATCTTACATTTGTTTCATGGAGAAATGGTTCAAAACTTTTTAGGGCATAAAGCCGATCCACGAAGCTTTAGCGTTTCTAAGCCTTTTTAGAGGTTTTCCAAACTAATGATTAGTCCTTTTTTGAACCCCCAAGTTCAATTCAGCCAACGAAAATTCTTCAAACCGCACCAACAGCAAACTACTGCAATCCGTTTAGTGTAGCAAGCAAATGTTTGAGGTCTCTTTAAAAGTTTAAATCATGGAAAACAAACTAAGTCATTTCAGCCATCAAAAACGGCGGCGTTTTGCGTGCCGGGGTAGCCTAGCCTGGCTAGGGCGCCAGACTCATAATCTGGAGTTTGTAAGGGGCAAGCGCCTTATGACCAGAAGTCACGGGCTCGAATCCCGTTCCCGGCACCAAAAATTCTCCTATTCAGACAAATGCCATTAATTTAAGCTCCATATCCGCAAAATCACCAAAATCAACAAATTGATAACACCATTGTAACAAAAATAAAAAAAATCTAGCCACATAACTATCCTTCGAATACAGAAAAAATTTATTCTTCGCCATCCTAAATGAAGGTTAGAGAACTTCATGAAGACTACGACAAAGCAATGTAAGCACTTAATCTTTTTCAAAGCCTTTTCTTTTAGTCTATTTTTTAACCCATTTTTTGCTTAATTTATGATTATTTCACAGTTGCTACATATTGATACATCATAATCTATATACCGTTCAGTACGGTACCTCACGGTAAGAGATAATCTAAAGTGACTAAATGCCCTTACTGTCATAACGAAGTTTCAAAACCTCAGAAGTCAATACAGAACAGTTTTTTCCAAATCGAAGCTTACACATGTAATGAATGCAAGGGTAAATTCAAGGTAGCAAAAGAATTTTCAAATTATAGACCATTAGTTAATTTCTATAAGTGTTAAAGTAATTAGCTGGCGAATAGCCAGCCAACCACTAAAACTCCATTTTGCCTGTAAAAAAGGTTGCAGGATCACGTTTTTCTATCTTCTGGGAATCATAGCACTTAATAGAACACGGCTCTTTTAGTTGAATTATTCACTGTGTTATCAAGCTGCCAATTTCATCGCAGTTTTCATAATTGTCGTAATACTGCAAATACTCTTAAGTGTCACGCCACCAGCATAAAAAACGACGTTTTAATCAATAGCAGCAAAAAAGGCGCTGCACTTCCATGATTGCATACTTGCAGCATTTCATACTTGTGAGCTTAGGCACGGCTAAAAAACTTGCCCAAAAAATAAACTATGAGCTTCGTGAAGGCAACGAAAAAAAGTGTTGGAAAAAACTTGCTTTTTTTCTGGAATCCAGTGTCTATTTTGTGAAATCTTTTTAACTACCTTTCATAGAACCAATCTTGAGCTAAAACCTATGAAAGACTATGACAATTTCTTTCTTCCCAGTGACGATTTGAAAAAAGGAAAAGAGTTTTATCAAAATCTCCTGGGATTATCAGTAAAATTTGATTTCTCGAATATGGGTATGATAGCGTTCAAAGTCGGAGAGAATGAGCCAGCAATCATCTTGAAAGATGTAACAAAGTTTCCAGAAGCAAAACCAACTATCTGGTTTGTCGTTGACAGTGTGCAAGACGACTATAAACGCTTGAAGGCTAAAGGGCTAAATTTTCTATCAGAGCCTTTTCTGATTCAGACGGGTTTGGCTGTTGAGTTCGAGGACCCATTTGGCAACCGATTAGGTTGACCGATTATTCAAAATTTTCTAAAACAAAACCCTAAAAACTTATTGAATGTTAGCCCGAGTACTGATTTGATGGCAGAAAGTAAACCCTGGTTAAAATCATATCCAACCAACATTCCAAAACACATAGAATATCCACAGATCACGCTCCAAGAAATTCTTCAAAAAAGTGCTAAGGAATTTCCGCAAAAAACCGCTTTAGTTTTTGATGAACGAGAAATTTCCTATACTCAGTTGGATTTGCTTTCAAACCAGTTTGCTAATTCCCTTATTAAATTAGGAGTTAAAAAAGGCAACTGCGTCGCAGTCTTTCTTCCAAACATCCCTCAGTTCATTGTTGCTTACTTCGGAATTCTCAAAGCAGGCTGCGTAGTAACCACTATAAGTTCGCAGCACAAGGAGCGTGAAGTTGAGTTCCAACTAAACGATTCAGGCGCACAAACAATTGTGGCGCTGGCTTCCCTATATCCGATTATAGCGAAGGTTAAGCAAAAAACGCAGCTCAAAAACGTTATAGTAACTGGACTTGATGAGTACTGCTATAAAAAAACGCGCCCCCCAGCTATTCCTCAAACCTTGACTTTTCAGGGTTTATTAGAAAAAAACCTTTGCGACTCTCCAAAAGTGAAATTGACTCCAAATGAAGACTTAGCCGTATTGCAATATACAGGTGGCACTACGGGAACAGCCAAAGGCGCTATGCTAACCCACACAAACCTCGTTTCAAACGCGCTTGGCTTTGCTGCATGGATAAAAGGCACCTCAGCCCAAGAAAAATTCCTGACGGCCCTGCCGCTTTTCCATATTTACGGCATGACCACAAGCCTTATAGTGCCCGTAAGTTTAGCTGCAAAAATGGTGCTGATGCCCAAGTTTGAGCCGGCAAAAGCCCTGGAAGCCATTCAGAATCATAAAGTCACAATTTTCTGCGGTGTTCCCATCATGTATGCGGCTTTATTAGCTAATCCTGAGCTCGGCAAGTACGACTTAACATCGATTCGAGTCTGCATTTCTGGCTCCTCTCCCTTGCCGCAGCATATCCAAAAACAATTTATGCAAATTACAGGTGGACTTCTTGCGGAAGGTTACGGTTTAACCGAAGCTTCACCAGTTACCCACTGCAGCCCCATTGATAGAACAATGCGGACGGTAAAGGTGGGTTCAATCGGGTTACCCTTGCTCGACACAGACGCGCGGATAGTCGATTTGGAAACAGGCAAAAAAACGTTGCCTCAAGGCAAAACGGGCGAGCTGGCGGTAAAGGGGCCACAGGTCATGAAAGGCTATTGGCATAAGCTTGAGGAAACCGCTTTGGTATTGCATGACGGGTGGCTTCTCACAGGTGACATCGCCTACATGGACAAAGACGGTTACTTCTACATAGCAGACCGCAAAAAAGATCTAATAAAAACTAAAGATTATAGCATCTA
>CAVYJU010000003.1:0-58958 GCA_963768895.1 Candidatus Bathyarchaeota archaeon
AAACAAAGACGACAATTCAAACTCGCACCTAACAGAGGATAAAATATACAAGAAAAGAATAGTGGCGATAAAATAACCGATTTTTCAAGCTTGCCATTATCAAAATCGTAATTAGTTTTCTCAAAATATTGAGGAATAGTGAGCGTAAACCGCCACTATACCAACTATTTAATTGTCACTTTGTGCTTTTTAGGTGCGGGTGCAATCGTCTTCTTTGGAACGTTGACTTCAAGTAATCCGTCTCTAAATGTGGATTCAGCTTTCTCAGGGATTACTTCTTCAGGGAACGATAGCTGTTTGTAAATGTGCGAGTAAACGCGTTCTCTTAAAACAAAATTCTTCTCTTTATCTTCCCTTTCAATTTCAGTTTCAGCTGAGATTTCGATTCCATCTTTCGTCAGGCTCACATCGATCTTGTCTTTAGCTACGCCAGGCAGTTCAGCATGCACCACAAACTTGTTTCCTTCATCAACTAGATCTACGGTTGCTTCCCGAACAGGAACAATAGGTTCTACGCTTATCCACTCAAAGGGGAAAGCAATACTCTCAATGAAGTTTTTGCGGAAATTATCCATCAAATCTTCAAAGGTTGTAAGAACGTGAACCGCTGGGACTTGTTTTGTAGGAAGGGGTTTAGCTGGAATATGTTTTACAGGTTTTATTGCGGTTTCAGCTTTTATAATCGGCTTTTCACCGGCGCCTTTTTTTCTTTTTCAGTCATTTTTTTTCACCTCGATTAATTTGTTTTTAGAATCCTAAGAATAGAGATTAATTGTTGGTTGATAGTTATTTTTGGGTTGATTTCAGCTTTCTTTGTTTAGTTACGACATTTTATCGCAAATTGGAGAAGGGCTTTTTGGGTGAGTTATCCTTTTTTAGTAATCCATGTTCTTATAGCTTCTTCGACGGCTTTGGATAAGTCGCCTTTCTTCCCCCCAAGCCTCTCGACCGTTTTTATTCTGAGTTGCTTTTCCATCTCAGCTGGGAGATCTACGCTGATTCGACCCAATTTTATCACCTAATATGCTATAGTCTTGTTGCACGTTGCAACGTGTCAGGCATTTTTCCAATAAGTGAACTGAAAGATGCTTAATTTTGTTCTTGTTTTTGTTATCATTTTTTTTCACTTCAATTCGATTCACTTATTAGCTTATCAACATAAGCTATTATAAACTTACACACTTATATAGATATTGACTTAATCCAACTAAATTAACAAAAAACAATGCCAAAAAATGGATCAACCAAAAATAAATAAAAAATAAAGTCCGGCTGCTCATTAAACAAATACATTATGAGAATGCTTAAAAATACTTAACAGAAAGGCACAGGGAAGCCAGATAGCCTCAAATACTGCTCAAAACCGCACGGTATTATAGGCTATCTGCTGCAACCCCTTTAGAATTGTCATCTTACGCAAGTTGTCTTAGCCCTTCAGGAAGGAATAGGCAAGAAAAGTTTAAGCGATTCGCGAACAATTAAGAATTTAATTATAGGTGAAAATTATGGCTAATAAAAAATTAGAACTTGTTTTCATTGATAAAGAGGGGAAATGGTACCCTTTAGATGAAGTTGATCGTGAAGAATTAGCAACTGGATTAGAGAAAATCTCCAAAGAAGTTGCCAAACGATTGCAACTACTAAGAGAGCAAAGGTAGAAACACTTCAGTTCAAGGCATTAGTTTGTCGTGTGACTTGAAACTTAAATATAACTTGGCATTAACAAGATGGCGGAGATTGTTTTATGAATAGTTTTCAAGTGTCCTTAGCTGCAAATTGGGAAGAGTTTTTAAAACGTTTAGCTGACGAGCATGACATTGATGTTGGCAAGGTTATTAGTGGATTGTGTGATTGGGCTTTTTCTAGCTCTGAATATAAGGTACAGTTTGAAGTTTGGTTAGACAAGGCTTATCCGCCAAAAGGCCAAGCTGAAGATAAGGCAGCGGCTGAAGGCGAAGAAGCAAATGAGGCTGAAGAAGAAAGTGAAGACGAAGCTGAAGAGGAAGCCCACGAGGATAGAGACTACAGTGAAGACAAAAACTAAAGCCTCAGCGAGACAAACATAAAGTGCACAATTCATAATTACCTTCAAGCTGGAGACACAAAGCGTTTTAAAATTAACAATTGAAATGTGAATATATACCCATTTTGTGTTTTAGCACTAATAGGTTGAAAGTTATGCCTAAATGTCCGAATTGTACAGCTCATGTGAAAGAACCTGATAAGGAATGGGATTTTGGGCGATTCCGCGTTAAAATGTATAAGTGCACTAAATGTGGGAATCAGTTTAGGGAATTTTTCAAGGAAAATACGTTGCAATTTGTCTTAAGCGCACACAACGGTGGTTTAGGAAAAACTAGAGTGAGCAAAGAAACAGATGACAGGCATAAAACCTATGTCGAAGATAAAAGATAGCTGCGCTCTGTTTACTTGCTAGTAAATTGTGGCATCTAGCTTTTTGGAGATCACTCAGCGAAGCGGTAAATCGTAAGGTCCGTGAGCTGGGTAGATTTTAGTAACCTTCATTGAGCGAAGCCGCTGCCAATCATTAAAAGCTTCAGACCCTTCTGGAGAGCAATTCTCGGGCGGCAGGTCTCCAGTGAAAGCGATGCCTTCATCGAGGATAAGCGTAACATGATCTTGGCTATGCCCGTTAGTGGAGATAATCTCACCTTCTATGCCAAGAGTTTTTAGGAAAAACCTACTGTTCCTGAATGCCAAAAGCAGATTTTCCTCGTTTTTGATTTCGTGGAACACCATTGGCGGTCTGATGAACTTCTTCTGGGAGTTCAGGTGTTCTTTTTGGCTCTCCATCACTACAAGCTTAGCACCTTTGTCCTTCATCTCCTGTGCTATGGCGCCATGATCTAAGTGATAATGCGTAATGAGAACATGGGTGACATCTTTCACTGAGAAACCCTGCGCTGCTATGCTCCATTTGAGTTCTTGCATCCCACCGGGCCATCCTACGTCTAAGAGAATTTTGGCCTTCTCAGTAACTATCAGGTAGCAGTTGACCGATCTATAGCCAACGTTAAGAATTTTCAATTGATCACGGTAGTAGATATAGGATATTAAGTTTTAAGGTCTTTCCAGAGGCAAAATATGGGTCTCAGGCACTAAGAAGCCGCTCGATTTTAGTAAGTTCGTGGTCCCAGATGTCTCCGTCCATAGATCAAACGCTCACGTCCCAAAATTCTGTTCTCTTAACTTTTCAAATTAATTCAATTGGTTTTTCAAGAATGCATAAAAACTAGTCTTTTGCACCTGTTAAACAACGGAGCCCTTGAGGTTAACAAGTGACGAAGAGATCTAAACCAAGTTTTAGAATGAATAAGACATCTTATGTTCTGATCGCTGTTGCGGCGGTAATCTTACTTTCCTTGATTGTGGCACCTGCCGGTTCGATTTCTTCAAACCAATGCAGTTTTTGCCATGGTTCAGCTTACAGTCAACAATTAGACATTCTAGAAGGAAACAGCCAAAACATCATCCCATCCACTATTCAAGTGGGTCAAACATTAACTGTAACCATAATGCTTGAAAACATAAACAATGCACCTACTTACAATCAGTTATCAGGCGTCCTGGCAACTTTGGCTGCTAAGAACAATCATTTTTCAGTAAACGAGCCAACTTATAATATTGGGTCACTCTCAACGGGTACTGCTGCGGCTACTTGGCAAATTACTGGAACTTCCATGGGTTCTGACCAATTAGTAATAACTGCAACCGGAACCAATACTCATGGAAACGTAATTTTAACAGACAATTATTCTCCTAACCCATCCATAACAATCAACGGGACCGCTTCCCCGACCTCAACACCTCTACCGACCCAACCGCCAACTGACACTCCCATCCCTACCGTAATCCCCACTATAACCCCTAACCCAACATCAAATCCAACCTCAACTCCCCTCTCCACAACAACAAATAAACCATCAAACAACCCAACAGCATTTCCAACAGCCACGCCAAACCAAACCGCCAAACCGTCTCCAACGCCAATTGGAACAGAAACGACAAACAAAAAGCATCAACTTGAACTCAATTCAGTCATGCTTTACATACACCCACCACTAGCAGTAATTGGCTACATATTCATTTTTCTATTTACGGCAATAATACTCAGAAAAACAAATTCAGGAAAGACAACTACTATTTTGGGAGTAACAGCTTGGCTTTTAACCTTTCTTGGTTTACTCACAGGAATGCTTTGGGCTCAGATTGCATGGGGAAGCTATTGGTCTTGGGACCTGAAAGAAACCTTAACCCTTGTGCTGTTTTTAACTTTATCCGCTGGGCAAATTGCTTACTTTGAGGACAAACAAAACACAACCAAGTGGTTATTGATACTTTCTTGCGTACTTTCAGTTATTACTGGACTAAGCTCTTTTGTAATTTCAGGGCTTCACTCATTCGCCTAATTAATAATAATAACTCGCACATTGTGGAAGAAGTAAACGATGCCTATCTTTATAATATGGATAATTGCTATTTTCAATGGCCCATAGTCCAATATTTTTGGAATGTTAAGATTATGAAAGCTCCTAGGTAGGAAAATTGTGCAAAACGAAGATCACAGCGAACATCAGGCAATGAACATGCAAGAAATGCATGAACACTCAGATCATAGCATGCACACTGGAACGTTTAAGAGAAGATTCTTTGTCTGCCTCGCTTTGACCATTCCTGTTTTGCTTCTTTCAGAAACCATCCAAACATGGTTCCATTTTTCAATCAATGTACCATATCAAGCATATATTCTTCTAACATTAGCTGCAATTATTTACATTTATGGCGGTTGGCCTTTCCTAAAAGGGCTAACAGAAGAATTGAGAAAGCTTCAACCGGGAATGATGACGCTAATTGGCACTGCAATTTCGGTGGCTTTTTTCTTTTCTGCGGCTACGGTGTTTTTCTCTGTTGGCAACGACTTCTTCTGGGAACTTGCAACACTTATTGATGTAATGCTTTTGGGACATTGGATTGAAGCGAGAAGTGTTCTTGGCGCTTCGAGAGCTCTAGAAGAGCTTGTAAAAACAATTCCAACGTTGGCTCATGTTGTAAAGAATGGGGAAATTGTTGATGTAGCCCGTTTCAGAGTTGAGGTTGAACGACGTTGTTTTGATTCGTCCAGGTGAAAAAATTCCTTCTGACGGTGCAGTTATTGAAGGTGAATCGTTTGTGGACGAGGCATTGCTAACTGGTGAATCAAACCCTATTCGTAAAGTAACTAATGATAAAGTTATAGGAGGATCTGTAAACGGGGACGGAGCACTCAGAATCAGAATCGAGAAAACAGGCGAAGAAACATATTTGTCTCAGGTCATAAAGCTTGTCAGGCAGGCGCAAGAGAGCAAATCCCGAACTCAAGATCTTGCAAACCGAGCAGCTGCACTTCTCTTTTACGTTGCCGTAACAGTTGGAGTGATTACTTTCTTCGTTTGGTTTTCCTTAGGAAACACTCAGTTTGCAATAACCCGAACCGTGACAGTCTTGGTTATCGCGTGCCCTCATGCATTGGGGCTAGCTATTCCCTTGGTTGTAGCTATTTCAACTTCAATTACTGCTAAGAGCGGGATTCTAATACGAGATCGAAAAGCCTTTGAAGAAATCAGAAAAGTGAACGCAGTAGTTTTTGACAAGACAGGCACCCTGACTAAGGGTCAGTTTGGTGTGAGCGACGTTGTTTCATACATTTCTGAAGACGATCTTCTCAGCCTAACTGCTGCAGTGGAACAGAATTCTGAGCACATTATTGCAAAGGCCATTGTTGAATACTGTGTGTCAAGGGTCAAGAAAATTCCTAAAGCTACAGATTTCCGGGCTATTCCAGGTAAAGGTGCTGAGGCAAAGGTTGGAGAAAGCAGAGTTTACGTTGGGAGCCCAAGTCTTTTGAAGGAATTAAACATAGTTGTAGATGACAAAAAACTAATCGAGCTTCAAGGGCGGGGCAAAACTGTTGTTTTCAGCGTAATTGATGGAAAACTTGCAGGTGCCTTCGCTCTTGCCGACAAAATTCGGGAGGAATCACGCTCAGCTATTCAGGACCTCAAAGCAAAAGGAATCAAAGTCTACATGTTAACTGGGGATGCTGAAGCTGTAGCGAAGAGCGTTTCAAATGAACTTGGAATTGATGATTACTTTGCACAGGTACTACCTGATCAAAAAGCTGATAAAATTAAGTCATTGAAAGATAAAGGTTACAAAGTAGCTATGGTTGGAGACGGGATTAATGACGCACCGGCTTTAGCTACTGCTGACGTAGGAATAGCTATTGGAGCGGGAACAGATGTTGCAATCGAGACCGCAGATATTGTTCTTGTAAGAAACGACCCACGAGATGTCTCTAAAGTTGCTGAGCTTTCAAAGAAAACGTATTCAAAAATGGTGCAGAATCTTTGGTGGGCAGCAGGTTACAACATTTTTGCAATTCCTCTCGCTGCAGGCATTCTCACTAGTTTTGGGATTGTTATAGACCCAGCTGTAGGAGCAATAGCAATGTCACTTAGTACGGTTCTCGTTGCAATTAACAGTCAGACCCTACGCAAAAATAAGCCACATGCAGAAATTCCAAAAATGGAAATGCAACATTCAGTGTATGAAATGGAACATATGAACCATTCTTGAAGTTAGTTCTCCAACTCTCAATTTTGTTTTATTCTCAACACAAGATAAGACTGGCTATGAGAATAGTTGCAGCAAGAATAGCGAGCCCTGTGGTGGTGCTGAATTCTGGAACAGTCGGTGAAGGACTCGTTGAACCAAAGATGTTTGTCTCAACAACGTTGTATGAGTAGGTGGACCAACTATTCAAAAATGATAAGCACCAAGAAAGGAAAGGGACAGCAAGGGTGGCTTGTGGATATAGGATTATTACTATCGACAGCCCATGCCCATTCCATGCCCGTAAGTATATCCGGTTTGTCCTGCGTCATAGGATCCTTGCTGTGGATACTGATAGTAGGTGCCACTAGCACCTTGAGAAATTTGCCTTGCATTGTTGTTAGCCGCCTGCGCACCAGCAAACTGTGCAAACGCTATGCCAGCAACTACAGCCACCAAGACTGAGGCCACTATCATGAGTATAACGGCTTTTGTCTTTTCCATTCTTTTTCACCTCAACATATTACTATGCTTGGAGTGGTAAGATTGTTCGCTGAAACAAGATTGAATAGCAATTGAAACAGTTTTGAAACAGTTTAACCAATTGAGCTATGGAGAAAAAACGGTTGGGAGCACGTAAACTTTAATTCATCGCCTTAACTTTCTTTAAAATATGCAAAGATTGCACATTTTCATCATCATTCTTATCACGACAATCGGCGTGCTGGTATCCCTAGCTACAGTCGCTTGGTATCTATCAGTTACAGCTCCGTCTTACTACGGGTCAAGCTGGATGAGCCAAATGTGGGGTAACCATCTAGGCGCCAGCGGAAATTATGGAGGAATGGGAGGCATGATGGGCGATGGTAATGGAAGTAATGGGACAAGCACCACCTCTTATTTGTGGATAGTTCCTGTTTTGTTGATTGTAGCTTCTGCAGTTGCCGTATTCGGAGTCGTTTTCTACTTGGTTTTTCCTGAGCTAAGATACGTTAAAAACAGAGGCTCATGCAATCCTCAAATGCCAGCAACTTCTTCCGCTCAAACAACAGGCAAGAGCGCAAATGCCGATATGACTCCTGTCTCGGGTGCTCCTGTTGTTTCAAGTGTTTCAGCTGCTCCAAATAGCTGCGAGATTCTGTTGAAAACAATGACTCCTGAAGAGCAGAAAGTTCTAAACGTTTTGATCAATCATCAGGGTAAATATTTGCAGAAATATGTGGTAAAGGAAGCGGGTCTTAGTAGGCTTAAGACTCATCGTGTAGTAGCTCGTTTCGCGCAACGAGGCATCGTGACAGTTAATGAATTTGGGAACACCAATGAGATAGTGCTGTCAGATTGGGTCAAAGGTTCCAACATGCCAAAAAGTAACTCTCTTTAACAATCTCGCCTGAATAAGCCTCAAAAATAAAATCCTTCAATTCCTTACGTTTCTTTAATAAAAATTAATTACAGCGAATTATAGAAAGCGAGGTGGAGAGCTGCATTGAAGATCCGTGAAAGCGGTATGCCTAAAGAGGAAGAATGGACGCAGTTCTTTGATCCAGATCAGGTTCTATGCCTGTTAGGCTTAAATCATAGCGTAGTTGATGTGGCGGATTTTGGTTGTGGCTATGGAACTTTCACAATACCTGCTGCAAAAATAATTGCTGGGAAAATTTACGCTTTTGACATAGAACCTGAAATGATTAAGACAGTAGTGCAGAAGGCAAAGGGGCTTAACATTGGCAATGTGGAGGCGATTCTTCGTGATTTCATTTCGAAAGGTTCAGGGCTTGATGATGGGAGCATCGATTATGTTTTTCTTTTTAATATCCTGCATGGTGAAAAACCAGAGCAGTTGCTAGAAGAATCTTACAGAATTTTGCGATTTGGAGGTAAGGTTGGGATTATTCACTGGAACTATAATGCTAGGACACCGCGAGGACCGCCAATGGACATAAGGCCAAGACCCGAACAATGTATACGTTGGGCTAAATCTGTGGGGTTTATTTTTGAGAAAAGATTCGAACTTAAACCATTCCACTATGGTCTTGTTTTGAGAAAGTGAATTTTTTTATCCTACTGTTTACTGAAAGGACAAGAATAAAGGGTTCTTGGTAGGGAGCAGCTTTGTTCAGGAATAAGCTTTTCTTTGAGGGCTTATTTGAAAATCTTATTGAAACGAAATTTGACAATGTCCTTTCACCAACGCTAAGTTTCGGGTGAATTAAGCTTGGTAAATAACCATTGGATTCAAGTCTGAAGCGGTTTAAGTCTCTATGGGTCTGAATCCAAAATGTGGTGGCTGCCCATTCCCATACCCAAAACGCGTTCAAAACCTGCTTGGAACTAGAAGTTGTGGTTTGCGTTTTTCAAACAGTTTGGCATAAATTCAAGTAATATTTTTCGAAAGCGTTATAGTAAAAATACTTAAATATGCATTTTTACTTAAACTTGAGGTATGACAAACATGACCATCTCAATCCCTTCCGAGCTCTGCGAGAAGATGAAGAGACATGCAGAGGTAAAATGGAGCGAAGTTGTCAGAAAAGCGTTGGCCGAGTATGTTGACCATTTGGAAGTAGTTGAAGGCGGACTCATTTCTGCCGAAAAGTTAAGTCGCAAATTGAAGGAGAAAGGAATAGATGTTTCCAGCATAAACTTGGACAAAGCAATTGAATACTACAAGGAAGGGAGGAAACTAGAACGGAAGAGATTGTCTATGATACAAGCCAGCTTATAAGCTTCCAAAAAAGCGGCAGACATGTGGTAAATGGTTTTACAACCGTTTTCAACGCAATCGAATTTCCCAAGGCATTAGACCTAAAAGAGCTAGTTATCATTTACCCGACAATAGATGATTATGAAGAAAGCCTCGAGATATCTGCGGCCTTGCTGAAAAAAGGTACACCTCTTCAAGCAGTGGACATAATGATTGCTGCAATATGCATTAGACGAAACCTAAACCTGTCAACTAAAGACAACGACTTCGTCAAAATAACAAAAGTCAGAAACAATTTCAGGTTTGACCTAGTAAAGTAAATTTTTTCTTTCCGCCTTGAGTTTCTAAGCGAAAAGTTCCCAATCCACAATAGCAAGAAACCTCGTCTGTTGCCTAAAACTCAAGGTAAGGGACTCAATTGGGTGCGCGGCTATATGAACTTGAAAATGTGAAATTCAATTTTTGCACGCTCACACTTTCTTCATAAATCAAAAGATTTTCTTTCAAGAAAAGCAAACTGCACCAACTTCATCACCCCCATTCTAAGGAAAAAAATACGACAAGTAAACTAGGAAAATGGTCCTCCAAAGATGCGAATCCCACCGAACGCGAACCTAAAATCGATTCAAAGATCTATTCAAGTAATATTGCCGCAATAAATGGTTCCACGCCCACCAGTTCGATCTGTGGTGGGGCTGCCCGGATTTGAACCGGAGTCTATAGAGCCCAAGGTCATTAATTGGTCAAGTTTTAAGCAGTATCTAGACAGCAAGTATGCAAAGGGCTATGCTACTGCAATCTTTGAGCATTCACGCAAATATTATAGTTATCTAGATGATGTCAATCAGATACAGCTGGCTAAGACCAACGGTTAGAAACAACATCATAAATGCGCTAATAGTCTTAAGCAGATACCAAGGAACCTATGATACTTTTAAGAATAAGATGCAAGACTCATGGCATTAAAGAGCTATAAGCCTGACCCAATAGCTGCCTTTACTAGAATCTTTAGCAGTAACGCGCATGATGGATTAGGCAAATGGTATAATGATGCTATGGCAGTCTTAAATGATAATGAGAAACTCTATCTTAGATACATGCTTCTAAGCGGATTGAGAGCAATGGAAGGCATAAACAGCTTCAACCTGATTGTAGGCATGGGAAGCAAATACTCAGACAGAATACTATAATGAAAACACCAAGTTTCTTGGAACACTTCAGATATCCAAAACTCTTCTTGCGCAATAGTAAAAACTGCTATGTTGCTTGTGTCCAAAGTCATTACTTGATGAAATATCAAACTCTAACAAAGTGAGCTATGTTGCCATTGATAAGACGATTAAACAAAGCTAATCTGCCAATGAAGGTTAAGCAACTAAGAAGTTATTATGCTACAGCAAATGAGAAAGGCTGGGTTATTGTCTGAGCAAATTGATTTAATGGAAGGGCAGAATAGGCAAGAGCATATTCTTAATGCACTACTTCAAAGAGAATCCTAAGTTATTAAGCGATAAGATTTTAGAATTATAAAAATATCAAGAGAAAACTTTGGTTAATACAAAGATAGAAATGGCAAATTACTTAATTCCATGAGTTTCTATTTTAGTTAAATGCTTGAGTTTTAAATAGTAAGAGATAGAGATAAGAAAACACTTAGAAGGGTAGAAAATGGAACAAAAGTTTCGCCTAATTGTTTTCTTATGTTTTGCAACAGTGTTTGTAGTTGCATTATTTTACTTTTTTGTCAAAACTTATCATTTTTCCAATATTTGTCATTTGAATATCAACTTTTTTTTATCTTGCCTTTTTTATGTCAATTGGCACGGTTCTAATGTCTTACTGGGTTTATGAGGATGGGAAGAAAATAAATGCTTTAGTTGAACATACAAAAATTAATATAGAGCAAATAAAAACTTACAAAGATGACAGCATTAAATACAAAAACTTAGAGGAAGAAAAGGAAACAAAAGAAGAGTTGATAATTTCAATTCTTAAAGACATAGACCAAACAAAATACGAGCCTATGATTAGAACTATATTAATCACATACAAGAACCAAGGTCTCGTTAATGCTGAACTTATGGTAAATGATTTGATAAAAGAAAAAATGTCTTCTGGTAAAACAAAGGAGCAAGCTATTGAAACTTTGTATTCAGAGAAAACTAGTTCATTATGATTATCCAATTAAAAGAGTTTCATAAACAGATATTGAGACCAATTCCAACTGATAATGTTAGCACTTAAAAGTTTAAGCCAACCTCAGGAAATTTAATAATAGGAAAAATATTTAAGTTCTTTTAATACCCTTTCCGTTTATGCCTTTGCTGAGAAATCATTTCATTGTTTTCATGGAAATTGATGTCGGGAAGAGATATATTTACTATGATATTACTCAAGATCTTCTTGAAACCATAATAGGATCAATTAAGAAAGATGTACCTTTTTGGTTTTGTGGAGTAACAATTGAAAAAAAACAAATTCAGATTTTAGCAATATTCCGTCAGTTCATGCCCTATAAAACTTTGATTATGCCCAATGAAGATTCTTTGATCAACAAGGATATCAATGACGTTTATGATGCGCTAAGCAAAGGTTTAGTTAATGGTGTAAAAGAGTGCACCTTAGATTTCCTTGGAGAGCTAGTAGATCTGAAAAACAAGGTAAAGAAAAAAACAAAGAGAAACAAGCCAACAATACCGTATTCATTGTTCATGGTAGAGAGGAAGAAACAGTTAAACAGTTAAAGGGCATACTCCAAAACATTGGATTAAAACCAATAATTCTTCATGAACAACCGAGCAAAGGCATGACGATAATTGAAAAACTAGAAACTTACTCTAATGTTGGCTTTGCTTTTATTATTCTTACGCCTGATGACTTAGGGCTCAGCAAAAAAGAATTAGCAAGAATAATTTCAGAAATGTCAAGGGAGAAGCCTACTCAAGACGAATTGAAAAAATATCTATCCAAGCTTAATTGCGGACAGCGCTCTGAAATATTCGCTGAGGCATTTAATCATTGCAAAGACAAAGCACGTCAGAATGTAGTCTTAGAGTTTGGCTATTTCATAGGGAAGATTGGACGAAGCAAAGTTTGCTGTCTCTACAAAGGGGACATTGATCTTCCTTCAGACATGCATGGGATATGCTATATACACTTTAACAGCTCAATAAATGAAGTTAAGGAAACAGTCATCGAAGAGTTAAAAGCAGCATACGTAATTTCATCTTGCAATTAAAAGGTTAAGCCTAGCACGTAAATAGTACAATTGCTTAAGGACTAATTCTCTTATCCTTTAAAAATTGTTCAAGCGTTTGTGTTTCAGAATCATTCCAAACTTGTTCAAAAAAGGCAACTGCTGATTGTATTAGCTCTGGATGAATCGTTTTGATTCCAGCATCATATCTTTCTTTGCCTATGCATTCAGTATTTAAATCAAAAGATCCTAAGATAAAATACCGTTAAAACGATTTCTAGCTACCAACATTCTCGCATGAAGTCTATAATTGAATCTAACTTCTGCTCCAGCTTTAGCTAGTTTTCTAATCGCTTCTAAGTTTTTCCTATCTCTAGGTGTGCCCACTTGAAAATCAGGCGAAATGAGTTTTACTTTGGCAAATTGATCATGAGCTAAGAATGTCTAGGTCACCTCTAATTGTCTCAGAGAAATAACCAGTAACATAAATCTCTTTGAATCCACTCAAGTTCGCAATCAAATTATCACAAAACTTCTTGAATGATTCTCTTTCAAGGAATTCAACTTTAAAAGGCAATATGTAATTTTGAACCTCTGCTATTTTGTCAGCTATTTCGTCCCACATTTGAGGTTTAATTTCAGAATTATCAATAACTTTAATGGGAATAGTTTGAGATTGTTGTTTGCTTGTCAATAGTTCAAAGTGACCATTGCCGAAGTAGTTAAAGGCTGGATGATTCTTGCTCAAAGAAGGGTAATGTTTACTTGATGGATGGTTTGGGCTCATGCCAATGACATGACAGCGAATAGTTACTGATTTAACATTAGGATTCTTTTCTTTTATTTTCTTAATTACTTGAGCAGATGTAAAAGGGGGTATTTGAGTTCTTTTGCAGCATCCAAAACTATAACTGCCACACAGGAACTCCATAATTAACCATGCCAATCGCTTCTTAACCACTATATGTTGTTTCTGAGCACTTAAAAGTTTAAGCCAAGAATCAAACTCTAGATGCTGACTTAGCCCAAGTTGTTTTCTGCAACATTTGAAAGTATGAAGTCATTGAAATTTGGGAAGGTTCTATTGTAGAAATGCTGTCGCATACTCTTAAGATAGGTTGTCATGGCATTAGGTAACTTGTCCTTATTCGCTTTAAAAAGGAACAATGTAGTAGCCTCTATTATCAGATTTCCACCCAACCAGTCTAAGAGCCTCTTTGTTTAGTAAAGACATAAACTTTAGGCATATGTCTGCATCTTCACGTTTGCTATTATTCCATAAGTTTATGGCTATTAACATACACAGTTTTCGATTCTGGTCTTCATTTGTTTTGTAAGTATTTGCATCTCTAAAACTAACCCACCAACAAGTGTAGGGTTTACTTTCGTAAGTCCTTGAATCCCAAAGTTCAAGAGCCAAATCATCTTTAAAATTTTGATTAAAAAAATCTAATACTTCTTTTGCCATTCGCTTATTTTCAGGTCTACACCACTCTTCACAGGGCTTATCTAAGAATCTCATTGAGATATGTTTCCTAGGGCGTTACTCTCAATCCACATCTCTGTTTGTTTCCACACCCAATTAATTATCTGTTATTCTGATTAATTCCTTAGTTCAACTTTTACGCTTTTGCATTCAGAGCATTGCATTAGTTGCCGTTTATCTTATTTACAAAACCTTAATTGTAAGTTAACAGCAACCACTGTTTTAAGAGGAAAGATAAATGGGAAGATGTCCCTCTTGTGGTGATAGTACTCTTTTTATGAATAAGTCTAAGCTGTGTTTTTGCTGTGGTAAAGAAGTTTGCAATAAATGCGTTCCATATTTTCATGGGACTCTTGGAATTAAGACACAGATGGAGATAAGCAATAAACCAAGTACATATGGAACTGTTGGTTTTTGTTCTGATGACTGCTTTTATCAATTTTGGGACGAAGTTAAGAATTACCCTATTAAAGCTGAAATAGGACTGGACATATTGAGTTTTGACGATAAGGTTATTTATTATTGGAATTTGGCAATTTTAAGAGCAAGTGCAAATTACTTCAAAACATCAGCTCAAAATGCCATAAGAATTCACTCCAAAAGCTATGTTGCTTTTCCTTGGTGGGATTCAGACAAGTAAACCTTTACCAATGTTTACTAAATTTAGTAAAAATGCAAGGTTGGGTCTAAGCCCAAGAATTCTAGTAAAATGTGGAAGAATACAAGATTCAGCTAAGTATTTGAAGAATTACGCATGTATGACAAATCAAGAGAACTAAGAGAAAGGGATAGACACATCATAGTAAAGAACACAAATGTTTCAATTAATCTAAATGCTCTCTTACAACAGGTTAAGGATGGGGATATTGTTGCTGTTTTCCGTTGTCCTTTCTGTGGAGGAAAACTCAAGATAAACAAGAATACATCCTTAGATTCTTTAAAAACTTGTGAGCATTGTAATTCTGAAATTACATCAATGGATTTGGCTGATTTCCTAAAAACTGTTCTAACTTAGAATGCCCTATGTGTGATGAAGAGTTTTCAAAGATAAGTCTGAACCTAAACATAATAAGAATAAGACTAAGATTTGAAAAAAGAAGAAACTTTTGTTTTTTAATAAGTATATGTTATAGTTACAGTCGCTGTAGCTCCATTAAGCAAGTTTGTGTTTCCAATTCTGATTTGAACATTGCTTGAAGGCAACACTGGAAAAACTGCTGTACCGCTTGTACCAACAGTAATCTTGTTGTCATAACTAACGCCATGAGAAGACCATATTGCTTCTACATACTGATTAGAGGTTGTTGAAGTTGCAATATTTACACTAACATAACCTGCATAATTAGCTGATTCTGTATAGTAAGCATAACTACCTCTATCTTGGTCGACTGTCTCATCGCTAAGCCAATTTGAAGATTGTTGAAGGTTAGCTATAGCATTAGATTGACTTGAAGAACCTTGTGCATTATTCAATTCAGACTGAAGTTGAGACACTTGTGATTGAGCTTGCTGTAGTGAAGATTGCACTGAACCATAATCGCTGTTAGAATGACTGTAGCTTGACTGATAATTTGCATATGTTTGTAGTTCAGAATTATAACTTGTTTGTGCCGTATTATATTCAAAGTAAATTGCAACAACAGCTATTGCGAGAACAACACATAAAGCTCCAGCAGCTATTGCAGCAGAATTTACAGTTTTTTTAGGAGTTGCCATTTAATAAACTTCCTCACTCTTCCTTCTTTGTTAGGTCTACAGATATAAGACTTGTTTCAGAACACGATGCAAGTTTTAAGGTGAAACATATATGGATTAGATTTTATCATTTTCAAAATAATATTGTGCTTTTTGTCTCTGACTTTTGATAAGTCTTAAATCAGCGCTGCATAGAAGTAGAATTATGCATTTGGGAAAAATCAATTGGATAAAATCCTTCTTAGCCCCTTTCTTACTTGCTTTACCTCTTATTGCTTTTGTTTTGTTTTTTACTAGCGGTCTGCATGATGCTCTCATAAAAGATGCAACTTTCACTATTCAACCAGAATTTACAAATGATATTTTATCAGCATATGGTATCATAATCGGTTTCTGGGCTGCAATAGTTGGATTATCATACAAAGAACATAGAATGCTTCTGTATGCACGAGATTTTGTACAATTCATATTTTTTGTTTCGTTAAGTCTCTTAATGCTATGTGTTTTTCTATTTGCACTTCAAGCAATAAATGTTGTACCTTCTTATGTCGCATTATTGGTTTCAGTGACTGGTTTTTACTTAACTTGTATTTTCTTAGGACTGACTCTGAACACAATAGTTTTTAATACAAAGCTGAATGAAAAAGACTAAGAGAATATAATCTGGTGACTCAATTACTGTTTCTCATAACACTTCAGTGCAGGTTCCAGTAGCGTTTTACTTAGACAACTGACCTATCGCATTTGTATAAACATTTATTACCTAATGTTTGACCATGAGATAACTAGCATAAGGCATTGACAATATGCAAATGCTGTCATCTCTGCACAGTGAGATTTTTTAACTGTGTCATAGGCAACAAATCCAGAAACTGAGCATCATCTCTGTAGGAATAGGCTGAATCCTCTAAAAATAGAGTCTGAGGCAAACATAAAGATTCAGTGTGAGGAGCCGATTAGTAAGCTGGTTGACTTATTTGCTTATCACTACGGTATTCTATGTTTAAGCTATATAATACCCTATAACCCAGGTTCTTAAGCATAAGAGTTAACGTCATAGCCAGTACCTAGTGAACCAATACCTTTGTAGATTGTGAGTATGTTTCTTAAAGTAATAACTAAGTTTGTTTTGTAGTGTCCTCGCCTCATGTTGGGTCAAAGGATATAGATTTAACAGCTTTAGTCAAGTAAATATTCTAAAGATACTGCATTTAGAGAAATTGGCTCTAGCACTTACAAAATACTTCCCTTAATCAGACTTACATTAAAGGGATTAGTGTGCTAGGTACTGGCAGCTACTATACTAATGATACATTGATTGAATACTTCTCTAACCATTTCTTATAGAATGCTTCTTCTCTTTGTCTCTCTGTATCAAGTTGTTGCTCTGCCCATGAAGATTCCACCCTGCAATAAGTAAAATGTCTATGGTAACACCCTTTTCCAGTAAGACATGATGTAAAAGGTATTTTGGCCGTATGCCTAATTCTATGGTATCTTGGAGTTATCTTTTGCAGTAAACCAATTTTTCCACATTTGGGACAAGTAACTCGCATAAAATCACCTCCTTTAACTTGTAATAAATTAGAAGTGCAACAAACCTGTTATGATCTAATTCAATGTCTCAGCATAAAGTCTATAGTCCTTTGTTTAGCCTGCTCTTCTGACTTACATTCTCTTATTGTGCGCTTTGTCCAATCGAGTACAATGAACGCTTGATTTGGAGGTAATTTGTATTTTTCCAATATTGCACATATGTCATTAGTTATCTTTTGAACAAGTAGAAGGGACATATATTCTTCTTCGCTTTCTTTTTTATTATTCAATCAAATCACCCCTCCTAAAACAAAGCTTATTTTATCTTTCATAGGGAATAGAGCTAAAGCTAACTCTCTAGTATAGTTTATTCATAGAATCACATTTTTTTCTTCCTTTATGTTAAAGCCAATAAGCTGTTGAATAGCCAATTGGCTGTAACTCTTAACTTATTTTATTTTAACTGGCTATTACTTAATTGAAATACTATAGGTAGTAGGTAGTACTGGATGTACTTGTATACTAGATAGACTAAATGATGAGTTGCAATAATGGATAGGGAAGATACAGTATTGTATCTAACTTCAGTTTGATTATTTCATAAGCTGAATTGAGAACTTCAGTTTCCCACGTTACTTGAAATCCCAATTCAATAATGTAAAAGCCATTAGCTATTAGAGTACTCTTTGCCACCATTCCAGTTTGGCTTACCGATTATCAGTATTCTCTTAAATCCTGGGTACTTACCAAATTTTAGAAACACTTGATTTCTCATATCACGTGTTGTTACATCGTACCCTTTGCCACTAAAGCAATCCCAATTTTTTGCTTCAATTGCAGCCAAGTCATCAATTAAAAAATCAACTTCATGATCCTTCTTTGTTTTTTTCTTCTTAAAGTTTCTTACGCTCGTCAAGTCCGTAAATGGAATGCCATACTTGTTCTGATTAAAGATGCAATAGCGTCTAATTGCAGCTTCTAGTGGGATAGGACTTGTAGGTATTGTTCATTATTTGCTTGGAATACTTTCAACCAAAATTCTGGGTCAAATTCGTATTTTGCGGTGTCCTCTTCGTTTTCAATCACGCAAAATATCCTCCAAGAAGTAATTTTTTATCTGAATGCTCTAGAGTTTTCACTTAAATCAAATGAGTAAATTCGAAATGAATTGAACTTAAAAGTGATAAAGATTAACAGAATTTGTTCTAGGTATTGATTCTTATTTTTTTTACATTATATCAGTAGTATTAGCACTTGTATCTAGTATAGACCAACTTACTATTTTCAACTCTAAGGTCGAATTTAGATGTTTAATTCAGAATACGGTATTTCTAATCTAATTAAAACAAAGAAACAACTATTTGAGAGATTTAGAGTTTACACAAAGCAGATTTATCTAAGTAGAGTTATAGCTGAGATGCTAGAACTAGTAAATGTTTTAGTGTGGAGCTACCATTGCAGCTAGATTTAGTTTTCAGCTATCTAGCTGGCTCAAAGCAGACTTCTAAGCCTTTTTTGAGGCTTTATTATTAAATAAACCTCGTTCTTATGAGCATTTTCCTAACTTCAAGCAGGCAAGCCATTTCATTACCCTCATTCATTATTGGAAGAGCGGATAACCAGCCTACTTTTTTCCCTATGGTCAATGATTTAACATAAAGTTTGTAGAGTTACAGTCTATAAGATGGTCAATAGCGATGCAAGTTTTTTATTGACCAAAACCATTCAGGACCATTGAAGAGAGTGTAAAGATAGAGGCAGAGGCTCCAAGAACAAAGAAAAAGCCACATTTCTTCTCATCAAGAAACGGTAGCAAATTTAGGTAAGGCATCCACAGAGACCCATTATAGAAATGACCTCTTTGCTTTCTCTATAGCGCATTTGAAAATAGATCTGGCTGAGACAGATTAAGTAGTATATATCGCATTTTTACTTAAAGAGAAGAGAATTAAGCATATTTGTTGAAAGGATATATGGTTAAGGCATATTCACTTTATTCACATGTTACATGAGCCATCCATTAAGCAACATTCATGCAGTCAAAGGTACATTTTGGTAAGAATGCCAAATCTTTTATACTCAAAGCAATTAATCGCTTGCTGATAGTCATGAAAAAAGCATTATTGATAACTACAGTAGTGATAATAGCTGTTGCAGTAATTTCAATTGCTTCAATATTATATCCAGGGCAACAGGTTTCAGTGAAGTATAACGGAACACTAACTGTAAATTCTGACTCAGGCTATCCAGGTGATTTAGAAGTTACGATTTTCTACAACCAACATTCTGTATAACTGCAAAGTCACCATAACTTATGTAGCGACTAATGGTTCACAAGTTGAGATAAACCAGAACATAGGTACAGTGGATTCAAACGCCCAACCCTTAGATCACAGGATATGGCTAACAAATTATCCGATAGAGAATAGTACCATCACTCATTTTACAGAGACAGATCGCTTAACCAATTTAGAGATGCACGCATATGGCTATTTGACTCCTTACATAAGTTAACAAAAGGTAACAACTTCTCTAGTAAGCGAGTCCAAAAACATAAAGTTAGCTACCCCTAGAAGAACATTCTTGCAAAGGAACCTTATATCCTAAATTGACCAGTCTGGGCTCAAACTAAGGATTGATAAAATGAAAATCAAAGGTTATAGATTCCCATGTGAAGTATGTGGAGACGAATAAAGTTGTTTCAAGCATCCAAGTTTTCTTTAGGAAGAATGGAGAAGTATCCTACTGCTACGGGCTAGGCATTATCAGTGCAGATAAAAAGTTCTATTATCATCAGCAAAGCCTGGAGTATACCAACAGGAAACTTGGAGAATTAGCTAGCATTGATCCTTGTCAAGCATTTAATAACAAACCCATTGAGCAAGCTGAAGCAGAATTAAGCTCTAAATTAGATCTGTGGTGGGGCTGCCCGGATTTGAACCGGAGTCTATAGAGCCCAAGTCTACAAGCCTAGACCAAGCTAGCCGACAGCCCCGCAGTGTTGCAGGGAAAGATAATTTCTAATGCATCATAAAAACCTTAGCTAAAGCAGAAAGTGTTTAGCGATTAAATGTCTAATTTTTGCAGAACACTATGGAGGCGTGCAGTTTAGACCAAATGGTTAATCAATCGGTTTGAAGAGTGAGCCTCTGAGGTTCTAAATATGCTTGTTATTGGATTAAGTGGTAGTCCACGAGTTGGCGGAAACACAGACATGATTCTACAGGAAGCTTTGGCCGCTGCGAAAGCTGAGGGCGCAGAAGTAAAGCTGATTCGAATTCCTGATTATCACATTCAGCCCTGTACCGGCTGTATGGCATGCTTTGGCACTAAGAAATGCGTCACTGATGATGACGGCGAAAACCTTTACCAAGAGATAATGAAAGCGGACGGGATCATATTAGGCAGTCCATCCTATTTCCAAGGGGTTACGGCTCAAATGAAGATCTTCATTGACAGAATAGGTTTTCTCGCTTTAGCCAGAGGAAGAAAAGACTTTGCAGAAAAGGTTGGCGGAGTAATCGCTGTTGCTCGTCGGTCTGGTGTTTCAAGCACTTGCAGCCAGATGATTACATTCATGACGGCTGTTGGGATGACTATTCCAAGCGGTGGACGAGCATTCTCTATTGGACGGGAGAAGGGAGAAGTTGCTAAAGATCAGGAAGGCATAGACTCTGCGAGGCACTTGGGAAAAATGGTTGTGAGAACAAAAGCCGCTTTAGATAATTCGAGAAAGACCAGCACTGCTTCATTTCCCTGAAAGACTTAACTTTCTTCTGCATGTAAATCAATTTCAGCTGATTTGTGAAAGAAAGCAGCTTTACATATCTCAGAGAAATACAACGATTCTATCGTATTCTTCATTATTGCAGCAATTGGAGTTTATATAATGTTGGCAGGATAGAAAGAGCAGCCACGATAGTTTTTTTCAGACTAACTATTTCTTTAAATAATATTTTTGAACTAAAAAAGGGGAAAAGTTGTTTTTGTTTGATGTTTTTTATGGTCGCTTTCTTAGCATCATCATGACGATTAGTGCGAGGACTATGATGATTAAGACGAATAGACCTGCGATTGCGGGAACAAAGTAGGTGTCAGCCATTGATGCAGCAGGTGTAGCTGTTGGTGCTGGAGTTGCTGGGATCGCACTCGCGTGGAAGTGTGTTTGAGCAGTAGATCCGTAGTATGATGCTGTACCGGTGAAGGTTGCGATGACTGTGTAGTCGCCTGGTATGTCGGGTGTCCATGTGAAGCCGTATGCGCCTGTGCCGTCGCTTGTTGTGGTGCCGATGGTTCGGTAGTTGCCATTAGAGTCAAGAACGCTTAGAACAACTGGAACTCCTGTAGCGTTGTGGGGGATTGGCTGTTGCATGTAAACAGACTCCATAAATTGAGTCATGCTAGCATCAGAAACACATGGCAAACCGTTTGGATAGTTAGCTGCTACAGCTTCTTGCTTTGAACCTGCAGAGATGTCGGTAACTGTTCCTGTAATTGTTATTGGGGTAGCTGTTGTTACACCAACACTAGGTGCTGAAACAGTTGTTTGGCTGGGTCCTGTGCCGTATGTGTAAATTTGGTTGTCGTAGGAGTTGAAAGCTGTCATGACACCGTCAGATATAGCTGGGCCACTTGTAACGTCAAATCCAAGCATGCTCCATACGCCTTGTCCGTTAGTTAGGTTTATGGCTAGCTGGCTTGCGCCGCGGAACATTGGTGGACTGTACTGGTGACCTTCTGGTACAAATAATAATCCGCCTGCAATAGAACCTACGGTGAATGTCCAAATTGGCCATACACCATAAGGAGTGTCGGAACCTGAAGGACCGCTTATTTGTGCCGTTGTTGTATGCCAAACTAGTTGTTCCTGTCGCCATGTCGATAGCATAAATTGTTCCTCCGAAACCCCATACGTAGCCAATGCCGTTTGCTGAGACGCCTTGGTAGCCTCCTAAGCTGTCGTATGGATCGGCGTTTGGTAGCGTTATTGGTCCCCATACAAGCGCTCCTGTAGTCATGCTGTATCCGTTAACTGCTACGGTATTATAGTTGATTTCAGCGAAGACTCCAGCGGTTGCAGGAATAGTGTATAGTCTTGTGTTGGGTGTTTCTGTTCGGTTGGTTATCCATAATTGGGTACCGGTGTTTGCGTCATAGCCTGCTTCGATTTGGAATCCTGTTTGGAAGCTTCCTGTTCCTCCTGAACCCGCTGAGGTCATAAGTATTACGCCGTTTTCAATGCAAGTGCCGCTAATTCCTAATGTTCCGGGTAGTGCAACTCCTGATATGTTCGTGGTTAGTGGTGCTGTCCATTGTATTCCCATACTGAATGGGATTATGTCGCCTTGGATTGGTTCCCAGTACCATTCCGATTGCCCGGCATATGAGTATCCTGGAGTTTTAGGGTTGAGTTTGTCTATGCATTGAGTTGAATTCCACATGTTTAGTGTGGGTGCATGGTACACATTTGATACGGTTTGGTTAACGTAGTAGCCAACTAGGTTTCCACCTTGATCTTCCGTAACCGTCATTCCTGTTCCGTTGACTATTGTGAGTACGTATGCTCCTGTCATTGCATCATATAGTGTGTATGTGGTTCCAGTGTTTGGTGGAGTGTTAGGGTGAACTACGCTACCTATGGCTCCGTGAGCTGTCACGGGAGAAATACCCCACAGGTATGTTAGGGCTCCATATTGATTGGGTGTTACATAATCAAGGGTTTGACCGCACATCAGATCTGTGGTGGCATTCATTGTCCATAGTGTTTGTCCTGTGTGTAAGTTTATTGCTATCCAAGAAGTTGGTGTAGATTGTGCGTTTGTGTATTGTTCATAGTATAGTATTCCATCCATGATTATTGGGGCAAACTTTGGCTGATATTGCTGTGGCGCATTAAAGTTGCTTGTGTCTGTTCCAAGGAATTCTCCTCCAATGAGACCTCCTGGTGCAGCGGGCTTTGTCCATAGCAAGTGAGCGGTGGTTGGTGCCGTTGTATATGGGTTGTAGTTTCCTGTGGCATTGTATTGTCCTGTGGTAGAGAAAGTGGATGGGCTCAGTTCCAGCCAGTTACCGCTAATACTATACCAAAAGTCATTCACTGATTCTATCGGGCGAGTCCAGTAGTTTGTCGGCAATGGATTCTGTGGAATAGATGGTACTGGTTGTTGCTGCACTTGAAAGTGTAGTCGTGGCATTGCTGGGGCAGATAAGTGATCGTTAATGTTAGGGTAAGCCGATGCACCTGCTGAGGTTGGGTCAAGATTGTTGCCTGCCAATACTTGTCCTGGAAAACTAAAGAAAGAAACTGTAATATACCAGTTTGGTTTGGTGTGTAATCTGTGTGTGTGCCCCCAGTATCGTCAGATGTGAACGGTCCTAAAGTTTCAACGCTTCCATCAGGCTTAGTAACTGTGATTTTGAAATTTTGCCATCGATGCGCCGTAAGTTCGGCTTGCATCTGCGGGGGTTATTGATCCACATACCCAATGTTTAACAGTTTGACCGACACCTGCTGGATTCGGAGCGACATTAACATAAGCATATGTTGTAATTTGCCATGAAGGTGTATGTGCGAACGTGATTGGAACGAGTCTGTAGAAGCTATCATTGAAAATAGAAATAATACTGTCAGAGTGATAGTTGAAATTTTGTTTTTTAGTTTTTGCATTTTCTTTTTCTCCAAATTTTGTTTTTCTCTTGAGAAGAAGCAGAGAAAAATAGACTTTATGTTCACAAGGAGTGGTGCCACTCTGTGCGTTTCAGGTTAAATAATTTGCCTAACATTTGATAGCTAAAAAACGAAAAAAAGTAATAAGTAGGCGAAAAAAAGGAAAAAAATAGAACAATTGAAGCCTATTTGGTTCAAAAATTGACCAAACAACTGATAATCATACATTCACTCAAGAGCCTATAGTTACTTTGACGATTGCTTGGCGCTCGCAATTGGCAAACAATTTAAGGATTACCTGTTATAAAATATGGTTTGATTTGGCACAATTTAGTTTTGAGGTTTTGGATTTGTTTGATGCGAGTGCTATATGAAAAGAACGTGCATTCATAAATTTGGCGATAGGTGCATTAACACTTTTAGCCATAGGCGTCTTGTTGCTGGTCTTTAGTTCTGAGCTTTTCACAGCTATCTTAATCAACTATTAAATTTTCAAGTTTTGTTCCGCTTTTGCTCAATTGCTTTCTTTGCTAAAACTACAGCGTCTTCTCTTGTTTTGCCAAACAGTGCGCCGATTTTGTCTGCATCTTCTTTAGTTACTGCTGCACCCCCAATGATTACAGTTTTGCCTTTTAGGCCTTCAAGTTCTATAGCAGAAATTAGCTTTGGAAGATTCTCTTTAGCGGCTGTGAGCAAAACAGACACTACAATTATATCGGCATTTACCTCTCTTGCCTTTGAAGCAAAAGCTGCTGGAGAAACTCCTTTCCCAACATCAACAGTTTTGAACTGCGCGAGTTTGAGAGATCTTCTAACCATGTCTTTAGCAGTGTCCATTACTTCTGGGTAAAGAGTGCCTATCACAACGGTTCCAATTGGATTGACTGGTTCCGGTGGTTCTTTCTCTCTCATAGCTTTTAGCCAAGACATTTCAAAACAGACTCCTATTTCCTTTCTAAATTGATAATCTGAGACCCTTTTAATGTTACTGTTAATCTGCGCAGCTGGCACAAGAATAAGGGTTGATGAAAGCCCGTTTTCTTGTAGTCTCATGCAACAACACCATTGACATAATCGAGAATTGCTTTTAGGTCTTCGTCCGGGGTTTTTAAAGGCTTTATTTTTAACCTTTCGAGCATTTTTGGGGTCATGAATGCGGGAAGACTTGGTCCTAAGCGAATGTTTACGCCTAAATAGAAAAGAGACAGCAGAATGGCTACAGCCTTTTGCTCATACCACGAAAGTATAAAGAACAATGGTAATTCACTCATCCGAACCTTGAATATTTCTTCAAAAGCTTCGGCTACTTTAACAGCTGAGTAGGCATCGTTGCATTGCCCTACATCGAGCAATCTAGGAATGCCGTCGACCTGGCCTATGTCCTTGTCGAAAAACCGGAATTTTCCACAGGCCAAAGTCAGAACGAGCGAGTCATTAGGGGTCTTCTCGACAAACTCAGTGTAGTAATTACGTCCTGGTTTAGCGCCATCGCAGCCAGCTACGAGGAAGAAAGAGTTGATGTGCCCTTTCATTACTGATTCAGTTATATTTTCCACCAATGAAAGAAAAGATTTTCTGGCAAAACCGACAGTCACTGTTTTTTCCTTTTTGTCTTGGGTGAACCCTGGCATTTCTAACGCTTTTTCTATGACAGGAGAGAAGTCGACGCACTTTCAAGTCAGAACACTCTAAATGAGTTACCCCTGGCCAGCCTACTGGACCGGAAGTGAATAGGTTTCCTTTGTAGTTTTCTGTGGGTTTTTGAAGGCAGTTGGTGGTCATCAGAATTGCTCCAGGAAAATTCGCGAATTCTTTTTGTTGATTTTGCCATGCGGTCCCATAGTGGCCAAAAAAGTGAGAATACTTCTTTAACTCGGGATAGCCATGTGCTGGCAGCATCTCTCCGTGTGAGTAAACATAGATGCCTTTGTCCTGGCTTTGCTTTAGAATTTCGTCTAAATCTTTCAGATCGTGACCTGACACCAGAATTGCCTTGCCTTTCCTATGGCCTAGCGGAACTTGCGTAGGAATTGGATGACCATAGGTTTCTGTGTTTCCTGCGTCCAAGAGTTCCATGGCTCTGATGTTGATTTCTCCACATTTCAAAGCGAGATCAAAAAAGTCATTAACGCCTAGAGACTTGTCCAGAGTTGCTGCGAGGCCTTGCTGAATGAACTCGAAGACTTTGTCATCTATTTTTCCAAGGCGATAAGCATGATAAGTGTAAGCTGCTACTCCTTTTATCCCATAAATCAGTAGCCAGTGAAGCCCTTGCAAGTCAGGGTCGTTTGAAGGATCAGCGTTAATTCCAACATGTTTTCCTTGTCTAATCAGGCCTTCTTCTGTCTTTTCGAGCAGCATATCAACTGGACCATGGAATTCAACATATCCTCCGGCGGATCGCACTTTTTCACGGAGGACGTCACGAAGCCTCACTGATTTGTTAATGTATTCGATAAGTGTTTTTGGGTCAAAGTTCACATTAGTTAATGTGGCGAAAGCTGACTCGCAAATGAACAGGTTTAACTGCTCATCTTTGACGCCCACCTTTTGTCCTTCTAATGCTAACTGCGATAATCCTCTTAGCATATAGATCAATAAATCTTGAAGCGCACCCACTTCAGGATTTTTCCCACAAACACCGAAAGTTGTGCAGGCTTTTCCTTCAGCAGTTTGCTCACATTGATAACAGAACATTTGATTTTTGTTCATCACATTACACCTATTATTCAATTAAATGCCAACGTAAATATCTCTTGCCCATATTAGCAAGGGCGCAAACGCTATGAAACTGGGTATTCTCGGCAAAATTAAGCGCTGGTTTTGATTTGCCGGTTTCCGCTTTCCAATAGCAAAAAACCCCTTGACCATGTTGATAAAATGAGGAAAGTTGTGGCGCGTACTTCTTTCAAACACGTTATGCTTTTATCATCGCGGGCATCATTTTGAATTTTTTAATTGCTCTAAGCGCGTGTGGTTTGTTGGCAGGGAGAATTATCATTTCCCTTCTTTTACGTGATAGTTCTTTTCAGAAATTGAAACTTCCGCCTCGCCATCCAGAACGCTGACCAAAGCGTCATACGAAGCAACATGTTCGCTGAGTCCTTGGCCCTCATCAAAAGCGAAGAAAGTTACAGTTCCAGCTTTCTTGTCAACTAATGTGCGACTAACAATTGAGCCTTCCTGATATTCTGCCAAACTATTCATATTCATAGTTTGCGCTTTTTCAACAGCTTTTTTCTTCTCCATGAACGATTCATCTCAGGTCTAAATCTCACGCAAGCTACTAAATCAATGCATGAATTTAGAGGTAATGGTAATATGTTTTTGGTTTCCTGGCACGATGAGGTTTTACTAACGGAGATCCCAAACGCGCCAGCATTAACAAAGACACAATCCCAACCGTTTAGTTCGCAGTCTGCTATGTTTAGGCGAGGGCGTTGGGTTATCTCAGTCCAACAATTGAACCCGTCACTTTTTATGGGCATGTTGAAGGAGTGAAAACCCCTAAATCATAGATTTTGTCTTACGGAACGTATGACAATGAAGACGGTAAGCGTAAGAATATCCGAAGAAGAAAAGCGCCAATTAAAGAAGTACGGCAGATTATCAGACGCCCTAAGGGAAGGCATGAAGCTCTACCTAAACAAAAAGAAACCCGACGAGTTGCTTTGCAAACTGGAAAAAATGCAATCTGAAAGCGAGATTAAAACCACAATCGTAGAAGAAGTGAAGCTGATTCGAGAGGATAGAGAACGCTGATAGTTGCGCTAAACAAGAAAACCTAGAACAGTGTCACGATTACAGATTCCTCAATATTTAAGTAAAAGTTACAGCAAATATAACAAGAGGTAACTCTTTTGAGTTTTTTTGGACATAAAAAAGAAATCCAAATTCCTTTCAATTCAGAATCTATTTTCAACTGCAAATGCATAACCTGTCCTGTGCAAGCAAATAGCCCCTGCGCAAAACCCAAGATAGCTGCAAGAAACGAGCTGGTTCAGAATCCCCAAAAATCTATGCAGCAAATGATGAGTCCAGAAATGATGAAGAATCTGGAAATGATTCAAGGGAATGAATTATGAACAGATAAGGGGAATGTCAAAAGAACAGATGCAAGCTATGAGCGAGGAAATGAACAAAAACGTTCCAAAAGAAAGCTACGAAACTATGGCTCCCAAACCTGAGGAATTTCCTGGTCCATACTGTGCTAACGGTGTAGCAACCTGCAAAGATTTCGATTTCACAAAACCTTGCATGTGTGGCAGCTGTCAAATATTCAATAAGTACAATTTAGCGAAAGCAAAGCCCAGTCTTTACTTCTGCAGAGACGGCAAACCCAAGTAAATTCAAAGCAGTCAAGTAACAAAACTCGTGAATACATTCAAGAATTTGAAATATCATCAATTTTCTATGTGTATCTTCTTTTTTTGCTTTCAGAATCAAACTCAATTAGGCTATATTAGAATTTATTGCAAAAGAATCAAATCTGACATCAACTCAATTAATACTATTATCATGAAAAAGATAATCATTTTAGGAGCAGGTCTTTCAGGCTTAACAGCCGCAATAAATCTCGCAAAATCAGGGTATACAGTTGATGTTTATGAAAAGAACAAAGACGTAGGAATGAGATTTAACGGCGACATTCAAGGCTTGGAAAACTGGTCCGACAAAAAAGATATCATTAAAGAATTGAAAGAAAGGAATATAGACATTGATTTCGACTACTCTCCTTTCCATAACATTACCCTTACAAATGGATTCAAAGAAGAGAAATTCATTATGAAAAACCGCTATTCTACCTCTTAAAGCGAGGTCCATTTTCTGGAACAGTTGATTACAGTCTCAAGGCACAAGCTCTGAGATCGGGCGTTAACATTCACTTTCAAGAAACACTGCCACCAAATGAAGCAAATATTGTCGCGACCGGTCCTATCGTAAATGAAGCCGTTGGGATGGTAAAGGGAATAATTTTTAAAACAGATATCAAAGATACCGCAATTATAGCATTTAATGATAAATTGGCTTTTAAAGGGTATTCCTATCTCCTTATCACAAAAAAATATGGCTGTTTATGCACTGTAGTAAGGTTAGATGAGGCTCACAGAATTAATTTGTATTTTGAAAGAACAAAAGAGATTTTTTAAAGAAAATTGGCTCCCAAATACAGCCTATCAGAGATGTACAAGGCATTGGGAGTTTTTCATCGAAGAAGTTCATGAAAGGGAATACGTTATATGTAGGCGAAGCCGCGGGGTTACAAGACATTCTTTTGGGCTTTGGAATGAGATTTGCCATTGCGTCTGGTTTTCTTGCAGCTCAAAGTGTTATTTACTCAAAGGATTACAAAAAAATTGCAGACAAACATTTTGGACAGCGATTGCGAATTGGAATCGTTAATAAATGGTTATGGGAGAATATTCTATCAAAAAGAGAATATTCACTTTTGGTTAAATTTCCGCAGCTAATTGAGTATATCTATTTAATCCGTAATTACACTTTGTTTCAACAAATGTTGTATCCTTTAGGCTAAATTCAGTTTAAACAAAACGTATTTTAAACTTAAATCTTAGCACCCATGGTTATTTTTTAGTTAGACGGCATGCAGTTAATTTCTAAAAATTACTTGAATTCTATTTAGCCGTTTCTTTTGTAGTGAAGGTTCAAATTCCAGCGTGCCCACTTTAGTGCCCTTTTAGGACCTATTGAGGTAAAAATTTTTGCTCTGATTTCTAGAAGTATTGACAAATAAGCTAAAATTCATTTAGGCAAAAATAGCCCCAAAAACTGCTTAAAAAATTGGCGCCGGGAGGGGGATTTGAACCCCCGCGGCCCCGAGAGGCCACAAGCTGCTTGGTGCTTACCATTGGCAAACATCTCCAGGCTTGCTCCCTGCCTGGCTAGGATACCCCGGCACAAACGCAAACAGATGCATGCTAAAGGCGTTTGACACATTTCTCTGACCTAAGCATAATTTAAAGCTTTATCGGAATATGTTTGCAACGTTATTTCAAGCTAGTCAATGTCTTTCCCAATAGTCCACTTAGGCGATTGCTTTGTGTTGCATTGTTCTCTTCAAAATATGGAAGTTCATTTAGAATTATAGAGAATGATTAACATAGCAATTGCTGAAATCAAACTAGCAAAAATGGATGAATTTGAAAAGCATAAAATGAATTTTTTGACATTATATTTTTAAATGTGCCAATGATTTTAGTGTAAATTGCTTTCAGCTAGACAAAGTTTTTATTAGCGTTTGAAACTTAAACATCGACCGTTAAGATAAAGGATGATTCAAAATGTCCCTACAAAAAGGAGATTTTATACTAATCAATTATACATCGAAAGTTAAGGAAACAAACGAAGTTTTCGACACAACATACGAAGACATTGCCAAAAAAGAGCACTTGTTTAAAGAAGGCGAAATATATGATCCTAAACTTGTTGTTGTAGGCGAAGGCTGGGTACTCAAAGCCTTAGATGACAGTTTAACAACAATGGAACTCTGCAAGCCTTGTACGGTAGAGATTTCACCGGAAAAAGGCTTCGGACCAAGAGACCCTGAAAAAATAAAGCGGGTGTCACTCAAGCAATTGTTGGCAAAAGAAATTAATCCAGTTATTGGAGCACGCATTGAATACCAAGGAAAAATGGCGACTGTACGCTCGATCGGGGCAGGACGAGTACTTTTGGACTTTAATCCGCCACTTGCAGGAAGAACCCTAATTTATGAAACCATAGTTACCAAGAAGCTGGAGAAAAACGAGGAAAAAATTAGCGCCCTTATTCACCGACGGGTACCAGTCGTTGAAGAAGACAAATTCAAACTATGCATACAAGACAAAAGTTTAACAATTGATATGCCAGAAGAAACCTTTTATGTTGAAGGTATCCAGATTGCCAAACGCGGAATTTCAATGGATATTCAGAAATTCATTCCTGATTTGTGCGAAACTAAATTTGTTGAAACTTTCAAAGCTGAACCGAAACCAGCACCAGCGCCAACAGAAGCACAAGCCAGCACCCCTTAAAACCGTCAAACAACAAATCTTTTTTTCTTAGTTTTTTCAATGTTTAAATTATGAGAATAAAGATAAATCTCTCTTGACTCAATATTATTGTGTAATCTCACTTCGTCATTTTCATTGTTTAGGGGAGGTGAAAAATCGGAATGGATCATACATTAGTTCATTTTGAAATTCCAGCCCAAGATGTGGAAAAACTAAAGCAATTTTATGAACAAGTCTTCGGTTGGAAAATAATCCAATACCCTTCACCATTAGATTACTGGCTAATACAAACTGTCCCCGTTGATGAAAACGGCGTTCCGCAACGGCCAGGAGTAAACGGTGGCATGTTTAGAAAGCAAGAAGCTGGGATTAAACCCATTAATTATTTTGCTGTTGAATCCATTAACGATTTCTTAGCAAAAATTGAAAAACTTGGTGGCAAAGTAATCTCTCCGAAACAGGAAGTTCCCAATGTTGGTTGGATAGCTGCAGCAGAAGACCCTGAAGGAAACCAATTTGCACTTATTCAACCATTGCGAATTTAGAATTTAGTGCAGCTTAACTGATTACACCTGTCGCCTTGGCTGTTTTTTCGCAAGCGTCATAGTCGAGATTCAATTTATGAAGGATTGTATACCGTTCAGGTCTTATTTTCGCCGCTAACTCCAACGCTTTAACTACATCAGTATCTTTTGCGCCTAATTCATTAGCAGTTGTTGGTGCGCCCATCTGCTTGAGAGTATTTCTTATTCGTTCCCAATTTGTTTTGTAAAGATAAGCAATCATTATTGAGCCTACTCCACATTGCTCTCCATGCATCGCGTGATGAGAATCAATCATGTCCAAAGCATGGCTAAATAAATGTTCTGAGCCACTACATGGGCGACTGCTGCCTGCGATGCTCATGGCAACGCCACAGCTTATTAATGCTTCAAGAAGTACACGCAATCCTTCATCTCTGCGGTAAACGATTAGGTCTGCGTTTTCAATTACCAATTTTGCGCTCATTAAAGCTAAACTTGCAGCGTACCCCCCATAATACTCGTTAACTTCCTGGTGGGCGAGTTGCCAATCTTTTACGGCTGTGAACTTAGCGATGACGTCTCCGCAGCCGCTTATAACAAACCGCCAAGGACCTTTGGCGATAATGTCTGTGTCGGCTATAATTGCCAAAGGTGCTTGTGCCATTACTGAATAGGGCTTATCTGAACCTTTAACGGAAGCTAAAGGACTCGCAATGCCATCGTGAGAGACAGTGGTGGGTACGCTGATGAATGGGATGTTTTGGCTTCCAGAACTAACTTTGGCAGAATCAATTACTGTTCCACCGCCTACACCAAAAAGAACCTGCGGCTTCAAACGTTTTATTTGATCTTCAATCTCTGATATATCTCTTGGACTACATACTCTTAACAGAAAGAACATCAACTGACAAACCCGCTTCAACAAGAAAATCAGAAACTGTTTTTCCAGCAACATCATAGCATATGGGATCTGATAGCACTAACGCTTTCCCATTTAGCCCCAGCCGTTTTACCACTTCAGGAACACGTTGCAAGGTTCCTTTTCCAACAATGACTTCACGTGGAAGCTGCATGTAATGGTAAGTCAAAGTGATCACAGTTAACTTGCAAACATAAGTTTGTCACGATGGTTTAAAGTCTTTGGGAATATCCCGTAAAATGAATGTTTCAAGATTTCTTTGGAATATGTATTGACTTGAGTTTGGCATCTACTCTATTCCCTTCTCAATTTTGAGAGGTTTATTTATGGGTATTCCGTTTACTACTTTCCGTGGGCGAGTAGCTCAGTACGGATTGGGGACTTCTTGTTTCAGGCACTGGCAAAGGGGCTGTGCTGGAACTTTCGGGCTTCGTCACGCAAAGAGCACCAGCCTCCTAAGTTGGGGGTCGAGGGTTCAAATCCCTCCCCGCCCGCCACTACTTGAACCCACTACCCTTTGAATTGAAAGAAATTGACATTGTAGAGTTTCAAAGTTCCGTCTGCCAGATGTAAGAGAAGTAAAAGCATATTCATATTGCAAACGCTATACAAGATATTATGCGTCAGCTTATTGTTGAAGGGCAGGCTACTGGCGAAATCGTTGATGAAGACCCCGACCAACTTATGGTTGCATTACTGGCATGTTTTAACGGCCTAATGAAAAGAGCCACCATGCTTGACCCGAACGATGCAAAAAGCCATTTCCCTGAAGCCAAGATAATCTTGCGAATGCTCAGACCTGAAAATCAAGGAGAGAACTAAAAAATGAATCGAAAAGGAGTTTGCTATGATGTTGGACGGGTGATGATGGGAAGCCAATGGCGCCCCAAATTCGACCTCAAACAAGTACACCGTGAGCTTGAAATAATCAAAAACGACCTACACTGCAACACAGTCAGAATCTGTGGCTTAGACCTGAAGAGACTCGAAATCGCGGCAGAGGAGGCGCTCACTCGGGGCTTGGAGGTTTGGCTGTCGCCTGAGATGTGGGATAGAAGCCAAGAAGAAAACTTACCATACCTCGAGAAGGCAGCGGAAGTTGCGGAAGCCCTGCGGCAGAAGTTCCCGGGCAAAGTGGCTTTGAGCGTTGGATCAGAGGCGACGCTTTTCACGCAAGGTATTGTTGAAGGCGAGAATTTCATGCAAAGATTGAATAATCCTTCGTTTTGGATGAACATCCAAGCGGGGAAACACAATGAACCGCTCAACGCATTTCTGGCTAGGGCATGCCGTGCTGTCAGGCAGACTTTCAAGGGCGAAGTGACATATTTTTCAGTCCCGTTTGAAAAGGTTGATTGGGGCCTATTCGATTTTGTCGGCGTTGATCTTTACCGAGACGTCAGGATAAAGAACGTTTTTGACAAAGTGGTCAAGGGTTACCTTGCTTACAACAAGCCTGTTGTAATTGGCGAGTTCGGTTGCTGCACTTATCGGGGGGCAGATTTGCTTGGAGGAAACGGTTTCATCGTCGTGTTTGGCATGATGAACGATTATCTTGGGGAAAAACTATCAATACCCACTCCGTTTGCCGAAATGCTCAAGATCATTCCGAAGGTTGACGGCCACTACATTCGAGACGAGAGTTTGCAGGCAAAAGAAATTATTGAAGAGCTCGCCACATTCGACGCCACAGGTGTGGAGGGCGCGTTCGTCTTCACGTTTGTTTCTCCGACCTCCGCCTATAATGATGATCCAAGGTTTGATATGGATTTGGGAAGCTTCAGCCTTGTGAAAAGCTACCCGGAGAAAGACACATTCGAACAGATTATATCCGAGAGCGCAAAACAGGGAAAGGAATTCGCCGGCATAGAGTCAATGCCAGATCTGTCGGCTAAGTTCGCCAACGTCATCGGCAAGCATGGAAGCGCGTATCCTGATATGCCTTGGGAACCAAAAGAATCATTCCGAACAGTAGCTGACTATTATGCCAAACACTGAGATATCGAATTGACACCCGAGGATTCGTTGCAACATCAGTTATTTCTGATGCGTTTATGATCTAACCCAATCATCAAGTTGAAAATGAAATAAATCTGAAAGTAATTTGCTGGAAAAGATTAAGGAGAGGTCGCATAGTATGAAAGAGGTGTCTGCTGGAACCACGCATCTGGGTTTTGAAACTTTACAAATGGCGAATTGCTATCAGGTTTTCTTTCAGCGGTTAATTGCTTAATTGTCTCAAGTATCTCTATATGACGCTCTTCATCTTCAATAATTTTTAAGAATATACTTTTTATTTTAGTCAGATCAACAGAATACTGCTCATTTATTATAGCTGTCATCCTCTCAAGCGTTTTCATTTGCACCAGCATGTAGTATTCTTCTCCCATCTGACTTTCCAACGTAATGAAAATTTCACTTAGTCTCTGCAAATCCGCTAAGGAGAATCTATCTATCTTTTCGAAGTCTTTAGCCAACTTAGTTATCGTTTGCAGCGCCAAAAGGTTTTTTTGGCATTCTTTTATTTTCCCATTTGGTTGTTTAATGCTGATACTTACTCCATTAAGAAGAATAGAATGTTTTTGGCTATCCAACTCAATTTCTTTCAAAAGAGTCTTTACAAGTGGAATTTCAACCTTGTCACTTAAAGCCCTGTACAGTAAACTAGTTTGGCTCTCTAAAATACTCTGACAATTAAGGTATTCAGCAAGCTTTTCTGTCTCTTTGTTACTCATTGTAACTGCAACCTGCATTTTATGTTCTATTTTTCCATATATTGTTTATGAACTCTTAATCAGTAAGTTACAAAATCTTCGCCTAATTATACCAACTAAAAATAGTCTATCGCGTAAGATTTCCATAAATTTCGACGTCAAGAGGTAAAGTTTCCCATTATTTCTGTAGTATGCATTTCAGCCAAGCTTGTGCTGATTTGTCTCTAAAGCTTACGTGCGATGGTTTGTGACTGTTCCATGTTAGCAACACATTGTTATTAACCATTTATTGATTAATATTTGAAGTAAGCGCCGAATGTGTTTTTCAAAGAACTAACAAAATTTGATACAGCTCGCGCTATATTTTAAAATAAGTAATAAAACAAGAAATAAAAATGGACGAAAGAAAAAATGAGCAAAAAAAATGTTCGTGGAATAAGCAAGTTAATTATCGTGGCTATAGTCGTGATAGCAGTTGTCGTGGTGGGCGTCGGCATATATGCCGCTACTCGTGGAGGAGGCACAAATCCAGGTACTTCTACAACACCTACACCGTCCTCAAGTGCAACAGCAACACCTAAGCCTACCTCAACGTCAACTAACAAGATTGCAACAGCGACCAGTTATGAATTTAACGAAACCGGAACAGCAAGTAACGGCACAGTACTTGACACAGTATTTTATGCCACAAAGAACGTCGGAACATCTAACGTAGATCTATTAGAAGTCGTAACAACACCTTCAAGCGGCACCTTAGAGTACATTGTAAACGGAGCCCAGCAGAAAGCATGGGTATACCAAGGCGGACAATGGACAGACCTTTCAAGTGAATTCTCAACTATCTTACCCACTGTACAATCAGCAGCAGGTCTTTACACAAACATGCTAGAAGCCTATGGTGGCTCTGGAAGTTACACTTATACCATCCCTAGTGGCCAAACAAATGCAGGAGACAAAGCAGCCTTCACCAACATCCAAATTAATCCTTCGCTTCCGGATTCTCTTTTCCAGCCGCCTACTTAATCAACAAGGGCATATTAGTTTGAACCAAAGCAGTCAATTTCCTTTTTTTATTTTCAAATCTTCAGAAAATGCAAATGAAAACCTAAGACCTGAAAGCCTTTGTCAACTAGTTTTCACTCCATCAATAAGCCCACAAATGAGAAGATTTCTTCAGGTTACAAACGTCATATCCGAATAAGAAATAATAGCAGACGCAAAAAGAACTGTCTATTTATTATTCATATTTTTGGTTCATAAGCCTTATTTCCGTTTGGTGACCAGAGATTAGTGAAGCAGTTTGAGCATCAATGAAAAAATCTTAGGTTCTCTTGCTGTCATGTTTCTGAGTTTAGGTTGTGTGCCGGCTTACTTCAATGCTATGTTTTACGCAACAGTTCTTTGGATAATTGGTTTTGCCATGATGAACGTACATGTTTTCGTTTTATCGCGTAGAAAATTCTAGATTTACTTCAATCTCAGGATGTCTTGAAAGGGTCTTCGAAAAAGATTTTTCCGGATGTTTCCTCATAGCCTGGTGGCAATTTCATATCATTAAAAGATTTCTAAAAGAGTATTGCATCAAAAATGCTTTTGGATAACTTCGAATTTCTTACTCAAGTATTAAAAGTTTTTAACAAAAAAAAGGAAAATGATTTTGCCAAAGTCAGAACTAACTAAGTTTTTTTACTTCACGTTTTCTTAGAGTTAGCATGGCTAAAGCGGCGATTACTAATATGGCGAGCAGCGACAAAACTATTGATGATGAAAACTCTGGAATCGAAGCAGTTGGTGTAGGAGTTGGTTTTGGAGTTGCATTTGGGTTAGCTGTTGGAGCTGTTGTTGGAGCTGAGGTTGGCGCTGATGTAGGAGCAGTGTATGGTGTAGGTGTTGGATTTGGCGCTGTAGTTGGAGTCGGTGTGGGAGTTGGAACCGGAGTTGGCGAAGGAGTAGGGGTTGGAGCAGCCGTGGGCGTTGGAGTTGGCGTTGGGGTTGGAACCGGAGTGGGAGTTGGGAAAGGTGTTGTTTGCGAGGAGAGTATTTGACCTGAAATGCTTCCTGAAGGTGCAGCCGATAAAACAAAGTTAATGTTTGCTGTTACTTGGTTTACTGTAACCGCAACTCCTGTCTGCTGTTGCGAAACATAACCCGTTGCTGTAACGTTAACAGTATAAGCGTCTGTGCCTAAACCAGTCGATATAACATAATTGCCGTTGCTATCTGTATAATTCGAGTTAGAGCCGCTGGTGCCTTGAGCAGTCACATAAGCGCCGGAAATTGGACCAGCTGAACTTGTGACTTTTCCACTTATCGTTCCTGATGGCGTGATAGTGACAGTTAGCTGAAAGTTGATGTTAGGTGTTACTTGGCCTGCGGTAACACTAACGCTTGGATTAGCAACAAAAGAAGAACCATACTAAGCCGTTACAACATAGTTTCCTGTAGTTAAATTCGTGTTGATAATGTAATTTCCAGACGAGTCGGTGATGGCAAAGCCAAAGCTTCCAGTATTAGAAGTAGCAATAACCGATGCTCCAGAAATCGGCTGTCCGGTTGCTATGTTTGTTACAGTTCCAGTAATGACACCTGACCGGTCAAGCGCAATGTTTTGGGTGGTTGTTTGACCAACCGTTACTGATATGTTAAGCACCGTTTTATCAAGATATTTTGCTGTGAGTGTTATCTGTAGACTGTAGGTTCCGGTAGGCAAGTTGCTATTTAAAACGTATTGTCCAGTAGAATTTGTTGTGGCAAATGCAGCGGAAGTTCCATTAGGATAGAGTGCTTCCACAAATACGCCTGCCAGAACTGCGTTTGAAACTGAATCTGTTACTGTCCCAGTAATCACGCCAGATCTGACTAATGCAAAGTTTTGGTTGCCAGTCATAGATCCAGCAGTTACAGCTACTCCACTTCTAGTTGCAGTTAAGTACCCTATTGTACTTAAAAAAGTATTGACTGTTATGTTATAAGTCCCGGTTTGGAGATTTTGAATAATTTGCCAGTAGCCGTTCGCATCTGTAATCGCGCCTCCACTGCTTGAGCCGTCGGAGCTTTGAACACTAACTAAGGCAAATTGCACTGGTAACCCAGTGGTTGCATCGGTTATTTTTCCTGAAATTCCGCCTGAAACGTTCATCACTATGTTAACGTTTGGGGTTAGAGCTCCAGCGGTCACAACTATGTTGTTCACTGGTTGGTCTATGAAACCCGGTGCAGAAGCTGTAACTGTATAATTTCCTGAATCCAGAAAACTAGTTATACTGTATTGGCCCTGACCGTCGGCTACAGCAGATCCGCTTCCAACGGTGCCTCCGGAAGCGCTCACTAAGGCACCTGGAACAGGAACTAAAGTTGAAGCATTGACAACTTGGGGAGAACCATTGTTCAAAGGAGAACGAAACGCGGCGATCGAAATTCCGGAAATCACACTAACTAGAAGCAAAGTTATTAGCAGATTTGCAGATATTTTATATTTAGGCAATTTATAGCAACCTCCAATTAAAAGCACTTTTTAAAGAATCTGTGTGCGAATTAGATGAAGTATTTGCTGTTTTTGTCAAAGCAAAGTCTAGTTTTTTCATTGATTAAACCTCAAAAGAGTTTATGTTCTGATTAAATTCTTTAAACTAATTTATATAAAGACTTGTGGTAACAGAAAGAAGCATCAAAGTCTTTCTTGTTAATCCCGAAATTTCGAAAATTAACTAAAGCCTTGAAGCTTAAAAATAATGCATGCGAAGATAACTTTCAACGCAATTCGGAAATCTAACTATCAAAACGCCATTCTCTAATCAAAAGTTAATTTTCTTTACGCTAAAAGGATTTTAGAAGACGTCCTTTGTAAGATTTCACTCGCTTTGTTAAGTTGAGTTTGCAAAAATTCATTGGACTTGACAATTAACGTTATTGAATTTTTCAAAAAACTATAAAATAATTCGAGACATCCTTCTAAAGTGAGCAAAAAAACAGGCACTATTTGGAGGACAAAATAAGCGATGCAATCTGAAGAAATATCATGTTTAGCGAGGAAAGTAAGAAACTCTTTGCCTAATGTGGAAACATTTCCACTAGCCACAATTTATAGCACCATAAAGGAGCAAGAGAAAACAAATATGAGTTTACCAGACTTTAAGGAATTAATTTTTCATTTGACTGGCTGGGATATTCCATTTCAGGTTATACGTAGACAACTTGAAATAAACCAGATAGTATGGTGAGAACGATCTTTAGTTAAGAATTAAGCTTCATTTTGAAATCAAATATTGTCTTTTATGGGAAAAATAAGAAAAATTTTCGGAAAGCATATAAGTCAGGCACAGCCGTGCAGTTGCATAATAGCACTTAAGCAGAGGTGAGTAAATGCGTAGAAGTTTAACGATAACGGCTGAAAACGACAAGAAAGTTCAGCTCGCCAGAGGATTATTTCTAAATGACGCTGAAGCTCCAATAGATGTGGATTACACTACAATGGTCAATTTTTTCATAGAACTTGGACATAAACTGTTTTGTTCAATGAAAAAAGATAGCGGTCAAATAATCATCGTGAAAAATGAAGTTAACGGTATACTGTCAAAGTACATTATGGGTTCAGAACTTAAAGACGAAGCAGTAGTTGACCAGTTTACTGACGTTTTCTATAAGAGACTTATTGAACAACTCCAGAAAACAGCGATGCAGGCAGAAAATCAAGAGGCAATGCCGGAATTAACTAATCAGACACACAAATTCGCCAAGTTCAAACAAATCTCCAGAATACATCTCGTAACATATGAAAAAGGGGATTTTGCGAGTGAAATCACATGCAGGGCGTAATTTCAAATCCTTCCGCCACCAGCAATCTTTTATTCAAATCAACTTTAAATTGGCTGAACCTACGGATACAGCATCTTTGATGATACTCGTTTCACGCCTTATACGCCCGCCTGTCTTTGAAAGATACAGCTTCCAAAAGAGACACATGTGCAGTCTTGTGAGTGATCCTTACGTTTATGACATCTACAATTTTAGCCGAGGGATGTATGATCAGACAAACTTTCAATGCTAAATATTTCAGCGTTATTATGATCGAATTGTTTAGAAGAATTCCATGTGTCTTCGACTATTTGCTTGATTTCAATCAATGCTGAGGCTAATTTTTCTCCTTTGGACGTTAAGCAGTAGGTTTTCGGTGTTCTTCTTATGAACACCAGTTTTCTGCCTCTCAAGCTCTTCAGGTTCTTGTAGGTTTTTCTCAAGGAAAGCCCTGTTTCTTTAGCAAGCTTTCCAGCGGAAATTCCTTCATAAGTAACTACACCGTAAATTTTTTGTTCCGCTGCTGTCAGGGTTTCTTTTTTTGCATCTCTTTTTGACTTTAAGAAAAATACGTAATCTCTTGCTTTTGGAGTCTCTATTAAACTTGCTGAGGCGAAGGCGTTTGAGGATTCGTGAAGCTATCTTAGGTGAGATGACAAATTCCATTTCTTCTGAAGTTTTAGGTCCCGTAAGCAAGAATTCTAAAAGAGCCTCTTCATGGCATTCTGACTGAGCCGGCAACTTTTCAGCGAATTCTGAGAAACAATGGAGCTGTTCAGTTAAGCGACTCCCGAAAGTTGTAGCGTAATATTCCTCTCGCGCTTCGGTTGCTAAGCCTACTGCCATTAGAGGATGCAGGTATTCTTTGTTGATGTTATCTTGGCTGTGTCTGTGACCAGTTTTTTTAAGTTCTTGTTGTAGGCTGCTTACTGAATATCTACCGTTAGCAATTGTTTGAAGAATTTGGAATCTTGTACCATTTTTTAGCACGTTAAGGAGATCTTTCAAATAGTTTGGGTTGTCCATCATTTGGCGCAGAGTTCGAAGCTCATTTTTCAATTTGTAGACGCGGCATCGGCTAATGCATTCTAATGGTGTTATTGGAGTGCATTTTCTACATTCTTCATCAAGCGATTTTATTTTTCCTGATAAGTCGTGGTTGCTTTCTTTTTTTCCCGTTAATAGAAGGACGCTGCCCATTGTTTATCTCCAACGGACTTTGTAATTTTTTTAATGTAAAAGCGTTTTCGTCAAGATTTCTTGACCTGTGCTTAGTCAAACTTTCTTGACTAAACATTTGCACCTTTTTGCATATGTTTTCCGAGGAAATCAGATGTTAAAATTAGAAAGAAAGCGCAGTTAGAATTAAAGCTGTATCTAGAGACTTCGATCAAGTTCTCAAAACTAGCTGCTCTCATCGATTTAGACAATGCAGTGCTAAAACTGTTTGCTCTTTTCTAAATTACAAAAATTAGAAATAGCAAAGTACGGAAATGGCCATTTCGTTAGCGTTTGATAGTAAGCATATGGCCTTTGTGATTTACCATTCTGTGGATTCTTAGTTCTTCAGGATTTTTGAAATGTGCGGAACATAATCTGCACTTATAGTTTTCTCCAAATACATTTTTGTAATTATTATACATTAAATTTCTCCTTTCTTTCCTGTTGTAAAAAATTGTTGATTACAACTAAGTATAATTGATAACAAGTCGCATATAAAGCAAACATTAATCTTCTAAAAATCTAATGTATGTAAACCCTCGTTGCCGTATGGCTTGGATTAGAGAAATCACAAAGTCGATAACTCAGTTTTTGTGAAAATTAAGTTCACTGAAGCTTCTCAGTCAAAAAACTGTACAATTATTAATTCATTCCGTTTGGATGTTTTTCCATCCAGTTAATGGCGAAAGTCTCAGCTTTGGCTTCAGTATGAAAATCAGGCGAGATCGTTTTACTTTCCTCTTTACTAGTTTGCTCGCCAACAAATAAGAGCACATGGTAGTTTTGGCTGAATTCTTTCTTTGAAATGGTTAAAGTTTGCCCTGTAGTTTCGTTCAAGTAGCCACCTTCGTTGCTTATTTTTTTCCAGCCTTTAATTAACTTCAATGTTTTACATTTCACCAATAGCTTATCATTTAGGGAAAATGTTTGGATTATCTTCTCCTTGCCCAAGCCTGTTTGGGTTCAAAATTGTGGCTTGCATCAGTCCTAGAAGTTTCACCGGTTAAGCGTTTGGAAAAGCATGTTTTGCAGTAAACTGGCTTGCCTGGAGTAGGCTTGAAGGGAACAACTGCCACTTGATTACAAACTGAACATTTTGCTTCATGAAGAGTTCGTTGAGACATTTTTTCACCTCTATTGACTTATTTTTTTCAGTAAGAAAAAACTAAGGAGACTTTTCACCCTTTTTCTTATTATCGGAAAAAGTTTTTTGCCTTACTTTCTTTCTGTAAACGCAATTCAGTCGAACAGACGATTTGCATCTGCGACAGTTTTTTACTAATCCTGCTCTTAACATACACAAATTTGTTTACCTCTTTTTTGATTTTTGAAAAGAATCCGTTATTCAGATAGGTTAGTCCCAAAGGATAAAAGAGACTCTTCAACAACTACCCGATGGAGCTTGCGCCCTTATAAACACATAGATGAGAAAAGAGACTTTTTTACCTAAATAAAAGAAGTTTTTGTTTTTTTCTGAATTATCGCCTCAGAAATAGAGTAATTACCTAAAATCATGGAGAAAAGAGGCTTTCTGAATTAGTATATTAATATAGTTGACGCATCCTTCGTATATAAATTATTAGAATTCTTAGGGGAAGAGTTAGATCGAATAGTCGCTTTCACTTTTTCTCGAACTGTTCTGATTATCAATTTTGGCCAAAGCCAAATGAGAAGTTGAAAAAATGGGCAAAAGAAAAATTACAAATGAGGGCAACCTCGATAGCATGGTTTTACCATCTTCAAATGACGTATTAGGTGTAGCCATTAAGATGCTTGGCGCCGAAAGAATTACAGTTAAATGTCAAGATGGTAAAGAACGATTATGTAGAGTTAGAGGCAAGCTAAAAAGGCGTGTTTGGATTAGAGAAGGAGACGTCGTTTTGGTGTCGCCATGGGATTTTCAGACGGAAACTAGAGGAGATATCTTTTGGCGTTACCGCAAAAACCAGTCAGATTGGCTAAGATCACACAATTACTTAAAAATGTAGACAAGGGGATGAAAAACATTATTTTAAAATGTTCAGAATGCGGAAATACTTTCAAAAAAGATGACCTTAAACAGGACGATATAGTGGCTTGTCCAATTTGTGAAGCAGACTACACGGTACTAATTAAAGATGGAAAAGTCCGTTTGGAAGATTATGTTTACGAATCTAAAGATTTAGGCGAACTATAAATCCCAAGATTTTTCTTAAACTCTGATCTGAAAACTTGATTTTCTATTTTGAGAAATTCTTTCGAAAAAACATTTTTGAAACAAAAATTAACTGATTAATTCAACAATAGTTCCGATTGCTTGGCCTGGAACCCCATGCGGAAATCTTACTCGAACCATGCCGTTCTTGCCGTGTGCTCCCCTAATTTTTCCAAGCATCTTGCGGCTGCCGTTTTTCCAAGATACTGTTTGACCCACAAGTTTGCCTGCAGTAGATGCTGAGTTAACTGTTTCAAATTCTATTAAGCACTCTTTTGATGTTTGCGATTTTGGACCAGTTCTGTAATTTGTTATTCTACCACGTAATGTTTGGGTCAAAAATATCACCAATCAGGTTAGTGAGTTATGTTGGACTGGCTAATAAAGATGTCTTCGGCATAAGTTTCAAGTTTTTCATCATTTATTGATATTTAGAACGTTTCGTATGCGACATCTCTGTAAATAACAATTGACAAAGATTAAACTTAGAAAGTGTTCTACCTATTTGTTTTGTATTCTTTAACAAAGAAAGGAAAAAAGAAGCTTCATTTGATTTAAAAGAAGCTCTTTATTGGTGAATCGTCGTTGACTGTTGTTGACCTTATTTCTTCAATCTTTGTTTTTGTTAAGGCTTTGATGTTGTTGAAGTCTGACATTTCACCGTAGCTGACTAATGTTATTGCAGTGCCTTCTTCTCCTTTGCGAGCGGTTCTTCCGATGCGGTGGAAATATACTGGTGCATCCATTGGTACATCATAGTTAATTATGTGTGTTATGCCTTCGATATCTAAGCCTCTGGCAGCAACATCTGTTGCAATAAGTAGACTAAGTCTGTCTGAACGGAAGTCGTTAATTGCGCGGTCTCTTTGCGCTTGGGTAAAGCCAGCGTGCAATGCTTGTACTCGGTATCCTTTCCTGTAGAGTTGATCTGAGAGTTTACTTGTTTCTCTTCGTGTTCTGCAGAAGACAATTGCTTTGTTAACTCCTTCACTGCGAATTATGTCGCATAAAGTGTCAAACTTGCCACCTTGATTTACGATTGTATAATACTGTTTCATTTGCGTTAATGCTATTTCATCTTTGCTAACTAGGATTTTCTGCGGGTTTTTCATGTATTTGTTGCAGACTCTCATAACTGACTGCTCAATTGTTGCTGAAAAAAGACTCGTTTGTCTTTCGCGTGGGGTTTTTGACAGAATAAATTCGATGTCTTCTATGAAGCCCATATCTAACATTCGATCAGCTTCATCGAGAACTACCATTTTGACAGATCCGAGGTTTAATACACGCCTCTCCATAAGGTCAATTATTCTACCAGGTGTACCGACAACAATTTGGACACCGTTTGATAAAGCGTGTACTTGCTTATTGATTGATTCTCCACCGTAAACAGCCAAGACTTTGGCTCTGGCGTATTTCGCAAAACATGCCATGTTTTCGGCTACTTGAACAGCTAGCTCGCGAGTTGGCACCAAAATTAAGCCTTGAACACCGCGGATTTCACGGTTCAACCGTTGAACCATTGGAATACCAAAAGCAGCTGTTTTTCCTGTTCCTGTTTGGGCTTGACCAATCACATCTTTGCCTTCAAGCAAGGGCATTATTGCTTGGGCCTGAATTGGAAAAAGACTTTCAAACCCGAGTTCTTTTATACTTCTTAGGATTTCTCCAGTTAATGGTAAATCCTGAAATGTTTGAATTTGCATATACTATTTTTCTCCTGCCACAGAATGAATCATGATTTCTCTAAAAGCTTCAGGAGCTTTGGTGTGATACATGAGTTATTGTGACAATCCGAACGATTGTGTTTTTGGGTATAAAAAGCTTTAGCAAGATTTCAGGCAATTCAATACATCTAAGAAGCAGGTTTTCAACAAAAAAAGGCAACTTAATTAAAATGACACATTTTCAGTCATAGATTTCGCACTTCTGTATTTCTTTTTAAGATGTCAATCCAAGTTGAATTTCACTTGTTGCTGTAGGGGGTCAGTCACATATTCATAAAAGGAGTTAGAAATATAATCTGTTTCAAGATATAGTGCTTGAACATTTGAAATAAGGGAAATTAAATGAGCAAAACAAACAAAACAAGAAAAAAACCTCAACCTTACTTTTACGAAGGTCCCCCGTTAACTAAACAAGAAAAAGAAGAGGAAACGGACGATGTCTATGATACCGAGGAAAGGGAAACAATGTTGGATGATGACGAAATTACTGCAGCTGAAGAAGGCTTCATGGAGGGAAGAGAGCAAGAACCACCGAACAAAAAAGAAACACGGAAAAAAGCAATTAGCCATGACGATTCAATTTCAGTTGAATTGGCTAAAGAAGACTCAGAAGACGACTAAGTTACAGCTAAACCAAACACCCTTACCTTTTGGTTAAGTAGAAATTAAGCTTGTTTTCTTTAACACTATTTAATATATCAAAGATACTGTCTGAAATGTAGTTTATTAACGCTATCTGTTAAAGAAGATTTCTCAAAAGTAATCCCTTTGGTTCCTTGATAAAAATTTATAGCTTTAAGATATTTCTCGACTTTCATAACTCATTTTTTTACTTTTTGCTACCATTAACCATAAAAGCCAGAAAGTAGATGATTGCAGTGAGGCTATAAAACAAAGAATGTCGTTTAGAGATCCAGTTTGCGGCATGGTTCTTAACGAGGATACTGCTAAATTCAAAATCACCTACGAGGGTGAAACTTATCATTTTTGCAGTCTTGTATGCAAGAAGAGATTCAAGAGACATGCCACTAAATTCATAAAATAATTTCTTAAAACTAAAAAAAGAAAGATTGGTTATTTTTTGTTTTTACTTAAAGATTCTCCAGACTAATGCAGCGATGATTCCGCCGATTATTGGTGCCACCCAGAAAACCCAAAGCTGACTTAGCGCTACACCCTGAACAAATAATGCTGGTCCTAGGCTTCTAGCGGGGTTAACAGAAGTACCGTCTATAGGTATTGCGACAAGGTGAATCAGCACTAAGCTTAAACCGATTGATATTCCCGCGAATCCTTTAGGTGCCCTTTCACTAGTTGAACCGTGAACGACAAGCACGAATATGAAGGTCAAAACGATTTCAGCTAACAATACAGCGGTCAAGGAGTAACCACCTATAGAAGCAGTTCCATACCCATTTTGCCCAAGTCCATTAGCTAATCTGTAAAGTGGGTTACCAAGCGCTATCGAGTAAAGTATTCCTGCTCCTATTATGGCGCCAATAGATTGGAAAACAACATAGAATATTGTGTCTCTTGCGGATAGTTTTCCTGCTACAAACATCGAAATTGAAATTGCTGGATTTATATGGCAACCAGAAATGCCGCCTATTGCGTATACCATAGTTAAGACAGCGAGACCGAAAGCAAGAGCAATGCCTACGTAAGCATATTGTACTCCTAGAATTTGACCTGCAATGACTGCGCTTCCACAACCCATAAGCACAAGCACCATTGTTCCAATAAGTTCAGCTAAGTATTTCTTTAAGGGAGCAATCGCCTCGGGAACTGCTGCCGGCGGCTCTGGTATCCTGTTTATATGTTTTTTCCATTTCGCCCATTTTGTTCTATCTCTTCTTCTGTTTTGTGTTAGCTTTCCTTTTTATAATTTAGCGCTTATAATATTTTCCTTGCAGAAAAAAGGCTAAAGTTTCTCGCTGGGTGAAATGTCCATGATCATCAAGCCTGAAGCCATTTTGGGGTAAAAATCAGTGCTTTTTTCAGGCAATAATTCATGTTGCTGAGCTATCTCCACAACTGTTTGGGCGTTTATCGGGTTAACTAGAAATGCAATGCTGGCTTCGCCGCGGTTAACTTTCTCCACTGCTTCCTGTGTCCAACGGGCATAAAGAATGTTCTCATCCATATTCAATTCACCCGTTTTCAAAATGTGCTTGAAAACTATGTCTCGCAGAATTACAACATCGAAAATCTTAGTTTCCTTAGAGACGTTAGCGTTAACAAAATCATAAACATCTTTATTATGCTTTAAAGTTAAACCATAAGCTTTTCCGATGCTGTAGACTGCAGAAAGCGTGCTCGTTAAGATGGCTTTTCAAAAACTGGTCTAAAGCCTCGATTGTCGGTTTCATTTCAGTAACGTCAAAAAAGCGTTTTAACCCTTCTAGGAATGTCGTTTGTTAAATTAAATTTCTTCAGAAGTCTATGAGTGGGCAAAACAACAAGCCCTTCTTCTTGAACTGGCACCATATAACACATATGAAAATTGAAAGCTGAATCCTCTGTCCAATCTACTTTGTTTCGCATTTCGTCCCGGTAAACTAATGCACTCTCATATCTGTGATGCCCATCAGTTATGACCATGGTTTTACTACTAAGTTCGGTTTGTAAGAGTTTTATTTTCTGTTTATCGGTGACCTTCCAAATGGTATGCTTAACTTGCAACGGATCAGTAACTTGGATTATGGGTTTTTCCCTAGTTGCTTCTTCCAAAAAATTTACTGTTTTCTTTTCAGTGTCGGAATAAATAAGAAAAACTGGTTCAAGATCTTTTTGGACCGCACGTAGCATGTTTAATCGGTCAATTTTTGGTGATTTGTATGTGAATTCATGTGGAAATACCATGTTTTCACTGTAGTCGTATAAGCGTAAAGCAGCAATCAATCCTATGCGCTCATATTTCTTTCCATTCAAAATAAATTCTTGGCGTGAGACAAAAACTACGGCTTCTTCTTCCTTAGCTAAAACTCCTTCTTTTAGCCATAGCTCAACCCGCTGCTGCGCCATTTCATACTTGTTATCTTCAAGAGGTAGAATTAGTCTACAATAATTGTAGGGCGATTTCTGATAGTATTCTTTCTGCATTTCAGGATCTATTTTATCGTATGGTTGACTTATGAGGTTCTCTAGATCACCAGCTTTTTGCGTGTAACGTATGGCTTTGAAGGGTCTAATGTCAACCAAGTGTTTCAGCTCAAGATGTTTTTTCTAGTTTTTCCAACGCTTCAATAACAGTTTTAGCTACTTGTATACTTGCTTTTAGCTGGGCTTCATATGTTTGAGCACCCATATGGGGTGTGGCAATAACGTTGTTTAGCGTTAACAATTTGCTATTTTTAGGCGGCTCTTCTTCGAAAACATCAACTGCGGCGCCTTTAACTTTTCCCGAAATTAACGCTTGGTATAGTGCCTCTTGGTCAACGACTCCGCCACGGGAGCAGTCAATTAACATTACGCCATCTTTCATTAGGTTGAATTCTTTTGTTGAAATCATATGTCTAGTATGAGGTGTTAAGGGCACATGAATTGTGATGAAGTCGGCTTGCGGAAGCATTTCAGCAAGAGGCACAAAACGGTCATAGACGCATTCTTCAACTGGAAGAACATGCATACCTAAAGATATTGCTAAGCGTTCAACTGTTTTTCCAATATAGCCGCAACCAATAACACCGAGGGTTTTCCCGTTTACTTCTGTACCTATTAATTTTTCTTTTTCCCATTTGCCTTCACGCAAGCTTTCGGTTCCTTGCACAATGTTTCTTGCAAGCGCGAGTAAGTGACCAATCGTTAATTCTGCAACGCTCATGTAAGAGACATGAGGTGTATTTACCAAAACGATTCCCATAGAGTTAACTTTTTCAAAATCAACGTTGTCTAAGCCTTCTCCTGCGCGTCCGATTACTTTGAGTCTTTTTGCGTTATCTAACAGTTCACCTTTAACTTTGGTTGCAGATCTAACGATTAAGACGTCGTAATCACCGATTATTTTGGGAAGTTCATTTTTCGGTTTGTCCCATCCTCGGGTTACCTGGTACCCTTTTTCCTCAAGAAGCCTTATGCCCTCATTCGAATATCTTGTCACTTATTAGGATTTTATAGGTCAAGCTAATCCCCAAAAAGAATCAATTAAGCTTATGACTTCTTTGACTCCTGAAAGGTTCCATTCGCCCATATGTCCGATTCGGAAGGTTTTTTCAGCCAGTTTGCCGTATCCGTTAGATATCATGTAGCCTTTTTCGCCGAGCTTTTGGTTTAGTTCTTTGAAATTTTTGCCTAATGTGTTCTTTATGCAACTAACAGTTATGGATTCGTAGCCTGGTTCAGGGAACATTTGAAAATGTTTTTTTGCCCATTGCTGAGTGTATTTTGCCATTTCCAGATGGCGCTGATAAACGTGGTCATAAGTTTCAGCGAGCAAAAGATCCATGCGTTTATTCAAAGCGTATAATAGCGGTATGCATGGAGTAAAGGGGGTTTGATGTTTCTTTTCAAATTCAAAAATTTCGACCATGTCAGTGTAGGTTCCTCTATTTGGCACTTGTTTCGCTCTCTCTATTGCTCGGTCGTTAACCAATGCCACGGTTAATCCAGGGGGAAGCGCGAAGCATTTTTGGCTTGAAGCAAAAATAATGTCGCAGCCAATTTCACTAGGCAAGGTTTTGTCGCCTGCCATTGAAGAAACTGCGTCAATCGCGTAAATTATGTTCGGGTACTTCTTGCGTAACATTTGACCGATTTCTTTAATGGGGTTTCTTACGCCTGTAGAAGATTCGTTATGGCATACAGTTAAAGTATCATATTCGCCGCTGTCAAGTTTTTCAGCTATCATTTCTGGTTTAACTGCTTTGCCCCATTCAACTTCTAAGAAATCAGTAGTTTTGCCGCATGCACGAAGGGTTTCAGCACAACGTTTAGCAAAAGCACCATTTACACATGCTAAAGCTTTTTGCTTAACTATACTTCTGCCTACTATGTCAAACCAAAGACTACCGGAAGATGTAGTTACAGTAGGCTTTACATCCTCAGTCAACTCAAAATATTTACTGAGCTTATCGGTTATTCCAGCATAAAGGTCTGAGAATTCTTTATCTCTATGACCGATAAGCAGGTGAGTTTGCTCGTTTAATATTTCTTGGCTGACTTCTGTTGGACCAGGAATCATCAGTTTTTTGTGCATACGTAAACCCTTCAGCAAGAAGGTTTAACATTAAAAATATAAGGCTTGTGCGCAGTTCAAGGATTATTTTGACACTATAATTAGTTAACACTAAAAAATTTAACGATTCTTGTGGTATTCTGTAATATATCAAAAACCGAAAGCTGATTCATAAACACCTATCGGACAAATGTTGGGTCAAGGAAAGAAAGGAGAAGGCAGTTAATGTTAAAAGCAGAGATAATTCCCAGCTTGCTTCTTATCATAATGGGTTCCATAGACTGCATAACGACTGTCATTGGAGTTCTATATTCAGGAGCTGTTGAGTTAAACCCCTTCTTGGCGGGAATTGTTAGCACAAACATTGGTGCCTTCTTATTGATCAAACTTGTAACTACTATGGTAGTCGCGGTTTCGTTTGTTCTGGCACACAAAGCCTTAATGAAAAACCAAAACAAAAGCATCAAAGTCGTTTGTTTACTCTTTTAGACTATTGCAAATATCTTCTGTTGGTCTTGTAATCTTTCTCACAATAGTTGTCATGAATAATCTAATAATTTTGTTTAGATAAAATTGAGAAACTCAAATTCTAAAACTCCGGTTCTTTCTTTTGGAGAATAGATTGTTACTCAAGAATGATAAATTCTCAAGCTAACAATCGTTTGGTATCGCAAAATATTTAGGTGCTAATTAACCTAAAATAGTACAGGATCAAGAGTTGAAAATAAAGAAACGCTTAACTGTTGAAGCATAGATATTAAGGGGTTGAGAGAAAAAATGCCGTTCAATCTATTCCGCAAAAAGAAACAACCAGAACAGAAAACACCAGTCGCACCTCCTGAGGAAAAACCAAAACAAGAAACTCTCGCTCCAAACCAAGAAGAGACAAAACAAGATCTAGTTGTTGAGGCTCAGGAACCAGCACAAGAAAATACTCAGCCAACAATGGAGGAAAAACCAGAAACCATTGCATCTCCTCCAGAACAAAAACTGGAAACAGTGGTTGAAGCTCCAAGCAAAACTTATCTCAAAGCCATGCCACTTAAAGAGATTGCAGACTTAGAAAACATAAAGAACGAAGTCAAAAATGGCAATATAATAATTCTAAGAGTCACGCCTCTTGCCACTAAGAGCATTGAAGACGTAAAAAACGCGGTTAACGAACTTTACCAGTTCACTGAATCTATAGGCGGTGACATTGCACGGTTAGGCGAGGAACGAGTTGTTATCTGCCCAAAAACTATAAGGATTTGGCGTGAAAAGTCGCCAGCACCTGTTTCTAATGAAGCTTTACCTAAAGTAGCCTAAAAGTTTCCAGAATTGCTGGGACAACTGTGTTTATGCCTGCTTTGCTATCCATAAAGTTAGCGAAACTTATGGTTTTCTGTTTTTCACCATGCACAACAAATATGCGTTCAGGCTTAGGCGTAAGATGAGTTAAGTAATTAACCAGTTGGCGCCTATCTGAGTGACCTGAAAATCCTTCAATTGATTCATTTTGCATCTTAACTTGTAGCGCTGCTATTTTTCCTTCATTATCCATCATAGTTACTTCGCCAACGCCTTTTTGGACTCTTCGTCCCATTGTGCCTTCAATTTGGTAGCTGACAAAAATTATTGTGTTCCTTTCGTCGCCAGCCCAATTCTTAAAATATTCGATTACCGGTCCACCTTCAAGCATGCCTGAAGTAGCTAAAACAATGCATGGTTCTCCTTCAATGATGCTTTGTCTAACACTTGGATGCTCGACAATAGTGAAGTAGTCACTTTGGAATGGATTAATTCCTTCATGTAAAATGCTGTGGCGTACTTCTCTACCTAAATATTCGGGGTAAGCTGTATGGATGGCTGTGGCTTCGCTAATCATGCCTTCAATAAAAACTGGTGCTTCCTTCATTAAACCACGTTTCATGTAACCATCGATGATAAGCATTATTTCTTGCGCTCTGCCGACAGCAGGCACTGGAATCAGGACTTTACCTTTTCGTTCCAATGTCTTGTTGATCACACGTGTCATAGCTTCTTCAGCTTCAATTCGCGAAGGCATAACATCATCCGCGCCGCTGTAAGTGCTCTCAGTGATAACTGTTTCAATGCGTGGAAACTCGGTGGCTGCAGCTTCCAACAACATAGTTCTGGCAAACTTGTAGTCGCCTGTGTAAACAATATTGTGTAAACCTTCACCTATGTGCAAGTGAACCATTGCACCGCCTAAAATGTGCCCTGAATTATGTAGAGTTAAACGAATATCAGGTGCAATATCAGTAACAACACCATATCTAAGCGGGATGGTGTGCAAAACGCATTCGCGCACATCTTTTTGGTCATAATAAGGTGTAACTCCTTGCTTGCCTGCTACATCCAGATAATCTAATTGCAGCATGGTCATTAAATTTGAGGTAGGCGCAGAACAGTAAACTGGGCCATCATAACCATACTTGTAAAGAAAGGAGTTAAACCGCAGTGGTCAAGATGTGCGTGGCTGATAACAACGGCGTCTAATGAATCAATTTGAAATTCTGGACAATCGAACCTTGGAAATGCTTCAAAAGGCCGGTTTGAACCAGGATTAATACCACAGTCTAGTAAAACACTGCTTTCCCTTGTTTTAACCAGAAATGCTGAGCGACCAACTTCTTGTGCTCCACCTAGAACGGTCATTCGAATGTCTCCGACCTCGTAACTTTTTGGTCTAAAGATTCGTTCACCAACGGTGCGAAGGATTCTTTCTCGTTCTTTGCTTTCAGAATGCAAGTAATGACGCATATGAGTGACAATTTTTGACTTGATTGGCGGGCTACGCAAAACATGGGGGCGCCACTTGGTATTCTTTATAATTTCCTGCAAAACAGCGCCGTTTCTTCCAATAACCAAGCCAGGCTTTTTTGTTTCAATAATTATTTCGCCAAGACTTGGGTCAAAATTAATGTCTGTAATTTCAGCTTCAGCTGGAATCAGTTCCCGAGCGATTTTTTCAGCTTCAACTTCAGGTATTCTAACTGACGGGTCGGGACGTATTACTATTCTCTTGCGAATTACACCGACAATCTCCGCGACTATACCACTTTGTTCAACCAAAATCTCGGGTTTTTTAGTGTAAACCGCAAGCATAGGTCCTTCATATTCAATTCTAGTTACTTCTGCCTCTCGCGGAACTTTCTCCAAAATAAATTGGCTAATTTCTATTTTGTCTTTTTCTTTATCTTGATTTCGAGCAGGGTTACTTCGAGCCACAGTATTTAGCTTCCTGCCTTGAGAAGTTTCGATTTCTCTTCATCAGATAATTCGCGGTAACCATTGTCGTCGATTACAATGATGTTGTAACTGTTGCCGCTTGCAACGTCTCTTTTCATTGCTGCATTAACTGCTTTAGCAATCGTTGGCAACACTTCAGCAATAGTTAAGCCTTCACGATATTTGTCTTCAAGAATACCATAAGCGATCGGTGAACCAGAACCTGTTGAAACTGATTTTTCCTCATGTTAAGCTTCCGTATGGATCCAAATTGAACACGTGTGGTCCAGTGTCATCTACGCCGCCGACTAGAACCTGTGTTGCCAAAGGAATGTAGCGTGCAGAAAACAGCAAGTTAGCAACCAGCCTTGCTGCTGAGCTAATTGGCATTGGTCGATTCAGGTTTATCTTATAGAGAGCCGCGTTGGCTGTTAGAATGTCAACTACTCTTTGTGCATCAGCAACGGTTCCGGCAATAGTCATGCCTATATGGTCATCGATTTTGTAGACTTTTTTGCCAGCTTTATGTGCAACATAGTAACCCATAGTTACTCGGGTATCTGATGCTAATATTACGCCATCTTTGCAGACGACGCCAATTGTGGTAGTTCCTTTAAGGACTAGTTGACTAGCTGAATTATTTTGAGACATAGTTTTGTGCTCCCTAAAACTCTATTTGCGGAATGCCATATCCACTAGGAAGTAGCATCATGTAATCTTTCCGTGGACTTTATTAATATTTCGCCCCTATGAAACCTATTGTGCAAAACCACCAGGGTTCTACTAAAGCTTTTTAGGCAACCCTGAAGCTTCAAAAAGCAATTGGCGGGTGAGTGAATGTCTCCTACCCGTTCCGCCAACAATAAAATAAAACCCGGGATAGGGAGGCAAATTAACTTTGAAATTAAGAACTAAAGATATTGCATTAATAGCCATATACGCTGCGCTTTACGCAGCGCTTGTTGTTGAACTTGGAGGTATCTCTTATGGGATTATCAATTTCCGTATTGCAGACGCTATGGTTGCTGCGGTTCCCTTCCTAGGAATACCCGGGGTTTTAGGGCATACTCTTGGAGTATTTATCAGTAATTTACCCTCGCCACTCGGTCTTATCGATTTGTTAAACACCATTCCCTCATTTGCTATGTCCTTTGTAATCTATTATGTTTACAAAAAAACCAGAAATGACTACACAGTCATAGCAACATGCGCTGCTTATTCAGTTGTTTTAGGCATAACAGTTGGGGCCATGCTATCACCTATAACTCATCTACCGCTACTTCTTAGCATGCTATACGTAGCCTTGGGAAACCTAGTTGCAACTGTACTCATCGGTTGGCCTCTGTTCAAACTACTAAAAAGAACAGGCATCTTTCAAAACTTGTACCAAAACCAAAATCAAACTAAATCAAAAATGGAAAAAAGGTAAAAAAACATGACTCCAAAACCAAAATGTGTAATGGTTCTCAGCGGAGGCCCAGACTCAGCAGTAGTGGCTTATTGGGCAAAAAAAGAAGGTTATGACCTCTACCCTATAACCTTCAACTACGGACAAATCGCAGTAAAAGAAACAGAAGCGGCACAGAAAATCGCAGAAAGCCTAGATACAAAAACGAAAATCGTTGACCTTTCAGCCCTGAGAGATGTCTTCGGCGATGTAACCTCTCTCTGCAACACCAACATCCCGCTAACATCTGAGTTCAGCCAACCCATAATAGTTCCATTCAGAAACGCCATCTTCCTCTCCGTAGCCGTATCTTATGCAGTTTCAGTTGGCGCTAACAAAATTTTTTATGGCGCCCACGGATCAGACGAACCTTTCTATCCCGACTGCAGACGTGAATTCTACGAAGCATTCGAGAAGGCAGCACAGTTAGGCACTGGTGAGCATATCAGTATCCAAGCACCGTTTAGCGGCAAACGAAAATCAGAAGTGATCAAGAAAGGAACCGAACTCGGAGTTCCCTTAGAGTTTACTTGGTCTTGTTATCGTGAAGCTGAAAAGCACTGCGGTAAATGCGAATCCTGTGTAAACCGCAAAAAAGCATTCACAGAAGTCCAAGTAGCTGACCCGACAAAATACGAAGCCTAAAATGAAAAACTTTTAGTTGCGCTTTTATGCGTCAATGACCTCATTTCTTTCAGGTATGTAGACCTCGGTCATATCACCTATTTTTTCGGAGAGCGCTTCTGCCTGCTCAAGGTCTCCGTGGACAAGAAGAGTGCGCTCAGGCTTTACTTTAGCGATTAACTGGATAAGTTCAAGTTGATCTGCGTGCCCTGAAAGCTCAATCTGTTGCACGTCAGCTTTTACTGACACTGCTTCACCATCAGCGGTTTTGAAATACTGGTTTTCTTTGGCAGATTTTAATGGGCTGTCTGGCGGAAGATACCCAGAGGTCACAATAACAGAGTTAGCTTTGTTAACTCCCCAATCGGCTAACAGTCGGAGACTCGCACCAGCATGACCAAAACCTGCAGTGCAAATAACGATGGCTGGCTCGTCAATTTGAGCAGTTGTGAAAACGTGCTTGATATGTTTGTAGTTGAAGGGGTTGTTTTGCGCCTTAATTTCTTTTGTAAACAAAGGCTTATTTTGATTATAGTACCTTGTGATTCTGTTGGCAAGATTTGATATTGTATAAACATTATACTTTGGCAAAAGCCCCGATTCAATCGCCATATCTATCCGTTTAGCCATCTCTTGACTTCTGTGAAAAGCGAAGGTAGGAATCAAAACATTGCCTTTATGCTTCATAGTAAAAAGCAATTGTTTTAGGAGCTGATTAATCAACTCATTTCTGGGCGGTCTAACTTTTCCGCCGTATGTGGATTCAGTAATCAAAACATCTGGCCTTTTGGGAATTGACTCAGGCTTGCAACCTTGCAATATTTCAGTATCATGAAAGCAAAAATCCCCAGTGTAAACAATTCTTTTTCCCTCAGCTTGGATAGTAGTTATCTTTGCACCTGCAACGTGACCGGCAGGCTGAAGCTGGATTTTCGTTCCCTGTAAAGCATAAGAATCACCAACATGCCAGCACCCATCAATGTTTTCTGCGTGGCTACTTGTAAAATCGAAGTTACCTTTTTCATTTTGGATTTTAACCATATCGCGCAAAAGGTCGCCTGTGACATCTCGCGTAATTGGAGATCCAATAAGGAGAGGGTTCTCTTTGCTTAAAATCAAGAGGCTTCCCGAATGGTCCAAATGGGCATGACTAATTATTACAGCATCAAAATCTTTCGGCAGCTTTTGCATTTCGCCGTCAAGCTTAGTACCGTAATCTAATGCAACCTTGCAAGAGTCGGTTTCGACTGCAATGCATGAGCCGCCTACTTCTCTTGCGGCCCCGAGGACCTGAATTTTCAATCGTTTTATTCTCCTATTAAACGGAAGTCTTCAAAATATTGGCGAGAAACCAACTTAAAGACCGGCTTACAAAAAGAGAAGCCGACGTCCGTTTAATGTTCCTTAACCATCAGATGAAAAATATTAAGTTATTTACAAATTTTTCATATTCTAAGTCAAACATTTTGTTTTAGAAGGAAATAGAAGAAGAACAGTTGCCCAGTCATGTTTGTTGTTATACCTCTTATAACTCGGTTATTTGGATTTTAGGTAACAGAAGATGAAGCCATTTTTCCGACTTTCATATTCAAAACAAAACAAATAGACGCGAAGGAGAACAACAAGCATTTTCCAAATTATCTTTCTTCTCTTAATGAATTCGTGATTGCTCTGATAAGCTAATATACACCAAAAAACCATTCCTAAGTTAGGAAGCCACCCAAATGGACGTTTTTGAAGCCGTGCAAGAAAGAAGATCAATCCGCGCGTATCAGGATAAGCCAGTTCCAAGAGAAACCGGAGAAAATTCTGGAAGCTGGACGGCTTGCACCTTCAGCAAGAAACGTTGAACCTTGGCATTTTATCGCGGTAACTGACAAGGATAAAAGAAAAGAGCTGTCTAAGGGATTATATGCAAAATTCCTTACACAATCCCCTCTGGTCATTGTTGCTTGTGGAGACAAAAAAGCGTCTCCCGACTGGTACGCCATTGACGTTGCATTAGCCCTAGAAAACATGATTTTAACGGCCGTTGGCGAAGGATTAGGATCCTGCTGCGTAGGAAGTTTTAACGAGAAAGATGTCAAAGAAGTGCTAAAGATTCCTGAAAACTTTGAAGTTCTAGTAATGCTTGCAGTTGGCTACGCACGTGAAAAAGTGGATTTATCAAGCAAAGTTCTGCATCTGATGCGTTCACGAAAAACACTTAGCAAAGTCTCAAGTGAGGAAAGCTTTGGAAAACCTTTAGTACCACAGAAAGTCGAAGAGCCTTAAAGCAGCGTCTTCTGTTTTTCCATCGAAACCAAACTTGAAACTCTAACCCCGATAAGCCGTACTTTTCGATCTTTTTGCAGACATGGAATAAGGAGTTCTTTTGCGGTTTTTTGTAGGTCATAGAGACGGTTTGTTAAGAAAGGCAATGTTTTAGCTTTGGTGTGGGTTTCAAAATGTTCAAAACGAATTTTTAATGTTACAGTTTTGAAGAGTAAATTTTGATTTTCTGTTTCTTCTTGGACTTCGACGCATAGATCGTTTAAGGCCATCAAAATGACAGCCGCGTCCGCTGTGTCTTCTTCAAAGGTGGTTTCGTGGCTTACACTTTTGACGCCAACCCGTTCCTCAACCTCGCTGCTGTCAATGCCGTTTGCCATCAAATGCATCTGCCAACCCATCACGCCAAACATCGAAGTTAAAGCTGAAGCATCGTACTTTGCTAAATCGCCGATGGTGTTTACTCCTAACTCTTTCAGTTTAGCCTCAGTTTTACGTCCTACCCACAATAGCTTTCGCACGGGCAAAGACGACAAAAATACCTCAACTTCCTCATCTCGGACAACTGTTAAACTGTCTGGTTTTTGAAAATCACTGGCAACCTTAGCTACAAGCTTGTTAGGCCCAACACCTATAGAAGCAGTGAGACCTTCTTTCTCTTTAATTTCAGATTTAATCTGCCTCGCTAAATTTTCCGCTTCACCGTAATCTTTCACTTTGCAGGTTACATCCAAAAAAGCCTCATCAATTCCCCACTGCTCAAATTTATCCGCGTACCTACGCGCGATTTCCATGATTTCATTAGAAACTTTGATGTACAATGGAAAATCAGGTGGCAAATAAACCGCTTCTGGACATAACCGCCAAGCATGGGAAATGGGCATACCCGAGCGAACGCCAACTTTCCGGGCAACATAATTGCTTGTGCTAACAACACCTCTGCCTTTGCCTCCTTTAGGATCAGAGCCAACGATAACAGCTTTCCCATGAATTTCTGGACGTCCCCGCTCTTCAACTGCGGTATAGAAATGATCCATATCCAAATGGAAAATGAAACGCCTCTTCGCACTCATTCACAGTCAAGAAGTCATTGCTAATTGACAATTTGAATTTATCTAACATCAAACATGCAAAAGCCCCTAACATTAAAAATATCAACAAACAGAAAGACCCCTAACTCAAAATACAGAATCTAAAATGCAATATG
>CAVYJU010000004.1:0-19114 GCA_963768895.1 Candidatus Bathyarchaeota archaeon
ACCAACAGTTAGAAACAACATCATAAATGCATTAATTGCTTTAAGTAGGTATCAAGGAACTTATGATTCTTTTAAGAATGAGATGCAGTCTCATGGAATTAAACGGTATAAACCTGACCAAATAGCAACCTTCACTAGAATCTTTAGCAGCAATGCCCATGAAGGCTTAGGACAACTGTACAATGGATGCTATGCCTGTTCTGTACCCCAATGAGAAACTTTGGTTAAGATTCATGCTTCTAAGTGGAGTTAGAGCTATGGAAGGAATCAACAGCTTCAACCTAATAGTTGGCATGGGAAGCAAATACCAAACTGAATACTATAATGAGGATACAAAGTTTCTGGAACACTTCAGATATCCTAAGCTGTTTTTGCGTAACAGCAAGAACTGCTATGTCAAACTGTGTGCCTAAGTCATTGCTGGATGAAATATCACAATCTAGCAAAGTTAGTTATGTAGCAATTGACAAGCGATTAAACAAAGCAAACTTGCCCATGAGATATCAAACCTCTCAGTCGTCCTATTACGCTACAAGTACTTAGAAAACTTGGATTACTATCAGAACAGATTGATCTCATAGAAGGCAGAATGTTAACAGCAACCACTGTTTTAAGAGGAAAGATAAATGGGAAGATGTCCCTCTTGTGGTGCTAGGACTCTTTTTATGAATAAGTCTAAGCTGTGTTTTTGCTGTGGTAAAGAAGTTTGCAATAAATGCGTTCCATATTTTCATGGGACTCTTGGAATTAAGACACAGATGGAGATAAGCAATAAACCAAGTACATATGAGAATGTAGGTTTCTGTTCAAGTAAATGCTTTTATCAATTTTGGGATGAAGTTGACCATTACCCTATTACATTTGAAATAGGTACTGATATATGCTGGGTTTTGATGACAAGGTTACTTATGCTTGGAACAAAGCAATTTTAAATACTGTTGCCAATGATTTCAAAGCAAAGGCTCAACATGCAGTTAATATTCATACAAAAACTGGTGTTGCTTTTCCTTGGTGGGATTCAGAAAGCAAGCATTCGTGGATGTATCTAAAGTTCTATAATAGAGCAAAATTGGCTCTAGCTCAGAATCTGGAAAAGTGTGGAAGAACTCAAGACGCAGCTAAGGTTTTCGAAGAATTGTGTATGTATGACAAGTCAAGAGAATTAAGAGAAACCGATAGACATATTGTAGTTAAGAACACCAATGTTTCAATTAATTTAAACACCTTATTACAGCAGGTTAAGGATGGTGGAATTGTTGCTGTATTCCGTTGTCCCTTCTGTGGTGGAAAACTCAAGATAAACAAGAATACAACCTTAGATTCTTTGAAGTTATGCGAGCACTGTAATTCTGAAATTACATCAATGGATTTAGCCGATTTCCTCAAAACCAATCAAATCACCCCTCCTAAAACAAAGCTTATTTTATCTTTCATAGGGAATAGAGCTAAAGCTAACTCTCTAGTATATTTTATTCATAAAATCACATTTTTTTCTTCCTTTATGTTAAAGCCAATAAGCTGTTGAATAGCCGATTGGCTGTAACTCTTAACTTATTTTATTTTAACTGGCTATTACTTAATTGAAATACTATAGGTAGTAGGTAGTACTGGATGTACTTGTATACTAGATAGACTAAATGATTAGTTGAAATAATGGGTAGGGAAGATACAGTATTGTATCTAACTTCTGTTTGATTATTTCATAAGCTGAATTGAGAACTTCAGTTTCCCACGTTACTTGAAATCCCAATTCAATAATGTAAAAGCCATTAGCTATTAGATACTCTTTGCCACCATTCCAGTTTGGCTTACCGATTATTAGTATTCTTTTAAATCCTGGGTATTTACCAAATTTTAGAAACACTTGATTTCTCATATCACGTAATGTTACATCATATCCTTTACCACTAAAACAATCCCAGTTTTTTGCTTCAATTGCAGCCAAGTCATCAATTAAAAAATAAGACATTATGGAGCAGATAAAAAGTTCTATTATCATCAGCAAAGCCTAGAATATACCAATAGAAAACTTGGAGAGATTAGCCACCATTGATCCTTGTCAAGCATTAAATACTAAATCCTTTGTCATATTGAAGTTGAATTAACCTCAAAATTAAGATCTGGTGGGGCTGCCCGGATTTGAACCGGAGTCTATAGAGCCCAAGTCTACAAGCCTAGACCAAGCTAGCCGACAGCCCCAAAGTGTTGCAGAGAAGATAATTTCCAATGAATGATAAAAACCTTAGCTAAAGCGGAAAGTGTTTAGCGGTTAATTGTGTTATTTTTTGCAGGATACTATGGAGGCGCGCCGTTTAGACCAAATGGTTAATCAATCGGTTTGAAGATGAGCCTCTGAGGTTCTAAATATGCTTGTTATTGGATTAAGTGGTAGTCCACGAGTTGGCGGCAACACAGACATGATTCTACAGGAAGCTTTGGCCGCAGCGAAAGCTGAGGGCGCAGAAGTAAAGCTGATTCGAATTCCTGATTATCACATTCAGCCCTGTACCGGCTGTATGGCTTGCTTTGGCACTAAGAAATGCGTCACTGATGATGACGGCGAAAACCTTTACCAAGAGATAATGAAAGCGGACGGGATCATATTAGGCAGTCCATCCTATTTCCAAGGGGTTAAACTATTTCTTTAAATAATATTTTTGAACTAAAAAAAGGGAAAAGTTGTTTTTGTTTGATGTTTTTTATGGTCGCTTTCTTAGCATCATCATGACGATTAGTGCAAGGACTATGATGATTAAGACGAATAGACCTGCGATTGCGGGAACAAAGTAGGTGTCAGCCATTGATGCAGCAGGTGTAGCTGTTGGTGCTGGAGTTGCTGGGATCGCACTCGCGTGGAAGTGTGTTTGAGCAGTAGATCCGTAGTATGATTGTGTACCTGCAAAGCTAGCGATAACAGTGTATTTGCCTGGGATGTCGGGTGTCCAAGTTAAGCCCCGATAGGTTCCATAAAGATTGCTTGTGGTGTTTCCGATGATTCTGTAGTTGTTGTTTGAGTCAATGACGCTGATTGTAATTGTTACTCCTGTTGAGTTGGCTGGGATTGATTGTTGCATGTAAACGGATTCCATCCATTGGGTCATGCTTGTATCAGAAACGCATGGTAGGCCGTTTGGGAAGTTAGCTGCTACTGCTTCTTGTTTTGAGCCTGCAGAGATGTCAGTAATTGTGCCGCTTATCGTTATAGGTGTAGCTGTTGTCACTCCAACGCTTGGTGCTGAGACAGTTGTTTGGGTGGGTCCCGTGCCGTATGTGTATATTTGGTTGTCGTAGGAGTTGAAAGCTGTCATGACACCGTCAGAGATAGCTGGGCCACTTGTAACGTCAAATCCAAGCATGCTCCATACGCCTTGTCCGTTAGTTAGGTTTATAGCTAGATCTGGCTTGCGCCGCGGAACATTGGTGGACTGTACTGGTGCCCTTCTGGTACAAATAATAATCCGCCTGCAATAGAACCTACGGTGAATGTCCAAATTGGCCATACACCATAAGGAGTGTCGGAACCTGAAGGACCGCTTATTTGTGCCGTTGTTGTATCCCAAACTAGTTTTCCTGTCGCCATGTCGATAGCATAAATTGTTCCTCCGAAACCCCATACGTAGCCAATGCCGTTTGCTGAGACGCCTTGGTAGCCTCCTAAGCTGTCGTATGGATCGGCGTTTGGTAGTGTTATTGGTCCCCATACAAGCGCTCCTGTAGTCATGCTGTATCCGTTAACCGCTACTGTATTGTAATTAATTTCAGCGAAGACGCCTGCGGTTGCTGGAATAGTGTATAGTCTTGTGTTGGGTGTTTCTGTTCGGTTGGTTATCCATAATTGGGTGCCGGTGTTTGCGTCATAGCCTGCTTCGATTTGGAATCCTGTTTGGAAGCTTCCTGTTCCTCCTGAACCCGCTGAGGTCATAAGTATTACGCCGTTTTCAATGCAAGTGCCGCTAATTCCTAATGTTCCGGGTAGTGCAACTCCTGATATGTTCGTGGTTAGTGGTGCTGTCCATTGTATTCCCATACTGAATGGGATTATGTCGCCTTGGATTGGTTCCCAGTACCATTCCGATTGCCCGGCATATGAGTATCCTGGAGTTTTAGGGTTGAGTTTGTCTATGCATTGAGTTGAATTCCACATGTTTAGTGTGGGTGCATGGTACACATTTGATACGGTTTGGTTAACGTAGTAGCCAACTAGGTTTCCACCTTGATCTTCCGTAACCGTCATTCCTGTTCCGTTGACTATTGTGAGTACGTATGCTCCTGTCATTGCATCATATAGTGTGTATGTGGTTCCAGTGTTTGGTGGAGTGTTAGGGTGAACTACGCTACCTATGGCTCCGTGAGCTGTCACGGGAGAAATACCCCACAGGTATGTTAGGGCTCCATATTGATTGGGTGTTACATAATCAAGGGTTTGACCGCACATCAGATCTGTGGTGGCATTCATTGTCCATAGTGTTTGTCCTGTGTGTAAGTTTATTGCTATCCAAGAAGTTGGTGTAGATTGTGCGTTTGTGTATTGTTCATAGTATAGTATTCCATCCATGATTATTGGGGCAAACTTTGGCTGATATTGCTGTGGCGCATTAAAGTTGCTTGTGTCTGTTCCAAGGAATTCTCCTCCAATGAGACCTCCTGGTGCAGCGGGCTTTGTCCATAGCAAGTGAGCGGTGGTTGGCGCCGTTGTATATGGGTTGTAGTTTCCTGTGGCATTGTATTGTCCTGTGGTAGAGAAAGTGGATGGGCTGAGTCCCAGCCAGTTACCGCTAATACTATACCAAAAGTCATTCACTGATTCTATCGGGCGAGTCCAGTAGTTTGTCGGCAATGGATTCTGTGGAATAGATGGTACTGGTTGTTGCTGCACTAAAAGTGTAGTCGTGGCATTGCTGGGCAGATAAGTATCGTTAATGTTAGGGTAAGCCGATGCACCTGCTGACGTTGGGTCAAGATTGTTGCCTGCCAATACTTGTCCTGGAAAACTAAAGAAGAAACTGTAATTACCAGTTTGGTTTGGTGTGTAATCTGTGTGTGTGCCCCCAGTATCGTCAGATGTGAAAGGACCTAAAGTTTCAACGCTTCCATCAGGCTTAGTAACTGTGATTTTGAAATTTTGCCATCGATCGCCGTAAGTTCGGCTTGCATCTGGCGGGGGATTATTGATCCACATACCAATGTTAACAGTTTGACCGACACCTGCTGGATTCGGAGCGACATTAACATAAGCATATGTTGTAATTTGCCATGAAGGTGTATGTGCGAACGTGATTGGAACTAGATTCGTAGAAGCTATCATTGAAAATAGAAATAATACTGTCAGAGTGATAGTTGAAATTTTGTTTTTTAGTTTTTGCATTTTCTTTTTCTCCAAATTTTGTTTTTCTCTTGAGAAGAAGCAGAAAATAGACTTCGTTCACAAGGAGTGGTGCCACTCTGTGCGTTTCAGGTTAAATAATTTGCCTAACATTTGATAGCTAAAAAACGAAAAAAAGTAATAAGTAGGCGAAAAAAAGGAAAAAAATAGAACAATTGAAGCCTATTTGGTTCAAAAATTGACCAAACAACTGATAATCATACATTCACTCAAGAAGCCGATAGTTACTTTGACGATTGCTTGGCGCTCGCAATTGGCAAACAATTTAAGGATTACCTGTTATAAAATATGGTTTGATTTGGCACAATTTAGTTTTGAGGTTTTGGATTTGTTTGATGCGAGTGCTATATGAAAAGAACGTGCATTCATAAATTTGGCGATAGGTGCATTAACACTTTTAGCCATAGGCGTCTTGTTGCTGGTCTTTAGTTCTGAGCTTTTCACAGCTATCTTAATCAACTATTAAATTTTCAAGTTCTATTCCGCTTTTGCTGAATTGCTTTCTTTGCTAAAACTACAGCGTCTTCTCTGGTTTTGCCAAACAGTGCGCCGATTTTGTCTGCATCCTCTTTAGTCACTGCTGCACCCCCAATGATTACAGTTATGCCCTTTAGGCCTTCAAGTTCTATAGCAGAAATTAGCTTAGGAAGATTCTCCTTAGCTGCTGTGAGCAAAACAGAAACAACGATTATATCGGCATTTAACTCTCTAGCTTTTGAAGCAAAAGTTTCTGGAGAAACGCCTTTCCCAACATCAACAGTTTTGAACTGCGCGAGTTTGAGAGATCGTCTAACCATGTCTTTAGCAGTGTCCATTACTTCTGGGTGAAGAGTGCCTATCACAACGGTCCCAATTGGATTGACTGGTTCAGATGGTTCTTTCTCTCTCATAGCTTTCAGCCAAGACATTTCAAAACTAACTCCTATTTTCTTATCTAATTGATATTCAGAGACTCTCTTAATGTTACTGTTAATTTGCCCGCAACCTGACACAAAGATAATGGTTGATAAGAGCCCCTCTCTTGAAAACTCATGAAACAACACCATTGACATAATCGAGAATTGCTTTTAGGTCTTCATCCGGGGTTTTTAGAGGCGTAATTTTTAACCTTTCCAGTATTTTCGGGGTCATGAATGCTGGAAGACTTGGTCCTAAACGAATGTTTACGCCTAAATAGAAAAGAGACAGCAGAATGGCTACAGCCTTTTGTTCATACCACGAAAGTATAAAGAACAATGGCAATTCGCTCATCCGTACACTGAATATTTCTTCAAAAGCTTGAGCTACTTTAACGGCTGAGTAGGCATCGTTGCATTGTCCAATATCTAGCAATCTAGGGATGCCGTCGACCTGACCTAAGTCCTTGTCGAAAAACCGAAATTTTCCGCAGGCCAAAGTCAGAACAAGAGAGTCATTAGGGGTCTTCTCAACAAACTCAGTGTAGTAATTGCGTCCTGGTTTGGCACCATCGCAACCAGCTACAAGAAAGAAAGAGTTAATGTGCCCCTTCATCACTGATTCAGTTATGTTTTCCACCAAGGAAAGAAAAGACTGTCTAGGCAAAACCAACAGTCACTGTTTTTTCCTCCTTGTCTTGCGTGAACCCGGGCATTTCTAATGCTTTTTCTATGACAAGAGAGAAGTCGCCGCATATATCGGTCAGAACACTCTAAATGAGCTACCCCTGGCCAGCCCACTGGACCCGAGGTGAATAGGTTTCCCTTGTAGTTTTCTATGGGTTTTTGAATGCAGTTGGTGGTCATCAGAATTGCTCCAGGAAAATTCGCGAATTCTTTTTGTTGATTTTGCCATGCGGTCCCGTAGTGGCCGAAAAAGTGAGAATACTTCTTTAATTTGGGGTAGCCATGTGCTGGGAGCATCTCTCCGTGTGAGTAGACATAGATACCTTTGTCCTTGCTTTGCTTTAGAATTTCGTCTAAATCTTTTAGATCGTGACCTGACACCAATATTGCCTTGCCTTTCCTATGGCCTAGCGGAACTTGCGTAGGAACTGGATGACCGTAAGCTTCTGTGTTTCCAGCGTCCAAGAGCTCCATGGCTCTGATGTTGATTTCTCCACATTTCAAAGCAAGATCAAAAAAGTCATCAACACCTAACGACTCGTCCAAAGTTGATGCGAGTCCTTTTTGTATGAACTCGAAGACTTTGTCATCTTTTTTTCCAAGGCGATAAGCATGGTAAGCGTAAGCTGCTACCCCTTTTATTCCATAAATAAGGAGCCAGTGAAGCCCATGCAAGTCAGGGTTGTTTAAAGAATCAGCGTTTATTCCGACCTGTTTTCCTTGTCTAATCAGGCCTTCTTGCGTCTTTTCAAGCAGCATATCAACTGGACCATGGAATTTAACATATCCTCCGGCTGATCGAACTTTTTCACGAAGAGCGTCACGAAGTCTCGTTGACTTGTTAATGTATTCGATTAGTGTGCTTGGGTCGAAGTTCACGTTAGTTAATGTGGCGAAAGCTGACTCGCAAATGAACAAATTTAATTGCTCATCTTTGATGCCCACTTTTTGTCCTTCTAATGCTAACTGCGATAACCCTCTTAACATGTATATCAATAAATCTTGAAGTGCACTCACTTCAGGATTTTTCCCGCAAACACCGAAAGTTGTGCAGGCTTTTCCCTCACTTGTTTGCTCACATTGATAACAGAACATTTGATTCTTGTTCACCACATTACACCTGTTATTTACTTAATTGCCCAATGTAAATATCTCTTGTCCTTTACCAGTAAGGGCTCCAAGACTTTGAAACTGGGTATTCTCGACAGAATTAACCGCATGCGTTTTTGATTTGCTGGTTTCCGCTTTCCAATAGCAAAAAATCCCTTGATCATGTTGATAAAATGAGGAAAGTTGGTGGCGCGTGCTTCTTCAACACATCATGCTTTTATCATGATTAGCATCATTTTGAATTTTTTAATTGCTTTGAGTGCGTGTGGTTTGTTGGCAGGCAGAATTATCATTTCTCCTTCTTTTACGCGATAGTTCTTTTCAGATATTGAAACTTCCGCTTCGCCATCGAGAACGCTGACCAAAGCGTCATACGAAGCAACATGTTCGCTGAGTCCTTGGCCCTCATCAAAAGCGAAGAAGGTTACAGTTCCAGCTTTCTTGTCAACTAATGTGCGACTAACAATTGAGCCTTCCTGATATTCTGCCAAACTATTCATCTTCATAGTTTGCGCCTTTTCAACAGCTTTTTTTCTTCTCCATGAACGATTCATCTCAGGTCTAAATCTCACGCAACTAAAATCAATGCATAAATTTAGAGGTAATGGTAATATGTTATTGCAGGCATTTCACTGGCGCACGATGAGGTTTTACTAACGAGAGATCAAAAACTCGCCAGCATTAACAAAGACAAAATTCTAACCGTTTAGTTGGCAATGATGCTATGTTTAGGCGTTAGGGTTATCTCAGTCCAATAATTGAACCCGTTGCTTTTTGGCGCATGTTGAAGTGAATGAAAACCCCTAAATCATACATTTTGTCTTACAGAACGTATGACAATGAAGACGGTAAGCGTAAGAATATCCGAAGAAGAAAAACGCCAATTAAAGAAATATGGCAGATTATCAGACGCCCTAAGGGAAGGCATAAAGCTCTACCTAAACAAAAGGAAATCCAACGAGTTGCTTTGCAAACTGGAAAAAATGCAATCTGAAAGCAAGATTAAAACCTCAATCGTAGAAGAAGTGAAGCTGATTCGAGAGGATAGAGAACGCTGATAGTTGCGTTAAAATACAGAAACCTACAACAAGCGCCTCAATTACAGATCCCATAATCCTTAAGTAAAAGTTACCGCAAATACAACAAGAGGTAATTTTTTTGAGTTTTTTTGGACATAAAAAAGATATCCAAATTCCTTTCAATTCCGAATCCATGTTCAACTGCAAATGTATAACCTGTCCTGTTCAAGCAAATAGCCCCTGCGCAAAACCCAAGATAGCTACAAGAAACGAGCTGATTCAGAATCCCCAAAAAGCTTATGCAGCAAATGACGAGTCCAGGAATGATGAAGAATGTGGAAATGATCAAGGGAATGAATTATGAACAGGTAATGGGAATGTCAAAAGAACAGATGAAAGCTATGAGTGATGAAATGAACAAAAACGTTCCAAAAGAAAGTTACGAAAATCTGGCTCCCAAACCTGAGGAATTCCCTGGTCCATACTGTGCTAATGGAGTTGCAACCTGCAACGATTTCGATTTCACAAAACTATGCATGTGTGGCAGTTGTCAAATATTTAATAAGTACAATTTAGCGAAAGCAAAGCCCAATCTTTACTTCTGCAGGGACGGCAAACCCAAGTAAATTCAAAGCATTCAAGTAACAAAACTCGTAAATACACTCCAGAATTTGAAATATCATCAATTCTCCATGTGTACCTTCTTTTCTTTGCTTGCAGAATCAAACTCAATTAGGCTATATTAGAATTTATTGCAAAAGAATCAAATCTGACATCAACTCAATTAATATTATTATCATGAAAAAGATAATCATTTTAGGAGCGGGTCTTTCAGGCTTAACAGCCGCAATAAATCTCGCAAAATCAGGGTATACAGTTGATGTTTATGAAAAGAACAGAGACGTAGGAATGAGATTTAACGGCGACATTCAAGGCTTGGAAAACTGGTCCGACAAAAAAGATATCATTAAAGAATTGAAAGAAAGGAATATAGACATTGATTTCGACTACTCTCCTTTCCATAACATTACCCTTACAAACGGATTCAAAGAAAGAGAAATTCACTATGAAAAACCGTTATTCTACCTCTTAAAGCGAGGTCCATTTTCTGGAACAGTTGATTACAGTCTCAAGGCACAAGCTCTGAGATCGGGCGTTAACATTCACTTTCAAGAAACACTGCCACCAAATGAAGCAAATATCGTCGCGACCGGTCCTATCGTAAATGAAGCCGTTGGGATGGTAAAGGGAATAATTTTTAAAACAGATATCAAAGATACCGCAATTATAGCATTTAATGATAAATTGGCTTTTAAAGGGTATTCCTATCTCCTTATCACAAAAAAATATGGCTGTTTATGCACTGTAGTAAGGTTAGATGAGGCTCACAGAATTAATTTGTATTTTGAAAGAACAAAAGAGATTTTTTTAAAGAAAATTGGCTCCCAAATACAGCCTATCAGAGATGTACAAGGCATTGGGAGTTTTTCATCGAAGAAGTTCATGAAAGGGAATACGTTATATGTAGGCGAAGCCGCGGGGTTACAAGACATTCTTTTGGGCTTTGGAATGAGATTTGCCATTGCGTCTGGTTTTCTTGCAGCTCAAAGTGTTATTTACTCAAAGGATTACAAAAAAATTGCAGACAAACATTTTGGACAGCGATTGCGAATTGGAATCGTTAATAAATGGTTATGGGAGAATATTCTATCAAAAAGAGAATATTCACTTTTGGTTAAATTTCCGCAGCTAATTGAGTATATCTATTTAATCCGTAATTACACTTTGTTTCAACAAATGTTGTATCCTTTAGCTAAATTCAGTTTAAACAAAACGTATTTTAAACTTAAATCTTAACACTCACGGTTATTTTTTAGTTAGACGGCATGCAGTTAATTTCTAAAAATTACTTGAATTCTATTTAGCCGTTTCTTTGGAAGTTGAAGCGTTTCAATTGTGTGATCTCTTTGATGGTCTTCTAGGTATCCTATTTAATGGTAAGAATTTTTGCCTATTTCCAGAAATATAGACAAGAATAATGTTATTTAGCCGAAATATGCGCAGAAATAGCTTTAAAAATTGGCGCCGGGAGGGGGATTTGAACCCCCGCGGCCCCGAGAGGCCACAAGCTACTTGGTGCTTGCCATTGGCAAACATCTCCAGGCTTGCTCCCTGCCTGGCTAGGATACCCCGGCACAATCACAAACAAATGCATGCTAAAGATGTTTGACACATTTCTCTGACCTAAGCATAATTTAAAGCTTTATCGGAATATGTCTGCAGCGTTATTTCAACATTGATGTCAAAGTCTTTTTTTCTCGGCTGATCAAAATAAAATTAGCAAAAATGGATAAATTTGAAAACATAAAATGAATTTTTGACATTATGTTTTTAAATGTGCCTATGATTCTAGTGTTAATTGCTTTCAGTTAGACAAAGTTTTTATTAGCGTTTGAAACTTAAACATCGACCGTTAAGATAAAGGATGATTCAAAATGTCCCTACAAAAAGGAGATTTTATATTAATCAATTATACATCGAAAGTTAAGGAAACAAACGAAGTTTTCGACACAACATACGAAGAAGTTGCCAAAAAAGAGCATTTATTTAAAGAAGGCGAAATATACGATCCTAAACTTGTTGTGATAGGCGAAAGCTGGGTACTTAAAGCCTTAGATGACAGTTTAACAACCATGGAACTTTGCAAGCCTTGTACTGTTGAGATTTCAGCGGAAAAAGGCTTCGGACCAAGGGACCCTGAAAAAATAAAGCGTGTTTCGCTCAAACAATTGTTGGCCAAAGAGATTAACCCAGTTATTGGAGGACGCATTGAATACCAAGGAAAAATGGCCACGGTACGCTCTATCGGAGCAGGACGAGTACTTTTGGACTTTAATCCGCCACTTGCAGGAAGAACCTTAATTTATGAAACCATAGTTACCAAAAAGCTGGAGAAAAACGAGGAAAAAATCAGCGCGCTTATTCACCGCCGTGTACCAGTCGTTGAAGAAGAAAAGTTTAAACTATGCATACAAGACAAAACTTTAACTGTTGATATGCCAGAGGAAACCTTTTACGTAGAAGGCATCCAGATTGCTAAACGCGGAATTTCAATAGATATTCAAAAATTCATTCCAGATTTGTATGAAACTAAATTTGTCGAGACCTTCAAAGCTGAACCAAAACCAACACCAACAGCTCCAACAGAAACACAAGCCAGCACCTCTTAAACCAATCAAACAACAAATCTTTTCTTTTTAGTTTTTTCAATGTTTATCGTGAGAATAAAGATAAATCTCTCTAGATCAATATCATAGTGTAATCTTACTTCATCGTTTTCATTGTTTGCGGGAGGTGAAAAATCGGAATGGACCATACACTAGTTCATTTTGAAATTCCAGCCCAAGATGTAGAAAAGTTAAAGCAGTTTTATGAACAAGTCTTCGATTGGAAAATAACCCTGTACCCTTCACCATTAGATTACTGGTTAATACAAACTGTTCCCGTTGATGAAAATGGCGTTCCACAAAGGCCAGGAGTAAATGGCGGCATGTTTAAGAAGCAAGAAGCTGAGATTAAACCCATTAATTATTTTGCCGTTGAATCCATTAACGATTTCTTAGCAAAAATTGAAAAACTTGGTGGCAAAGTAATCTCTCCGAAGCAGGAAGTTCCCAATGTTGGTTGGATAGCGGCGGCAGAAGACCCTGAAGGAAACCAATTTGCACTTATTCAGTCATTGCGGATTTAGACTTTAATTGAGTTAACTTGTTACTCCTGTTGCCTTAGCTATTTTTTCGCATGCGTCATAGTTAAGATTCAATTTATGGAGGATTGTGTAGCGTTCAGGTCTTATTTTCGAAGCTAACTCCAACGCTTTAATTACGTCAGTATCTTTTGCGCCTAATTCATTAGCAGTTGTCGGTGCGCCCATCTGCTTGAGAGTATTTCGTATGCGTTCCCAATTTGTTTTGTAAAGATAAGAAATCATTATTGAGCCTACTCCACATTGCTCTCCATGCATCGCGTGGTGAGAATCAATCATGTCCAAGGCATGGCTAAATAAATGTTCTGAGCCGCTACATGGGCGACTGCTTCCTGCGATGCTCATGGCAACACCGCAGCTTATTAGTGCTTCAAGAAGTACATGTAATCCTTCTTCTGCGCGGTAAACTATCAAATCTGCGTTCTCAATTACCAGTTTTGCACTCATTAAAGCTAGACTTGCAGCGTACTCCCCGTAATACTCGTTAACCTCTTGGTGAGCGAGTTGCCAATCTTTTACTGCAGTGAACTTGGCAACGACATCTCCGCAACCGCTTATAACAAACCGCCAAGGACCTTTGGCGATAATGTCTGTGTCGGCTATAATTGCCAGTGGAGCTTGCGCCAATATTGAGTAGGGCTTATCTGAACCTTTAACAGAGGCTAAAGGGCTTGCAATGCCATCATGAGAGACGGTAGTGGGTACGCTGATGAATGGGATGTTTTGGCTTCCAGAACTAACTTTGGCAGAATCAATTACAGTTCCTCCGCCGACACCAAAAAGAACCTGTGGTTTCAAATGTTTTATTTGATCTTTAATTTCAGATATATCTCTTGGACTCATACTCTTAACGCAAAGAAAATCAACTGACAAACCCGCTTCGACAAGTAAATCAGAAACTGTTTTTCCAGCCACATCATAACATTTAGGATCTGATAGCACTAGCGCTTTCCCATGAAGCCCCAGGCGTTTTGCCACTTCAGGAATACGTTGCAGTGTTCCTTTTCCGACGATGACTTCACGTGGAAGCTGCATGTAATGATAATCTAAGGTCAAATTGATCACAGTTAACTTGCAAACATAAATTTGTCACGTATGGTTTAAAGTCTTTGGGAATATCCCTTAAAATGAATGTTTCAAGATCTCTTTGGAATATGTATTGACTTGAGTTTGGCATCTATTCTATTCCCTTCTCAATTTTGAGAGGTTTATTTATGGGTATTTCGTTTACTAACTTTCCGTGGGCGAGTAGCTCAGTACGGATTGAGTCGTTCATCTGCACTTGCAAAGGGGCTGGTGCGTGGAATTTTGAGCTCACGCAAAGAGCACCAGCCTCCTAAGTTGGGGGTCGAGGGTTCAAATCCCTCCCCGCCCGCCACTACTTGAACCCACTACCCTTTGAATTGAAAGAAATTGACACTGTAGAGTTTCAAAGTTCCATCTGCCACATGTAAGAGAATTAACAGCATATTCATATTGCAAACGCTATACAAGATATTATGCGTCAGCTTATTGTTGAAGGGCAGGCTATTGGCGAAATCGTAGATGGAGACCCCGACCAACTTATGGTTGCGTTACTGGCATGTTTTAACGGCCTATTGAAAAGAGCCACCATGCTTGACCCGAACGATGCAAAAAACCATTTCCCTGAAGCCAAGATAATCTTGCGATGCTCAGACCTGAAAATCAAGGAGAGAACTAAAAAATGAATCGAAAAGGAGTTTGCTATGATGTTGGACGGGTGATGATGGGAAGCCAATGGCGCCCCAAATTCGACCTCAAACAAGTACACCGTGAGCTTGAAATAATCAAAAACGACCTACACTGCAACACAGTGAGAATATGTGGCTTAGACCTGAAGAGACTTGAAATCGCGGCAGAGGAGGCGCTCACTCAGGGCTTGGAGGTTTGGCTGTCGCCTGAGATGTGGGACAGAAGCCAAGAAGAAAACCTACGCGTACCTCAAGGATGCGGCGGAGGTTGCGGAAGCCCTGCGGCAGCAATTCCCGGGCAAGGTGGTTTTGAGCGTTGGCTCAGAGGCGACGCTTTTTACGCAAGGCATTGTTGAAGGCGAGAATTTCATGCAAAGATTGAATAACCCTTCGTTTTGGATGAACATCCAAGCGGGAAAACACAATGAACCGCTCAACGCATTTCTGGCCAAGGCATGCCGTGCTGTCAGGCAGACCTTCAAGGGTGAAGTAACATATTTTTCAGTCCCGTTTGAAAAGGTTGATTGGAGCCTATTCGATTTTGTCGGCGTTGACCTTTACCGAGACGTCAGGATAAAGAACGTTTTTGACAAAGTGGTCAAGGGTTACCTTGTTTACAAAAAGCCCGTTGTAATTGGCGAGTTCGGTTGCTGCACTTACCGGGGGGCAGATTTGCTTGGAGCAAATGGCTTCATCGTCGTGTATGGCATGATGAACGATTATCTTGGGGGAAAACTAACTGTGCCCACGCCGTTTGCGGAAATGCTCAAGGTCATTCCGAAGGTCGATGGCCACTATGTTCGCGATGAGGGCGTGCAGGCAAAGGAAATTATTGAAGAGCTCGCTACATTCGACTCCGCTGGTGTGGAGGGCGCGTTTGTCTTCACGTTTGTTTCTCCGACCTCGGCCTACAACGATGATCCAAGGTTTGACTTGGATTTGGGCAGTTTCAGCCTTGTGAAAAGCTACCCGGAGAAAGACACATTCAAACAGATTGTATCGGAGAGCGCAAAACAGGCAAAGGAATTCGCCGGCATAGACGCAGCGCCAGATCTGTCGGCTAAATTCGCCAACGTCATCGGCAAACACGGAAGCGCCTATCCTGATATGCCCTGGGAACCCAAAGAATCATTCCGAGCCGTAGCAGACTATTATGCCAAACACTGAGATATCGAATTGACACCCGAGGATTCGTTGCAACATCAGTTATTTCTGATGTCGTTTATGATCTAACCCAATCATCAAGTTGAAAATGAAATAAATCTGAAAGTAATTTGCTGGAAAAGATTAAGGAGAGGTCGCGTAGTATGAAAGAGGTGTCTGCTGGAACCACGCATCGGGGTTTTGAAACTTTACAAATGGCGAATTGCTATCAGGTTTTCTTTCAGCGGTTAATTGCTTAATTGTCTCAAGTATCTCTATATGGCGCTCTTCATCTTCAATAATTTTTAAGAATATACTTTTTATTTTAGTCAGATCAACAGAATACTGCTCATTTATTATAGCTGTCATCCTCTCAAGCGTCTTCATTTGCACCAGCATGTAGTATTCTTCTCCCATCTGACTTTCCAACGTAATGAAAATTTCACTTAGTCTCTGCAAATCCGCTAAGGAGAATCTATCTATCTTTTCGAAGTCTTTAGCCAACTTAGTTATCGTTTGCAGCGCCAAAAGATTTTTTTGGCATTCTTTTATTTTTCCATTTGGTTGTTTAATGCTGATACTTACTCCATTAAGAAGAATAGAATGTTTTTGGCTATCCAACTCAATTTCTTTCAAAAGAGTCTTTACAAGTGGAATTTCAACCTTGTCACTTAAAGCCCTGTACAGTAAACTAGTTTGGCTCTCTAAAATACTCTGACAATTAAGGTATTCAGCAAGCTTTTCTGTCTCTTTGTTACTCATTGTAACTGCAACCTGCATTTTATGTTCTATTTTTCCATATATTGTTTATGAACTCTTAATCAGTAAGTTACAAAATCTTCGCCTAATTATACCAACTAAAAATAGTCTATCGCGCAAGATTTCCATAAATTTCGACGTGAAGAGGTAAAGTTTCCCATTATTTCTGTAGCATGTATTTCAGCCAAGCTTGTGCTGATTTGTCTCTAAAGCTTACGTGCGATGGTTTGTGACTGTTCCATGTTAGCAACACATTGTTATTAACCATTTATTGATTAATATTTGAAGTAAGCGCCGAATGTGTTTTTCAAAGAACTAACAAAATTTGATACAGCTCGCGCTATATTTTAAAATAAGTAATAAAACAAGAAATAAAAATGGACGAAAGAAAAAATGAGCAAAAAAAATGTTCGTGGAATAAGCAAGTTAATTATCGTGGCTATAGTCGTGATAGCAGTTGTCGTGGTGGGCGTCGGCATATACGTGGCTACTCGTGGCGGAGGAACAAGTCCGGTACTTCTACAACACCTACACCTTCCTCAAGTGCGACAACAACGCACACCTAAGCCTACCTCAACGTCAACTAACCAAGATTGGAACAGCGACCAGTTATGAATTCAACGAAACCGGAACAGCAAGTAACGGCACAGTACTTGACACATTATTTTATGCCACAAAGAACGTCGGAACATCTAACGTAGATCTAATAGAAGTCGTAACAACACCTTCAAGCGGCACCATAGAGTACATTGTAAACGGAGCCCAGCAGAAAGCATGGGTATACCAGGGCGGACAATGGACAGACCTTTCTAGTGAATTCTCAACTATCTTACCCACCGTACAATCAGCAGCAGGTTTATACACAAACATGCTAGAACCCTATGGTGGCTCTGGAAGTTACACTTATACCATACCAAGTGGACAACCAAATGCAGGAGACAAAGCAACTTTCACCAACATCCAAATCAATCCTTCGCTTCCGGACTCTCTTTTCCAGCCGCCTACTTAATCAACAAGGGCATATTAGTTTGAACCAAAGCAGTCAATTTCCTTTTTTTATTTTCAAATCTTCAGAAAATGCAAATGAAAACCTAAATAGGACCTGAAAGCCTTTCTCTACTAGTTTTCACTCCATCAATAAGCCCACAATGAGAAGATTTCTTCAGGTTACAAACGTCATATCCGAATAAGAAATAATGCTATGTTTTACGCAACAGTTCTTTGGATAATTGGTTTTGCCATGATGAACGTACATGTTTTCGTTTTATCGCGTAGAAAATTCTAGATTTACTTCAATCTCAGGATGTCTTGAAAGGGTCTTCGAAAAAGATTTTTCCGGATGTTTCCTCATAGCCTGGTGGCAATTTCATATCATTAAAAGATTTCTAAAAGAGTATTGCATCAAAAATGCTTTTGGATAACTTCGAATTTCTTACTCAAGTATTAAAAGTTTTTAACAAAAAAAAGGAAAATGATTTTGCCAAAGTCAGAACTAACTAAGTTTTTTTGCTTCACGTTTTCTTAGCGCTAGCACGGCTAAAGCGGCGACTACTAATGTGGCGAGCAGCGACAAGAGCTAGTGATGATGGAAACTCCGGAATCGAAGCAGTTGGTGTAGGAGTTGGTTTTGGAGTTGCAGTTGGCTTGGCTGTTGGAACTGCAGTTGGTACTGCCGTTGGAATCGCGGTTGGAACTGCCGTAGGTATAGGTGTTGGAGTGGGAGTAGCATTGGGTGTTGGTGTTGGAGTGGGAGTTGGGAAAGGTGTGGTTTGCGAGGAGAGTATTTGACCTGAAATGCTTCCTGAAGGTGCAACCGATAAAACAAAGTTAATGTTTGCTGTTACTTGGTTTACTGTAACCGCAACTCCTGTCTGCTGTTGGGAAACATAACCCGTTGCTGTAACGTTAACAGTATAGCGTCTGTGCTTAAACCCGTTGAAATAACATAATTGCCGTTGCTATCTGTAGAATTCGAGTTAAAGCTGCTTGTGCCTTGAGCAGTCACATAAGCGCCGGAAATTGGACCAGATGGACCTGTAACTTTTCCACTTATCGTTCCTGACGGCGTGATAGTGACAGTTAACTGAAAGTTGATGTTTGGTGTTACTTGGCCTGCGGTAACACTAACGCTTGGATTGGCAACCACAGAAAATCCATACGAAGCAATTACCCCGTATGTTCCTGTAGTTAAATTCGTGTTGATAATGTAATTTCCAGACGAGTCGGTGATGGCAAAGCCAAAAGCTTCCAGTATTAGAAGCAGCAGTAACCGATGCTCCAGAAATCGGCTGTCCGGTTGCTATGTTTGTTACAGTTCCAGTAATGACGCCTGACCGGTCAAGCGCAATGTTTTGGGTGGTTGTTTGACCAACCGTTACTGATATGTTAAGCACCGTTTTATCAAGATATTTTGCTGTGAGTGTTATCTGTAGACTGTAGGTTCCGGTAGGCAAGTTGCTATTTAAAACGTATTGTCCAGTAGAATTTGTTGTGGCAAATGCAGCGGAAGTTCCATTAGGATAGAGTGCTTCCACAAACACGCCTGCCTGAACTGCGTTTGAAACTGAATCTGTTACTGTCCCAGTAATCACGCCAGATCTGACTAATGCAAAGTTTTGGTTGCCAGTCATAGATCCAGC
>CAVYJU010000005.1:0-54275 GCA_963768895.1 Candidatus Bathyarchaeota archaeon
GCCCCCTACCAAGCTATGTCAATAATTGTTACCATTACATTTTGAGCTAAAAAGAAATATTTATATCATTTGTAATGGTAACTGATCTGGATGCGAATAATTAAACGAAAAAAAGGACAAATGCAATACTTCTATCTGCAACATTCCTACAGAAAAGAAGGAAAAGTAATTACAAAAGAACTCTACGTGGGCAAAAAAATCCCAGACAACATCGAAGAAATCAAAGCAAAACTCATGCATGAACCACACGAAGCGCTCTTTGAAAAACTAGAAAAAATAAAAAACAATTTTCAAAAAGAGTGGAAAAAAACTCCTCCATCAGCCAAAGAAAAAGAGCTACAAGAAATAGCAATAGCATTTACCTACAACACAAACGCAATTGAAGGATCCACTATTACTCTTGAAGAAGCCAGACTAATTCTGGAAGATAAGATTGCTCCAAACAAGCCAATCAGAGACATACGTGAAACTGAATCTCATGCAGCAGTTTTTCTTGAAATGTTGAAAGCTAAAGAAGAAATTTCAGACCAACTCCTGTTGAAATGGCATAAGGAAATTTTCAAGGAAACAAAACCTGACATTGCCGGAGCATTCAGAAATTATCAAGTCAGAGTAGGCCCTTACTTGGCGCCAGATTGGCATAACGTCGAAAACCTCATAACACAACTCATAGACTTTACAAACCAGTCAAACCTTAATTCTGTCGAGCTTGCAGCTAGAGCACACTACATTTTCGAGAAAATTCATCCTTTCGGCGACGGAAACGGCAGAATCGGAAGGTTGCTAATGAATTATATTTTGTGGAAAAATGGTTATCCCATGCTTGTAATAGAATATAAGAAAAGAAAATCCTATTACAAAGCTCTCCAGCGACCCGAAGAAGGCTTCGTAAGTTATTTTATCCGAAGATATCTAGCTGTTCACAAACAACGCTCACAATAATGCCTGAAAAAGTGATGGCGCGGGATGTTAGATTTACACCCACGTTTAAATTCCACACGAAATATCTTGGAAAAATATATACTTCACCTATCGTTGAAAGTCGAGTCAGTTCTGCTTTTAAGACACCTTGAATCTCAATTACTTCATTAACATTTTCGAAGATTTGGATCTCAGACGATCAACTCTTATTTCTTAGTAGTAGATCGATAGCACGCTACCACGAAAGCAATAAATTGATGTATTCTTTGGAGATACTGCGTGATTTATTTGTCACTTGAAGTTGTTCCGCATGTTGAGCTGGAAAAATATTTAGGTAAATGGTATGAGATAGCACACCTTCCTGCAAAATTCCAAGAAGGCTGTAACGAAACCACCGCCACTTACACGTTATCAAAAAATGGCAGCATATCTGTGCTCAACCAAGCACAAAAGATGGCAAGATGAAACAGGCAAAAGGCAAAGCAAAAGTAGTTGATAAGAACTCTAACGCAAAACTCAAAGTAACCTTCTTCTGGCCATTCTATGGTGATTATTGGATTATAAAATTGGGGAATAACTATGATTATTCCGTTGTAGGCACACCCAACCGCAAATATCTTTGGATATTGAACAGAACCCCACAAATGGATGACAACCTATACTCGCAAATAATAGAATACGTAAAGTCAAAAGGCTTCGACGCAAACAAGCTCATCAAAACTTTTCAAAAGGCATAAAGCGCATACAATTAAAAATAATACTTCCTGAAACATTGGGTTAAATTTATCGCGTACAATTATTTGCAGCTTCAACCAAATTCGCGTGTAATTTAAACACTAGACCTTGGGGGTAAGCCACAATTTCACACCATAATTTGGGCATAATTGTCAAAAATAAGTTCACAAATAGGCTAAATTTGGAAATGGCGCGGGATGTGGGATTTGAACCCACGCGGCCTTTCGACCACAGACTTAGCAGGCCTGCCCCCTACCAGGCTAGGGCAATCCCGCAAGACAAATTCATTTTGAAACATTGCCAAGTCTGAGTTGTATTGTAGATTGTGAAGGTCGGATATTTTTGCTTTCTGTATGCTGAAAACTGCAACTCAAACTATTAAGCGTTAACAAGATGATAATTTTTTGATTCTAGCATAGCATATTGGGGGCATCATTTATTCAAAAACTAATTCGGAAGGTCACCTTTTTTCAAACGTTTTCTCCAAAACAAAGCAGCAAGCATTGAGAAAATGACTATTATCGAAACTGCTGCAGGGATGTTTGGAAACTGATATTCTGGGATGGGTGGTGTAGTCGGTGTTGTTGCTTGGGATGTCGTATTGGGAGAAGTTGGCGTTGGTGGTGTTGATGATGAAGTTGTGCCTGTGGGAGCCCCTGAGGTTGTTGGTGAAGGCGTTGGTTTGGCTGTTGGAGAGGAGGAAGTTGCTGTCCCAGTTATTTGAATTGGATTGTTGTTTCTTGTGTGAGTGAAATATAGTTGGTAATAGGTTGAGTTTGCTGTCAACGTTGATGGGATAGTTTGTTGAGCTGAGGAAACAGTGAAGGGTGACTGCATGAGAGCTTTGGGAATGCTGACATTGCAGTATCCGGTTGTGCCGCTGATTAGTTGGGCTTGAAATTGAAGGGTGTTTAAGGCGGAATTAAATTGGCACCCTGAAATTGCTGAGTCACTTACAATCGCTATGTTTTGTCCGTTGGCTGAGAAGCTTTGACATTGAGTAGTCTCTTCAATAGGAAGCGTGGCTCCAGAGGTGTATGATTGTGAATCAAAATATACCGTTGCTGTGAAGCCTGGCGAGGTTGCGCCTAAACCGACTGCGAAACCGATAGAATGACCAGCTTTGAAAGTGTAGTCAATATTTGTGTTGACGCTATATTGGGCTGGCGTAGCTGTAAATGGGTTGTTGCTTTGCGTGTAGGGAGCTTGAGTTATGAATTCTTGTACTTCATTGTTATTCTGGTCAATGTCTACTAGACCCATTCCGTATCCTCCGCCGCTGAAAAATCCGCTAATCTTAAAGGTGCTGCTTATGTAGGCTCTTAATATTTACTTGGCCGTCTACATGCAAATCAGTCGGCAACTTTATTGCCCAAATAATAACTGCAGACCAGTAGGAAAAGGACATGCCGTACACAACTTGTTGACCTGTAATTTCTGAGATCAGATTGGTCTGCGTTGGGTTAACTGATGAAGTTGAGCCGTCTGCGCCGTCGAAAACACAAAAAGAACCATTTGGATCATTAATAATCTGCGAATAATTATGAAAAGTCACTGGAATGTTCACTATATTTGGGGCAGCTTGAGCCTTGACACCTAGCTGGTTTGCGAAAAGAAGGCAACTAGCAACTAGAATAATCAGAAGACACGATCAGTTTAGCTTTTATTTTTTCGAGCCCCCTACTGGTCAGTTACACTCCTAAGTGTTTGGCGATTCTCTCTTTGTTTCCCGCAAAAGTTGAGATGTAAGCGCCCAAATGATGCAGCAAAACTGGAGCTATAATATTTCCTGACAAAAGGAAACTAATAGAAGCAACAGTATCCTCGTAAGCAAGACCCTTAGCAATAAAGTTCATCCCGCCAAACATTCTCTCTCCAGACTTCTCTTTAGGAAAAAGAACATGTGCGCCAACATGCGTTGCCCATCTTGCAATCATTGCAGGAATAGCGTTAAACGGGAATGGAATTCCTATGGCAGCGAAACCCAACATAAATAGAGGCAGGACTGCTCCGCTCCAATGTGTCTCAGCTATTACGCCATCGTCGCACCCTCTAAGCGAAGTGGTCCAGAACTTGTCGAATTCTTCCCTTGTTTTAATGTAGCTTAAACCCTTAGAGTATAAACCATAAGCTAACGATGTTCGGGCGAGCAAGGTTGTTATCGTTAATACTACAGATGCAACAAGAAGACCAAGCCAAACAGTTCCTAGTGTAAACCCCATTTGTTTTGCGGATAAGATTTTAAATCCCAAAGGGGAAACAGCTACCGAAAAAGCAACCTGCCATGTTAGGTAAATAACGGCGAAGCGGATCCATTTACCCCTTGGGAATCTCATACGAAACCACTATCCAGCAGTCTCAGTTGGGGCTACAGGAGTAACTGCCTCTTCAGGGTCATCAACCAATCCCACAACCGCTGTTGCTCCTATTAAGCCTCGTTCACCCGTTATCGGTATGGTTCTTACTCCAGCTTGCTCCGCTGCTTTGAATGCTTCAGAAACCGAAACCTGCTTCCGCTTAACCTTCCGGGCATAGGTTTTTAGCACTTCTGGCGATCGAACCTTAGTCATCACCACCATGCCCGTTTCTTTGGAAACCGAGTATTTCCTAATCAACCGCTCAAAATCACGCACCAACGCCTCCTCCTTTCCAGGAGTGACAGCAAAAACCAAAGCTGAAGATGCGTTATTCGTTGTTTTCACTGGGTTTGCTGGCCAATTAAAAGACAACGTCAACCGAAGAAAACGATAATCTTTTGAAGAGTTATTAAGAACTGAAGCCAATTGGAGCGCGGTGTTGAAGGTTGCACCTTTGATAGAAGAATCAGTATCATCAACGCCAATCACAACTTTTTTGTAAAGTTTGTATTCGGTGTCAAATGCTTTACCATGTGGGTTTATTGGTCGTTCAGTGCAACGGATTGCCCCGCTTGAAAATAAACGAATCAAGTCGGGTCCGCCGCCAATACCCTTGTATGAGACTACAACACTTTTTTGAAGAGGCTTTACCTCCGTGATTGCAAGCGGCACAAAACTTGGCACCAATGTTGCATCTACTTTTCCAATTTTAAACTGGTTAACAAACAAATCACCGAACACTGGATTCGCCAATGGATAAGACAAATCAGTCATACCCGCGACACCCTGCCCTTTAAGAAAATAAGGTGTAGCCCCTGAAACGAGCGCAGAAAACCACGTTGGACAGTGACTAACAGTTTCTACAGCGTCGCCATCTTCCCCGGTAAGAGCCATTGATCGCCACTGCTGTCTTAAATAACGTTTTTTGAAAAACTCTTGTTGTCCTAGAAAGTCATACGTTCTAATTTTTAGACCCGTAAACATTTTGCCAGAAATCTCTCCTTTTTCCCGAATTGCCAGTAAGAAATAATCTAACTGCCAAACAAGCCATTTGATATTAACCACAAACTAGGTAATTAACTTTTATATATCACTAAAACCTCTTTTTTCACTATCGCTAAAACGTTATTCTTGGCTGAAGAGGCTCATTCTTGTCTTTCACTACAATAGCGTTTAGGAATATACCTAAACGGAAACTTCGTAACTCCTTAACCATCATTGCCGTTATCTTAGGAGTAACGCTTATTGTTGGAGTAAACATTGCGTTTGACAGCGTTTATGACCAATTCGGACTTACTGTCAATCAGGCAATCGGAAACGTCGATGTAAGTGTTAGATCAGCACTAAACTTACCCTTCAACCAAACAATTCTCTCCACAGTTAGTCACACTAATGGAGTTGAGAAGTTTTATGGAAGACTAAACGAAGAAGGAAACATTTCAGAAGGGTCAGATTGGACTGGATCTACAATTGTTGGATTAAAAAGCCTCACAGATTTTGATTACCTCGATTCGACAGCCACAAATATAACAGGTACACTTCAGTTGCCAAACAATAGCTCATATGCAGTCGCAGACGATCGGCTAAATTATACTATAGGACAAAATATGCTCCTTAACGTTGAAACGGGCACTTTTCCTAACTTTCAAACAAACAATTACACCCTAACCGTTGTAGGTCTTTATCACTCAAGTCAATTTGAAAATCAATATGGCTCTATGTTTGGCCAAGGATATAGCGGATACAGAATTTATGTCGACTTAACAAAAGCACAAACAATTTTTAACGCAACAGACAAAATTAACGCCATAAGCATTAAACTCACTGATTCTAAACAAACAAGCACAGTAGTAAACGACCTAACTAATAGGTTAGGCCACGATTACATTGTTAACCCCGTCAAAGAAAGCCTTCTGACCATTGTAAGCCGAGCAACAACAGGGTTGCAAAGTGGCTTGCAAATCATGTCTGTAATGGCCCTTTGCGTCGCCATAGTTATAGTTCTAAACACAATGTACATGAATATTGGTGAACGCACACATGAAATTGGCATATTACGATCACAAGGTGCGTCTACACGACAAGTCTTTTGGATCTTCTTCTCAGAAAGCCTGATTTTAGGAGTAATTGGAGTAGCAATAGGGCTAGTTTCCGGTCTTTTCGTCACTGATATTTTCCGTTACTTAACTTCAAAGATTTTCCAACCTTTCGCGCCGGGAATTGCATTTAGATTTTCTTTTCCTCCAACCACAATTCAGCATTTAATTTTGGGTGCTGCTGCTGGTTTGTTAACAGTAATGATTGGTGGACTTTTCCCCTCTCTTTCAGCATGCAGAACAGATATAATCAATGCACTTCGCCCATCAATGAGAAAACCAGGCAAACAACGCACCGCCCTTAAGTTAATTCTTGTGGGTTTGCCTTTGACTATTTTTGGTTCTTTCATTTTTGTTTGGTTTGACATCTTTTCTCAGTATGGCATCGGTTTATACGTAGTGTCAGCACTTGCTCCAATTGCGATGCTTGGCGTAACGCTACTTGCTGCTGGCTTACTAAGAAGCGGTGGTCCAGTAATTGAACGCAGCCTGTTTGGTTTTGGAAAAACTAGAAAAATTATTTCAAGAAATGTCGAGCGCAATTTGCTTAGAAGTACAATTTGCTTCGCACTCATTGGCATGTCACTAAGTCTAGTCGTAGTGATGAGTGGAGCACAAATCGGAACAGTAGCAGGAGTAGAGAATGTGATTCGCTCATTCTCCAGCTCAGACCTAACGATTATATCAGATAATATAATTCCAAAATCCTTCACCGATAACATCACAAGTATAAGCACTGTAAAGGCAACTACGCCCGTTCTTGTAGTTCCTGACCAAACAATAATTCAAAGTGGCGACTCTTCTTCGTCAATAAATTCTTCCTCAACAGTTCTTGCTATAGACCCAACCTCTTACCCAAAGGTCATGTCTATGACTTTTAGCGATGACACGCCATCAAACGTCTTTGAGAAGTTAAACGATTCCAACACCATCATCCTGACTTCACCTCTAGCTAAGTCGCTTAACTCATCGGTTGGAGACACTGTCAAAATTCTTTACATTGCATACGAAAACCGCACAGAACAAGTTCAAACTCAATACGGAACTATTCAATATAATTACACAGTCCCAGTTTTAGCCTGGAACAACTATACCGTTGTCGGCATAGCTCAGGGTGCGTGGCTTGACATCATGTCTTTTGGCAATTTTATGCTCTCTGAAGCTTCATACATTTCGTACCACAACCTCAACGAGACATTTCCAAACTCATCAACCAACTACACCGGTCAAGCAAACCTGTTCTTTGTGAAAGTTAACGCTAACACAAACATTGACCAAACCAAAAACAACATTCAAAACTCGTATGGAAATGAATACAAACTAAGCATAACAACCTACAATGACGCGGTCCAAAGGGTAAGTAGCTCAATTGACCAAATATTCTACATCTTATACTCAATTGTTATTTTTGCAGTCTTGAACGCAGGAATAGGAGTAGCTGCGATAATGATTATGAATGTGGCTGAACGTCGCCGAGAAATTGGAATATATCGATCTCAAGGCATGAGCAAATCTCAAGTGGTAACATCAATAATTGGCGAAGCAGCCTTTTTAGGGGTTGTAGGGTTTGCCATGGGCGTAACAGTTGGTTTAATGTTCCACAGGGTCACAGTAAGTTACATGCGTGTAGCAGGTTTCCCAATGGCGTTCATGATACCTTTTGCCGCTATGGCAATTACATTGGTGCTGGCAATCTTAACGGCAGTCATCAGCGCCGTGTACCCTGCTGACCGAGCTTCAAAACAAAACATAGTAGAGTCAATTAGACAGTAGTTAATGATTTAGCTGAACTCGGCGGTAATAATCATAAATTGCCATAATACAAAGAGAATCTATCACGATGCCTGCAACGGAAATCAAACTTGTTGGAACAATAATCACCGACGGAAATAGTCCTGAAAGAAATAACACATGAAAAATGATACCTCCTCCATACAGGAAGGCAAGTAATGCTGCCAGATAACGGCTCTTAACAACATAAAAAACAATACTTACAATTGCCAATGCAAAACATCCTGGCAACACGAAATCGGCAATTCTCAAAAATCCAAAAAGATTAGCCATACCGAAGTTCGGCGAAAAAATAAATGGCAAAGCAAAATGAAAAACGCCGAAGCCCAAAATAAACAGCACCTCCGCAGTTTTAACGTTTAGTACGTTCACTTCCGACTGCCTCCCTAACCTTTTTTAGTATAAACAACCTACAGAATATTCGAGCATGAATTTTTAATTAACGGTTCGGGGAACAAAGATTGTCTGTTAAAGTAGTAGACGTTGAAAAAACTTATCGACTTGGAGAAAACAAGGTACACGCCCTAAGAGGCATAAACATGGAACTAAAAAAAGGAGAGTTCGTAGCTTTTATGGGGCCTTCAGGATCCGGCAAAACAACCTTGCTTAACCTTATTGGCGTGTTAGACAAACCAAGCAAAGGCAAAATCTACGTTGACGACATAGATCTCACCCTTTTAAAAGAGAAGGACTTAACAAAGCTTAGACGACACACTATTGGTTTCATTTTTCAATTTTACAACTTAATTCCTGTCCTGTCAGCGGTTGAAAACGTTGAACTACCCATGTTAATCGCGGGTGTTCAGACAAAAGAGCGGGAGAATAGGGCACGAGAACTGCTAAAAATGGTTGGTTTAGGAGACCGCTTGAATCATAGACCTGATGAACTAAGTGGTGGAGAACAGCAACGTGTAGCAATCGTTCGCGCCTTAGCCAATAAACCCTCTATAGTTTTGGCAGATGAACCTACAGGTGACTTAGACTCAAAAACCGGAAAGGAAATTGTGCAAGCGCTACGTGATTTATCCAACCATGAAGGTGCCACAGTTATCATAGTCACTCATGATCCAACAGTTGCTAGCTTGGCAAGTAAAGTGTTTGAGATGCGAGATGGCATGATAATCAAAGAGCACATTAACGAGGTAGCGCTTACAAACAAATAAAATTCCGGCCAAATATACCATATTTATGAAAGCATTCCGCGTAGAAAAAGAAATAGTGAAATACTTCTAGTACCAACAATAAAGATAGATATTTCTGGCAGGTTCTGAGAATGGTACAAAAACTATCCAAAAAAGATATTGCATTCATGCAACAATTGCCCGTGTGCCGATTAGCCACAGCAACTGAAGAATGTGAGCCAATAGTGAGGCCTGTTTGGTCCGTTTTTGATGGCGTTTTTATTTATTTTGCATCTGATCCTGATACTCCAAAATTGGAGCAGATAGAGAATAATCCTGAAGTGTCAATAGTTTTTGATGATTACGACAGAGAAAACTGGTCTAACATACGAGGCGTTCGTGTTCAAGGTGAAGCAACCATAATGTGGAGCGGGAAAGAATATGCTTATGCTCACTCGCTTCTTAAAGAAAAGTTTCCTGAGTACCAAACTGAAGCGGGTGGATGGAAGGAAGGTGACGTTCCTATAATCAAAATACTTCCAACATCTTACAATAAATGGCAACAAGGAAAATGGACAAAATAAATTGGCCAATCGCCTAGACTTTTAAGGAATTTCAGAAATTAACTATTTTTCGCCTTTTATGATCCCAATAGGTCCTACCATGAATGGCAACTTCAAGCTTGATGGAATAAAAGACGCGTTCCTGTTTCAACGAATTCGACTTTGCTTATTCTCCAGCTTTTTATTGTTGCGACCAATGTCTCGGGGGTCAAAGTAGATTTGTTTGAATAAAAAGAGGTCATGGAAAGAGAATTTTCTTTTCACGAGTACTAAGGTGTTTGGCTAACGTTATCAGAAGAATCTATTGTGTCGTACACTTGAGTTGCAATTAAGGTTGCTCCGTCACTGTCAGGGTGTATTCCATCTGTAAAGTAATTACTGCTATTTCCGAATGCATCATAAACATCGATTATAGGTAAGTTCATTCGGTTTGCGAGATCGTCAGTGTGTGGAATTATGGTGTCCGTTAAGTATGCAGGGCTTAAATCTGAACTATCATTGAAAATCGGCGGTGAATCCGCGATGTAAATTTGCGGGCTACTTTGAAGACTCTCAAATGAAGTAATTAATCTGGCGTAATCATCTTCAAAACTTTCATTATATTGGTGAAGCGACTTAAGATCATCGTTGGTTCCAAGCATAATGACAACGATGTTGGGCTCGAAGTCTTGGGCACTTTGAAATGCAGTTTGATTCATATATGGCTTCCAGGAATTAAGTGAAACCGTTGATCCACTTGCCCCAAAGTTACCTACAGTGTAGTTTTTGCCAAGCATCGTTTGAAGATCAGAGGGGTACCCACTTACTGCGGTAATGCTGTCACCAACACAGGCAACTTTAACTGGCATAGCAAGAACAACCGGTGATGCGGGAACAATGCTTTGCAATTCATAACATCTAATAGCTAGCGGAGAAGCTATGATAACTAAAGCAATAGCCATTACCAGCAAAGTTTTCTTTATCATGCCGTCTACTTCGATTAAAACAAATTCTTATGCCTATCATTGATTTATTCGTGTTGGTCAAGACCACATTAATGCTTCAACTGGCGATGACGAAAAACATTTTGATTAATCGTGATTTTGATTGTGTAGGGCGCTAGATCTAAACACACGTCTAAATTTTATGCGAACGACCTAATTGCTTTAACCTTGCTGTAAATTCACAAATCTTTCTGAAGGTAAACCCGCTATGTTGCATATCTGAAAATGTTCAATTCTTAGCGAGTTGATCCTGAACTTTGCTGATGTTCTTTTCTTTGTGGCAGAAAAAAGAGTAATTTCTTGAAGGTGAGTTAACAACTGAGCCATTGTACGTTTATAGGAAAGGCTAATATGGGCATGATAACGAATAGTTTTCTAATTTACTTGTGCGTACATTGTGAGCTGAAAATGCATTAACAAGTATGTCGGTCCTATTCCCGTTGCTGGAATTGCGTTTTCATTAGTTCTTGAGCTTGCTTTAGGTTTAAGAGGTCATTATGTTTTTAGTTCCCCTTACCTGCTTTTAGGGATCAATCTTGCAATTGTATGCGTAGTCAGCTTTGTTGTAGCCTATCTTTCAGCGAAAGGTTACTTGTTTAGCGGATCTCTGACGCTTCTCTTAATCACAGCTGCCTTGATCTTAATTGCCACAATATCTGTAGCAAGCGGGTATTTCGCGTCCTTTTCATCAAATGATTCAGTAACTGTTGTGGCAATAGGCCTTCTTTTGTTTTCAGCGTTGCAACTCTCAAGTTCTATCCAAGCTTCTTTTCGATCCACATTGATAGGCTCCGAGCACCGAAAAGTCAGGTTGACGATAGCCTGCGTTACTGCGGTTTTCTTGACCGGATTAATATCGCTGTTGATTGCGCTTAGGGTTTTTCCGTTGTTTTTCGTTAACGGAGTCGGCGTGACTTTAACTGACCAAGTTGTTTACTCGATTGTAGTTCTCCTCTTTTCTTTAAGCTGTGTGCTCTTTCTACGGCAATATTTAATTTCAAAGTCAAACGTGCTTTTTTGGTACACATTAGCCTTGGTGTTATTTACCGTTGGCTCCTTTGGGCTTACTTTACAAGTGAGATTTAGCGATATTGTGGTTTGGACAGGCAGGCTTGGCCTCTACATGGGTTTCATATATTTGTTAATTGCTTTGTTGAGCTCAAGAAAAGAAAATGAAGACGTTTGAAAAACCCCAAAGTATCTAACTAATAATAAAGCGTATTTTTATATTACAGCCAAGGTATCTTTGGTAATTTAACGGTGAAGCCTATTTATGTCAACAGACGCTTTAGCGGGTGGATGGGCAAAGGCTCTCGGTGGCGATCGGAAACAGTTTAACATGTTTATTGAGAAGATGCTGGATGGCTTTGCATATCACAAAATTGTTGTTGACAAGGCGGGTAAACCCGTTGATTATGTTTTTCTTGAGGTTAATCATGCTTTTGAAAAAATGACTGGACTAAAAAGAGAACGAATCATAGGCAAGAAAGTGACAGAGGTTCTTCCAGGAATTGAGAAAGATCCTGCAGATTGGATTGGAGTTTATGGCCATGTTGCCTTGACTGGTGAGCCCGTCGAGTTTGAGAATCATGCAGAGCCTTTAGGTAAGTGGTATAGGATCTCGGCTTATTGTCCAGAGAAAGGCTATTTTGTCGCTCTATTTGAGGACATTACTGAACGCAAGAAAGCTGAAGAAGCGCTACGCAAACTATATCGTCACCAAAGAGCCGTGAGCAACAGCAACCAAGCTCTAATGCAGGCAACTGACGAAAACCTGTTAACACAGGAAATCTGCAACATTATTGTTAATGACTGTGGTTATTCACTTGTTTGGGTTGGCTTTGCCGAACACGACCAAAACAAAACTGTACATCCAGTAGCTTTTGCTGGTTTTGACAAAGGCTACATCGATGCCCTAAGAGTCACTTGGGACGAAAACTCGGAAAGAGGCCGCGGACCCACGGGCACGGTAATTCGGACAGGAAAACCCTACATCTGCAGGAACATTCAAATCGACCCCAACTTTGAGCCTTGGCGATCAGAAGCTCTCAAAAGAGGCTACACCGCATCACTTGTTCTTCCCTTAATTTCATTTGAAAATGAAACGTTTGGCGCATTAAACATATACAGCAAAGAATCAGATCCCTTCACTGATGAAGAAGTGAAGCTTCTAACGGAACTTGCAAACGACTTCGCATACGGCATCACTATGTTAAGGATGCGTAAGGAAAGAGAACAGGCTGAGGAAACACTGCGAAAGCAAGCTTCACTTATCGATCTTACCCCAGATGCCATAATCGTACGGCAACTGAACGGCACCATTAGTTTTTGGAGTAAGGGCGCGGAGAAACTGTATGGTTGGACAAAAGACGAAGCGATCGGCCAAAATATCCATACTCTGTTAAAGACGGAATTTCCACAACCACTTGCAGAAATTCTTAACAAAGTCAAGCTGGAAGGAAAATGGTCAGGCGAAATCGTCCACACAAGCAAAGATGGAACTAAAGTGGCTGTGCAGAGTTATTGGTTGGCGAAAATTTGGTTCAGACGGCAAAATAGTTCGAAATGTTGGAGTCGAATGTGGATATTACCGAACGGATCCAGTTGCAAGCTTAAGCTTGAGGAGTCTGCTGTTCGGGTTGAAGAATACGCCAACCAAATGGAAGAGCTTGCAAATCAAAAGAGCAGAGCAGTTGAAGGATGCTGAGCGCTTAGCTACCATAGGCGCAACTGCGGGTATGGTTGGTCATGATATTCGTAATCCGCTTCAAGCAATAACTGGCGACATTTTCTTGGCTAAAGACAGATTTAATTGCACTTCCTGAAAGTGAAGAGAAAAAGAATATCCAAGAAAGCCTATTGGAAATTGAGAAGAACGTAGATTACATTAACAAGATTGTCGCGGATCTCCAAGATTTTGCCAGACCACTTAAACCAAACGTGGAAGAAACCGACATAAAACACATTATTGACGACTTATTGAAAAAGAACGGTTTGCCCGAGAACATTAAAGTAAGTGTCAAAGTGGAAAATGATGCCCGGAAAGTCGTGGCTGACTCTACTTTCATAAATCGTATTATGTACAATTTGGTGACGAATGCGGTTCAAGCCATGCCTAAGGGAGGAAAACTATTCATCCACGCCTACAAAGAAGCAAATGACATTGTAATAGCTGTTAAGGATACTGGAGTTGGCATTCCTGAAGCAGTAAAAGGCAAATTGTTTACGCCTATGTTTACTACTAAGTCTAAAGGTCAAGGATTTGGTTTAGCTGTGATTAAGCGTATGACTGAATCGTTAGGTGGTACCGTCTCTTTTGAGAGCCAGGAAGGCAAAGGAACAATCTTTACTATACGTTTGCCACCCCAAGGAGCTAAACGGTAAAAGTATCCTCAAGAATTGAAGTAAGTTTGTCCGATTTAGAGCTTTACGATTGGTGCAGAGGGTGGGATTTGAACCCACGAACCTCTACAGGATAGGCTCCTGAAGCTTGCGCGTCGCTTGGAAAAGCGGCTCTACGCCTTTGACCATGCTCGGCGACCTCTGCATTTAGTAGTGTAACAAAATCAGTTCCTAATGATAAATATATTACCATTAGCTTCGATGCTTTGGTTTTTTAATTCTTAAGCTTAGGCTTTCTTTAGTTTTTCAATTATCTTTTGAGTATCCTCTTCTGAAGGATGTGAGATCGCACCGACAGGACAAATGTCTTCACAACCCCTGCACATAACAACACATGCATCTTGGTTTTTTACTACCGTTTTCTTTTCCTCTTTCCCATCAATCACTTCGAAGCCAAAAGCTTTCATGTGACAGAAATCCACGCATTTTCCACACCTGATACATTTCTCATAATCAATTTTTGGGCTCCAAGGTATTTTGCTTCTTGGAACACCCTCATATGTTTCTTCAGACACAATTATTCCTCTTTCGATTATCAAGAGGGCCGGGGCAGGGATTTGAACCCTGGCAAAAGGCTCCACAGGCCTCTAGGCTACCAAGCTACCTCACCCCGGCCACTTTTCGCTGTTTTCGACCACTTTTGGCGGTCACTAATATTCTGGGTATCCTTTTATTTTCTCTTTCTGAGGAATATTAAGTTGTCCTTTTTGCATTGAAAGTCCGCTTCTAAGAGACTTTTCACTTCTTCAGGATCGGCTGTAACTTAAAAGTGAAGCCATCGTTTGATGATTCAAAGAATGTTCTTTCTATGTTATGTAGATTTCAGGATTTCTAGTTCTTTGTGTCCTGAGAAATGTCTTTCGTAGTACATAGTCAGAAGGACCTGCAAGGGTGCTGGAAACTGGGTAGTCCAGGATAATGAAGTTTGAATCTAATATATGGCGCTCATTTTTGACCAAATCTTCAAAAAAACTATTTACCTTTAAATCTAAACCTAAAAACTAAAAGTATCTAATTATTTTTAACTGATTTTACCCCTTAGGCTCACCGACAAGTTTAAAATCGTTTCAAACCTTCCATATGCTAGGAGTTTGTAGACTTAATACAGCGTTCATGAGAACTGTGTATAAAAACTACAGTCTTTCAGCGCCCTAACCTTTAAAAAACCAACTTGAATGAGGCTTAAGGTTGTATGACATGTGTCATAAATAGAACACGCGTTGATTTTTTTGGGTTTTGAATCATGTTCCTATTAGGAATTAAGGTTTAAAATAATCTTAGTTAACGATGTTAATATTAAAAAAAGGGAAAAGCGGGGAAGCAAAGAAACTTACTTCCCCAACTTCGTGCCATCATTTGAAACGCAATTTACTGCTATGTTCCTTGAATCACTGTTCTTGTGTCAGTAACTATTTTCGTTACTTGCATTGTTGTGAGATCCACAACTGCAATAGCACGACCTGTAGTGCCGTTTGTCGTTCCGTTTGAAAGCATGATGATTGCACTAGTCGCCTGTTGAGCTACGTTCCCATTTCCGTCGACCACTTCTCTAATTATGGGCGTAATCGACGTGATGTTGTAGCCGCTGTTGAGCAGGTTTGTAAAGTTCGAGTCAGCCTTCGCAATGTTTGTCACGTTATTCGTAAAGTCTGCGCTGACTTGAATCCCTCCGAAACCTCCTCCAAATCTTCCGCCGAAACCGCCGCATCCACCACGTCCATGGAATCCGCCCGGACCGCCGAATTCCATTCTGTCGCCTATTGGAATGCCGGTAATATTTGTGGTTGTAGTTGAAGGTGTAGGTGTTGCAGTCGGTGTAGCTGTAGGTGTAGTCGGTGGGTGTGGAATTGGTTTGTGCGTTTGCCGCCACCAAGACGCCGCCTATTACTGCTGCTATTGCGATCAATGATAGCAAGCCTAAAGCTTTGATTTTGTTTTCCATTTATTCGCCTCTGCTAATTGTTCTCTGATAAGACCGTTGTCAATTTGTAATTAAACCATTTTTCAAAATTAGACCTCAATCTAGCCCTAATCTTACCAGATTTACGATCGTCAACCTTTACTTCTCTTTTTGCTTTAGTCGGCTTTATGTAGTTCTCGGTGCGGAAACATTCTTATCAAGCGTGGAACCTAAAGGATTATTATTCATGATGGGATGGTCGAGAATGCCAGAACAAAGCAAAAAATTTGAAATGGAATTGACTGAGGATGAATTCGCTGAGCTTGAAAAGGAAGCCAAAATTAGACATATAACGATGAAAGAAGTGATTTTTGAAGAAATCCGTAAGGGCCGTATTGCGGATGTTAACAGAATTAATATTGACCATAAACATGAGTATCCCTTTTTTCATGAATTTGGAAACCCTAAGGAGACATCAGTTGATGATATTACTCCAGACGTAAAATTAGCGGTTGATAGTGCTGGTTCTTGGGTAGGCTGGGATTTTGAAAAGGCAGCTCGAGGAATCAAACTTCTTCATGAATGGGATGGGTTGAACCAATCGGATTTCGCGTATTTCTTTGGAATTCTAAAAGACCGAAGCGACAGGTTAGATTCATCTGAACTCGCGGAACAGTTAAAAACGATAGCTGATATCTTCAAAGTCGATGTCAAAGACGTAGAAAAACATTATAATATGATCCGCGTTGTTCACAGAAAAATATGGATTATTCCAGAAAAAAATGGAAAGCCTTAATTCAAAATTCCTCTAAGAAAGTGAATTTAAAATAAAAGTTCAACGAGTAGCTTATTAAATCCTAAAATATAGAAAAAAAGGGAAATGCTGGTGACATTTCCATGGGCTATAGGGTTCGAATTTCCCCCTCACTAATATAGACAAAAAAATACCTTGTTTCTTGATTTGTTAAAAAAGAGAATTGGTTGCGGGAGATATCGCCATTTTGACCGAAATACCTCACCCCGGCCACTTTAGCAGATTTCGATTACTTTCTGTTACTGCTCACTAATTTCGTGGTATCCTGCCATTTTCTATTTTTGAAGAATATTAAGTTGTTCTTTTGGTTTTCATATTTCAAGCCAACTTCTAAGTTACCAGTGAATGAATTCTTAGGAGATCTGCTTGACTTTCGAAGTAAATTTCATTTTAACACAGAACTGAACAAAACTTTAGAGTAATGTTTTTAGCAATGTCGTATAAATAACGCTATAGAAGGCGTTTTCATGTCTGGAAGTCCGCTGGAAATCGCGTTTGATTTTGCAAGGGCTATAATCGCGTTGTTTATTATTGTTGATCCATTTGGGGATATTCCCATTTTTATAACTTTAACGGAGAAGATGGCTAAAGGAGAAAAACGGAGAGTGTTTAACACAGCCACAATTGTAGGTTTAGTTCTTCTTCTTGTCTTCTCGCTCACTGGACAAGAAATCTTCGCAATTTTCGGAATTTCCGTTTACGCTTTCGAGGTTGCCGGAGGCATTCTGCTGCTAATTATCGCGATTAGAATTTTGATTTCAGGCAGCATGCAGGAGAAAGACAGAATCCCCAGAAAGCCTTGGCGCTGTACCCATAGCCATGCCTCTCCTCGTAGGCCCAGGAGCCATTACTACCACGATATTAAACCTGCAACTGTACGGAGTAGCCACGGCAGCTGGCGCAGCTATAGTTGTGGTGTTCATAACTTGGATCATTTTAAGATTCATGGATTCGATCTATCAAGTCTTAGGCAAAACGGGATCTCTGATTATCGCCAGAGTCGTGGCCTTGCTGATCGCGGCGATTGCTACTCAATACATCTTGGTCGGAATAACACACTACTTAACTATGGGTCACTAGCATCCCTTTTGGTAGCCCATCTCATAATGTAAAATTTTGGAGCCTTTATAGATTGTCTGTCTCTAATTTGCAATTTGGGGATTCATTTTGCTTGCAATAATTATTACTTGTTCTACCAAGAACTCTGTCAGACTTTCTGAGCTATCACCTAATTTCTTGTGTTCAGCTACGTGCTTGTTTATGGCACGGTTCATGGCTTTGAAATCAGGCAATACCAATATTTCGAATCCGCAAACACATCTTGCAATGGGCATATGTTTCTTAAAAGCAGTGACTTTGTCGTGACGATTTTGGCAAGAGGGGAAACTTATTTCTTGGAAACTTTTTCTTGACATGACAATTCACTTTTAACTGATTTGATTATATCTTACGATGTCATCGCATATAAGAAGTAGTGATAGGCACTATACAATTACAAACACAAATTGAAACAGCATTGCTGATAATTCAGATTATTTCTCATTCTTTTAGCGATAAATTCAGTATAAGGAGCAGAAATGTCTGAGACATTAGAGATTTTGATTTTTATTCTGCAAGTACCTTTAACTTCAGGTTTTTTCGTTACCTATGTATAGAAGGGCGATTGGTTTGACAGATGCGTGGCGAGAACCCTACCATGTCGTTATTGAATTAGAAAACAAGGATTGCAAAATGGTTAAGAAACTGGCTTCTTTGGGATTTAGCCATTTGAAAGTTGTTGATGTACGCAGTTCAAGCAGTGGATCGGTTAGGCACCTTATGGATGTAGGTGAAGACCAGGCACGCAAGGTTCCCCGAGAACTTACAACTAAAGGTCATGTTGAAGGCAAATCATCAGTATGGCTTGAAAGTGAAGGCTGCCAAGTCTGCAACACCATTTTGTCACATGACGCCTTCTTGGTATCAGGTAAAAGCATTCAAGGCAACATTTTAACTTACAGTTTCATGGTGCCCACCTTCGAGGCCTACAGAGGCATATTAAGCGACTTGGAAAAAGCAGGCTACAAAGTCAACGTGCGTAAGTTAGGCAAGTTCGAGCAGCAAATCGGCGTTTTAACCGAAAACCAAGAGAGAATCTTTTGGCTTGCATTAAAAAGCGGGTTTTTTGATTATCCGAGACAAATAGGAATGGCGGAGCTTGCTGCAAAGTTGGGGATCAGTCCAGCCACTCTTTCAGAGATTGTTCGTAGAGGAACGAGAAGGTTGCTTGAGCACTTCTTCAAACGTGAACTATAGTTTAGAGGAAATTAGATTCTAAGCTGAATGTTTTCTGTGTATTGACGTATTATTTCTGCAAATTCATTGATTGTTTCTGGTGCATAAGGTTTGATAGTTTGAAATTTCTTATCCAGCGTGTCTTCTGGGATGTATTGTTGAAGTGCGTGGATTTTTGAGCCTTTTACCATTTCACCAATGCATGTTGCATCTTGAGCTGTAACGAGTTCGGGAACAACTGTTGTTCTGAATTCATAGGGTACCTTGCCTGTTTTCAGGATTTCTATAGTTCGCAATAATCCATTGGTATCTTGTGCTCCGAGCAGTTTGTATTTTTCCCTGCAGGTTTTCACGTCCATAGCTATATAGTCCGCACTTGCCAAGCATTCTTCAAGCACTTCTGGGAAAAACCCGTTTGTATCTAACTTTACTGCAAAGCCTCGTTCCTTGAGTTTAGCGAGGAATTTTGGCAGTTCTTTATGCATGCATGGTTCCCCACCGGTGACGACAACAGCATCAACATAGTTTTTACGTTTTTCCAAAATTTCCAATGCAGCGGCTTCTTGTAGAAACGGCGGTTGAGGATTTGTGGCTATCCTCCAATTGTGGCAGAACGGACAACGTAGATTACAACCTGGAGTAAACAGCACGCTAGCTATTTTATCTGGGTAATCGAGTAAGCTTATTCTTTGTATTCCGCTAAACTTCATGTAGCAATTTTCCTCTTAGGCTGTTAAGGGTACCGTAGGCATGACAGTTGATCTGTCGAAGGTTTTGCGTATTGCAAATTCTGCTTGTTTTCCGTCGTTCCATTGGTCAACTGGTCTTAGATAGCCTACTACTCGTGAGTAGATTTCGCAGTTTGCTCCGCAGACTGGACATTGTTTGTGTTCTCCACTTGTGTAACCGTGTGTTGGGCAAATACTGAATGTAGGCGTCAATGTGAAGTAGGGTAACTTTGAGTTCAGTGATACTTTCTTAATTAATTCAGCCGCCGCTTTCCATGAATGTAACCGCTCTCCAAGGAAAATGTGAAACACTGTGCCTCCAGTGTAAAGTGTCTGCAATGTTTCCTGGTGTTCTAAGGCTTCGAAAAGGTCACCAGCAAAGTCGACTGGTAGCTGGGAAGAGTTAGTATAGAACGGTTCTGCATGGTTGGCGGTAATTTGTTTTTGGTTACCAAATACTATGTCTTTGTAACGTTTTTTGTCTATGCGTGCAAGCCGATATGATGTTCCTTCAGCAGGGGTTGCTTCAAGATTATAGATACTTTCTGTTTGCTCCTGATAATCGGCTAGACGTTTTCTCATGAACGTTAACATTTTAATTGCGAATGCTTGTCCGTCACGAGATGCAATGTTTTGCCCTAGCAAGTTTATGATTGCTTCGTTTACGCCTACTATGCCTATGGTAGAGAAGTGGTTCTTCCAGAACTTGCCATAACCCTCTTTTACATGACGCAGGTAACGTTTTGAATAAGGATATAAACCGTTATCTGTGAAGGCTTCAAGCACTTTACGTTTTATTTCTAAACTTGATTTTGCAGTTTCCATTAAGGTTTCTAAGCGCTCAAAGAACTCATCCTCATCTTTGGATAAGTAGCCAACTCTGGGAAGGTTTAAAGTGACCACACCTATGCTGCCTGTTAATGGGTTGGCGCCGAAGAATCCGCCGCCTCGCTTACGTAGCTCACGGTTGTCTATTCTTAGACGGCAGCACATGCTGCGAACATCTTCAGGTTTCATGTCACTGTTAACAAAGTTTGAGAAGTACGGAACACCATACTTGGCGGTTACTTCGAAGATAGCTTGTGATACAGGTGAATCCCAATCAAAATCTGTGGTTATATTATAGGTGGGAATTGGGAACGTGAAAACTCTTCCCTTTGAGTCTCCTTGCTGCATGACTTCAGCGAAGGCTAAATTGAACATTTCCATTTCCTTCGTCATGTCACCGTATGTGTCTTGGGTTACCTTTCCATTGAAAAGAACTGCCTCGTTTTTCATGAAATCTGGAACAGTCAAATCTAAAGTTAAGTTGGTAAATGGAGTCTGGAAACCTACGCGGGTCGGCACGTTCATGTTGAAGAAGAATTCCTGAAGTGCTTGTCAGTATTTCTTGCTGATTTAAGTGGTCATATCGTATGAATGGGGCAAGATAAGTATCAAAATTGCTAAATGCTTGTGCTCCGGCTGCTTCACCTTGAAGTGTGTAGAAGAAGTTTACGACTTGGCCTAATGCGGTACGGAAGTGTTTTGCTGGTTTACTTTCGATTTTTCCTGATACACCGCCGAATCCTGAAAGCAGTAGGTCGCTTATATCCCAGCCGACACAGTAAGCGCCTAAAACACCTAAGTCGTGAATGTGCAGGTCGCCTGAAAAGTGGGCTTCGGCAATGTTTTCTGGATAAATTCTAGAAATCCAGTACTTAGCTATTACAGTTGATGATAAGTAATTGTTTAATCCTTGCAGGGAATAGCTCATGTTGCTGTTTTCTTTTACTCTCCAATCCTCAACCTCAAGATACTGGTCCACCATGTCTGAGGAGCTTAACAGCGCAGCTAATTCACGCATGTCGGTGTGCTGTTTTCTGTAGAGGATGTAGGCTTTAGCTGTCTGGGCATGTCCATTTTCAATTAAACGTTTTTCAACGACATCTTGAACTTCTTCAACGGTGGGTACTCCATCGTCGCCGTAAGTTTTTTGCAGTTCAGCCACTACTTCGTCGCTTAAGCGTTTTGCTTGATCTTTGTTTGTTCCACCTACTGATTTTACCGCTTTCCAAATGGCGGTTGTTATTCGTTCTTGATCAAAGGGTTCTAACTTACTATCACGTTTTAATACAAACCTCATTTTTTCACCTCAAGGAGTAACCGCCTGAAATCTTCAGGCTCTTCAAACTGTTTGTAAACTGAAGCAAATCGAATGTATGCGATGCGGTCTAAGTTTTTTAGGTGCTTCATGATTAAATCCCCGATTTCTTGGGATGCAACTTCTTCGACGTCTTTTAGCATAAGATCCTGTCTTACTTTGCCTGCTAACTCGTTGATTTGACTCATAGTTACAGGTCTTTTCTCACATGCTTTCTGTAATCCACGTATGATTTTGTTTACGTCGAAGCGTTGAAGCTCGCCGTCTTTTTTCCTGACCATAAGCTCTACTGTTTCCAGATACTCGTAGGTAGTGTAGCGTTTTGCGCAGTTAATGCATTCTCTGCGTCTTCGCGTAGTGTTCTCTGGAGAGTCGCGTGTTTCCAATGTTTTGGAGTTTTCCGAATTGCAGTAGGGGCATCTCATAGATTCAACATACTCATGCTTTGCTATATATGTAGTGTTACAATCTTAATCAAACCACTATAGTTAGCGTGTATTTAAGGTCTTTTTACATTAAAACGCAAATATCATGTATTAAGACAAAAACCACTCCATAGAAAATAAACAAAAAACATAAAATAAAAAATTGAGAAACTGACCTTTTTCCCCAAAAAGCCCTTTTTTCGCGTAAATATTAGTTAGGTTAAGGCTTGCGCAAGAAATATAATTAAAACAGGATATACACAATTACTTACCTTATCTTGATAAATACGAAAACATAACCTTAGTGAATATATGAAGCCAAAAATTGTAAAAGCTAACTCCTTAAAAGAATACGAAACTCCAGAACGATGTTCTTTATATGAGAATTATAGCGATGAAAAAGTTTCAATTGCAAGAGCTCGAGTTAAACCTGGAGTTACAACCGTTGCACACCACCTTAAAGGAGCAACTGAAATATACATTATTTCCCGTGGACGAGGCAAAGTGAAAATTGGCGATCTCCAACCAACAGAAGTAGCTGCTGGCGACGTAGTGGTTATTCCAGCTGACGTTTCTCAAAAAATAACTAACATCGGAAAAACCGATTTAATATTTCATTGCATCTGCACACCAAGATTCACTGCAGACTGTTACTTTGCTGAAGAGGAAACGGAAAAGAAGCCGCCATAAAAAACCGGCATATATCCATTTTGATAATAGCGCTTTATATGTCTTGGACAACAATTAGAGAAATGAGAAGAAAGGAGAAAAAGAGGAGAAAGGGAAGGCTTCTTAAGCCTCTATACGAGGCATTCCTTCTTAACTTGTTTTTAAATCATCCAGAAACTCGGTCAAATCAGCCGTGGATACGTTGTTTTCGTCTTTAAGCTGCTGTTTAGCGGGCGGATTCTGCATGTAGAAAGGTATTCGTTCGGTTAAGCGGTCCTGGAAAGCGGGTTCTAACCCATTTTGGTAAAAGATACCCACTGGGATTTTGTCTTCGAATTCCTGTGCTTTTTCCATTCCTGCTACTTTCTTTTTGAATTCTTCAGATACATTGATGAACTACTGGGTCAAAGCCGATGTCTTCAAGTTTGTAGAGACGAGGTTGTGGTTTTCCTGTCAGTGGATCTTTTCGGTCTTCTCCAGAGTACCATTCTTTGGTGTTAATGTCGTTATATGTTGGACATGGTTGTAAACATTCAATAAGCGCTAAGCCTTTGTGCTGAATTCCCTGTTTAATCATGTTTTTGAGGTGCATTACATCGAAAGCGTACGCTCTAGCTACAAAGGTGTAGCCTGAGGTTATAGCAAGTGCAACTGGGTTAATAGCTTGGTTTATGTTGGGTTTTGTAAGAGACTTAGTTTTCATTCCGAGACCAAGAGTTGGGGAAGCCTGTCCTTTAGTTAACCCGTAAACTCCGTTGTTGTAGAGCAGGTAGGTCATATCTATGTTTCTTCGACCTGCATTGACAAAGTGACCTGCCCCAATGCCGAGGCCATCACCATCTCCGCCTACGCCGATTACCTCCAAATTAGGGTTTGCAATCTTTATACCCATAGCAAACGGCAAGAGCCTTCCATGGAGCGTATGGACACCGTTAGCTTTTACGAAATGTGGGGTTTTAGATGCATTACCAACTCCTGAAACCACTACAACTTGATGCGGTTCAAGTCCAAGCTCAGCTAACGCCATCTGAAGTGCGCTTGTAATTCCAAAATCTCCGCAACCTGGACACCAGTCCATGTAGACGTTGGTTTTAAAATCTGCAGGTTTATGCGCCAAGCATCAACACCTGCCTTTCTGGCGCTTTATCAGTTAATACTGTTTTGATTGCTTGGTATACTTCGGTTGTCATCAATGGTCTTCCAGTGTACTTGAGGATATAGTAGTTGGGTTTGATTGTTGTGTACTGCGTTATTACTCCACCAAGTTGGGCTGTGATGTTTTCTTCTATGTCTATTACTGCGTTTTTTTCCTTGAAGCATCTGCTTTAGATAGGCAGAGGGAAGTGGATGTATCATTCGAACTTGGACATATCCTATGCTGAATCCTTCGTCTTTTAATTGGTTAATTGATTCGATTATGGCGCCTTTGGGAGAACCCCAGCTAACCACAATGTTTTCTGAATCTTTGATCTCCAAAAAAGTTTAACTTTCATATCCAAAGGAACTTCTTTATCGACTAATTCCAGCTTTTTCATTCGTTTTTCCATCATTTTCCGTCTAATAATCGGTTCTTCATTTATGTTGCCACTTTCATTATGCTCGTCGCCACTGTACCAATGTACAGCGTTTTTTGTGCCCAAAAATGCTCGGGGAGAAACACCTGTTTCTGTGAATCTAAAACGTTTGTACTCTTTGCTTTCGAGTTCTTTTTCGGTGACTATTTCGCCCCGGTCTATTTTGATGTTAGCGTAGTCAAAAACTGGGTAAGTTTGTGAGCAATTAGCCATGCCTTTATCAAGTAAATGAATGACAGGCATCTGATATTTCTCAGCTAAATTAAATACTTCAGCAGCGTCATAGAAGCATTCTTTGATGTCGCCTGAAGCAAGAATTATCCTTGCAAATTCTCCATGAGCGGCATGCATTGCAAATCGTAAATCTTGTTGGCTGTCCCTTGTAGGTTGGCCAGTTGCTGGGCCACCACGTTGATAGTAGGTTATTACTAGAGGAACTTCATTGTTTCCAGCCCAGCCTAAGCCTTCAGCCATAAGAGAAAATCCAGGTCCTGATGTGCTTGTTGCGGCCCGCGTGCCTGTTAAGCAAGCGCCTGAAGCAGAATTTACTGCTGCAATTTCATCTTCAGTTTGTAACACAACTATTGCATTTTCTCCTTTTCTGGTTTTCAGAATTTCATGAGATTCTAAATATTCGCTTTCATCTGCTGCTGGAGTAATTGGATAATATGTCTGTATTCTGCAGCCGCCTAGAACTTTGCCCATTGCAACGGCTTGGTTTCCAGTTAGAAAAATCCTTGGTTCGTTGATATCTTGTTTTTCAAGTTTGTATTTTAAACTGTTGACGTTAAAGTTTTTTTCAGCGTAATCGTAAGCTTGGTCTACCGCCGTTATGTTCATTTCGGCGATTTTTTCGTGGAAGGTGGTTTTTATTGCTTTTTCCACGAGTTTTTTGTCATATTTTAAAAAGCAAATGATATGCCGATTGTCAGGACGTTTATCATTTTCGTGAGAGTGCTTATTTTTTCTATTTTTAGGGTTTCGCCAATTTGCTTAAGCAACTCCATGTAGGGGACAGAATATATCTGAATGTTTTTCTTTTTGGCGTAATCTAAGAAGTCACTGATGGTTTCTCCAACATTATTTTCCTTTAGAAAATCGCGAACTTGATTTTTGTATTCTTCAGAGAATGTAGGTATTCCTGTTAAGACATTGACTTCTAAGTCGCGTGAATCGACTATTATGCCGCCTTCATTCACGACTTCGCCGATATGCCTTACAATTGTTTCAGCGTCAAAAGAAGCGAGTAAATTAACATCGCTTATATTTGCTAAGGGTTGGCTGTTTGGATACACGTTGGTGGAAGTAGCTGTGCATTGTTTTGATGTTTGAGTGGTATTCTCTTCTGCCAAAAACCCATAAGCCGCCATAGCCACAAGCTCTGCCGAATATGGTGGCTGCTGAGTCAACGCCACTTCCTTGTGGTCCGCCTGCCATCCAGTTTATACTTTCAACTACCGTTTGTTTCACTTCCAATAATTTTCTTCATTTTCTGACGGTTATCCGCCGCCAGATGCCTTATCGATTCCTATGCAGCAAGTGCATTTTGCGGTTTCTCCACAGTATGGGCAAACGCAGTCACAATCGTCGATAAATTTTCCGCAGTTTACACAACGAGGCAAATCTTTTTCTGGCATTACTTCGCCTCTGCCATACCTACTTTGCATAAGCTTCGGAATTAAGTTTTCGGAAATCTGTTTTTACCTATTTTTTCAACAAAAGAAAGGAAGGATGTTTTTTATTTTACGAAGTCGTCGAATGTCCAGTAATGATCTTCTTCTTGGAGTATTATGTCTTCGAACATGCGTCTTGTCGTTGTGTCGCCACGTTTGAGTGCTTCTGCGATAATTTGTCGGTATAGAGATATTGTGGTGCTTTCTAATGCGTGATCTAGTGTTAAGAAGTCCTGAGCTGTATCTCCGACTACTGGAAGTGGATCTGGTTTATATGTTGCTTCGCCTTCAAGCAGATAAATGCGTTCGCTTATTTTTTCCAGATGATCCATTTCTGCCATGAAGACGCCTTTGAGTATTTTGCTTACAACTGATGCTTTGTTGGTTTCGGCGACAGCTTCTAGTGGAGTTTTTTTCATTCGGAGTTCAAGGAAAGCCATTTTTTCATGTTGATTTGTGTATTGTATAATTGCGGTTATTTCGCCTGAGACTGCTTTGTTTAGAAGCGTAAAGTAGTCGTCTGTGTATATTTTGCGCCACTCTGCCAACGGCACTTTGCTTGGCTCGTCTTTCTCGTCTTGGAACATTGTGTATTCTTGAAACTTGAACAAGTGACCTTCTTCTTCACCGTAGATTTTTTCGAATACTTCGCGTGTTTCCCAATCACCCATTTTTTCGGCTGTCTGGATGATTTGACGGTAAAGTGTAAGGGCTTCTTCTTCCGCTTTTACGCCTAGTTTTGCGAATTCGCTTATGCTGTCACCAACGGTAATTTTGCCTGATTTGGTTGTTGCTTGTCCACCGAGATAGTATATGCGTTCCATAATAGTTGCTGCATGTTTCATTTCTTGGATTGCAATTTCGCGTAGGAATTTTCCAACAGCATCATAAGTGGTTTTATCTAGGAGAATGTTTTCAGGAATTGTTTTTCTTACAAGTTTTTCCATTTTCGTATGTTGAAGCATGTATTGGAGTGAAACCTGAAATTCACGTTCAACTGCTTTGTTGAGTAAATCTACGTAATCTGGGGTTGTTTTAACTGCCATTAAAATCACAACTTAAGTCAATGAGGAGCAATCTCTAGGATATAAGATTTTTGTGCTTAAGAAAATTCAGGAAAAATTTGCCGTCAAAATTCTTCTTTAAGATTTGTCCAAAAGGTATTTTTTGAGCCAAGACTTCACCGTTAAAGCTCATTGTCTAATATTGTCTAAAAATGTCAAATTTTGTCAAATATTGTCATATTTTGTCAAATAATGTCAAAAAATGTATCAACCTGCAACCAAATCAAGCCCTAAATCAGAAAAGCAACCCAAAACAAACTCAGAAAAAAATTGTGCTGAAATTAGCAACACAGCTACATCCTCCACTGGAGAGTTTTATTGTAATTGTTTACCGCAGACTCGACAGAAGAGGGCGTCACTGTTGTTTTCTGCTCCGCAGTAAGTACAATACCTCTTTTGCGTTACAACTGTCAATGGCGGCTGAATGGTGGAATAAGTCGGTAAGGTGGAAGTTGGTTTGAGCGAGTGAAATCCCAACGCAGCAAAAATCCAAGCAATCCAAGTCAAGAGTGCACCTACACCTATAATGGTCAATACTGCACCAAGCATGTATAGCAATCCGGCTGTCTTGAAATTGTTTACGCCTGATTTTTCTCCAAGCTTGTTGAAAGCCCGCATGTAAAATACTGAACTGACTACACCTAGAATAAACGCTACACCAAGAAATACCAAAAATGAAAAGACAAATGATACAAAAGAAAAGGCTACTGGTTGCGTGGTTTGCATTGAAGTGAAAGCAACAGTTTGCGCGGTGCCACTTGGAATACTACTAAACATACTTACTAAAAGAATTAGGAAGAAAATGCCCGAAATTATTGATCCGACGATGTTTATTATGAACCCGTATAACACGTTTTTGAAAATTGCTGGTTCATTGAAGTAATGAGAAAGGCGGTGCATTGCTAGGACAAATAGAATAATTCCTGCAAAGGAGATGACTCCTATGATAGAGAATAAAATTATCATCAAATTTGGAAAAGATAAAGGAGCAGGAGAAGAGTTTGTTCGTGTAGCTAATGATGCGATTAACAACAAAAATGAAACGATATAAGCTGCCACTATAACAACCGGTGTGATAACTGCAATCAAACTTGCTGTTAATCCTATTTTTCTGCCTGATTCAAGTGACACAATTGACCCTTCAAGAAGATATTGTATCGAATTAGGGATAAGCTTTTTGCAAACGACTTTTAGGGTGACTGTTAGGCTTTTCAAGATTCTTCCTTACTTGCTTAACAGCATACCAAGCCACAATTACCGATATAGCGGCCAAAGCTAAACACTGCACCTTCAAAAACCTTGATATTGCTCGCGTCCGAGAAAGGAACAAGAAAATCCACAAACCCCATAGGCAAAGCAATCAAGAACAAGCGTTTCTTGTTGTAAACCACCGCCATAACACAAAGATAACCCCAAGCAAAATGAAACAAGATGGACGAAATTCGTTCAACGGTACCAACCGCAACAGAACCTAAAGCTTGAAAAGCAGGAGCAAAAAGACCTGGTTGATTCGTAATTAACTGATTATAAACCGATTGTGCAGCTGGCGTGTTTGTCGAAAGAACAGCATAAATTCCAACGAAGCTGACAAGAGAAAGTGCACCTAAATAGATATCGTTTTCATAAAAAGCCAATCCTGAACCAAATGCTTCGGCGTCTTTTCGCTCAAGTTTTCTATGTGAAATCGCGTACCAAGCAATCAAATATGCTAAGCCTACTTCGAAGGCCACTGTTTGAAGACCATAATAGATCCCTAATATTACGCTGTGTGCCCCAAAATCAGCAATTATTATATTTATAGTTGGAAACTGCACTGCGTATTTTAGCGCGATAGCCGCGAAGAAAGCTATAGCTGAATATGCCCAGACACTCGCGTGAAAGTGCCGCTTAAAATACCAGAAAACCATGAGCGCTGAACATATGATGATAACTATTATGGGTTGAAGAGCATACAAAAGATCGATATTTTGCACACCAATTTTTATTTTGCTTAGACTAAAAAAGATTATTGATAAAACAATTTAAGAAAACGCGAATTTCTTTTCTACGACTAATCTAACTGCAGATTTCTTTGAGTCCAACATAAAACCTTCTTTACCACTAAGAAAATTAAGAGCAAAGCTCTCTATTTTATAAGTCTAAATGGCTGAAGCTGCAAAGCATGAATATTAAGATAAAGTTGTTAGCACTTGGAGTTGCCATTATTAATTAGTCTTGTTAGCCATAACACCTACAATCTTACAAACGGTTGGATATGCAAGTCAACCTAACCGCATCCGTGTTGCATGCGTCGGCGACAGCATTACCGCAGGAACGGAATATACGATCGATCTGTGGACGATGCTTGGCAGAAATTATGTTGTAGGAAACTTTGGTGATCCAGGAACAGGAGTTTCGTCTACTTCAGACAAACCGTACATGAATCAATCGGCATTTCAGCTCGCTTTACAATTTGAACCTAAAATTGTAATTATTATGCTAGGCACCAACGACGCTCATTCAACCCTTAACGAAACTAATGCAGACTTTGTCAATAATTACGTCAAGCTTGTTAATGAATTCCAGGGGCTGGCAAGCAAACCTAAAATTTGGATTGTGACGCCCCCTCCAATTTTTAAAAATGACGCAAACTTAAACCCTCAATTTATTACTCAAAATGAAATTCCAAACATTAAACAAGTGGCAAACAATGTCAATGTCTCAATCATAGATGTTTACACTCCTTTAGTTAGTCATGGTGACTATTTCCCTGATGGCGTTCATCCGGACAGTGATGGTTCAAGAGCAATAGCGGCCATTATTTACAGTGCCTTAAATTTGAAGAATAACCCTACATGAAAACATTTTTGACCCCAAAGGAGTGTTTCTAAATTCTATAATTGGGTTCACCTAAAAACAAATATACGGTTAGAGATGTATGCGCTATCTGGTGACAAACATGAGAGAAAATGCTGCAAACAAAAAACCAACAGCAAAGAAACTGATGCCGCAAATATTGAAAATGCTTGATGCTCAAGGCGGTAGATCATTGGAACAAGCTCGAAAGCGTTTGACTATGATTGGAGTGGAAGACCAGAAAGCAAAAGAAAGCTTGGAAATGTATGCAAGCAACTGGAATGATGTTATTCACCCTGCCATTCTTTCGTTATCTTCTGACGCAGTTTCCAGAAGAACTCCGGTAATAACTGACTTGCAAGTTATGATTCTTCTTTTAACCGCATCTATGGATATTCATGATGACGTAATGGACAAATCTGTCACGAAAAACAACAAGCCTACATTGTACGGCCAGTTTGGAGAGGATTTAGCAATTCTTGTAGGTGACGCCTTGCTAATGGAGAGTTTTCTGACATTATACTCCATTAGGAATTCAATGGACGCAATGTTGTTTGATCGAATTGTTACTGCAGTAAAAAACTCTCTTCTTGAAGTTGGCAATGCTCACTTGATGGAACTTAATCTTAAGAAAACTAATGTTTTGCCTAAAGATGTAATTAATTTAATTGAGAAGAAAGCCGCAATTTTCGAGGGAATAGCTGAAATAGGCGCAATAGCCGGCAAAGGATCCAACGATCAAGTTAACGCGTTGAAAGCCTCAGCCAGAGCTTTTGGATATTTGGTAATGGTGAGAGAAGAATTCATTGACATGTTTGAGCCAGCTGAGTTAAAAAATCGCCTAAAAAATGAATACTTGCCTTTGCCAATTCTCTGCGCCATCGAAGACCCGAAAGATAAGAAACATATAATGACTCTTCTGAGCCAAAAAATGACGAAGAACTCGGTGCAAGAATTAGTTCAATTAGTCTACGATAATCAAAATGTAATTGAATTGAAAAAGACAATGGAAAATAGAGTTTCAACGGCAAATAGGTTGCTAGCAGCAACAAAATTTAATAAAAAAGCCAGCGTTATCGCTGGCAACGCTCATAAAAAGCGTTTTAGAGGACTTGTAGAACTTAAACCGCGTTAATGCGGACTGGTTTCTCTTCTTTGTTTGTTTAGCCTTCATATTCTTCTCCTCAAGTGTATATCTGTTCTACAGAACGACTTAAAAACTTTTTGCATATTCAGTCTTCAGAAATGTTAAAAGTAACATAAGACAACATATACTCGAAAAAACACATGTCCAAGACGCTATCCATATTGCGCGATGTCTTTCGGCAAAAAGGTTTCCAAGCAGCGTCCATTCTAATTTTTAATTCCATTTCTTGGTACTTTCCCCTGTTCATTTTATTTACTGATGAAATAAACCAGCTCAAGTTAGGATACATTCCACTAATATTGATATTTGGATTTCATTACTTAGCGATAGCAGGTTCAGCATTTTTAGGAAACCACTTAATTGAAAGAATTGGTCGCAACAAATTATTATCAATATGGATAATTCTTGGCGTTTGCTCAACAGCTATGATGCTACTTATAACATCTTCCAACTTATCCATTATCTGCGCCATTTCAATAATATGGGGTTTGTCTTTAGGTTTAGGATTCCCTTCTTGCTTGGCATATTTTGAAGATAATTTAACTTCTGATCGAAGGGGTCTAATTGGTGGAGTTACATTTGCTTTCACTTTTATGGCAATTACCATCGCTGGATTCCTTTCAACTCTAACAAGTTTCAACGAAAGTATAATCGGTTTTTCTATATGGAGATTGATAGGCTTGTTTTTCTTTCTCTTTTTAAAAACAGAAGGAAATCATTTGCAAACAAATCTCCAAACAAAAGTTTCTTACCTAAACATTATAAAAGAAAGGTCATTCTATCTTTACTTTATTCCATGGACTATATTCTGTGTTATTAACTTCTTCCAAGCGCCTTTCTTTGATACTCAATTGCAGAACAATTTACTTGAGCACCGATTTGAGTTACATAGTAGCTCTTGGCGAATTTGGTATTGGAGGAATTTCAATGCTTGTGGTTGGGCTCTTGTCTGACCGCATTGGACGCAAACGACTGGTTATTTTGGCATATGCTTTGGTTGGAGTAGGTTATGCCTTGCTTAGTTTCGCTTCTGACAATATACTCGTATTCTACTCTTACGTCTTACTTGACGGAATAGCATGGGGAATATTCTTTTTGATGTTTCTTCTAATTAATTTGGGGCGATCTAGCACAGTCACGAACCAAGAATCGTTATTATCTAATTGGAGTTATGCCATTCATAATCACTAGTTATATTACTCCTATAGTTAGGCCATATATTGGAGCCGATCAGCCTTTAATTCAGCCATTCTTAGCATTTTCGTTTGCAAGCTTCTTTCTATTCATAGCCGTTATACCTTTGATGGTTGCACCAGAGACATTGCCTGAAAAAGTCATGAAGGATCAAGATCTCATGAGTTATGCTGAGAAAGCCCTTAAACAAGTTAAGAAAGAAACAGAAAAACCCCAAAGAAAAAAAGCCGAAAAATCTGAATCCAAAAACAAGGATAATCAAAAAGAAAAAGAGAAGTCTTCAGAATATGATGAAGCTCGCAAGTTAGCTGAAAAATACTATTAAGCAAGTCTCTTTCTTTAAACTAAACATGTTCTTCCATGTGATTCTGACTTCGAACTGCAATTTGCAATGCAAGTATTGCTTTGGGGAGTCCGTTGATGATTTTGATGAGGACTTCGGTGACGATATTGAAGTAGATTATGATTTGCCAAGACAAATCAATTATGATATCAAATTTCTAAGAAAGTTTTGCCAAAAAGACCCTGAATGCATCTTAACTTTTTACGGTGGAGAACCCTTGCTTGCTATCGACAAACTCAAGCAGATCATGGATAACATTGAGCCAAAGGAATTCATGATTCAGACAAACGGCTTACTGCTTGACAAGCTGGAGCCAAAATACATCAACCGTTTTCACACTATACTTGTTTCCATTAGATGGTGAAGAAGCTTTAACTGACTATTACCGCGGAAATGGTACTTTCCGCAAGGTCATCAACAACTTAAAGCTGATTAAACAGAACGGTTTTGCTGGCGAATTAATTGCAAGAGTCACAGTCATGGAGCAAACTGACATCTATAAACAAGTTAGATGGCTCTTAGAAAACAATGAATTTTCTTTTTCCTCAGTTCATTGGCAATTGAACGCTGGTTTTTGGGGTAACGATTTCAAAAGGCGCAATTTTGAACAATGGACAAAAACAAACTACATTCCAGGCGTAAAAAAGCTTACAGAATTTTGGGTAGATCAGATGGAAGAGCAGAGGCGTTGTCTTGAAGCTTTACCCTTTGCTGGGCATCGCCAATTCACTTTTGCACCAAGAGAAAAATTGCCTTATGCGTTGTGGCGGAGGCTGGATAAACTACGCTATCCAAACTGACGGCAACATTATTCCTTGTCCAACAATGTGGGGCATGAAAAAGTACTATGTAGGCAACATATTTGATTCTGATCCGCTTAAATTAAAGAAAATCTTTGTTGACCAGCCTCCATGTGTGAACTGCTCAATTCTCAATGTCTGTGGGGGGCGATGCTTGTATGCAAATATTACTAAGCGTTGGAATGATGAAGCTTATGGGAAAGTTTGTGAGACTGTTGCTGAGCTTGTGAAGGCGGTAGAGCTTGAAGTTCCAAGAATTAAGAAATTAATCATTTGCAATAAGATATCTTTGAAAGATTTCGATTTTGTGAAGTACAACGGCTGCGAAATTATACCTTAACTATTTGGCAAGCAAGTAACAGCTTTTATTTTTGTAAAGATATGATAAAGACAGATGTTATCAGAGCAAAACAAAGCAGCACAAATAAATTGCTAAGCTTATTGTTAGGTTTAATAGTTATGTGAGAAATTAATGAGAAAATTGCATTCTTGAATATTGCTTTGGTTTGTTACTGTAATTCTACAGTCACAATTGTTTATGTCCTCTTAAAGGGATAATTTGAATATAGGTAAATTTTTATGTCAAAAAAACTTCAAACAGCCGAGGCTCACCACGAGGAGCTAGTTAAGGGCTTGTACGAGCAAATGACGCCAGTTTTAGATAAATCAGAGCAACCCATCTACATCTATCTTGATGATAACCACAAAGCATGCAACAACAGGTTTGCCACGATGCTGGGCTATAAATCGCCCGAAGAATGGGCTACAATAAATGGTTTTCTCGACGTTTTTGTTGCCGAGAAAAGTCGAGAAACGTTATCAACAGCATACTGGAATGCCGTGAACAAAATGATTGCTTCAACAATGCAGCTTACATTTATAAATAAAGACAAAGGACCCATAGAAACGACTATGATAATGGTGCCAATATTTTTTAAAGGACATCTTTTCACAGTTCACTTCGTGACAAGCGTGGTTTCATAATACATTTTTCAGGTTGAAGGGAAAGGTCGCACTTTAGGCAGAAAACATCTGCCCTTATCTTCTACTTGGCCAATGGTACATTCAACTAGTTCTTTATCAGTCCGGAGTGCACGGAGGCATGGTATCCTTAACCTGCAATCTTTTTTCACACACAAGATGACTTTTGTTAATAGTCGAGTTCAGCCAGAGCCTACTGAGACTCCTTGTTTTCTCTGTTGCTTTCAAAAGACTAAAGAACAAGGATGCGCGGAGAATGATGGCATCACCAAAAAGAATGTGAGAAATCATACGTTGAGTTTCCAATAACTCTTTCATATTCACATTTCTTACTAGAATCCCTAACATATAAGTGACAAACCAAAATAGGGACAACAACTTAAGAAGCGGTTGAAGGAATATACACGCCAAAATGTTTGATTATTTACGACTCAAAATATGGGAACACTAAGATCGTGGCCCAACAAATCGCTGAAGGCATAAAAGAAATCGTAGGAATGGAAACGACAACCATTTATGTAAAAGAAATTGAATACAAAAACCTAAAGGATTACGACATTTTGGTGATTGGAGCACCAAATCACATGGGCAGACCTTCTCAAACTATGAAGAAGTTTGTAAATAATTTATCGGAACATGATCTAAAAGCGAGGTATATTGCGGTTTTTGGAACATATTCTGGAAAGGTAAGAGCTGACAGATCAGTAAAAAAACTAGAGCAAATGCTGAAAAACAAATTGCCCACTCTAAACTTAATTTTACCTAGTCTGTCAATAAAAGTTAATGGGGTAACAGGACCTTTAGCCGAAGGAGAACTTGCTAAATGCAAAGAATTCGGGAAGAAAATCGCTAAAATAATTATTTGAGAACGAATTTACGCTCTCAAGTTTTGCAAAGCCACTTTTGTTAAAGTTTTTTGTAAACTACATCTTTTACTTTTACTGGTTGCACCACTTTTAATCCGATGCTTTGTCCGCCTTCAGCTCGTTGGATGTCTTTACGTTCTATTTGCATGGATTCTACGGTTTGCTCAAGATCAGTTGATGGTCCTTTGATAAGTATATGTTCGCCAACTGTTAGAGGTAATGTTAAGTCTACAACTGCAACGTTGATTTTGGAGAAAAAGTGTGCTATGTGTCCTATTTCGATTATGTCTTCTTCGATCAAGCGTTTTACCCCTTGCCTAATTAATTGTATCGAAACTTAATAAAAGTTTTTGCCTCTATACACCTTTTCTATGTTATTTATTTAGGATTTGAAACATCATAATCAATTTTCTTTTTGTAAAAACTAAGAAATAGAGTCTTGTCAGCAATAAGGATTTTGATTTGCGTTTTCTGAATGGGAAAATGCAGAAATTATTGATATTATGTTACCACCCTGAAGTTGCGTCGTCACCAGTTTGTTCCAACGCTTTCTTTTCTTCCTCACTCACATCTGGAGGGACAGTAACTTGATGACCGCTTTCTTCAATTATTTCTCTTTTCTTCTTTCGTTGCTCAATAGTGAATTGACCTTTCTTTTTCTTTTCCAAAAATCTATCACCTCATAAACACTGGAGAAAACGTTTCTTACTTATTTTTCCCTGTTAAGAATAGTCTGAAATTCAACATATTAAGATGCGTGATTGTATAGTAACAATAACAATGAAAAAACTTTCATGAATTAATCTGGACCTAAATGAAGAATTAGGGAATTTGCCCGACTAAAAGGAAGTTGATAACTCTTTGACTCTGGTTTCAATGAATTCTGCAACTTTTTGCTCAGCAAATTGTCTTTCGTTTTCCTGCATTTGTAATTGCTCTTTAACGATTTTCAGAAGCATTTCAACGTTTACAGGCTTAATTATGTATGCATCTGCATTCTTGTTTAAAGCTGTAATTGCGTTCTGCATTGATGGGTAGCCAGTGACCATTATTTTGCGTGTTCTTGGCGTAGGATCCTTCATTAGTTTCAACAGTTCCACACCTTCCATATCAGGTAGTCGAATATCTAACAACGCTAAGTTGTAAGCTGTTTTCTGTGTCTTTTCAATAGCTTCGCTTCCAGTCGCCGCTAAATCCACAACGTATCCTTCATCCTCAAGTATTGTTTTCATTGTGTTCCTTATGTTTTCGTCATCGTCGATAACGAGAATTTTGGCATTTCTATCCAAATTTTTTCACCTCCAATTTCATTTTCAGTTTTGATTGGTAGAGAAACACTGAATGTCGTTCCAGCTCCGTTGGCTGTCTTCACATTTATTGTTCCTCCGTGTGCTTCGATGATCCGTTTGCATATTGCTAGACCAAAACCCATGCCTTGTGCTTTGGTAGTAAATAATGGGGCAAACAGTTTTGGTAAAATTTCATCAGGGATGCCAACTCCCGTGTCTGCGAAAGAAATTTCCAGTGCCCCGTTTACTTCTTTGCTATCAATGGTTAGTTTGCCTACGTTTGGCATTGCTTCAATACCATTTTTAATTAAGTTTATGAAAACTCGTTTTATTTTGTCAGGGTCAACTTTTATTAGCGGTTCATCTGTAACATTATTTAGTATTTCCACTTTTTCTGGTACGTTCGTTATTGCTAAAGATTCTTTAATCAAGTTCTCTTGGGGAATATTCTTGCAAGTCTAAATGTATTTCTCTTGAGTAATCCAAAAGGTCACTAACAATTTTATTTGAATAATTAACGCAATTGTCGATTGTTTCTAGCATTTCATTGGCTTGAGGTTCAGGAATTGTTTTACCTTTCTTTTTTAGGAAATAGGCGGCATTTTTAATGCCTGTTAAAGGATTACGCAAATCGTGCCCTACCATCCCTGCTAATTCACCAATGGCAGCCAACCTTTCGGACTTAACAAGTTTCGCCTGTGTCTGTTTTAGCTGCTCAGTTCGTTGCTTAACGAGGTCTTCAAGTCTTTGAGAATATTTTGATAGCTCACCTTGCAATTTTTTGATTTCAGTTATATCCATTCCAAGTTCAAGTACACCAACAATTTTGCCCTCTTTGTCTTTCATCGGGGTAGCAGTAACTTCTAAGATGCTTGTTTTGCCATTTTTACTTACGGTTATTTGATGTACGTCCAGTGCCTTTCCGCCAAAAATTTTCTTTGCTCCGCAGTCTGTACAGATTTGGTTATTGCCATGAATGGCTGAATAGCAGGTTTGATTCACTACTTCGCCATGAAGTTGCTTGCCAAACTTGTTCATCCAAGTAATTTGGTAGTCTTTGTTAAGTAACATAAGAGCCGCGCTGATGTTTTCTGTAATGGCTTCAAGTTTATTGCGTTCTTCTCGGATTTTCTCTTCAAGTTCCTTCTTCTCGGTAATGTCAACTGTTAGCTCTAAAGCTGCAACGACTTTTCCATCTTTGTCTTTAAGTGGTGTGGCGATGAGTTCAAACCAGCAAGGCAAACCTCTATCTTGTAACTCTTTGTTTAGATACTCTCGAGTATCTAATTGTGGAGCCTTCGAAGATTTTTTTAGGTCCGCAATCTGGGCAAATCGTGTTTAACGTGTTGAATGTTGAATAACATATTTTGTTAGTTAGGTCAGGGGTAAGATTTTTCAAATAGTTGTTTGTCCAGAGAATACGGTAATCTTTGTTGACTATAACTAGCCCGGCACCGATGTTTTCAGTGATATTCTCAAGCATAGCTCGCTCTTGGCTAACAGATGCTTCCATCTGCTTTCGTTCGGAAATGTCTTTAATTGTAAATAATAGACAGCTTTTATCATTTAGTTTTGCAGATACGACCGAGAGATCTATGGGAAACTCAGTTCGATCTTTTTTCAGAGCTGTTAACTCAAAATATCTTTTTGAAATTGAGTTGTATTTTAATTCGTTTAGCAAAGAGCTATAAGTTTTGTGGCCTTTTTCAGGAATTACCAATTCAGACAGCTTTTTTCCAGTTACTTCTGTTTCTTTGAAACCGAACGTTTTTTCACAAGCGGGATTCCAATAAATCACTTTGTCTTCTTCATCGACCAAGATTATAGCATCCATTGCAGAAGCACTGATTGCACGAAATCGTTCTTCACTTGCTCGTAAATTGCTCTCCAACTTCTTTTGTTCGGTGACATCGTGAAAAATACAATGTAGCAAGGTTTTGCCATTTAATTCAATAACTCTCGTAGTAACTAAGACATTTCGAATTTCACCATTTTTTGTCAAGTGTAATGTCTCAAATTCTCCTCCACCTTGCGAAATCATTTCCGCTATATGCAACTTCGTCTCTTCGGCTGATTCCTTACGCTTCTAATGTCAAAAACTGTAAGTTTTTTGAAATCTTCTCGCGAATAATCAAGTTGTAAATGTGCTATGTCATTGAATTCAATGAAGGCAGCTGTTTTTGGGTCAACCAATAGAACGCCTAATTGAGCTTGATCAAATAAAGCATCATAGCGTTGTTCAGCTTCAGTCATCTTAAGGTCGATTTGTTTTCTATTTGTCATGTCTTTTACTAATCCGACGGCGTTCCAATTTCCATCTAACTTTATTGGTGATATTGTCAATTTCGCTGGGAATTCACTGCCGTCCTTGCGTCGACCAACTAATTCAACTTCTCCAACTGTATAATAGCCGGTTCCTGTTTCGGCAAATGTTTTTAGGCTTTCATCAATGCGGGCTTTTGCCTTCTTTGCAAATAGTGTTTGGAACAACGAGCTGATGTAAATCTTTTCCAATTGCTTCTTTAAAGCTATATCCAAATATTCTTTCGGCAGAGGGATTCCAATAAGTAATTTTTGCTCCCTCATTCACCACGATTACGGCATCTTTGACAGATTTGATCATACTCTCGAATTTTTTTTCACTTTCAATCAAACTTTGCTGAAGTTGTTTTTGATATTTCGACCTTTCTGTAACATCATCGAAAAATAACAAGATCCAATGATTCTCCTTCGCTCTTAATTCGATTCCCTTTAACTTCTAGGCATCTGACTTCTCCATTTTTCGCCGTAACTTTGATTTCATAAGCAGGGATACTTGAGCCTTCAAGCCTATTTTTTGCATTTTCTATCTAATCGCTGTTTGTAGCTCCTCGTCGATAAAGCTTAATTCGGCAAAGTTTTTTCCTACAAGTTTTTCCTTCGAGTAACCAGAATATTTTCCCACAATGCTTGTTTGCGGCTACGATGATTCTATTGCTATCTATGATAATGGCTGGGTCGGGAATAAGGTCAATTAAAACCGGGAGGCAATCGCTATGCTCGTTGTTCTTGTTGTTGTTCTTCTGCATCTATTATTACCTCTATTTGGACCAATTTTTTCCCTATCTTCATAGTATGACCTCGACAGTTCAACATACTGTCTAAAAGTTAAATCTGGAACAAGCCAATTTGGACCCTTCCATTCGTAGTCACAACTGATTTTATCATGAAGTTTAGCAATGATTAGAATTTCTAACTTTCTGGCACCTAATCCAAAAATTTTTTCAAGAGCATCCGAGAAATCGTCGATCTTGCTCGGAATGTCCATTTTTGTAATCATAAACTTCTCTGTTAAGTGAAAATAAATTACCCTTTTTACATTATCTCCTAAAGTTGAAAATGCTTCATCAATTGACTCTAGCAAAACGCCTTCGAATTTCTTGCGATTGGTATTGTTTCCGATGTTTTTGTTCAACTGCCTTTTCCTCAAAATGCCCTGACGCTATTAGTTATTTTTGCAATGCTTCTAAAACAACGGAAAGAAAGTAAAGCATTATGAAGTCTTAATTCTTACTAACAATTCATTAAGTCCTAATTTAATTGAATTTTGAATGAGGCAAGAACATACTTCTTTGAAACTAAACAATTATCTAATCGATGTGAGCCAGAAATTAGAATCCGTGTTCTTCAGTCAAATTAAATGTTTTATAACAGTGCTTATTGAAGTTGCGGGAAAGCCAGAAGCTTTAAGTTTAATTACTGTAATCGATTATCTCCATTGGGTCTTAATCCCGTCAAAATATGAAATTGGGGCCGTCGTCTAGCATGGTTCAGGATACATGCCTGGGGCGTATGCGATCCTGGGTTCAAATCCCAGCGGCCTCACCTCAACGACTCGCACCCTTGTTAGTATAAAGTCCGAAAGCAATGATCAGAGTTTTATTTTTACATCGCGGACATGTTGCTCAAACTCTGGTTCCCAAGCAGGCGACGTAATACACACCTGTTTCAAGCTACCTTTATAGTAGAACTTTTTGTTCGGTGGAACAATAACTACGTCACCAGCCTTAACATCATAAGGCATCTCTTCAATGAACCAAGTTCCTTTGCCCTCTATTATGTAGAAAATAAAGTAGCTTTTCTTATGTAAGAATTCTTCACAATGACCAATTTTTGTCTCTTGATAGACAACGGCTGCCTGTGTACATTGCTCTTTGCTATTGTAAATACGCATTTGAACGCAGTTCTTCTCAACATAGATTGCATCCTCTTTTCTATAAATCATAGATATCACCAAAGGGTTTTCTATAGTAACGGTTAAACCTTGCTACGGGCCAAAACAGTTTATTAAAGGTGGAAAACTAATGACCACGTCAGACAATTCTACGTCTCATTCAGCACAAGTATATGATAAACAAGTACGAAATACAATCCCTTTTTATGACGAGTTCCACATACAGACCATAAAGATTGTAAAAGCCATAGGTATTAATCCCAAGACTTGGTTAGATACTGGATGCGGAACAGGTTCACTTGTTGAAAAAGCAGCAACTGAATTTCCAGCCATTCATTTTGTGTTAGTTGATCCTTCTCCACAAATGCTTGAGGCAGCAAAAGAGAAACTTGCAAACCAAGGTCTTACGGAGATTGAATTTCTTCAACCTTGTCCTACCGAAAAACTGGAAAAGCGCAATGAGGAATTCAATGTAATTACCGCTATACAATCGCATCATTACTTGATGCCTAGTGGTAGAATAAAAGCCACCAGGGTCTGCTTTGAACTGTTGTCTTCTAAAGGTGTTTACGTTACATTTGAAAACATTAGACCTACTACGGCTGAAGGTACCAGAATTGGCAAAGAGAATTGGCGTCAGTTTCAAATATCAAAAGGACGAAGCAACCAAACAGTTGAGGAGCATCTAAAGAGATTTGACATCGAATATCATCCAATAACTATAAAAGAACATTTGTCGCTTTTGAAAAAAACAGGATTCTCTACGGTTGAACTATTTTGGTACTCCTACATGCAAGCAGGTTTTTACTGCCTCAAGTAGCCAAACGATTATTCTTTGAGACTCTGTAAACGAATAAAAGAGAAGCTCACGGATATGTCATGGTCCATTCATTGTTCAAATCCCAGTGGCTTATTATTCGTTTGTAGTCGAAGAAAACAAAAGGATTCGCTTAAATAATTAAGCGCAACCCAACGGACTTACCATAGTCTTGGATTTAGATGAAGACTGAAACCGTCAAGTTTTATAGTTCAAAATCGATTCTTCCTACTTCTAAAACTATGAAGCAAATAAGATTGGTGAAGTTGTAGTTGTTTGTTCACAGTCACACATCTTAAAATAATCTTTGCCAAGTTAAGGGTAAGTTAGAGCTTTGAAAATGGGATTGCTTGCTATTAGTTAAGTTTGGAGGAGAAAATGATGAAAGATATTGTTAATATTTTTCTTGAAGCTGGAACTTTCAGAATGTTTGTCTCAGCAATTCAAGCAGCAGAACTCGTTGACATGCTCAGAAGTGAAGCGTCTTTTACTGTTTTTGCGCCAGATGATGAAGCCTTTGCTAAACTCCCTGAAGGTAAATTCGACGATCTACTAAAGAACCCACCACAATTGACGGCAGTTCTAATGTATCACATAGTTGCCGGAAAACACACAATTAACGAAATCAGTAAAATGGATACCATTAAAACAACTCAAGGTCAAGAAATCAAAATTGATGGCCACAAATGGCATCTTCATGTAAACCCCAAAATCAATGACGCAATCATTACAAACTACAACCTTGAAGCGGACAACGGCGTGATTCATGTTTTAGATAGAGTGCTTATGCCAAATATGGAATTAACTTGTTCTATATGCGGGATGGGCTTCATGACAATGGAAGCCTTGAATACGCATACTAAAATGATTCATACAATTGAGAAAGCCTCAGTGCCAATGGTGCCCGCCGAGACGATGCCTGCAGTTGGAAAAACCGCTGAACAAATGTCAATCATGTCACCTCAAGAGACACCACTGAGAGTATTAGAACCTAATCAGATCAGCTGTCCTGTCTGCGGAAAAACCTTCGAAACTAATTTAGAAATGGAAATGCACGTAGACTCAACCCACCATGAAATAAAAGGAGACCAGTAAACTATAACTCAATGCTAAACTTCTTAGCTACCTATTAATTTCCTATCACAGATAATATGCATTTCTTTAGACTTGGAAATACAATACTTGGATCGCCATATTTTTCAACAAATCCATTCGCACCTAAACTAAGGGCTTTAATGGCAAGTTCTCTTTCATTGTTAACCATAAACAAGATGAAAGGAGTTTCATCACCTTTGTCTCTAAGTTTTTTCAGAAAATCGAAAGCGTTTGTTAAGGGCTTGTCAAAGTCGCAAACAACTACATCAAACTTTGTCCTCTCCATTTTTGTAGAGCTTCATCAATTGACAGGGCTGTTTCAGTGGCAAGCTCTCCTTGAAGATTTAGGCATTCAGCTGACGTCTCTAGCAGCATTGGCTCATAAATTACCAAAAGAACCTTAACGAGATTTTCTTTGTTTCTATATCACCATTTAAACCTTTAAGGGCATGCGAATCGATCCATAAGAATATTCAGTAAACACTGCATTTGAATAAATACAAAGAGTTATATTGTAACGCAAATTATAGCCATAATAGGAGCTTGTTTTTAATTGAGCAGCGGAAAAAGCCAAACTATCGGGCGCTCTTTTAGAATAGATGAACGATGGCTCAATATTTTAAATGAAGAAGCCAAAAGCGATGGAATTAGCCCAAACGCTATCGTAAACAGAGTTCTTAGAGATTATTGTTTATTTTATAGATATAACAAACGATTTTCTTCAATAAATATGTCACAAAAGAGTTTTTCTGCAATAATTAGCTCATGCCCAAAAGAAGACCTAATTATTGATGCCCAAAAAGCAGGTTCTGTAAATGCGCAAGACATTCTCAATACTTTGGGATTTAGTTTTGATCGCGAAAGCATTACGTATCTTATAAAAGAGTTTTACGGCCATTACGGAAATTGGTTCAATTACAATCATCACATTAAGAACAACAAAGAGATTTTTCATTTGCGTCACAATTTAGGTGAGAATTGGAGTGTTTATGTTTGCGAAGTAATATCTACCTTGTTTGAATATGGTTTGAATAAGAAAGTGAAGCCAGAATTTTTAGAGGACACAATAACAATAGAAGTTCCCACAACATAAAAGCTATAGAAGATTGTAAAACCCATATGACTTATGCATAATGCGGGGTAAGTGGTACGCTCATTTTCATAAGGCATGATTCTGCACTATTTGTTCAAAAAATAGGTACGCCGTCAGACTTCATTTAGTAATAGCGGTACTGTATTCTGGAAAAAGTTTGAACCAGTTATTATAGAAAATTTGGAAAGAAAGTAGAAATTTATCTTTTATGAGCCAAGAAACACCTGGAAATATTGGGGGTCTTGATCGGGTAGCTATTTTGAAGACTTCTATCGAAGTCTCGACTTTATACTTTGGTTTTGAGTTCTACCCTTATGCTGTATATTACAAAGGCGAATGAAGCCAACTATTGCTGCTATTGAAGCTATATCAATTAATCCAAACATATTTTCACCATTTTCTTTTATACTTAGTTAGTTGCCCAGCAGAATATAAATATGCTTGTGATTTGTTCATAATTATTCATAAATGTTAAACACATGTCTAAACAAGACTTATATGTAAAAGAATAATATTCTTCTTAAATCAAAGAAAAAAACAAATGAGGAACAAGAATGAAAGCATACATACTCTTAAGCACAAAACTAGGCACATCATTAGAAGTCGTTAAGAGATTAAGAGAAGTCAAAGAAACCGTTGTTGCCGACGCTATCTTCGGCAGGTACGACGCAATCGTAATATTAGAAGCACCTGTCTTGAAGACATAAACAAAGTGGTTTACAAAATAATCGAAAAAGACCCAAATGTAACCCGCACAGAAACATCCATCGTCTTATCCCCGATGTAGCCTAAAACATCAACCATTTTTTTGTTTTTTCTTCTAAAATATTTTAAACTTGCAATCAATAGAAGAAGAATATTATGATAAAATTCTTCATTCTTAAACTGTTGAGGTTGTTGGCGTATTGTTTTCTTCGATGCACTTTGGTCCTTTGTGAGCTTTAAGAACAATTGAGCTGACAGTGCTTTTTACGCCTTTTATCTTCATGATTCTGTTTTTCAGAATATCTCGAAATTCTTCTATGTCTGTGGCTGAAACTAAAGTTACAATGTCAAATTCTCCTGTAACTTCGTATAATTCTTGGAGATGTTCTAATTTGATAAGTGAGGCTAAAACATTGTCCATTTCTTGAGATTCTACAAATATGTCTACGAATGCTAATAGTTTTGGCATATGGGTCTCTTTCCCATTGAACATGGGTTTCGTTATTTATACTTTGCCTGTCATTTGAATAGAAATATGTGTTTTTGCTCAACAAACGTATGGATTGGGGCAGAAAAGTTGCAAACCTAATCGCGCGAAGTTTGAATGTAACATTAAGACATGGTAATGAAAGCATTTGAATTAGCCAGAGAAATTACCGTAGGTTGAGGGATAATCTTTTATGAGCAAGAGGTTGATTCTCAAGACGTTAACGTATGGGTTGCCGAAAATCCAAAATGTTCCTTCTTGATTCTGATTAACAATGTTTGTTAAAGATGCTTCTGGGATATTTGTTGCATTACTTATGCCGGGTATTTGTGAGTAAGCATCTTGAAGGGTAATATCTGGGTCGACGCCTGATGCTGACGCTGTTGTCGGGTTTGTCTCATTTCTTGTATGGAAGAAAATCGGCAAGGTAAAGTTTTGAGCTATTAGATTTGATCCGACTGTTTGCCCGTTTAGTTGGACAAGGTCGCCGTTAGCTTGGTTGGGAAAGAAAACTTGGCCTATTCCCGTTATAAGGAAGGGGTAAAATAGTCCACAAATTAGTAGCGAAACCAATGCTAAGCCTATGATAGGTTTGAAGTTCCATTTTTCTTTTTGTTCAGTCATTTTTTTCCTTCCTAAATGTGAAATACATCCTAACTAGAAGCAAATCTATGAGTTTGATTCCTACGAAGGGCACGATAACTCCGCCTACACCGTAGATTAGTGTGTTCTTGAGGAAGAGCGTCATTGTGCTTGTAGGCTTGAAGGCGATGCCGCGCATGGCAAGAGGAATTAGACAGCGGAATAATTATGGCATTGAATATCAGAGCGGACAAGACTGCACTTTTCAAGCCAAGTTGCAGGATGTTCAAAGCTTGCAGTTGAGGAATGGCAGCGCCGAATAAAACCGGCATTATTGCAAAGTACTTTGCGATGTCGTTGGCGATGCTAAAGGCTGTTACTGCTCCTCGCGTCATAAGCAACTGCTTGCCCAACATGACCACATCAATTATTTTTGCAGGGTTTGATTCCAAGTCAACCATGTTGGCTGCTTCTTTAGCTGCTTCTGTACCTGAGTTCATGGCTAACCCAACGTCAGCGGCGGAAAGCGCTGGGGCATCGTTAGTTCCGTCACCTATCATGGCAACGATTTTGCTGTCTGCTTGTTCCTTCTTTGCGATGCTGAATTTGTCTTCTGGTTTAGCTTGAGCGACATATTCGTCGATTCCAACCTCGGAGGCTATACTTTTTGCTGTAAGCGGTTGGTCACCCGTAATCATGACTGGGTGTATGCCCATTGTTTTTAATGCTTGTATTTTTTCTTTAATTCCTTCTTTGAGAACATCTTTTAGCCTAATTATTCCTATGGCTTTGCCATTTATTGAGACGGCTATGGGGGTTTCTCCGGCTGAAGAAATGCCTTCGACTATTAGGTCATAGTTTTGTGGAACTGAAGATGACAGTTTTTTGATTGATTCTGGAGCACCTTTAAGGACATTAATCTCAGGTTCAAGAATTGAAGCCATCGATTCGCCGGAGGCCTCTGAGGTTTTTCGCCTCATTCTCTGCCTTTGAAGAATGACTTTGCCTCCTTTTGGAAGAGTCAAGTTTGATTGCGATGTTACTTTGACTCCGCTTGTTCGTGTACTGGCAGAGAACGGAAAGACTTCTGAGGTTGCAAGGGAGTTTAGTTCATTTGGAACAAAACCTTTCTCATAAGCCAATCTAAGGATGCTTCGTCCTTCAGGAGTATCATCATGCCATGATGAAAGAAAAGCAGCTTCTCCAACATCTTCTTCAGAATAGCCTTCAAATGGAACAAATTGTATTGCTTGTCGGTTACCAACAGTTATTGTTCCAGTTTTGTCTAATAGAACTACGTCAGTGTCGCCCGCAGTTTCAATGGCTTTTCCTGATTTTGCGATAATCTTGCTTTTGTAAAGTCGAGACATGCCTGAGAGACCGATTGCTGGCAGTAAAGCACCGATTGTCGTAGGTAGAAGACAAACGTAAAGCGCAATCAACACTGATAGATCTGCACCTAAGCCAAGCGTGACTGACATGCCTAAGAGCGCAAGTATAATTATGGTAAATATGGCAGTTAGACCAATAAGGACAATTGTAATTGCAACTTCATTAGGTGTCTTTGGTCTTTTGGAAGATTCCACCATCTTTATCATTTGATCAATAAAAGTTTCTCCCGGATTAGTCGTAACTTTTGCCGTTAGGGTGTCACTGACAACTCGCGAGCCTCCGATTAGCGAGTCCCCAGGTGCTTTCCTGACAGGGGCTGATTCTCCAGTGACCAGCGATTCATCAACCATTGCAATTCCCTCAAGGACATCGGCATCTAAAGGAACAATGTCATCTTTCTCGATTAGGATGAGGTCATCTTTTCTAAGTTCAGTTGATTTCAGATTAACTATTGTTCGTGTCCAGCCCTCAGTAATTATTTTCTTGCTTGAGACTTCGGTTTCCAGTTTTCGCAGACTACCTGCAGTACTTTTTGCTTGCTGCTCCGCAGAGAGCATCAGATAGCGTGCTGAACCAAACAGTGAGAAGCAGAATTGCTGCGACTTCAACGTAGAATACTTGCAGGCTTGGATTAGCAATTGGTACAAAGGCTTGTGGAACTATAGCCATTGCTGCCACAATAAAGAAGGTTATTTCTACAATAAGCATAACTGGGTTCTTCACTAGTGATTTTGGGCTTAATCGTTTAACTGAGTCAAGCAGAACTTTTCCTGAGAAAGCAGTCCTTAAGCCTCCAGGCGCTGATGGCTTGCTTTGCGGTGGGATCTGGATAGGTTTTTCTGACTCAGAAGCCATTTGTTAATCCTCCAAAAAATGATGAAATTGGTCCCAACGCAAGGAACGGAAAGAAAGTCAATACTACAAGTATGATTATGCTAACAACCAAAACTATTGTAAATACGGGACTGTCAGTTCTAAGACCCGATGTACCGCCTCGTTTCCGACCGATCATCGAACCTGAAAGCGCCAGCAGTATAGCTATGGGTGCATAACGACCAATTAGCATGACTATTCCTGTTGCTATGTTGAAAAACGGCGTATTTGCTGAGACTCCAAGGAAATCTGAGCCGTTATTGGCGGCTGCTGAAGTGAATTCCCAGAGAATTTGCGTAAAGCCGTATCCTACAGAGTTGCCACCTAAAGCGGCAGCTGCACCTGTGGCATAAGATAGCAGCGTGGGGATAAGTATTATCATCGGGTGAATGAGGAACGCAATCATTACAAGTTTGACGTCGCGTCCTGTGATTTTGATGCCCAAGTATTCGGGTGTTCTTCCAGACATTAAGCCAACGATAAAGACCGTTATGATAATGTACATAACCATGTACATCATGCCTATGCCCTTTCCCGCCTGGAATTGACTGAATAAACATTCCTAAAAAGCCTGAAGTTAACGTAAGTGGGTGATTTCCGAGTAAAGCAGAGTTTACTGAACCCAGTCGTGGCAGCGGTAGTTGTAACTGTAAAGAAAGAGGACATGAAACCGCCGAAACGTGTTTCGATGCCTCGTGCCACCAACGGAAGAGCTGGAATGAATGCCAAAACTAAGTTAAGCCCAAATAGGATATACGCACCCCATAAAAGCGGTCTCGACTCACGTTTTTTACCTATCATTTCACCAAAAACAAAGATCAACGCGGTAGGGAGCAGAAGCATCAACGAAATCATTAAAATGTTCGAAATTGGGGAGGGATTCATGAATGGGTAGGCCGCATTTGACCCATAGAATCCGCCGCCGTTGGTGCCTAATTTGCATTATAGAGTCAAGAGAAGCTACTGGCCCCACCAAGATTGTTTGCACGGCACCTTCCACGGTCTTTACTGTCGTGTAGGCATTGAGTGTTTGTGGAACTCCTAGGGCGAGAAAAACGATTGCAGCTATAATTGTTAATGGCAGGAAAATTCTAGTAATAGATCTGGGTGAAGTCAACGTAGAAATTGCCCATGTCTTTTGAGCCAACGACTAATCCTCGGATAAAAGCTATGCCCATGCAAAGTCCTGTTATTGCGGAGGTGAATTGAAGCCATTGTAGAACACCCATTTGGCTCAAGATTGAAAAGGTGGCTTCACCACTGTAGTGTTGCAGATCCGTGTTTGTTGCGAATGAGACGACCTGCATAGAAGAAAGGTCAGGACGTATAGCCAGAGAAACCCATTGGGTTAAGCGGCAAATTACCTTGGAAAATAAGGATCAGAAAACCAATAATCATCATAACAACATTAAGCAATAAACCCGCAACGAAGTACTGTTTCCAACCCATTGCCTGTCCTGGAGTTTACACCAGTAATTTTGTAAATGAAGTCCTCTATTGGATTAAGAACTTTATCTAAACGGCTCGGTTTTCGATTAAAGACTCCTGTGATGTAAGGCGCTATTAGCTTGGCTAGTGCTATTGTTACTCCAAGAATAAGAATGACTGATAGCGCCTGAACTGCATCGATCAATTAATCCGAAACTCCAAAAAACATTTGTCTCACTATTGCTCCTATCCCCAACTAAGTGGTTGATGATAAGCTGTCTTTTCCGTGTCGGCACTTATGTCCTTTGTGCGGCTGCAATATTATAGTAGTTATTGTGCTTTTTACGCCTTTAATTTTCATGATTTGTTTCTGCAAAATATCACGAAATTCCTCTGAGTCGTAGAAGTGGAAACTAATGTTACAATGTCGTATTCGCCAGCTACTTCGTAGACTTCTTCAATATCTTTCAGCTTTGATAGCGCCGCTAAAACATTATCCATTTGAGTTGATTCAACGAAAATGTTGACTGAAGCTAAAAATCTTTCCATTTTATTCCCTCTCACTTTGAAGATCGCAGGTGAAATTAGTGGTTGGCAAAGGGTTAACGCAAGAAACGCCGACAACGGTATAGTTCGTACAAATGCTATTCAATTTGAACATAATTATCTGCAAGTCCAAAAAGGCAAATCGTGGAATACTCCAGTTACATTGCCGGAACTTCTTTTTTGAGATATTTCACTTATTTGCCTCCTTTCTCCCTTGTTAAGTTAGTCCATATTTTAGAGGTTTATATAAAGTTGATTGTGATCGGTTGTGATTTGTTCACAATTCTTTATAAAATCTGGACTGCTTTTCAGGAAAAAGCAAAAAAGATAAAAAATATGCGGTTGTTAAGGATTTACGGTTTCGGGAGCAAGAAGAAACCGGAAAAGTTATTGATTCTTGCTTTCGTAAAATGGTTGCTAATGTCCCTTGACACAAATGCTCGATATCAATCTAATGTCTTTTCCAAAATAACTGATTAATTTGTTATAATCTATAAATTCGGTTGAACAATACAAATAAAAAGGGTTTAATTAAGCTAGCAATTGTCCTTGCTAGCTTCTTGTAGCTCATCTTATGTCTATTTGCCATTGCCACCTGGGAACGGAAGGATTCTTGATTCCTTACTTCTTGAGTTCAATGCAAAGTATCCGAATCCTGCTGCCAGCCATATTGCAGTTATTATTAATGCCATTAGAGCTGCAGTTTGAGTAGCGCCTCCACCTATGACTCCAAGCCAGACGACTGTTATTAGCATGACAACGTTTGCTGCAAAGCCTGCGATTGGAATTATGTATTTGGTTAGGATTGAGCGTTTTTCTCGAGCCAGCGCATAGAGTGCTATAATGCAAGTTACACCGTAAAGCAGGAATGTTCCAAAGTTGGATAGCAATGTCATAGCAGTGAGGTTTGTCAGTGACAGGACACCGAATGCACCAATTCCAGCTGTAACTATAGTCATCACCCATACTCCAATGGCTGGAGTACCGTGTCGAGGGTTGAGTTTTCCGAGTGGTTCTGGAACCTCAGTGTCGCGGCTGATAGCAAATGTTACTCTTACACCCGTGTTCATGCAGGATAAAGTTGTGCCCAATATTGCCGTTGCAACTACGGCAGCGACAACAAGCATAACAATGAAGCCACCACCGCCGAACAATCCGTTAACCGATTGAATTATCATGTCGCCTACTGGAGAGTTGGAAACTGCGGCAGCTGCAAATGAGTAATGTGAGTTCATCCATGCTTGCACGCCATAGAATCCTAGCAGATAGGCAAATGCGCCTTGAATGATGAGTGAGAGCATAATGGCTTTTGGGACATCTTTGGGGTTTTTCGCTTCACCAGTAAATGCAGTTACGGATTCGAAACCGACTAGGACAAGTATGGCGATGGTAGCCTGAAAGAGCATGTGACTTGCGCTGCTCGGTATTAAAGGGCCAACAGGGTTTGCGAAGGTGTACGTTAAATGGTCAGGGTTTATGAAGCGGTATGCAAGTGCGAGACCCGTTACGCCGATGAGCATGGCAAGTTGCGCTATGTTGATCATAAGGTTTGTTCGAGTTGAGCCGTTGATTCCTCGGAAAGCAATGAAACCTACGAGAACAGCGAATACGATTACGATTGCAACTTCAGTTAGCGGAGTTATTACGATGCCGACTGTCGAGAGGATGTATGTTATGAAGAAGCCCATCATTCCCACCATGACACCTGGATAAACCCAGTAGTAAAGGTGTGAAAGCCAGCCAACATAGAACTTTGCGCTTCGGGCAGTTTTGTTGCTGCTGCCTCGGTCGAGTAAAGCACGTTGAGCAAAGTAGTATGAGCTGCCTGCGCCAGCGTCTGGGTAACGGCGGGATAGCCATGAGTAGGAAGCGGCAGTTAAGAAAGACAATACTAATGCTAGGGCCAGACCAGTCCATATGTCTGGAGCTGTTGAGACTCCTGAGGGGTCTACCTGTGCAGCTTGTAATTGGAAAGTAAGCCAGAGAAATGCGCCTGGGGCAATTAATGCCATGGCGTTGATGGTTAGTCCTGAGAGGCTTAGAGTTTTCTTCATCTGGGATCCGGTGGCGTTTTGTTGGTTAGTTGCCATTTAATTTGCCCCCGAGAATTCTTTTTTGGAAGATGCTATGTGGTTGTCCTTGAGCGTCTATGATGATCAGTTCTTCAATGTTTCTTCTGATTTTTGAAACTTTTTTCAATAGTAACACCAATTTAATTTTACCAATTGATATGTTCAGATAAATATAAACATAGTTAATAAATGTTCATAACTTTTATGAAAAACTGAAATATCTTTGCAATAAAACTCTTACTAACTGAACATTTAAAAAAGATGCTTGGTAAAACAATAATCAAAACACTGACTTACAAATGGAACCAATGATTAACCCTATTGTAGAAGCTTAACAGAGGCGCCAATATCCAGCTCAACACTATCACCAGGAACGGCTTAAGCGAAACAAACTTGGATCTGTAAGAAATTCCTGTTCCTAAAACCGCCGCAGACAGAGCTTGAGTGTTGGAAAGTGGAATATTAAAAATTGTAGCAGCCTCAACAAGAACAGTTGAAGTCAAAAGTGTAGTCATCGCGTTCGGGTACCGCATAAGAAAAAGCTCTTGAGAAACCCTGCGAATTTCTCCAGCACTCAAATAAAACGCCCCAATAAATATTGCAACGATTGCCAATACGACGGTTGTTAAATCAAAACCGCCCGTGGCAACTATCAAACCAATCGTATTTGCGCCCAGAACATATGAAGTAGAAAATGCTAAAATAATAAGCAAAATTTTGTAAGTTTGTAGTCTTCGCCAAACATTTTTTGGCGTTCTCCTATTAATTGCCCTGATAAGATAAAAAGCAAAAACTATAGCGATCAGAGGCGCTGCAACCCACATGGCAACAACCTCAGCCACATAAGCGCCGTTTGTAAATACACCAATTGCAATTGATAAACCTGCAAAGAAACCGACCAGATGACATGCTGACAGAAATTGGTGCTCTAATTAAGTCGGCAACAAGAAAAATTATAATTGCAACCAGCAAAGCTTCTGCTCGAAACTGCAAAGCAGCATTCGGCAACAGCATGTTCACTGTTTTTGTCATTCCAACGCCTTGGACAATAAGCCCCAGCGAAAAGCCGGCAGCACCCAGTAAGCATGCCGAATCGTTTACTTATGATTCTTGATCCTATGGCGGGACCGACACATGCGGATAGGTTGTTTCCTGAAACTAACATTACAGCAATGAAAGTTAATACAAGAACTGCGATTGAGAGCCAAAGCATGCCTGTTGTCACTTGAGAATGGAAGTAACCACTGAAACTATTAGGTCGGAGAAGTCTTCGCACGAATCAAGAATATCGTCGCATTTGTGCAAAAGCTCCTGATAATGGTAGAATTCTAGAAAGTTCAACTTCGCCGCAATACTGTATAGCCTGATCAAATCCCTGATCCTTTATGTCGTCACCTTGCTCTTCAATGTCTTCAATTTCTTTTCTCATCTGCAAAATTTCTGACATATCGGATGTGGAAAGTGCCTGTTTGAGTTTTAGGAGGGATTTTTCTGCAAGGGCAAGCATATTTTCATACACAGAGTCCCAGTCGATTTGGTGTTCTTGGAAGCCTGCTGAGTAGGCTCTTGCCATTCGATTTAGTTCTCTGCTAATGTAATAGTATGTGTCAACTATGTCGTCAGCCACTTGCACACTTTCGAGAAGGTTATCTATTATGTTAGGGCTGATAGCGCCACTTGTGATGTCTTCGCTTATTTTGAAGGCTATTTCATCAGATTTTTTTTCAAGCAACTGCATTGCATGCATGGACTCGGTTAACTCTTTTTCTTTGTAGCCCATTTTAAACATGTTTGATAAAATTGTGTTGGCTTCTGTGGCGATGACAAAGATTTGTGTGAGGTCGGAGAAAATGTTTTTTTCTCCTACAACCAAGATACCTTTGAGGCTTTTCAACCTAAACATCCTCTTTTGATTTCAAGATAAAGTACTTGCTGAAGGCTATTAAAATTTGCAGTTCTGTTTGTTTATTTTTAGCAACTTTGGCTAGTTAATGCTCTGTAGATTCAGATACAAATTATCTCAAATTAAATTATTTTGCTAAATTCCTTTACGGCGTTGAAGGCAACCAATGTAGTGGTTCTTTTGATGAAGCGTTCAGTAAGTAATTTTTTTAGAAAAGCATTTAGACTAGCGTTGTCTCGGAATTTTGCGAAGACGATTGCGTCATATTCTCCGGTTATGTCGTAGACTGAAAGGACATTGTTTTCTTTGGCTATTTCATTTTCGACTTCAACCATGTGGTCTCCTTCAACTTGAATCATGATAATAGCGGTTAGCATGTAG
>CAVYJU010000006.1:0-12792 GCA_963768895.1 Candidatus Bathyarchaeota archaeon
GTTCCTTCTTCGTTTTCTTCTCGAGCCCTCTTGGCGTTTCTGAAGTGCATCTTGAGCATGAGCATGGGAAATAATCCATTTCCCCGAGCCGCCATGTTCCATTCTCAGTCATGTAACGGCCCTCCCTAGTAGACAAAACATATGCTGCCGAATCAAAAAAGTCACAGCCAAGCGCAACCGCTAACGAAAACATAGCCGGATGCCCAGCGCCAAACAGATGCAAAGGGCGTTCAATAGGTAACCCTTTCTTGGCGGTCAATATCATGTCAGCTAAAACGTCATAGCGGTAGCTTTCCATAACTTCAGTTGGGCTTCCAAGCGCGTGAATTTGGAAAGGCAGCTTTCCCATTTCAACCGCCGAGTTAGCAACAAGGTCTAGATGTCTACCGCCCTGAACTGGCCCAACCCACAAAATATCTTCCCGTGTTTTGACTTTAAAGAAATCTTTAGCTCGATGCAAAGTTTCTGCAACGGTTTCTTGTGCTTCTTCCTTAGTCACTTTCCAACCTGTGGGAATATCAAGCATAGTAGCGACGTCGCTTCCAATGCGTTCTTGATAGGCAACTATTTCTTTTTGGCTAACTTCAACTCCGCCGTAAACAAGGATCTGGTAGGCTCCTGAATCCGTCATTATTGCGCCATCAAAATCTAGAAATTTATGTAAACCCTCTTCTGCAGGCTTATCTTCAAAACGTTTTTTGAGTATGTAAGCGTTAGTTATTACTGCATCAAAACCAAACGCCTCTTTGAGGCGTCTAGGAGTAACAAGTTGGATGCTGGGGTTAATTACTGGATATAAAAGTGGGGTTTCCACTGTTCCACTTTTAGTTTTTAGTTTTCCTATCCTGCCAAGCAAATCTTTTTCTTTTATTTCAAAACTCAACGGCGAAACCTAAACAAGAATCACCGCTCAATTATAAAAAACACTAGCCTGAAAAATATGAAGCCAAGCAATTGGAAGTAACTTTCCTTAATAGCATTTTTTTCTTGCGAAAATTTACTTTCTCTAACATTAGACATGCTTATATCATCATAGTTTGTCTAATATCGAAGTGAGATGTAACCATGGTCTGTTCAATAGACATAAGCGAAAAACCAAAACTGAACGATCCAATCCTCATTGAAGGATTACCCGGAATTGGATTTGTCGCTAATATTGCAGCGCTTCATTTAATAAAAGAACTAAAAGCCAAACGTTTCATTCAAATTTTCTCGTCATCATTCCAAGATTTTGCGGTAACAACCGAGAATGGCGGAGCCCTTTCGCCCATAAACGAACTCTACTATGTCAAACAAGAGGAAGGCAAACGAGACTTGATTATTTGGTTTGGAAACACTCAAGCTCTTACAACTGTCGGACAATACGAATTGGTTGGAAAAATTCTTGATTTAGCCCAAGAATATGGTTGTAAATTTGTAATTTCCATTGGAGGCTTCAAGAAAGATGAGGCACAACAAGTTCCTGCTATTTACAGCACAGCAACGGACTTAGATACAATGCAGGAGGCATTAGATTTGGGCACAAGAGTGATGGTTGGACATGTTTTTGGAATAGCAGGCTTATCCATAGGACTGGCAAGAATCAGAGATATGAAAGGCTTCTCGTTATTGGTTGACACGCCCGGAATGGATCCTGACGTAAATGCCGCACGTTACGCGTTAACAATGCTTGAAAAGTACCTAAATATCCAAGTCGATTTATCCAAGCTTGAAGACAGTGGCATCGAAATCAAAAAAACATTAGAATCATTTGGAATTATAAGGAGCATAACAGAAGAAAAGAAGAAAGAGGAGCAACAACTCCGCTGGTTTATTTAAGGTTTAACTTCACTCATAAACGCTTGATATACTTTCTGAACTCGATCAGCAGCTGGACCTGAACCTTCAGTAACGCCTTTTTCAGTTAGTTTTACTTTGTCCATGACCCAAATGAACCCTTGGTCTTCATATAGCTTGACCATTGTGGGAAATACTTTTTCAAGTCTTGAAGCCAATGATTTGAGGTCGAAAGGTTTTTCCGCGCTTGATATTTGAGCAACGACGTTCCCATTTAGAAAGATTCGAGGAAGCAACTTTCCAGTTTCGTCTTTTGCATCGGCGATGCTTAGACTCATAGTATCAGGGTTAATGCCGACGAGCGTGCCATTAAAGGTTTTCCCAGTGGTTGTCACTACAGACACTGTTTTATCTGCCAACGCTGAGATTTCAGTGAAGTATTTTCTTTGCGCTACAGACAACTTTATTTCTCCTTTAAGGTAACGAAATTGCACAACCAGTATTTATCTTTAATAGCCTCCCATGCTAGAGACATTAGAATCCAATAGGCAACTTGTCCTTGAAAGTCAGCTTCAGCTTGTTATTGAACGATAAGAAGAAGCCCATAGCCACTCAGAATCATCATTGCGCAATTTTGACCTGTCCAAAATAAGCATTATACAGGAAATGAGGGCGAAGAATAACGACCAACCGCTTCAAGTATTTCTTCTGAAGTCGATTTCTTTCCAAGATTTCGCACAAAATCCGAAGCAACAAGAATTCCAACCAACTTGTCATGTTTTACTACTGGAAGTCTTCTGATTTTATTACTTGACATTACCCTTGCAGCTTCTTTAAGCGAAGCATCAGGATCAATTGTGATAAGAGACTTAGACATAATCTCTGAGACTTTAGTTTCTCCAGGCAATTTTTTTGCACAGACCCTTCTAACGATGTCTCTTTCAGTAACTATTCCAACAGGCACTTCTCCATCCAAGACAACTAAGCAACCTAACTGGTTAGAACTCATAATTTCTGCTGCATCAAAAACGCTGTAACTTACATCGATTGAAACAACGTCTTTAGTCATTATATCTTTTACTGATGGCATAAGTTCTCTTAAGAAAAATCAATCTAAAAAGGGTTTTTAGGTTAAACGCTTTGCTTTGCGAGTGGTATTTTGCCCATTGTTTGTTGCGTTTGACTCTTCATTCACGTATTTTCTGCCTCTGAATGCTGAGCAAACTGCAGCTATAATGCACATTACTGCGCCGATAATGAATGCTTCTCTAAGCGCTGTCATGAATGGCGTTGAAATTGCATTTGGGAAGAAGGTTGATCCCGTAAGATAAGTCATTGTTGCTGTTGGTATGGAGCTAACTACTGATGCTGGAAGTGTATGAATTATTGTTACGACTGGATTGTAGCCTAGAAACGCCCCAAATAATGCTCCTGAAGCCGGTGTTGAACTGAAGATGTGTGCTATCTGTGGAGAAGCGCCAGCACTTGTAACTGCAGCGGAAAGTGCACCTGGAAGAGTGGCACTGAGCGAAACAATTATGATTGTGAAAAACACAGCTTGACTTATCATCATTGCACTATTCTGAATTGTTGCACGCATTCCAGATGCTGCGCCTCTACATTCTGCAGGAACAGAGTTCATTATTGATGCCATGTTAGGAGATGCAAACACTCCGCCGCCAATTCCCATCACAAAAAGCACAGCGGCAAAGGCTATGTAAATGAAATTGACTGGAAGCAAAACGAACCCTATGAACGCAACTGCAGAGATTATCATGCCCAAAGTAGCAAGCAACCTTGCACCATGTTTGTCAGAGAGCCAGCCGCTGATCGGTCCAGTTAAGACAAAACCAATAGACATAGGTATCATGAATATTCCAGCCCAAAATGGTGTTGAATCAAAACTGTAGCCGTGGAGAGGAAGCCAAATTCCCTGAAGCAATATTATGAGCATGATCATTACTCCGCCTCTTGACATTGAACTGAAAAATGAAGCAAGGTTACCTGCGGTAAACGCTCTTATCTTAAACAGATCAAGTCTAAACATTGGCTCAGCAACATGATTCTCTATAAATGGAAAAGCAACTAGAAGACTTACACCTGAGACAAGGGAAGCAACGACCCATGGATTAGTCCAACCCATAGAAGAGTTTCCATACGGTATCAAACCATAGATAAATCCTGTCAAAACCAATGTTAAGCCACCGCCAAAAGCGATGTTGCCCCAAATATCCAATTTCTGGTGTTTCTTGATATTGCATTGCTCTTTAAGCTTCAAGTATGACCAAATGGTACCTATTACTCCAACTGGGACACTTACCAAAAATACTAGTCGCCAGTTAATAACCGCTAATACTCCGCCAAGAACTAAACCTATTAAAGAGCCTGCAAGGAAAGCTATCTGGTTTATTCCAAGTGCTTTTCCACGTTCATTGCTTGGGAAAGCATCAGTTATTATTGCGGCGCTGTTTGCAAATAGGAATGCTCCACCTATTCCCTGAATTATTCTGAAAACTATTAATTCGATTGCACCTGCGTCACCTTGATTAGGTGTTATTGAGAGCAGTATTGAGCCGACTGTGAATATGGCGAATCCAAAGTTGTAGAGTTTTACCCGCCCAAACATGTCGGATAGTCTACCGAATGTTACAAGTAATGTGGCGGTAACTATGCTGTACCCAAAAAGTATCCAAAGCATATACTGAAAAGACGAGAAAGGATCAATGTTGATTCCACGGAAGATGGCTGGCAACGCAATCATAACGATAGTGCTGTCGATGGAAGCCATCAACATGCCAAGAGTCGTGTTCGAAAGCGCAACCCACTTGTACTCAACCATAAGTTTCACTAAAATTCTTCTTGGTGTATCAAGAGTTCCCTAAAAAGCTTACCAACCAAAAACCATGTTTGACGCATAAGATCATTATATCCCATCAAACAATTGGCATTTACCCAGAAAATATACTTGTATATAAGCCGGCTACGCAAAACGGTCCTCCATTCTGCTCTATGATGCAAGCTTAAATTATCTGCAACTTTCGATCGGGAGATTTGCAATATTTGAAATAAGAAAGCATTTTCGGAGCCAAGGTTTGAACCTATGCACCAGCCATTTTTGGATGTCTCTAAAATGGTGAGTACTAATTTTTGAATTATTCCTAAATTTGAAATAGCACTCTTATATCATATTAAAGTTATCGTAATAAGTTAAAAGGGCGCAAAAAATAAAATTGTCTTCTGAAACTTTGGCCGAGCCAATTCTAGTGGGAAGAGAAAAAGAGCTTGAAGAGTTGAAAAGGTTTTTAGAGGAAGCTTCGTCGGGAAAAGGAGTAACTGTTTTTGTTTCTGGCGAAGCTGGAGCAGGAAAAACTAGACTTATCACAGAATTTATTAATATTGATAGGAAGAAGCAAGTAACTATTTTAACGGGCTGGTGTCTTAGCGACGTCGCTATACCCTATTTCCCATTCATAGAAGCGTTTGACTCTTATGTTTCAAGCAATGAAGATGATGGATTATCGATCGTTAACCAACAATTAAGTTTAAAGACCTGGCTCATCGGAAACCAATCTGATGCAAATGAGACATTTCGGAACACCAACCCTGAAATTCAGAAGGATCAAACATTTCGCGCAGTCGCTAAAGAACTGCTATTCTTATCAATCAAAAAACCATTGATTTTGGTTTTAGAAGACATTCATTGGGCAGATTCAGCCTCTCTCTCGTTACTTCATTATCTTGCGCGGCAAACAGTTTGTGAAAGAATTTTCATTATAGCAACTTTCAGAAGCGAAGAACTTTGTGCAAATGTTGAAGGTCATCCCAATCCCCTATCCAAAGAACTACTTCTAATGGGACGTGAAGGTCTTTATCGGGAAGTGAAGCTGGCTAGGCTCGAACCGGGAAGACGTTCGCAGAATCGCAGAAAACATGCTGGGCGGATTGGTTAGCGTGGATCTTGTCGATAAGTTGGCAGCCGATTCTATTGGTAATCCTCTCTTTGTGGTAGAATCCCTGAGGTTGTTGCATCAACAAGGAAATCTCGCGAAAGCGAATGTTCAATGGGGGCTGACTGTTGATGAGTTTGAAATTCCGAAAAAAGTTAAGGACGTTATTTCCCGAAGAGTAGAAGCTTTGAATTGCGAGCAAAGAATAATCTTAGATGCGGCTTCTGTGGTCGGAGAAAAATTTGATCCCAAGTTGATTTCCGCTATAGTCTCTCAAGACAATGCAGTTGTTCTCAGAGCATTAAATGAGATTGCAAAAACTACATTGATGATACATTGTGATGAAAACTGTTGCATGTTTGGTCACGCAAAATCTCGGGAAATGATTTACGAAGAAATCCCTCCTCTTTTAAGAAAAGAGTACCATTTAAGAATCGCAGAAAAAATTGAAGCAGATAGAAAAGCAAGCGGATGCTCTCTCTATAAACGACTTAGCGTATCATTATGGCCAAGCAGGAAATAAGGAAAAAGCCTTGAAATACTCCTTGGAGGCAGGCAAAGTCGCGCTCGCAAAATTTAGCAACATGGAAGCCATAAAACACTTTTATTATGTAGTTCGCACAATTGGGGAAGACCTTAATAGCCAAAGTCAAAAGTCCAGCGCTTTGGAAGGCTTGGGCGACGCTTACTTTGCAAACTCGATTTTCAGTCAAGCAATGATAATATTCGAAGAGCTGGCGAAGAATGCCCAAACAGATGTTTTGAGGTTACGCGCATTAAGGAAGGCGATGGAAGCATCTTTTCAATATGGCGACACTGATCATTTAATGGAACTTGTAAATGAAGCAGAACCTTTTGCCGCTGCTGACCGGTTGGAATATGCCAGAGTTTTGTTAAATAAAGGAAGAGCCTTCGCTAACAGAAATATTTTAGTTTCCGCTTTTGAGAATCATGCGGCCGCTCTACGAATTTTTGAAGAAGATTACTCTCTCTGGGATGTGGCTCTAGCTCTGATAGGAGTTGGAGTATACCGTGTTAGGCTTGGTAAGCCGCGGGAAGGATTGGCGGAGTCTCTGCGCTCGATTGCCATGTTTGAGGAACTCGGAGACATCAATTGGCTAATAGGTGCATATTCCATAGCAGGCCGATCCTTTGGTAACTGTCTGCTTGACCCCGAAGAGCTGAACATGTACTCGAAGATTATCGAACTCGAAGAGAAATCAAAATTAGGCAATTATCTTAGATTGGTTTACGCCTATGCTTTCAGCTCACAAGCCTTTGAACGCATGGGCGATTTTGAGAAGGCACTGTCATGTGCTTTAAAAACTCTGGAAATATCTGAGAAGACAGATTCACTAGTAGTCCAAGGAATAGTTTACTTCGCTCTCACGGTGATTTACACCAAACTTGGTGATTCAAAACGCTCGGAAGAATATTTTGAGAAACTCAAGAAGCTACCGCCTGATATTCTTTTGCATCAATTAGTAAATGGGGTAATAGCTAAGGCTGTATTTTCTGCGGGTAAAAATCAGTGGAAGTATTCAGACAAGTACTTCAATGAATGTTTCGACTTGCTTAAGGTCTCATCCCAACCCGAGTTCGAATCACGCTTAAAATTATTTTACGCTTGGGCTCTTGAAAGACAAGGACGGTTTGACGAGGCCAAAATTCAACTTGAAGAGAGACGACAAGCTTATTGTCAATCTGAAGAAATGTTTGCCCACCTTAATTTGCAAGCAAGTCTGTTGTCTCCCTTAAAAGTCAAGGTTGGTCGAAACATTTGAAGTTCGCCTTGATATCGTCAATGTTTCCAGAGAGCATGGATTATTAGTTAGAGTAGAAAACGATTTGCAACCTGGTCTTAAGGTTAGGACCCTTTCCCAACGGTTCAATAATCAAAGCAAGTTCTTTGACGCAAAGGAAAAAAAACTTGAACCATTCCAAGTCACGACAAGCAAGGCCAAACTTGAAGCTGCAAAAATTGGCGCTTTCAACTTAAATCTTAAAGTGGTTTGCAGAGATAGCTCAGGAAGAATTCAAATCTGCAAACCTAAGCAACACAATATCATTGTCGAAGAAGAACCCTGTAAAGTGGAAAGCCAAGACCTAATTGCGACTTTTTCCTCAGTCAATCCACTCATCCAAACCGCCGAAAATGAGAAAGCTTCAAAACACCCTGCAGTTATTTCTGATTACAAGTTTGAATTTGTCGATGAAATATCAAAGAGAGCCTTTGACTATCTTACAAGCGCTTTTATAGATGATTATATGCGACGAAAAATTACGCAAGAAAAAGCAGGTTGGAGATCTTTGATGAAAATTGTAAATGGCGGAAAACTGCCGAAGTCCAGTATGTATGGCTCTAGAAGCCACAAAGGAGGAGCACTGACTGAGTTGGAGAGTCGCGGTTTAGTCGAAGCCCGATTTTTTCCAGGTGAAAGGGGTCGCGGAGGCAAAATCTTGAAACTAAGAGTCGCATATGAAAAAGAAACAATAAAACGTCTAATCGATAACCGAGTCATGGGCAAGAAAAATGAATAAGGCTATTTTAACTTCCATAGAATGAAATTAACTATTTTTGTATTGCGCTTTTTTGGATTGATGGTTTTATTTTGATTAGTTTTGTTTGATTCCTGTGATTTTTGGATATTTTGGGTTTCGAACAACTTTTCTCCGTGCTTTGCTGAAGAAAAATGACTAAGTATTTTTCCGATATTAAGCATAGGACAAAGATGATCAGTGGAGGTGAAAAGAAACGAACAGAAAAAAGATTTTTGCTCCTATGGTAGTTTTTTTGATGCTACTTACTATAGCTCCAGTGCTGGCTTTTCCGACGCACTGGCAAAAGGTTCCTGCATGGAACACGACAACCGGGGTTGTAAGTTCAGCTCCTCCTGTATATTCGTGGACTACCAAAGACGGCATAACGATTGAGATCGGAGCACAAAGTGATGTCACTGGTCAACTCGGATATAGGAACTACCACCTATGCATTATACTCTCATTCCGTTTTCAATTTAGTTTATTACAGTAAGACTGGCGTAGCTGACCGTTATTCCGATGCAACATGGTATGTTACCGCCATGGCGACGGGGCCTCTTAAGGGTGCGCCCGACGGATTTTCAGGAGTAGTGATCATTGTGTACAATGGCGCAACCTCTCTCAACCCCGCCAACGGATCTCCTGTCGGAACCACTTCCTATTCAGTTCAATTAAAGTTGCAGGGCTTTGGTGAATTCAAAGGGCAGACACTGATGATATCTTACGATGGACCAGCAGTTAAAACCGCTAAATGGACAGGGTACTGTTTAGTCCCAACCTAATTATAATAGAATTATCGACAGGACAGTCGAAATCTTCCCCAATTTCCGTTTTTCTTTCTGGAAAACTAAACAAAAACTTTAACTAACTTAGAGGAACTAATTGGAAACTATTTCATTGCAACCCGACCGTATTCTAATTAGGTTGGTCAGCTGCAGATTTGTTTTTCCTGTCAACACTATCAAGTTTGGCATTGCAATTGCTTTGATACTGAAATTTTTTGTTAATTTTAAATTAGGAATAAACACTGGAATTATCGCATATTTTTTCAGCCTTTTTAATAAGAATTAAACATTATTACATTAATTTAATATATTAATTGAATAGATAAAAGTAAAAACATGAGTGGCCCAAGATCCCAAAGTCGCAAAAAGCCTTAAGCTTCCATTGTTCGTGACAGCACTATTCTTAGCTAACTTATCGATATACACAACTTCTTATTTTCAGAATATAGTTCTCAAAGACGTAGCTAAAACGTTCAATGTTTCTGTTGGAACCATGAGCCAGCTTTCTACAGTCAGTTACTTGACAGGCATTATGATTGGGTTGGCTTTGGGTTTCTTGGCGGTCAGATTCAAGCATAAGTTTTTGTTGGTTTTGGGGATCGCATGTTATGCAATAGGAACATTGATTTACTTCTTAGCCTCGAATTTTTCAACAGTTCTGTTCTCTCCAGTCTTTGATGGAATTGGAAGCGGGATGGTGGGCACAATGATTTTTACATTAATTGGAGAGTTTTTGCCCCTGCAAAAAAGAGGCTGGATAATTAGTCTAGTAGTTTCAAGCCAATTCTTAACCAATCTTGTTGTATCTCCTGTTACTAGCATTATTGCGCCAGCAGTGGGATGGCGTTCGGTTTTGTTATGGTTTATCTTTCCAATTTCCATGGCTAGCCTACTCCTTTGTTTGCTTTTCATTCCTTCAAAAAACCACGACGAGCAAGTTTATACAAAGCCAGAATACTTGAAGGCTTTCAAACAGATTTTAACAAATAAATCTGCAATCGCATGCGTGATTGGTGCAGTTCTTGTTGGCATTAATTCAGCTTTGGTTGTTTACGCTGTTACGTTCTTTAGAACGTATTTCTCGGTTTCATTAAGTACCGGCGCAGTTTTTGGTTTGATGGCTTCAGCATCTGGGTTCCTCGGTGGTTTAATTGCAGCACGTTTGATAAACCGAGCTGGCAGATGGCTTCTCGCCATCGTAGCAGCATTATTTGTAGGTTTTTTACAAATCCTTTTCACTTTTGTACCTTTCGTGTATGGTTCACTATCTTTCTGGTTGACAGCAACTTTTTTTGTAGGTGTAAACGCGGCTAGTTTTGTAAGTTTGATTCTTGAGCAGGTTCCAGATTTTCGAGGCACGATGATGTCTCTACACCAATCATTTCGGTCCCTTGGCCTCATTTTAGGGACAAGCATAAGTGGATTGATACTGAACCTATACTCCAACAACTTTCATATAATAATGATTATGTTCGGAGTTGCCGCTGTCGCCGCTGCCGCAATTCTGTTCTTATTTGCTAAAGATCCCACTAAAAATTAACAAATTAAGTCCGGGCGTAGTCTACACGGTGATAAAATGTAGGTACCACTTCTTGCAATTTGCTGAACTAAATCAACCAAAAAAATTTTTCCCCGAGTCAAAATATCCCCGAAAATAGTTTTTTCTCGGAAACAGGCATATTATCTTTAATTTATATATATTTCAAGAAACACGACAATAAGTCGCTTCCTAAGTTGACTGCAATAGAAAGTTAACTTGCTATCAACAAATGAAGATGAGAAAAAGAGAAAATTCTAAACAGCTTTATGATCCAGACGCTGGTCTTTCTCCAAGAACAACAGTTACTGGCGTTTGCGAGTTTCCTCTAACAACAGTTATTACTAGGCTGTCGCCTGGTAAGGTGTGTTCTTCTAAATAAGTTGCCAGATCATCGTTGTTCCGAATTGTTTGGTTGTCGAGGGCAATTACAACATCTCCCACTCTTAATTTGCCATCGGATGGTCCTCCACTTACAACTGTGGCAATTTTCCAACCGTAAGTAACGCTGGCTCCGGTTTGGTTGGCTATTGTGTAATCCATATCTTGTCCGGTTACGCCCAGGTATGAGTGGCCATGGTAAGATCCTGACGTTACTAACGCTGATATTTCTCTTAATATGGTATTTGATGGGATAGCAAAACCCAAGCCTTGTGAGTTAGAAACAATCGCTGTTGTAATGCCAATAACGTTTCCAACGGCGTTAAGCAGTGGTCCTCCTGAGTTTCCAGGGTTTATCGGTGTGCTTGTTTGAATTATGTTGGCAATCGCGAATCCTCCGGCGGTGTCTTCGGTTATTGTTCTTCCCAATGCGCTGACTGTGCCCGTGGTCAACGAACCTACGAGTCCATATGGGTTACCGATTGCGATAACTGATTCACCAACGTTGAGCGTGGAGGAGCTTACAATTGTGATTGGATTAAATTCTGAGGCTGGCGCATTATTAACTGAAACAACTGCTAGATCAGAGTAAGGATCTGTTCCGAGAACAGTGGCTGAATAGCCATTTCCGTCTGAGAATGTAACACTTAAGCCAGTCGTGCCTTGTACAACATGGTAATTAGTTAAAACCACGTTTTGACCTTGAAAATTGTAAACGAAGCCAGAGCCTTGTACTGTTCCTGTACTGGTCGAGCCTTGTATGAGCACAACGGAGTTAAGTACTCCCTGGTAGATGTTTTCGAGAGATGTGCCGTTCTGTAATATAGTGATGTTTTGAGTAGTGGCGTTTTGGAATCCTGTAAGGTCAGAGACTTGGCTTTGCAGATGTGAGACTTGACTGCTTAGGTTATTCACATCCAAATAAGTGATGTAATAAATGCCTAATCCTCCAATAAGTAATCCTGCTGCAAAAAGAAGGACAAACAGGCTTGCTGAAGCTTTAACTAAACGCTTAGGCGTCATCATAGCATTGCACCTTGAAAGAGAATTTGAATATTAGGAAATAAAAGTTGCTATTTCCTACGATCTATTATTTCCATTGCTTCCGGACCTGTGCCAACTAAAACGATTGGTACTCCTGTTTTGTCTTCTACTTCAGATAAGAAATCTTTTGCCTCTTTTGGCAGATCATTATATTTTTTGGCGCCTCTGCAACTTGGAAATATGCAGTCTAGTTTTGTCATTGCTGCCTGTGTGGCACCATTTATTTTTGCCGTTTTTCTAGCCAAATCAAAGTCAAAAGGCGCTGAGCGTCGATCTCTGCCTGTTCCTGCGGCGACTTCAAACCAACCTCTTTTCTGTGCTTCTTCTTTGGTTATTTCTCCTGGTAATGGTCCAGCACCAACTCGTGTAATGAATGATTTGTACACTATTAGAACATCATCTACTCTCGTTGGTCCTACTCCGGCCTCAGACGCTATCGCTGAAGCGCCTGTATCTCTTCCAGTTACGTATGGATAACCGCCGCCTAAAAACAGTGACAGCATGAAGCCCTGTGTACCTTCAAGAAGTATTTTTTTGCCTTGATCTAAACCTTCGTTGACTTCTTGCACTTGATCAGTAATATAGGCTTTTAATTCGGGAATGTCTCTAGCAAGTTTTGCCGTGCGTCTCACTCGTTCTTCCAAAGCGGGTCCCACTCCCCTTCCTGTAGTTCCTATACCTTTGTTGACGGCACTCGCCTTGTCCTGAGCACAATGTTTCTCCTCAATTATAGAAGCATTTTGATCTATTCCGATTCTACCCTGCACTTTAGTTAATTCTA
>CAVYJU010000007.1:0-51886 GCA_963768895.1 Candidatus Bathyarchaeota archaeon
CAATTATCCGGGACAAAATAAAAAATCCGATTCCGGCGGTGAGGATACCCATTCCTACCGTAAACTTTGTTCCAATGTGACGCACTAAACGGGCCGAAAAACCCGCCGCTATGAAGGCTGTGATCGCGAGTGGTAACAGGCGTATTCCAGATTGTAAGGCTGAATAGCCACATACTGATTGTAAGTATTGACCGAGAAAAAAGAAAACTCCCACTAAACCGAATGACACTAATGTTAACGCTAAACTGGCTCCGGTGAAAGAGAGGTTCTTAAAAAACTTCATCGGCAACATTGGATGAGGCGAATGGGCCTCCCATAGGGCAAATATGATTAGCAAAATTATCGCGGTCACTAAAGAAATTAAGACCTCGGTAGCAGTCCACCCATCGACTCCAGCCTGAATAATTCCATAAACTAAGGCTAATAGACCGGCAATAGACAAATAGAGCCGGTAACATCTATTTTTCGTGGATTATCCGACTTGGATTCCTCTATAAAAAATTTACCGCCAACCAAAGCTGCTATTACAATAGGGCTATTGATATAGAATATCGAATTCCAATTAAAATGTTCGAGGAGCCATCCTCCAACCAGCGGACCGATTCCCATCCCGAGGGCGAAAACTCCAGCCCAGAGCTATCGCTTGTGCCCGTTCATTTCGGTCCTGGAATGTAGTTGTTAATATTGACAGGGTGGATGGCATAATCATGGCGGCTCCAACACCCATTAGAGCGCGCATAACAATAAGCATCCCGGTTGAATGACTGGCGGCAGCCCCCAGGGAGAAGCCAGCAAATAACAGGAGGCCGAGTTGAAGGGTTCTCTTTCTACCGTATCGGTCACCGATACAGCCCATGGTGAGAAGCAATCCGGCAAAGATTAGAATGTAAGAAGTGACAATCCATTGGAGAGCACTATCGCTCGAACCAAAGTCCGCTAGCAATCGAGGGCAGCGCTAGATTCAATAATGTGTTGTCCATCGCGATGCATAATAGCGATATGCCCACAAATGCCAAAGCGAACCATCTTGTTTTAGTATTTTGGCTTATATTTTCGCATCCATGAAAGATGAATTATCCGGCTAGTTAACAAACGATTGCTTCAATTAGAAATTGAAGTCCACTATCCTGTTAATAAGAAGCATATTATCCGCGCCGTAGAAGTGTGGACAAGTTATTATAAGCAGCTTTCATGTGGTTTTCATTCCAGGGTAACGGGTCTCTAGGTTTAGTCTGAAACCAGGTCCGATTCAATATCGGGACTCCCGAACGCCTTTGAAGCTCTCGTTTTCTCAAAGCATACCAGGTCTCGTAGGAATTACATTCTGTATACGATAGCCTCATAGCGGTCTCCTTACTAAACCATGTTAAATATGTTTACTATATTTGAGTATATGCTAAATCACGGAGTTTAAAATGAACCGATAGTACTGGAACAAGGTAGTACTTTTAGAGACAGGCAACCCCAACTTAAATATAGAACTTCAGATTTAGGGAAAGCGGCTGGTGAATAATCCATCATGGGGCGTTAATGTTTAACAGTTATACCGCCTTGGCTTTCTGTTGTAGTTCATAAAGCTTATTCAGGGCTTCCAAAGGGGTCAGGGCATTGATATCCAGCTTTTCCAAGTCGGTAAGAATTTGCGGTTTCTGTCCGAATAGCGAAATTTGGGCTTCTGGCGACTCTTTCTTTTTATCGTTTTTCGCGGTTCTCCCAGGTGTAGACTTACCGTCGCTGCTTTCCAGGTCGGATTATGGGACATTTACATCCAGTTGTGGTTTTTCGTGATCCTGCTGGCTTTAAGATTACTAGACAAGTGTGGATGAAAGCAGGCTGTGACTCCGAAGCTTTAGCAAAGATTCTCTTGCAAAAACATAACGTAAAAATTCAGGGAGAAGTGACGGAAACACTTAGAAAACATTTTAACATCAGTCTAAAAACAAAAGAGATTGTTATAATGCCCAGCTTTAACGATTTTCTCGGTGGCAGACCCGTAAATGAAACCAGACCTAGAAAAGAAATCGGCAGCGAAGCTTTGATTGGCCCTGTTTTGCGTTCGGAAGCCGTGGACGTTGATAATGCGGAGCTGTACTTGCTGGATGGCACATACTTGGGAACGCTAAACCAGCTTAGAAACTTGTAGAATCTAAGTGGTTAAACAAAATATTTTGTTTGGTCTTTAGCGAAGTTTTCTGTTGCTCAGATTAGTTAGGGTTTGCTGGTAACTTTTATATTTGCCACATGTTATATCGCTAACATGGTTTAAGGGAGGAAAAAAAGTGAAACTTGTAACAGTTCTACTACCAGAAGCGTATCTGGAAGGGTTAGATGAATTAGTTCGTGCAAACATGTATCCAAGCAGAAGCAGCGTAATTAGATCTTCAGTACGTGATTTGTTAAAGAAAGAACTTTGGGAAAACAAACGCAACAGGTAAAAACGCGTTAAATCCCTTTTACTGAATCACAAAGTCGACTTGCCGTTTGAGCTGGGTCGCCTGCCTGAGTAATTTCTCGCCCCACAATAAGGTAGCGGGCACCTGCCTTAATTGCAGTTTCAGCGGCGCCACCTTGAGCACCAACCCCAGGTGAGTAAATAGGGACTTCTTCTCCAATAATTCGTTTTACTTCAGTTATTTTCTGGGGATAAGTTGCACCGACTACGACTCCGTCAGCGCCCCATTTCAAGGCTTTTTTCGCAAAAGAAACATACTGCGGGATTTGCTCGCCAGTTTGGGGATCGATAATTATTTGACCGTAACCTTCACTTGCCCCTTTATGACTCATATAACAAAGAAGAATCACACCTCGATTAAGCCTCTGCGAGACTTCAAAAAGTGGCTTTAGGCCTTCGTCCCAACCTACAAATGGATTAGCGATTAAGGCATCAAAACCAGCTGCATAATAGTATTCTGCGATAACTTGGTTTGAGGCGCCTATGTCGTTTACTTTGGCATCCATAATTGCTAGCAGCCCCTGCCCACGGATTTGCTCCACAAGATCTTGCACCCCATCAAAGGTTCCAAGTGGAAGAACAAGGTGGTGATTTATTTTTACTGCGCAAATATAAGGGTGAACTGCATTGAGGATTTTTTGTGCTTTATCAATCACTTTGTGTCGGTTTTCAGGAGATTCGTAAGGAAAATCTAACGCCAAAATGATCCGTGAGTCTTTGCTCTTAGCTGCTTTTTGCATTTTTGCTTTAAACGACAAGGTTGTTCCTCTTGCTTTATCTTGTCATTGATGGGCTATTTCATTTTTTCGTCTACTTCTGCTAGGCAATAGATTTGTTGATGTTGAAAAGTGCGAATCTCCTCTTGATTTTGCCTAGAAACTGGCCGGTGTCGATCTAAGTTGATTTCTAAGGAATGACAGGTTTGCTTCAAAGATTAAGAAAACATTAATAGGCCAATTATTGAACAGCCCAAACATTTGAGCTTGTTAGGGCCCAAGTTATTATTATGTTGTATTGCGGGTTGTTGTAACGTTGAATGTTTTCTAAGTTAACGAGCATTCCTGTTTGCTGGTCAAAATAGACGCCAATGTAGTTGTCTTGCATTGTGTTGCCTGTTGGGTCGTTCGAATCAACGAATTGGTTTTCTATTTGCCAAAAATCTGTTTGACGGTTAATAGCACCATATGCTTGTTCATTAGTTGCGTTAACGATTTGTTCATCAAATCCAGTGGGACGAAGTAGATCAGATACCTTTAGATTTGAGGGATAAATAGCCCAAAACCCGTTTGTATCACTTTTGTTTCCACTTGCTATATCCAATACTTGTGGGCTCGTAATTTCAGTTCCATTTGTGAATCGCCATACCGTGTTAAAAGACACGTTAGAGCCAATTACTGCTGTTATGGTGATTTGGTAGTAGTCTGTGTCGTTATATTCCGAGAGATAAGCTGGAGTAACTGCATCTAAGCTGCCTAAGACTGATTCACCTGACAGTTTATAAGTGAAAGTATCACCAACATGGACTCCAACCTTAGCTGCCGGTGGTTTGGAAGATTGAGTTGCATAGACAATTGCAGCCGTTGAAACTGCTAAAATAATTACAAGAAGTATGCCAAGATACAGTTTCTTGTGGGAACGTTTCTTATACATAGATCTATCATTTCAGAGCTCAACTATTTAGTTGTTTTCCCAAAAACCCCTAATAAATCAGGTGCAGATTGGGTTGCAGAAAAGCATGATTGTTTCTTTTATGGGGTAAATTTAAGAGAAAGAACTGTTTATAAAAAGGTCGGTGGAAAAATGTATTGTCACAAATGTGGTACTCAACTTTCAGATGATGCAGCGTTCTGTGTTAAATGCGGAACAAGCACAGGATTAAATGCTCCCAGTCCCACTGCAACATCAACTGCGCCAGTTGTTGCTCCTTCGGGAGTATCATCACTGAAGTGCCCCAGTTGCGGAGCCCCTATAACACCAAAGTTCGGCGAGATGGTTATAACATGCGAATATTGTGGCAATGGGGTCACTTTGGGAACCCAAGGTTGGACTAATATCCAGAAACAGACAATGCTCGCTTTGAAGATTGCAACAGTTGACCAGGCAAATTCAATAATCACACCACTTATGGACAGAGGTCTTTTGCATAGACACTTACATGAGGACTCCACGCAGGAAGAAATGAGCCTCACATATGTACCCTACTGGATTGTCAGCGTTTCAGCCCGAACAAGCATAACCGCCGCGGATGAGACTGCGCAAATTGCACAATCTGCTTCAACCGCGGTTTTGATGGGCGTAATATTTGGCGGAATGAGTGGCGGTTTCGGAGGAGGACGCAGGCGCGCTTTCGAGAGGCAATTTGCAACCGGCAATTTGTTTAGCGGTATTCTTGGGTTGAAGCGGATAAGAATAATGGCTTGGGGAATGGGTATGGGTGTTGGCGGTGGAATGAGAAAGACCGAGCAACTGGACGAAAACTATAATTTTCCTGTGATTGCATTAAAGGCGCTGACTGATTATCAACCGCGCGAATACCAATTCAACCTTGATGGTAGAGAATTGTTTGACATTTCCAAGTTACCCAAGAGCGTTAAAATTCTTAATGGTGATATAAGCGAAGAGGTTGCTAAATCTCAAGCAAAGACTTTGGTTGATCAGCTTCAATCAACGAAAGGCGCACTCGAAATACCACATGATTCAGTCGATACACACTGATTCTGATATTGGAGACGTGGAGTTGTTGCATGCTCCAATATGGTTCGCAAAGTTTGACCATAAAGGAAACAAAATTGTGCTGGTAATTGATGCCAATTCTGGCAACGTAATCAACAGCTTAGGTCTCTAAACTTATCTATCTTTTATTAGAGGTTCAAAAAGAGCTCAACAAAAAAGTTTAGGCATGCCATTTTCATTTTTCACATAAACAAATCAGTTATGTTTTAGTAAACAAGAAAACGCCATAAGATTTGTAAGGGGTCATCTCTTGGAGTTTGAAGTTGGCTGCTTCTACTTCAGCCTTTATGACTTCTGGGTTTTGTTTTGGCGCAAACGCGAAAATGCCGCTCTTTATAACTTCCACTATGGCAAGCTTGCCTGTCGGCTTTAAGACCCTGCCAAACTCTTTCAAAACGGCTTCACTGTCGCCAACTTCATGGTAAACTGTAACGAGCAGTATCACGTCAAGTGAGCCGTCTTCAAGTTGAATGTTTTTGCCGTCACTTTGCAAAAACTGGATATTTTGAACTTTTGCCTTCTCAGCTTTTTTCTGGACTTTTTTCAGCATTTCTGGGGAAATATCAGCTGCCACTACATGTTTTGCCTTTTTTGCCAAGTCAATTGTGAAATAACCTGGGCCGCATCCAAAATCCATAGCAACATCGGTTGGACTTATGCCAAGTTTTTCTATGATCCCAGATGGCGGCTGAATCAGTCTTCTTATTGGGTTATCTAAAAAAATCGCGCCAGATGCTGAATAAGCTTCTCCCTTATGTGACATAATTTCAACTCTCCGCTAAAGTGACTTTCTTTGAGTTATCTTTTGTTTAATTAAGGATATATTCTTTACAAATTCGAAGGAATGGAGAATAAAAATATTAAGAATCTTTGTTCAGGACTAAAAATCATATCTCTTAAAAAGCTTCAAAGAAAAGGCTAAGTTGGTTCCTCTGAGACATTGTTTTCTTCTTTCCCAGAGCCCTTCTTATTTAGTTTGATTATAAGTTGATGGTTCTTTCTCACAAGAACTACTTCTTGTTCCTCTATGCTTTCTGCAATTACTTCTCCGTTGTATTTCATGCGGCTATTATAACCGAGTTCTTTTAGTTCATTCATTAAAGTTTCGCGAAGTTTTCTTAGCTGTTCGCTTGTGGTCTGTGCGTCTCGCTTAAAGCAGAAAGTCATGGTTTTTTTGGCAGGGTCGTAGGTTGCTCGGGTACCTTTGCCAATCTTCTCTATGTGACCCCACACTACTTTGTCAGTTGATTCCCTCATTTGTTCACCTATTGCTTCTCTCTTTTGAAGGAGCCATTTCCGCCTGCCTCAGTAATGTTTGTAACTACGTTTTGACTCACTTCATCGAGAAGGTCTTCTGCACGTTTCCAGTTGTCTGCTGAAACTTCAACGCTGTATCTTGGAGCAGCAATTACGCAAAATTCAATTTTAACATCTTTCGCTTTTTGTGCTTTCTTAGCGCTTAGAAATGCATCTTGAATACATTTTACACCATTAGGTTTCATGCAGCGAACTTCTAGTACGCCTCTAACTTTTACCAGTTTGATGTGAATACGTTCTTCTGCTACTTGTGCGAAAGCTTTGGCAATATCTTCAGGTATTCCGAGTTTGGTTAGGGCTTCTGTACCTTCTTTGAGTACTTTTTCAAATCCCTCGTACAACCCAACCTTTTCTTCAAGAATTGTGCCTGCTGTCTGGTAGACTTCATGAATAGGCAAGCCCACTTTTTCTGCGACTGCACGCAAAAGTACCTCGCCTTTGCGATCCTTTTTCCAAGCTTTAATTTTTTCGATTCTTTCTCGTTTTGTGACCCGTCTGAGGGATAAATCAATGTGGCCTTTTTCAAGGTTAACATGAACTACTTTTAGGACCATTTTTTGTTTTTCTCTAACAAAGTCACGGACATTTCTTATTCTGGCACTTGAGATTTCGGAGATATGAAGGAAACCACGTTTGTTATATTCATCTAAGTTAGCGTAGGCTCCGTAATCCATTACACTCTCTATTGATGCGATTACGAGGTCGCCAGATTCAGGCCACTCGGGTTTGTGTTCAGACATAGTTTACATCTGCTCTAATAGAGGGAAAAGAATATGGGACAAGGTTTTATTCTTTTTTGTCTGATTTTACAATATATACTTCTTTATTGCGTACTCTGAGTGCTGTGTTGAATTTTCTGTCGGGTTTCTTGTTGTATGATTTAACTCGGAATGAAAATGGTGCATACAATGACCTTACTGTTTTGCCTTCAACCTCAACTTTAAACATCTTCTCAGGACTCTCAATGATCTGCTTGAAAACCATGTCATATTCGGGTATTTTCGCGATTTTTCTTCCTTCAGGTATTTCCTTAACAGGAGTCGCTTTTGCCACTATTTTCTTGCTCTTAACTTTTTCTAGTTTCGACATTTGTTTATTTCACACTATACATATAGTCATAAGGTCTATTTAACACTATTATTTACTAGTCACAAATAATAATGGTTAAGTCAGAAATAATAACAAATATTATAACTTATGAAGAAAATATCAGCGCAAAGGTACAACTCATTACTATTTCCGCTATTTCTTTAACACCTGCACTGAATCTTAAAACAAAAACGCGCGTTTGTTTTCGTTTTTGTTCAACAAAACAGCCATCGATTTGCCTCAGATTATCGAACAAAAGAGGAATGTTTTTAGAAGACATATCCATTTTGATTGCTTGGTTAGTGTAAATATGAGCGTAATGAAAAGAAAAAATAAGAATACACAGATTGCACAAAAAAAGAAGCTAGAACGAGAAAAGGAACAGAAAAAGAAAGAGTTGAGATCGCAGCTTCCTCCTAAAGGGAAAAAGAAGTAAATATTTGTCGCCGACGTAAAAGTTCTACAATCTTTCTGAAAATAATTGCAGAAGCCTTGAAATTACCTTAGGTAATTGGACTGCAGATCGTTCAATTATTTAATACTCTTAATTTTATTCAATGGAAAAAGTTCATTTGCAATTATTTTTTTGGAAAGCTAGACCTCATAATATTGTGACTAATTGGTTTAGACATTTTATACTTTCATCAGGCTGAAAGTGCTAAAAACCGCTTTGGTTTTCTGCATTAGGCATGGATTTGGTAAAAACTAGATGTTAATTGGGGCAAACTTAAATTATACTTGCTCCTACCGAATATAGCAAACGGTAGTATTAATGAGGAGAATTCCAACACAGTTCCTTACTCCAGTGTGCAGAAACCCTGCACTTGTCAAGAGTTTCAGCAGGGGCGCTTACAGACAATTCATAAAATCAAGAATGGATTATCGACATGAAGACGGAAGCAGCTCAGCCCTTTGGTTGCTAAGCCTAAGAATTACTCACCGTTGTAATCACAGATGCGCAATTTGTGCACAATGGGGCCAAACTGGATACAACGCCCGAGAAGACACTCCAAAAGTTACTGGAGAAGTTCCAGTAGAAATTTACAAAAAAGTAATAGATGAAGTCGCCCCGAAAAAAGTTCATGTTTACATAACCGGCGGAGAACCATTTCTCTACGAACCACTAGTTCCCCTTGTCAACTACATGAAGCAAAAAGGCCTTACAGTTCAGATAGTTACAAATGGATCTTGCTTAGAAAAAAACGCTGAAACTATTGTTGAAAACGGATGGGATATGATTTGCGTCTCGTTCGATGGCCCTAGAGAAATTCACGATAAATGCCGAGGCGTTCCGGGCGCGTTAGATGCAACAATTAGAGGGATATCGGCAATCCAAAAACTGAAGAAACAGAAAAAGAAGAATAAACCTGCTATTTTTGTTCTTACAACAATCTCCAAGAATAATGAGAATTCATTACTTGATACAGTGAAAGAAGCAGAAAAACTGGGTCCTGATGGCATGACAGTTTACTATTCATGGTTTACTCGAGAATGGATAGGGCAAAAACACACGAAGATAGCGGAAGAAAAGTTAGGCATAACACCTTTCGCATGGAAAGGCTATGTACGCGACACAACAAAAATGGACGTAGGCAGAATTGCTGAACAGGTGCAAAAAATAAAATCTAAAAAATCTGGCATGCCTATTCTATTTGTACCTGACCTCAAACCAGAGCAAATCAGCACTTATTATATGGAACCTGAAAACTTCTTTGGTTACAAACATTGTGTTTCACCATGGTTCCAATTGGATGTAATGCCAAATGGAGATACTGTAACATGCAGAGATTTTCCAGATTTCGTAACAGGAAACATTAAGGAATCAAGCATCCTTGAAATATACAATAATGAAAAACACCGCAAATTCAGGCGAGCACTAAGAAGCTGCGATGATGGTGTTTTTCCAATATGCTCTCGATGCTGCGGCTTAATGGGATATTGAGAAATGCTTACGCCTACGAGGAGAACAAAATTTGAAAAAACTATTACAGATTCAACCAAAAACAACGCCAACATCAAATTCCGAAACCACTATATTTAACCAAAATAAAAGCCATCGATTCATAGGTTGATTATATGTCTCTCGTCGACGTGGCAATTCTCACTATGAATAGCGAACGAATGTTAAGGGAATGCATCGATTCCGTTTATAGGAATATACCAGTCAAAAACCTAATTGTCGTTGACGGTTTCTCCACAGATAACACTGCGAACATAGTGAAGGAGTTCCAAGAAAAATATGGAAATGTCACCTTTATTCAGGAAAAAGGCACAAGAGGCACCGCGAGACAGAAAGCAATTCAATTGGTAAAAAGTGACTGGTTCATGTTTGTGGACAGCGACGTTCTTCTGTCAAAAAACTGGTTCGCTGAAGCGGAAAAACTAGTAAAAGATAACGTTGGTGCAATTTGGGGAATAGAAATTTGGTCTGTATTAAGAGAAAGCAAAAAATTACTGTGGCTGTTTGAAAGGGTTACGATGAAAATATTCGAAAAAAGAGGCGGAACCCACGACACGTTAATTCGACGAAGAACAGTTGAAGACATCAAAATACCCTATAAATTGCACACATACGAAGACGGATACATTAAAGATTGGATCGAAAAAAAAGGCTACAAAGTGATAGGAGTTTATGAGCCGTACTGCATCCATTTTCGACCAGACGAAGTGTGGACAACCCGAAAACACATTGAATTCATGGTAAGCGACCTAAAATACGCAGTTCACCGTCCTAAACTTATACTCTCGTACGCTTTCTACGCAGCCATAGTCATCTTCCAAATAGTGTTAAGCAAATTCAATCAGACAAACGGAAAAAAGTGAAATCGTCGCCAGATAAAATTTTTAACAAATCATTTTCAATAAAGAAATTTGCACACTTTCCCACATTGATTGCTAAACAGATATTAAGCAAACCTTAGCTCTTTTCATTAGGAGATCATCGTCACAAGAAGGGGCATGATGAAGTTTTTACGGTTGCTTAATAATCGAGCTTTAGAATTGCCTCTTTTTGTTTTGAGGATATTGGTTTATTCAAAATCTTCTCTTCTTAACCATGATGTTTCTTTCTTTATACGGGTTAACTCATGGCGTTGCGACGAGTACCAAGAAATAGGATTAGTGCAGTGAAAAGTTTACTCCATTATAGCGTTAGATGTGCTCCAACGCGGCTTAGGCACATCAATTCAAACAGCTAAGGCTTAACGCTTTAAGTTATTTTGAGAATTGCACAGTAACAAAAAACCATCGTCAAAGCAATGGTTAAACTTAGTGCTATAGGTGGTTTTAGAAATTGTGATTTAAGGCTCCAGCTACCTACATGTAGACTTGCAATATCGATTGGAATAGCTATTCACAAGGTTTATAAATAATTAATAATTTGCTTAGAAGCATGGTCCAACAGCACAGTGGCGGAAAACCGAAAGCTCCTTCACAACGCTACTTTAAGAAGAACCTTACAAACTCCGGTTACACAGATGATTTAGCAAACAAAGTTTGGGAATGGTACAATCCGCCTGAACAATAAATATGTGGCGTGGAATCTGCTGACATGATTTTGATTATTTTAAGAACAGCAACAGTTGCTCACAGCACCGGGGGTTGTTCTTCTCTTGATGGAAGAAGGAGGACAATCGCACACAGCACCGCGCCTCCTTCTTCTCTGGAATTGCTGAAAGAAGAAGAAACTTCGCAGGGGCACACTTCTTCTTCTTCCACTTCTTTGGAGACGCATGGTAGAATCCGCTTTACTAAGAAGCACGCGTGAATATGTCATTAAATTTGAAGACTCAAAATCTTTAGAAAACATTAGCTTGGCAGAACATCACCCGGAAAATCTTTCACGTTGCTTTTAATTGTGCAGGGGAACGTTAACCTCTTCACATGTCGAAACATAAATACCAATTCGTGACTGCTGCTCAACCATTCTTTATCTGTTTAAAAATAATTAAGGACAGATAAGCTCTCAATAGCGGCATTAACAATTCTTTAAAATAGCCGTGTTAAATAGTTATAAATTAGGTGTCGTTTTCTTGAGTCTTTATTCTCTTGAGGGTACGTTGAAACCTGTTGCCCCTTTTGATTTCTCCAAATCTCTCGAATTTCTTTCTGATTTTAGTCCAATGCAAAATGAACAAGAAGTAAAAAGCGGCACTTTCACAAAAGCTGTCCAAGCAAAAGGCAAAACAATCGCATTTGAAGTATCCGACAAGGGAACCGTTGAAAACCCAAAGTTAGAATTCACGGCATACTCAGAAGCAAAGTTCACTGATGAAGTCAATAAGTTGGTTGCTGACCGGATAAGCTTCTTTCTAAGCCTCCAAGACAACCTAAAAGAGTTTTACGAAATAGCCAAAAAAGACGAGTGCATACAACCTGCAATCAAACAGTTTTATGGTCACAAACAAGTAAAGTTCTTGACACCCTTTGAAATTGCATGCTGGGCAATTCTAACCCAAAGAATACCCATGAATGTAGCTCACAAAATGAAAGAAAACATTGTCAAAAAAGTGGGCGGTCAAATTAAAGTCAAAGGCGTTGAATATCATTCATTTCCTGAACCGTCTAATCTGGTGGCTGCATCCGCCGAGTTGCCTGAGTTGGTGCCAAATAAGAGAAAAGCAGAGTACCTATCATCTGTGGCTGAAGCATTCTGTAAGGTTGATGAGCAATGGCTTAGAGCAGCGCCCTATGATGAGGTTCATGATTGGTTAACGGATATCAAAGGTATTGGAGATTGGTCAGCCAACTTTGTAATGATACGGGGACTTGGAAGAATGGAGGAACTGTCAAATATAGAACCTCAGCTTGCTTTAGATGTAGCCAGAATTTATGCTGGAAAAGATGAACCAATGACCAATGAAGAGGTATGCCAGATAGCTGAGAAATACGGTAAATGGAAAGGATATTGGGCTTATTACCTCAGAATATACGCAGAATTCGCATATGTTTTTGAAAAGGGTAAAGCGCACTTGATGCAGTAAATTGAAGATTCGTTGGAATAAGCCCACCAATGGCGAAAAATTTTGACTAAACCAAAATATAGCACAAACAAAAAAAAATCAACGCCGAACGACTAACTCCTTATAATTATTATAGTGCAGGGGGTGGGATTCGAACCCACGAACGCCTACGCGATAGGGTCCTAAGCCCTACTCCGTTGACCTGGCTTGGAGACCCCTGCAGAACATTCAGCTTTGAGAATACTTAGCATCCTTTAATATTTATTTACCCCTCAAGCTTTCGCTGTTTCAGCTTTATTTTATGGCTAATAAGATTCAGAAAATTTTGGTTAACCGTAAGCTCTTTATTTCATAGCGCTGTTGTTTCAAAGAGAAAATATGTGCCTTCGTAGCCTAGCCCGGTGGGGCGTTACCTTGGTAAGGTAATGGTCGCGGGTCCAAATCCCGCCGAAGGCTCCAACTTTGCCCCTGATTCATTGAAAGGGCCTGATTTTGGCTTTGCTCTTCGCTGCAGAATTCAGTATCGCCGCTGCAGTTTTCAACAACACCTTCTTCCCTCTATGGGGGAAAATTTTTTGAAGGCCTTTGTTCTAACGCTTAAATATCAAGTAAGCTGTAACTAAAAATCCAAGTGACTACGTTTGCGCAAGAAATACTTGTTGCTTGTCGGTTTGATGATTTTCATATGTTGTTTCTCGGTTTTAGTTGTATACATCTTTACCTCAAACTCAACGTTTGGTCCAATGGATCCAGATCCTTTTCGGGACGTACCTATATTCACTGGCCTTAAATTCATAGACGGAGGAACTGACAACGACACAGTGGTAGCCACAACCATGAATCCCACGCGTGAGCCATTAACAGTTACAATCGGTTACATATCGCAGTCCAATTGGATCGTCAACGGAACTGTCTATCTAAGCCATGAACAAAAAGCCGAGTTATTCGGAGACTTGACTATTCCAATCAATGGAACAAAAGACATTTACTTGAGTCTCCCAAAAGGAACATTGATTGCAGGAAAAACTTACACGGTCGAATTAAACACTACTCAACAGACCCCGACTTTATTTAAGTATCTTGATAGCCAAAACTCCTTTAACTGTGTCTCCGATCCAGAGGCATTTACTTTCTATCATATGTGCCACCCTGACGCAAGTGGTCCAGTCGAGGAAGGAATAATCACAGGTCTTCCGCCGGCTACTATACCTCCAATTATGCCGATCACATAGAGGCTACAATTCAAAATACAGGCGACTTTCCGATAACTATTACGGGTGGTTTTGTAAATGGCGTAGCGGCAATCAACACCACGGATGCGTCGATTCACTTACTGGCGTTGCGCAATGCGTCATTGAGAAGAATTCGACAGGAAGTGTTGATCTGACTTTTGCACCAGCTTCGTTGTATAATCAAACGCAAAACCGAATACCATTTAATGTAAAACTGGTAACCGCCGAAGGCATTATAATCGGAATTCCGGATACATACTACTATGCTTTCGATTTTCCGACAACGGTGGAATTCAGCAGCCAGCAGTCGTAAATGAACAAGCAGAAATTACAGCCGTTAAATTTTCTAATCTTGGTGGAAACGACGATTCAGTAGCGGTAACGATTTACAATTCTGGCTTTAACCCTTTGAACATTTCAAGCAGCCTGTTGAATGGAAAAGCCACAACCATTCTTGCCAACAACTCCGCAGTTGATGCAGGCAGCATGCAAACATTTACGCTTCAGGCAGGCACGCTTGAACAAGGCAGCAAATACCAAGTAGTCTTGATATCATCGCAAAATAATGGGTTCGTTTATTCTTCAACCTACGATTCGCCTTGAAACTGTAACTCAATCTGGCCTGCAATGCTTCAAAATCTCGATTTGAGTCTGAGTTTTTACGGTATAGACGCATCCGCAGTTCGCACAGGTAAATTGAACAATATTGGAACCGATGTAAGCAAATTTTCGGGTGTTCAGGCAATCGCATTCAGGGCAAGTCATTTCGGCACCGCGTGTGGGCGCGTCCGAAAATTTCCCGGAAAAATTTCGGCTAAAGTTCTATTCAGTGTACGCTGTAAGTGGAAGCTAAGGATTAGCTGTTGGATATTTAACGCGTGCTACTTTGAAAACGTGTTTGCAGTTATCGCAGCCGTAATATGCCAATGAGAAATACGGGTTTTCTATTCTCTTTTGGAGCTTAGCAACCTCTGTTCGGCACCTAGGGCATTTAACCATACTTATGCACTTTCAAACCGAGTTGACATTACATGGGATAAAAGGATTATGCGGAGAAATCCAATATTTTTATGTCCGAATATGTTATTTCCGGTTCAGGAATAGGCTCGAACGCGTGGATTTGCCCAAAAATTTCCCAGAAAAATTTCGGGCCAAAACCATTCATTGCGTACCGCAGACCTGAAGCGGCATAACGCTTGCTTCTGAAACATTAGATTGCGTGAATAGGTCAATTTAAAACTTGAATGAAGCCAAATTTGAAGAATTCATGCAACCCATCTACTTTAGTGAATCACATGATATCCATATTAGAAAGTTTTAAAAACAAAACAAATAACGATAAAATGAAGTGAGAGGAGAGCCGCGGGCAGAAACTCAAATCGCCTATGGTTACAAGACTCACATAAATCGCCAAGCAAACACCATACTCTCGCAAAAAGTTGCTTGCGACCAAAACTTGCTATTTCTCCCCCTAATAAAATAAGACCCCTAATCAGAATTTGGCGGCTTAGACGGCTAAACTTCACTTCCAAAACTAACAAATGAAAACAAAATACGAAGGGAGGTGAAACAAAAAAATGAAAAGAAGTTTAAGCGTTGGAGCTACTCTCGCGATGCTTCTGGCAGTGGCAATTTCAGCAGCAGGCGTCGCTCCTGCTTTGGCTTCGACTATCGACCATGAATACCTCAGCACACAAGCAATGGTCTTCATCAACATTCCAAATCACACGCCCGAAATGGAATTAGTTTGCCAGCATTTTGAGCCTAACAGCGACCATGGACCCGGAAACAATCTGTTCCTATTTTTGCCGACAGCAAAGGGATATGCACCTGTAGCAGTTTTAACCACCGCTCCTTCACGTGTATCATACATTCCAACCATTTGGGCAGGCTACCCAGTTGCAAACAACGTGATTCTTGTTGATAACTGGGATCTTCAAATTTGCAGAATAGGCAAAACTGCCGTAGTTTATTGGACAGAACCCATCAAAGGCACAATCACTGGAAACGTTCCAGGCACAAATGTTCCGTGGTCAACCGCTTTTGGGATTTCGTCGTTCGAGTTGTCTCCTGGAAGCTTGATACTTAATGGATACGGTAGCTCAACAACCAGCACGACTATATTGCCAGTGGCTTCAGGCTACACATTCGAGTTTGACTATACGATGCTTTATAATACGCACGGAACCTTTCTGTGTCCTTCATGGCACTACTTTGGACCAATTGCTGACACACCCACCTCGACCTTGAGCGCTAACACTAACTTAATAATCACCCACCCATAGAACGAAAAATAACCCTACATATTCCTCTTTTTTAACATTTTTTTCTCGAATAAATTAGGACACCTATTTGGCATCGGAGTCTTTCTGCAAAGTCGCATTGATTGGCGACAGGGCAAAGGCCTGCCGGAAACTGATGGGTGTAGGGTAGATATGTTTGAATTCATTATTTTGATTTTTATATGTTCTGATGATTAGATAATTTACTGAAGACCTGTCGGCTTTCCTCTATACCCCCTAATTTATTGAAGGCCTTTGACGCCCATTTCTTCAAGAGCCTTCAATGTTCGTTCTTTGAGTTCCTTTATCGCTGGAGAAAAATAGTGCCTGACGAATATGCTTGGCGGAATTCTGCCACAGAGCAAATCTGCTTCTTGGGCAACGAGTCCATGCCTGATCATGAAGGTGCCGTAGTAATCCCGTAGCTCGCTGATTCGAGTTGGAATTTTTCGCCTTTGAAGTTTCTTTGTGATGGCTGCATAAGTGACAGATTGGCTGCCGTAATTTCGCCAATCAAGCTTTCAGGCACTATGCTGATGAAGGCATTCTTTGTGCCGCGCAGGAATTTGTCTTTGTACCGAAAATGCTCTAAGATTCCAGTTTCAGCGCTGAGGTACTCATGTAAGTCTTTCCTTCTCCGAAAGCTCGATTATTAGGTTGAAGCTTTCAATGCCCTCGCTGCATCGTAGCCCTGTCAGGCGCAAGAATTTCAGCAGCAAATTCTCCTGTGGCGTAAGTATTGGCTTGACTTTGGCGAACCACTCGTCCAAATTGCTATTTGTGTTGTTGTAGATTCTGACGAAGGCGGCAAGCGCGTCTGGCCGGGCATTCTTGATTCCGTAGCTTTTCAGAGAAGCCTTGAATTGCTCGTAGCATCCGATGTACTTCGAGATTATGATTAGACTTTTGATTACTTCGATCTGATGGTTGATGGGACAGCATTGAGTTGCCCGATATTGCCAGATTCAAGCACAGGGTAGTAGCGGTTAGCGTAACACATGACTCTTTGCTGGAATCGCTGTGGTCTTGCGGTAATTTGCCGTGGACGTACTTTTTGAACTCGGTCCAATGAAAGGCTCTAAAGCTCATTGGTCACAATTGATTTGGGCGCCTTGGTAAGGTAATGGTCTCGGGTCCAAATCCCGCCAAAGGCCCCACTTCTATCCCAAAAGTGGCTTGATTTGCAATAAAAGCTTATTTGGAAAAACGTTCTTATCCCATCACTACAAGTAATTGCACAAGAGAGAGGGGACATGGTTAACTTCTCGTTTGCAAAGCGCGAGATTGGCATTTTAGCTATTGTGCTTTTTGTCTCCTTCTTAGTCAGGGTTCTTTTGTTTCCACAAAAAGGGTACCCAATTGACACAGGAGATTTTTCCTACTGGTTTAACGCAGCCGCCACACATGGAATAAGAACATTTTACAACGGTGGGGCATTTACTGATTACCCTCCCTTTAACGTTTACATTTTCTGGCTATTCGGCTCTCTGTCAAAAGCGTTCTCATATTAACATTTTGACAATGATAAAGTTGGTTCCCAATCTCTTCGATTTAGCAACATCAGTATTGATTTACTTTTTTGTCAGAAAACAATCCACTTTCAAACTTGCACTCTTGGCAACTGCACTCTACACTTTTAACCCAGCAGTAATCTTCAACGCTGCAGTATGGGGACAATTTGACGCCATTTACACTTTATTTCTTGTTCTCTCGCTTGTACTTGCGCTAAAATCTAAACCTGAACTTTCTGCAGTTGCCTTAGCTCTAGCACTTCTAACGAAACCCCAGGGAATCGCAATGTTGCCCCTTATTGCACTCTTGATTTACAAGAAAGGCGGTTTGAAAAAGCTGTTATATTCTGTGGTTGCTTTTGCGGCAACCGTTTTCTTGGTTATTCTTCCATTTGATTGGAGCAATCCAGTGACCTTTTTGACCAAAATTTACTTTGGAGCTTATGGAGGGTATGCGTTCACTTCGATTAACGCCTTTAACCTGTGGGGCTTGTATGGGTTATGGGTATCTGACGGAATCCTAAATGTCGTGGGCTGGGCATTATTTGGCGCTTTCACCGTTTTCGTTCTGGTATTTTTATACAAGCGTTTTGAGGTTTCAGGTGACTTCCTCGCTGTTTTCTCTGCGTTCTTGCTTCTCTTTGCATTTTTTATGCTTCCAACGAGGATTCATGAGCGGTACCTGTTTCCAGCCATAAGTATGTTGGCATTGATGTTTCCGTTCATCAAAAGAACTCGTCTGCTTTATGTGGCTTTGACTGCGACTTTGTTTATCAATGAAGCATTTGTTCTTTATTGGCTTAATGCGTCTTATCCCAATTTTGCTAATTTGTATAACGCTCCTTATGGCGGGTTGATTGTCATTTCTGTAAGCGCTATTAATTTATTGATGCTTGTATATGCTTCAATATTAATGTTAAACAAAGACATTTGGCTCAAAAGTGAACCTGCAAATCCAAGCCAAACGTTGGATACGGGTGAGCCAGCATGAACCTGAATCTTGACATTAAAAATAACTAAGAAAGACATAGTAACTATTGTTTTGCTTTCAGTAGTTTTCTTCTCCATTGCAGTTGTGAATCTTGGCTTAACGCAATCACCCACAACGACGGCTCAACTTACGGCTGGACAAAGCTTCTACCTTGACCTTGGCAGTTCAACCAACGTTAAATCAATGATTTTGCTGCTGAAGCAGGGCGCGATGAACGTTACAATATCAACAGGGTCGCCAGGCAATTGGCTGAATAACTCAGTCAACAGTGTTTGGCCTTCTGCTACCTCTGAGGATTATTACAAGTGGCACGAAGTAACTATTAGCCAAACCACTCAGTATTTAGAAGTTAATTTTAGCCAAGCAGGAAGCTTCAACACAATAATCGCAGAAATAGCAGTTATAGATCAAAATAACAAGCAAGTAACAATTAAATCATTAAATGACCTGGGCAGTGGAAATCCAAACCTGCATAACCTCATTGATGAGCAAAACATGATTCAGTACCCTTCAGATTACATGCAGAACACGTATTTTGATGAAATCTACTTTGTTAGAACTGCTGAGCAATATGTGCAGCATTCATCGTCAATTTATGAGTGGACACACCCGCCGCTTGGGAAGTTAATTCAAGCTTCAAGCCTCATAATTTTCGGTTTTAACCCATTTGGATGGCGAATAATGGGCGTCATCTTTGCCACACTGATGATTCCGCTCATTTATTTATTTGGCAAAAAAATGTTTGGCACCTGGATAGGCGGGTTTACAGCTGCATTTCTATTAACATTTGACTTTATGCATTTTACAATGGGCAGAATGGGAACAGCAGACACATACGTTGTCTTCTTCTCATTGGCTTCGCAACTGTTCTTTTTCATCTACATCAAAAATGTCTTAGATAAGGGCTGGAAAACCAGCGTTATCCCCTTGTTCTTTGCATTTTTCTTTTTCGCTTTAGGCTTCTCAAGCAAGTGGCTTGTTCTCTATCGGTTTTGTAGGGGAACTTGCGCTACTCGTCGTACTAAGGCTTAACGAAGTTAGAAAGATCAAGAGCAATTTATCCTCGAAAGTTTATGCTTTCCTCGATCATCCGTATTCTGTAATTGTTGCTTTCATTTTGATGGCCATAGGAATTTATTTTCTGACTTATATTCCAGATATGCTCGCTGGCAGATCGTTTTTTGATGTCATAAACTTACAAGGTCAAATGTACATTTACCAATCAACTCTAACCGCGACTCACCCGTTCGCTTCGCCGTGGTACAGTTGGCCTTTCTTGATTGACCCTGTAAATGCAATCAAAAATATGTTAAGTTCAGCTCCACAGTCTTCTTTGAATTGGGTCCATGTTCCTGTATGGCTTCAATCAGCATCAATGAGCAATGGCCTCAATTCAACTATTGTTGTGATGGGCAACCCAGCAATTTGGTGGGTTGGCTTTGCAGCAATTCTTGGAATTAACGGTTTTCTATGTGCCAAAAATTTTCAGAAAAACATTCAGCTTGAAAAAGTACCTGCCGGCTATCTTTTTAGTTGTTGTTTTCTTCTTCCAATGGCTACCATATATATTCATCAGTAGAGTCGTCTTTATTTATCATTTCTACTCTAACGTTCCGATTATCTGTTTAGGGACAGCCTTTGTTGTAAGCAAGTATTGGAGCAACAAATGGGTAAAAATCGCAGCAATAGCGTATTTTGCTCTTACAATTGCCTTATTCGTACTTTTCTACCCTGTTATTTCGGGTGTTCCCACTACAACCTCAAATATTAACAGTTTGAGATGGTTTGTCAGCTGGGTGTTTTAGATGGAGAATATAGCCTGTCTCCAAAGGCAAAGTAATGGTTTCGGTTGTCCTTCCAGCATATAATGAAGCGAACAAACTGGAACCCGCCGTGACAAAGATAAGTCAAGTTCTGAAAGGAAAACGGGTACACCTATGAAATTATTATTGCTGAAGATGGCAGTACAGACGGCACTGCTGAAAAAGCTGAAGAACTGACGCAAAAACTCTCTTATGTGAAGCACATTCACCGCAACAAACGTTTAGGGCAGAGGAACTGCACTTAACAATGCATTTAGGCAAAGCAGCGGCGAAGTCTTTGTTTATATGGATTTGGACTTAGCCACAGACCTCAAGTACCTTAAGCCACTTATCGATGCCATAACAGTCGAAGGCTATGACTTCTCAACAGGTTCAAGAATGTTGCCTGAAAGCAAAGTTCAACGTTCCCTAAGAAGAAGCATAAGCTCCAAAACTTACAATTTCCTTGTTCGACACATGCTTGGCTCAAAACTTAAGGATCACCAGTGTGGTTTCAAAGGCTTCAAAAAAGAACCAACTTTGAACGTTACTTGACGAGGTAGAGGCAACTCATTGGTTTTGGGACACAGAAATGATGGTAAGAGCAAACCGTCACGGTTACAAGATAAAAGAGATTGCTGTAGAATGGAATGGCGGTCGGGACACAAAAGTTAGCCTCTTTAAAGATTCATGGAATATGTTTAGGCAAATAATGGGGCTTTGGTGGAAAATAAAAGTTAAACGCGAGAACTAACGGTTTCGTCCAGCTATTAGAATAAACGCTCTAGTAAGCAAGGATAAGCCTGCGATCAGAATTATCCCAGCCCAAAAGACAAACCATTCTGTCTGCAACGTCATGTTAACAAGGTAAGCAATTATTAGGTAGCTTGTTCCGAGCCAAAAAACCAGGTTTTCAATAGTTTCTGCTTTTCTTGCGAGTGGCGAATGCAGCAAAATTCTAACTGCTAATATTACGATTTCTAAAATGCCTACGCCAATGCTAAACTGGAAAGCTGAATTGTAGAGCTGTGTGTGAGTGGCTGGATTTAAGGGGTGCAGGCAAAGATATACTAGTTCCTGGAACTTGGGCAAGAGTGAGTGTACTGAAAAAATTAACGAGGCGCCCCCAAACCCCAGTATTTAGGACGAAAATTAAAGCCAATATAATGAAAATGGCGCCAACATACAAGGCGGTAACCAAGCTTTCTTTTTTCTTATCGGTAAACGCTTGAGTACCTGATATGTCAGTCAAGCTGTCGTCTCTCCCTGCTCGAATATAGAACGTTGAGCACTTGGCAAATATATCTTTCTATATGAGAAAGAAAGTGCATGTTTTAAATACTCAGAGCTATTATCCATAAAGAAGGAGCGAAATTCATGTCTTATTGTCCGAAATGCGGCAATAAAGTTGACGAAACAATGGTTTTCTGCCCACGCTGTGGAGCATCACTAAAGGGAACAGCAACACCGGGTCAAGCACCACCAACTCAACCTTATCGGTACGAGAAAGCTGAGAAGAATGAGATAGCGAGAAACAGGAGAAGCGTGAGCATCCTGAAAAGGGCGAAAAACAAGAGAAAAGTGAGTACGACTTTGTCGGCTATCTTATCGGAGGGTTAATACTTATCACTATAGGCGTTTTCGCTTTGCTGGATTTAACTAGCCCTTTAAATTCAAGTCAAGACTTAGCCGCTATGCTTCTGATAATCGGCGTAATCATAATAGTTGGTGCCATTTATATTGCAACTACAGCGCGAAAACGATTTTCTTCATTTTATCATCATCTGAGCAGAGGTCCCAAAAACATCTCGTAAAGTCTGTGTTCTAAAAGAGTTAACGCTTTATTGTTTTGCTCGAATATTCGATAATAGTTTTTGCCAGCTGTTTCCACTAAATCACCGATAGCAGTATCTGGGAAACATAGATGAAGAAATTATTAGTTTGCCCCATTCGCCCCTCTTAAGTTCATGAAGCATTTTAATGCCTTGCCCGTTGTAACTTCAAAAAAATATGAATCGTAATTGGACGTTATGTAAGGTAAATCGTCAAGTTGTTGACCGAATACACCTTCAGTCGCGGTGTACATTTCCACAATCGGATGTTGCCAAAGTAGGCTTTCAATATTGACCCTATTTGTAGTGAATTTTCCGTATGTAGTTTCGCTTACAATTGCTTTGATACAAATTTGCTTATATGCTTCTCTTCATCTAAATTAATAACCAGAAAATTGCGGTTTTAGGTTGAAATTTATGTCTGAAACAGTTCGCAACACAGCTGATAGGATAAGAACACTTGAAGTTCAAGGAGCGAGAAATGTTGCAATTGCCGCCTTAAAATCCATGCAAATTTTGGCAGAGCATACGAAGACAAAAAACAAAACCAGCGTTCTTACTGGAACTCAAGGAAGCACAAGATTTACTTTTTGCATCAAGAGAAACTGAACCATTAATGAGAAATGCGGTGCATTGGGTAATCACTCAAGCCCAAAGCAGCAACACCGAAAAGGTTGACGCGCTAAGTGACATGGTTTCTTCCAACGTTAGTTTATTTTTGCAGAATCTTGAGGCATCAAGAGAACTAACCGCAGAAATAGGTTCTAAACGAATTCGAGATGGTATGTTAGTTTTTACGCATTGCCATTCGTCAACTGTAACCCGCATGCTGGCAAAAGCCAAAGCTGACGGCAAAGACTTCAGTGTCATATGTACTGAAACAAGACCTGCCTTTCAAGGTAGAATAACCGCTCGAGAAATGATTGAACTTGATATTCAGACTTTGTTTATTGTTGATTCAGCTGCTAGATCATATATGGGAGATGTTGACTTAGTTGTGGTTGGTGCGGACGCAATTACTTCTGAAGGAAATGTGGTTAACAAGGTTGGCACTAGCGGCATTGCAGTTTTAGCAAACGAAGCTAGAAAACCCTTCTATGTTGTTTCGGAGTTGTTAAAGTTCGATCCAGAGACTCTTTACGGCGCATATGAAAGGATTGAGCAACGAAACCCTAGTGAGGTTTGGAAGGAAGCTCCTGAGAAACTGTCCGTGCGAAATCCAGCTTTTGATGTTACCCCAAGTCGCTACATTCACGGATTAATCTGCGAAGAAGGATTAATCGCACCCCAATCAATAGTTGAAACCATAAACCGAAGCTATCCGTGGGTTCTAAAGCAAATTTAAGCTTTCCATTTCTCTAGCGAAATTTTCAGTTCCTTGTGAGTTTTAGCGTAGTCTTCAAGCGTCATACCTTTCAGAGTTGCATCTACAGATTGACGCATTGCTTTGGCACCTGATACCGTTCCATCAGGATGACCGTGAATTCCACCGCCCGCTTGAATAACCACATCGTTGCCAAATGTTTCAAGCAATGCAGGCACCAATCTTGGGTACAGTCCGCCCGAAGCAACAGGCAAAACAGGCTTTAAACCGCCCATTTCAGCTTTGCAAGCATCTATGTTGTCGAGCACCTCAGCTTTGGTCTCAGACATCTTACCCACAACAGTGCCAACATGTAGTTGGTCGACGCCGATTATTCTTGCAACAGTTGCTATAGGACGCATAGCAATGCCGTGATTTGGGTTCTTTGTGAAAGCAGCATGTCCTGCCCTGTGCGCGTGAATTACAAGTTCTCGGTTTTGCTCTCTTAGGGTTTGTAGTGCTGACCATCCACATGTTAGAATGTCAACCATAACGTATTCTCCGCCCATGATTTACGACCTCTTCGGCCCGTTTCAGCATAAGGTTGGTTTCGGCTGTGATGTTAATCATGTAGACTTTGCGTTCGCCCGTTTCATTTTGCGCTTTGTCGCGGCTTTCCAAAGTCTGGATTAGGCGATCTTCGAAGGTGTTGAATTTTTGGCTGCTTAAATTTTCGTCATCTTTAACGATGTCGCAGCCGCCGCTCCATGCGTCATAAGCCACTTTTGCATGGTCTTTCGTGTTTAATCCGAGTTTTGGCTTGATTATTGTGCCAACAAGTGGGCGCTTTGGAACTTTTAGGAGTTTTCGTATTCCAGCTATGCCGAAGGCTGGACCTTTGAAACTTTTGATTAGCTCATTAGGCATTTTAATGTCTAAGAGTCGAAGATTTTTAAGGGCTTTAAGCCCGAAAACATTTCCCGCAACACTACTCAGGATGTTTGGCATGTTAGCTGGCTCAAAGAGTTCAATTGGGTAAGCAATTTTTGCAACATTGCCTTCAATGCTAAAAACGTGAGCTGCCAACTGCTTCACGTAGGGTTGTTCGGTTGTAAGTTCAGTCCATGTGCCTACTGAACTTTCTGCTGCTACGCCGCCTGCAGCTTCTTTGAGGCTGATCCCCTCAGGCTCCAAGTAAAAAGTGCATGTCAAATCGGTTTCTTTTGGCTTGTAAGTTGAATCCACAAAATCAAGGTACTTCAAAGCTTCTCATTCCTCAGTGTTTACTAATGATTTTGCTTAAAATCTTTAACTATTCCTAAAACTAATAAATTATCCAGCGTGGTGCAACATGGAATTATCGGTTGAAGTCTTACCCATAACGACTGGCGGCAGCAGAATCGCCCTTCTCAGCGAAGAAAGCGCTAGCTTTCTGGGCGTGCATAGTTCAGACAGAATAAAAATAACATGCCGCAACCAAGAAATGATTGCTATTGCAAACATAGCCGCGCATTTTCCTCGAAAGCGCATAGGACTCTACGAGGAAACATCGTCGGCACTAGGAGTAAAGGAGGATGAAACTGTTAATGTGCAGTTGGCTCCACTTCCTGAATCATTATTTAACGTTAGGGCCAAATTGCATGGCGAGCGTCTGCGCGAAAAAGACATAATAACAATTGTAAACGATGTTGTTGAACGACATTTAAGTACCGTAGAAATAGCGGCTTTCCTAACGGCGCTTAGCATTCATGGCTTAAGCATGGCAGAAAACGAAGCACTTTCAAAGGCTATGGTTACATCGGGAAAAACTCTCAGTTTTGGTGAAGGAAATATTCTAGATAAGCATAGTGTAGGCGGCATTCCAGGTGATAAAACCTCAATGCTGGTGGTGCCAATTGTAGCCGCAGCAGGGTTTACAATTCCCAAAACATCCTCACGAGCAATTACTTCGCCAGCTGGAACTGCAGACAGGGTGGAAACTCTCTGTCCTGTAACCCTTGACATCAACGAAATTAAAGATGTAGTAACGAGAACGAATGGGTGCTTGGTTTGGGGTGGCGCATTGGAGCTAGCGCCTGCGGACGATCTTTTCATTCAAGTCGAGTACCCATTGGGAATTGATCCCATGCTTTTACCTTCAATTCTTAGCAAGAAAAAAGCTATGGGTGCGACACATGTTGCAATTGATATTCCAACAGGTATGGCAGCTAAAATCAAGACCCGAACAGAAGCATATACTTTAGCGTCTGACTTTGTGGATTTGGGGAAACGTTTAGGATTAAGTATTCAGTGTGCTTTGACCTTTGGTGATCAACCGTTAGGTTCCTGTATTGGACCTGCCCTTGAAGCAGGTGAAGCATTAACTACTCTTATGGGTGGTGGTCCGGCTGACCTTCGAGACAAAGCGGTGAGTCTTGCAGGCATGCTCTTTGAGATGGTAGGAGTTGAAAATGGCCGAGATAAAGCTGAAGATATGCTTGATTCAGGCAAAGCCGAGGCGAAGATGCGTGAAATTATTGGGGCTCAAGGCGGAAACCCATCGGTTAAACCTGACGATTTACCTGTTGGCTCTGAAATAGCTGAGGTGCGATCTGAACATGCGGGCAAAGTCATATGGCTCAGTACTGAAGATATTGTGAGGATTGCAAGGGAAGCGGGAGCGCCAAAAGAGAAAGGGGCTGGTCTTATCCTGCATTCTAAGCTTGGAGATACAGTACATAAAAACAACGTGTTGTTCGAGATATTTGCCGAAAGAACCAGTAAGTTAGCTTCGGCACTGGAGCTTGCCAAGCAATTGTCACCGATAGTATTAACGAAGAAACCTGCTGAAAAGATGATTCTGGATCAGGTACCCGAGAAACTTTCACACGAGAAAACTTTCATGTTAGATAGATAAAACATTTAGCCCATCAGCATCAAGATTTTGTTTAGAATGCTATCGGGCAACTATCAATTCACATACAAGAGTTCCGTTTTCTAAAAAGAAAAAATTTTAGTGGGCGATTGCTCCACCGATCAAACCACCGACTGCTCCGACAATGCCTGCAAATATTGCTAGAATGATTGCTGCTATACCTATTGCTAATCCCGCTAAGCCTCCAAATAATGCGCCTCCAAATCCACCGATGAGTCCTCCAGCGATTGCAAGTCCTAAGAAAGCTAGAATCGCTATTATGATACCGCCGAATATTCCTGCGAGAAAACCAGCTATTAGTCCCTTGCCAGCGCCTCGAGCTATCAGTCCAGCGACTAAGCCACCGATGAACCCACCTATCAAGTGGCCGATGCCAGGAAATAGAAAGGCAATAATAACCGCTACCAAGAATCCTACAAAAGCACCTAACCATATACTTCCCAAATTCTTTTCACCGCCTGTCTAGTAAATGCTAACTTGAATGCCGTTAAGTTTAGGTAAAGAATCAGATTAGTAAGTTGATAATACTTTGTTGGTGTATTCACACAATAACAAAAAACTTAGAAGAATCGTCAAAGCCGGGGCGTGCATTCTATCATAAACAGCTCCATTATTTCAAGATCATAGATGCGTTAATTTTAATAGAGTGATTTTCCAAAAGTATGTTGAAAATCAAGATAGGGCAGTTTCTAGGGTCTGTACTATGGTTTGCTCAGCGTGGATACTACTTAAAAAAACATTCAGTTTAACGCTAATGCTTAATTCATTTGTCACTTTAGCGACTATAACAGGAATTTTATACGGTTTCTATTTTCATGCTTGGAGGTCATATTCCCCATATCTCATCGATGGAAACCTCTTTCTATTAGCAGCTGCAGCAGCACTCATCAACATTTTTCCAAGCGCAAGCATAGGCAGATGTTTACATACCGGGCGATTATGGTTTCACCATTATGTCTACGGCTTTTTCGTTTTAATAATAGCATCAATTTTCATAGTTGCATTCACATCTGTACCGTTAGATAGACTCTTTATTGTAAATTCTTCAAACGTGGCAGTCAATGCAGGAAGATTTTTTGTTTTAACTGGATTAGTTTTGTTTTTAGATGACCTTCCAGATGTTTCAAAGGGAATTGAATCTGCTCTCAACAAGGTCAAGTCAAAAGTTTATCAGATAAGAAAAGCAATTCATGTAACTCAATTAGTTTCAGGCATAGTTACATTTTACGTCTTTCTAACAATTGCCCTCTCTTCAGTCGAACACCATGCATTAACCGTTTCTAATTTTCTTACAATGGGTACTCTTTTGATAACTAGCATTACCGCTATCGCTTTCGTTGAAAGAAAAGCTTGGCTAAAAATCAAAGCTGCAGAATAATTTTTCAGCGCCTTTGTTTTAATATTTCTTTTCCAATCTCTGCTAGTTGCTCAACTGAATAGCGATTTGGGTTCTCTGTAGTTGCAATGCGCTGGAGGAGTTGAGGAAGCCTGACAACCGGAACGGTAGGATTGTTCAAATGTAGAGTAGCATGGTTGTTTGTGAAGACTACGATGCCTTCAACAAGGATACCCAGCATTCTAAGAGCCTGCGAAGAATCTATGATATGTTTTATTTGAGCGGTGTTCCTTTTGACCTGCCGACTTGGGCTCCCTTTGAAATTCCGTTTACCCACTCTATACCAGTCGTCGCCGTTGCAAGTTATGCTGCCACTCCAGTTTTTTGTCTCTAAAACAAAAACACGGTTTGGCCCAAGAAGGACATGGTCGATATCGCCAGCGCCATCACGCAGATACAAATCATTTAAGAGGAAATAGTCATCGCTCAATTTGCTGCCTAGCAATTTAACTACTTGTTTTTCACCCTTTAAACCACTCCCATAAATTCGGTACTTACGCAGATAAAAATAGAATATCGCCAACGGTATTAGTGAGATCAACAAGCCAGCTGCGTCAAAAATAGTCAAATTCAAAGATAAGAGAATATGTAAGCTTGAAGCAAACAAAATCAAGCCGAACAAGACTAGGCAAAGAACTGATTTAGCTAGATTTTTTCTGACTTGATTTTTCAGGTAACTACCTGAACCTTTCAGCGTTCTCACATGTTAGTGCTCCAGGCTTTTTTCATGCATCTTGAAACTTATTACTCTATGCAACTTCAACTAGTAATTATCAAGAAGAGGTTTCAGTTAATTAGCAATCTTTTAAATATCTTGTCTTCGAAATGGAACGAGCATGACTGCTCCTATCTCTTCCACTGAAAGAATTGCCCATAAAAGACTTTTTCTTCCTGCTTTGGGACTTGCAGTCTTTTCTGTTTGGTTGATAACGGTTACGTTTGAACTTCTCTTGATTGATATTGCTAATTCGTTTCATGTGCAAGTGGGAACAGCTGGTCTTGTAGCCGCGGTTGGTTCTATATCGGGTATTGTTGCTGGTCTTTTGCTATCATTTTTAAGTGTTCGCTTTAGCCACAAATTGTTTTTGCTAATTGGATTATCGTTTACTTGTTTGGCGGCGGTAGGTTTCTTTTTAGCTCCAAACTTCGGTTTCTTGTTAGCTGCAAATATTGGAGTAGGAACAGGCATTGCCTTGGTGAGTGCGATGGCTTACTCTTTAATTGGAGAGTTTTATCCGATTGAAAAAAGAGGCAAGGCTATCGGCTGGATGGTGGCTGCTTCTACCGGTGCATTTGCAATTGGTGCCCCGATTATCGGGATAATTGCAAACATTGGGTACATGGCGTGCGACAATGATTTGGTTCTCACTACCAGTTACTTTAGTAAGCTTAGTTTTAGCATTTCTTGTCATCCCTAAAGAGTCGCTTGAGCATCAGATTTGTCAGAAGGAACCTTTTTTCGCTGGGTGCAAACAAGTTTTTTCCAATAAGTCTGCAACTGCCAGTTTATTCGCCAATATGTTTGCTGTTGCCGAAGGTTCTATTGCTTTTTACTCGGTTTCTTTTTTTATTAATCAATTTGCTACAAGTATTTCGATGGGTTCGATTGTTATTTTGGTCGGTAGTGTTTTGTCGGCTGCGGGTGGTGCTGTCGCTGGCTTATTTGTTAATCGTGTTGGTCGAAAATCTTTAGGCTCGCTTACTGGTTTAACGGCAGCCTTGCTTACGTTGACATTCACGTTTATGCCTAGCTTTGGGTTGTCGTGGGGTTTGAATGCTCTTCGTTTTTGGTTTGCTGGAATGTCGTCTACTGCTTTGGGTAGTTTAGTTATTGAGCAAGTTCCAAAATTCCGATCAACTATGACCTCTATTAATGTCACTTTTATTAATTTAGGAATGTTGACGGCATCGTTAGCCGCTGGAGTAGCGCTCAACATCTATAATTACCAAACTTTAGCTTTAATTTTAGGCGGGTTAGGCGTGGCAGGGACTGCTATCTGGGTTTCGCTGGTTAAAGACCCATATAAAACGCAAAAGCAAATTGCGTTAAATTAAAATGCATGTTTAGATTGATTTTGATTCTCTTTCTTGAGAGTTGTCTAAGTTAATCCTTCGGTTAAAACAAGTTGCCCGCTCCTTTCTCTCACATTTCCACACAAAAACGCACATTCACGCACATTCACGCACATTCCAGCACAGTATAGCACAAATACACACATTCTAGGCACACAACCTGCAAAGAAATCAAGCTCTATTTCAAAAAAGCAACTTAAAACGCAAAGAAAAAAAATTGTGCCTAAAAAAAGAGCATGAGATAGTTTATTTCTTGTTTGTTAGATATTCATGCATTGCTTTTGCTGCGCGTTTGCCTGCGCCCATTGCGCTGATAACTGTTGCTGCTCCTGTTGCGACGTCTCCTCCTGCGTATACTCCGTCAAGGCTGGTTTTGCCTACTTCGTTTACGCATATTGTTCCGTGTCTTGGGTCGCTTTGCAAGCCATCTGTGGTTCGCTGTATGATGGGGTTTGGTGTTTGGCCGATGGCTATGATTACTGTGTCTACATCCATGGTGAATTCTGAGCCTGGGACTTCTTTTACGCCGCGTCTGCCTTTTGCGTCAGGTTCGGTTAGCTCCATTGCGATGCATTTCATGCTTTTAACCCAGCCGCTTTCGTCACCGTAAAACTCTACTGGTGCACCGAGAAACTTGCAGACTAAGCCTTCTTCTTCGGCATTTTCGACTTCTTCATGTCTTGCGGGTAATTCTGCACGTGAACGCCTGTAAAGTAAGCATACGTCAGAGCCAAGACGCATACTGCTTCTTGCACAGTCCATAGCTACGTTTCCGCCGCCTATGACCACTACGTGTTTGCCGATGCGTATTGGAGTATCATAGTCTGGGAATTGGAAGGCTTTCATTAGGTTGACGCGTATTAGGAACTCGTTAGCGGAGTAGATTCCGCCAAGGTTCTCTCCTGAACAACCGGTAAACTGAGGCAACCCTGCACCGCTCCCAATGAATACAGCGTCATAACCATTCTTCATAAGTTCAGGAATTGTATGAATTCTTCCAACAAGGTTACCTAAGCGTAAGTCAACGCCAAGTTTCTGGATATAAGAGATTTCATTTTGTACAATTGCTTTTGGCAAACGAAACTCTGGAATACCATATGATAGCACTCCTCCGCCAACATGCAATGCTTCAAACATTGTGACATCGTGACCAAGTTTTACAAGATCCGCAGCAACCGTTAATCCAGCTGGACCCGCACCGACAACAGCAACTTTTTTGCCAGTAGATGGAGCCTTCTCTGGAAGCTGAGAACCATTATCACGCTCCCAATCTGCAACGAAACGCTCAAGCCGTCCAATGCTAATTGGCTCACCAATTTTGCCAACAAGACACTTGCTTTGGCACTGTGACTCTTGCGGACAAACACGTCCACAAACCGCGGGCAAAGCATTCTTAGTTTTGATCAATGCAATGGCTTCATCGTACTTCTTTTCTCTGATTAGTTTGATAAAGCCAGGAATAGGAACTTCGACTGGGCAACCAGCTACGCATTGAGGTTTTACGACATTGCAAACATCGATTTGCTTCTTCAAGCGTTTCAGCTTCAGTGTAACCTAACGCAACTTCACTAAAGTTTTTAGCGCGTACTTTGGGTTCTTGCTTTGCCATTTCCACGGCTTTCTTATTTATTTTCGGTTTAGGCTTTGCTTCTGCCACACTTACAACCTCCACTCATTTCCCACAATACTGAACTTGTCCTTTCTTCAGGAAGCATCGTACGTTGACGTAGAATTAACTGATCAAAGTCAGTTTTGTGACCATCAAATTCTGGTCCATCCACACAGCCAAACATCATTTTCCCGTCAACTGTGACTCGGCATACACCGCACATGCCCATGCCATCAATCATTATAGGCGTTAAAGTTACAATTGTTGGAATGCAATATGGCTTGGTAATTTCGCTAACATCCTTCATCAGGATAACTGGACCCATAACCACGCAACGATCAAACTTTTCCGTCTTTAACAATTCTTTGAGAAAATCTAAGCCTTGGTAACCTTTTGAGCCATCATCAGTTGCAACGTAAACTTTGTCGCTCATGGCTTTTGCTTCATCTTCCATCATTATGAACTCTTTGGTTCTTGCCCCAAGAATTGTGGTTACTCTGTTACCAGCTTCCTTCATAGCTTTAACCTGCAACAACAAAGGTGCAATCATTACGCTTCCGCCGACACATAGGACTTTACCGAAGTTTTTCACTTCAGAAGGATTGCCAAGTGGACCAGTAACGTTATCGATACATTCGCCTTGGTTTAGTAAGCCAAGCGCTTTTGTGGTTTTGCCGACTTCATGAAAAGCAAACGAAACCGTCCCTTTAGCTACGTCGTATCCACATATAGTTAATGGTATTCGTTCACCAGCTTTGCCGTTGATAACTATTAGAAATTGCCCAGCTTGTGATTTAGATGCAATGTCCGGAGCTTCAACTTCAAACAATTTAATTTTTGGAACAAGTTCTTTTTTATTTATTATTTTGTACGTTTCGTTGTCGCCTCCACTAATATTTCTTTTTTGGGTAATGCTGAAATCTTTTTGTAGAATTCATCCAGTTTCTCGTTGAATTCACCAGCGCATCTGGGTGATTCCTCGTAAAGTTCGAATCTGTCAAGCAAACCATTCTTTTTCAGCACGTTCAACATAACTGCCAAGTTTCGCTCTGCAGTGGCTCTGCCTTCTTGAAGCTTGCAATCTTTAGACGAGCATACAACAGCCATAACACCGTCGAAACCGCAGTTTAATGCGTTGACAACATGAACAGGGTCTAAAGATTTGAAGCATGGAACTTCAAGAGCTAACACATTTTTACCTTCAAACGCTTTGTTGGGGTCGTCTAAATTAGAGAATTCTGACCATTGGCAAACAAAAGCTAGAACAGTTGGAAGGTCACTTTTAGCTTTCAACTTTTGGGCTGAAGTACTATATCGGTTGAGAACATTCTCAAATTCGAAACCTTTCACTTGAATAGCGTGATGAGGACAAACCAGTTGGCATGCTCCGCAACCAACACATTTCTCCTCGTTTACTTTCGGGGTCGCAAAGGATTCAAACTCAATTGCTTTGTATGGGCAGATAAAGATGCATTTGTCGCATCCTACACATGCCTGCACGTCGTAGACTGCTTTGCGAGAAAACTTGACAACTCTAACAGCATTTTCATCGTAGCCTAACTGTTTGAGAACGTTTCGGGCTAAAACGAGCCTTCGCGTATTAATTTTTGTGCCTTCTTTGTATCGACAAAATGGGTCTTCACATTGAACTGAAACAATGTTTTTCACGCCTAAATTCAGCGCTTCAAAAACAAAGTCAGTTGGAACTCTACCTGAACATGGCAATCGCAAAGCAATGTAGTTGTTAACCTTTAATCCTTGTTCTTTAAGGATATCTTGGACTTCACCTGTGGATGGCGAGTTTCCTCGGCACATCAAAACAAGCGTATCAGCACCGTCCTTGGTTTTTGCAAGTGCATCTTTAACATATTCTGAAAGATTATCGTAAGTGTAATAGTTCATTTTTATAGCTGAACTTGGGCAAGCACTGTAGCAGATGCCGCAAACCTGGCAATCTTGGCTGTTAATTTCAACTTTTCCTGTTGAATCAGCTTTTATGGCTTCATAAGGACAAATTGATTTGCAGACATAACATCGGCTACATAAGTCTTGGTTGATTTCGACTACAGCGAGACATTTTTCACTCATTCTGAAACCTCTTTCAATTACCGCTGCTACTTTAAACTCAAAGCATGCTCATGCTAGCTTAAAGCCTATTGAAAACATGAAAAGCGGTTTAGAATGATATAATTCTTTCTCTTTATTTCCTATAATACGGGCGTTTAATGTAACTGTACGCTTCAAGAGCTGCAGTGATACCTTGGCCAACTGCTGTTCCAACTTGCTTGATCAACTGATTAGTGACGTCGCCCGCTGCAAACACTCCGCCGAGATTTGTTTGTTGTTTCATATCAACCTTAATGTAGCCATGATCGTCGGTTTCTACTCCAGCAGCTTTAGCGAGTTGGCTGTTTGGCGCTTCTCCGATTTGCACGAAAACTGCATCAATCGGTAATTCATTGGTTGTCTTTTTCATGTTATCGATTAAAGTGACTGATTTTACTTGTTTGTCTCCTTTAATTTCTTGAATTTCAGTGTTCCACATTATCTTTACGTTGTTTTTCGCTGAGATATCCGAAATTAATGATTCTTCAGCTCTGAAAGCTTGCTTTCTATGGATTACGATAACTTCTGAAGCTAGACCTGAAAGGTAAAGAGTAGTTGTGCAAGCTGTGTTTCCGCCGCCAACAACGAGCACACGTTTACTCTTAAAGAAAGGTCCATCGCAGACGCCGCAATAACTTACTCCTTTGCCCCGGAATTCCTTTTCACCTTTGGCGCCGAGCTCCTTGTAGTGTGAACCCGTCGAAAATATCACTGCCTTGGCTTCGTATGTTGTGCTTGAGGTTTTGACAATTTTTTTTTCGCCAATAAGTTCTAATTCTGTTACCGGCTCCAAATCATGAATGATAGCGCCGACTTTTTTGCAGTGCGAAGTCATTTTTTCGGCAAGTTCTCCTCCGCTAATCTCAGCAAACCCTGGATAATTCACTACAAGTGAGGCATCAGCGATTGTTCCACCAGCAAGTTTTTCTTCTAAAATTAGTGTTTTCAGTCCGCTTCGGACAGCATAAATTCCTGCTGACAAACCTGCCGAGCCAGCACCAATTATTATGACATCGAAAGTCTCCATGTTATTCAACTCTTGCTAGTGAATATTGAGATTAGTGTAATTTATGAATTGTTCGATTGCTTCTGAAATCATCTTTTTTTCTAATGCTGAAAATCATTAGCCAATAAATAGATAAAGCTGAAATCATTTTGTATATTAGTCGTTTTTGAAGGTGCAAATTTTGGCAAGATACAGATGTACAATTTGCAATTATGTTTACGATGAAGTAAAAGAGGGAAAGAAGTTTAGTGATTTGCCAAAAGAATGGGTGTGTCCAGTTTGTGGAGCGCCCAAATCGGTTTTTGTTTTGCTTGCTGAACAAGCTGAAGAGAGGAAAGTTGAGCATACAGTTTCAGAAATCCTGATAAACCAAATTGCTGAGTGGGGTGTTCAATATGTTTTTGGCATTCCAGGCACTTCGACGTTAGGGATTGTTGATGCAATTCGTAAAAGCAACGGCAAAGTCAAGTATTTGCAGGTGAGGCATGAAGAAACTGCTGCGTTTATGGCTTCTGCATACGGGAAACTTACTGGGCACGTTGCCGCTTGTCTGGGAATTTCTGGTCCTGGAACTACAAATTTAGCTACTGGCTTGTACGATGCTAAATTGGATCATTCGCCTGTTTTAGCGTTAACTGGAATGGTGCCTAGACCACAAATAGGAGCAGGCTCCATACAAGAGGTTGATCAATATGCTTTCTTTGAGCCCGTATCCGTTTTTAACAGCGTTTTAATGTCTGAAAATCAAACAACATCTCTTAGCTACTTTAGCCATCAAACATGCACTTTTAGATCAAGGCGTTGCGCATATTGGTGTTCCCAACGACGTCCAGAAGCTTCCATATGAAACAGCGATTGTGCCATTTGAAGGCAGAATGCCTAATCTTGCTTATGGACAAGAAGAATGGTTAATTGAAAAGGCAGCAAAAGTTATTGACCAAGCAGTTAGACCAGTGATTCTTGCAGGTTTCGGAGCAAGAGGGCAAGGCAATAAACTGCTAAAGTTGGCAACAAAACTTTCTGCTCCGATAATCACGACTTTTAGAGCAAAAGGAGTAATTGATGAACATGAACCCTTAGATGTTGGATGCCATGGCGGAGTCGGCTCAACTGCAGCAGGGCAGCTTATGCAAAAAGCAGATTTACTAATAGCCATTGGAAGCTCATTTTCAGATTTATCTTTGATTCCAAAAAAGAAGACGGTGCAGATTGATATTAACCCTTTAATGATTGCCCGGAGATACCCAGTTGAGGTAGGCTTGCTTGGCAACAGCGCAGTGTTGATTCCAAAGCTAACAGAGAAGGTTCAACAGAAACAGAATGATGACTATTTGGCTGAGATTACAAAGTTGAAAGCAGGAATGGCTAAACCAACTTGAAAAAGAAGCCGACAGCTAACATGAAGCCTATTAGGCCACAATATATCATTAAAGTTTTGAACGAGAAAATCGCTGATGACGCTGTAATTTCATTGGATGTTGGCGAAAACTGCTGGTGGTTTGGCCGCGACTTTATGATGAAAAAAACTCAGAAAATGGTTATGAGCGGCAGTTTGGCTACTATGGGTTTTGGTTTACCTGGTGCTATGGCTGCTGCATTAGCTTATCCGAACAGGCAGATTGTTTGTTTGACGGGTGATGGCGGTTTAACTATGGTGTTGGGCGACTTCTTAACTGCTTTGAAATATCAGATTGCCAGTGAAGGTTTTTGTGATGAACAATAAACGGTTGGGAATGATTATGCAGGAGCAAAAAGTTGAAGGTTACGAAGAGCTGGCAAACCGACCTCTACGACTACAATTTCGCTGACTTCGCTGAGCATTCGGGCGGCCTGGGCATAAAAGTTACTGAGCCAAGCGAGCTCCAGATGGCCGTTGACAAAGCACTATTTGCCACTAAGCCAACAATTGTAGATATTGATACTGACCCAAGGAGATTTCTAACCTAGGTGAACTCTATGTCAACACATCCAGGAATAACATTCGCTTTCATCATGTCGTTGATTGGAGGCTTAATCATATTTGTAACCAGCACAGTGAATCTTGTATGGTTTCTTTCAGGCGAACAAAACTTTGGCGGATTCGGAAATTACATGCGCGGATTCATGGATGGAAACCATAATTTCATGGGCAGCTACGCTAGCTCCAATAGTTTTCTTGCTGGAATTTCAGTGGTTGCATTGGTTTGCGGAGTCATCGTTTTGATTGGTGCTTTAATGCTGAGAGTTCAACCTCGAGATCATACGATTTGGGCAATAATCATAATTGTGTTTTCAGTTGTTAGCTTTGTTGGCATGGGCGGCTACTTCATCGGAGCAATATTAGGTTTAATCGGCGGAGCATTCGAATTAAGCATCAGACAAATACATCAATAACACCCCTGGCTTATTCTGCCAAAATTTCTTGGTTCTTATCTTGTTGAGATCAAAGCGAGAATTTGATTTTTCAAAACTTTTGAACTGAGACTATTACAAGAGAAGAACAACACCCGGTGCTGCCACAAACTGTTGTTGTTCTTCTCTTAGAAAAAAGAAGAGGACAATCGCACACAGCACCGCGTCCTGCTTCTACTCTGTATTGCAGAAAGAAGAAGAAACTTCGCAGGGGCGCACTTCTTCTTCTTCACGATTGGATTTGTTTATTGAACTTCCGAGGGTTAAATAGACGCTTTAGATTTAGGTGCACAATAAACGATTCAATGCAGAACCGTTTCAAAATGGGCAAGATTTGAAACTAAACCTTGGATTCCAAAATAGATTCAATCTAATTGATTAGAAAAAAATTGTTTCCTCACTAATCAAAATGAACAAAGACCAGCGATTTATTTTGGTAGCGGGGAGTAGATTTGAACTACTGATCTCTGGGTTATGAGCCCAGCGGGTTAATCCTGGCTACCCCACCCCGCTTCAAATACGCCACAATTTTTTGTAGCAACCTATTACGTAATTCGTCAAATATTAATAGTTTCTTTTTACCTAAGATTGAGGCAGATTAATTTGTAGGAAAATTTAGAAAATCCTCATTTGATTGACGAAAGTGTGGTGGGAGAAGCTAATTTGAACCTGCCGATTCAAAAAGTTCTCATTTTTAGGTTGAAAAACGCCTCGAAGAAGGCTTAGAATCATCAAGGCTTTGAGGAAATGGCTTGCGACAATGTGAAGTTGTGAACTATTCTTCCATGAAATTGAGGTGAGATTGAACTAAACGACATGTATTTTACATGAAAAAGGTTAGCTGGGCGCATATTCATAAATTAATTTTTGCGGGTACTAGAATTATGGATCCGTTACTGCTGTCTTGAATGAATTTCTGATTTTGCCGACTTTCAGTAACCATACTTCGACCTTTTTAACAGACAAAAGTGGGAACCTACGACATGTGGTATTCGGGCAAAACCTTTTAGTGACGGCTTTTATTGTATGGGTTGCATTGGTGCTTGCTGATGGATAAGCCGTATTTGCGTAAGCTTTCAGAGCCAACGCTTGGAGAACCCAATTTTTGTTCAGGGACTACCTGGTTTTGGAAATGTCGGCAGAATTGCGGCACATTTGCTTGTAAAATTCTTTGATGCTAAACCTTTTGCAGAATTATATTCTCCTTCTTTTCCAGATTACATTGGGGTAAGTACCAAAGGCATTTGCAGCTTACCAAAATACGAGTTTTATTATGCGCCTATGGAGAAAAATAATTTAGTTATAATGACTGGTGAAATTCAGCCTTCATTTGATGATGTTGTTGCTCATTACGTTGTTTGTGAAGAAGTGTTAGATTTCGCTGTTTCATTAGGCTGCCGTTTTATCGTAACTATGGGTGGCATACCGATTACTGAAGATAAAGCACAGGTCTACATAGCAGCTACTTCTCCAAGATTAGCAACAGAATTTATGGAAAAAGGCGCCGTTATTTACAGCAAAGGCAGAATAGTTGGCGGAACTGGGCTTACGTTAGCAATGGCGAAAGAAAGAAAAGTCGATGGAGTTAGCTTACTTGGAACAACCACGGGTTTCAAAGCCGACCGCGAAGCAGGATTTCTGGTATTTAAGTTCTTGATGAAGTCTTTAGGAAAAGAGATAAAAGAAGGATTAGGAGAAAGCATTGCATCAGAAGAGTAAGTTAAGGCGGGGTTAAAGTGACTGAAACAGAAGAAAACTTGAATGTCGACACGTACTCAAAATTTACGAAGAGTATCATTTATAATTATATCGATGCTTCTAATTTTTGCAGGACCAACATACGTTCCATACATAATGGATAAGGTTAACGCAAACGGGTTTGTTTCAGCAGGCGTCGGTGCCTTATTGTTCATTGTAGGCATGGTATTCATGCTATACCTTGTTAAAAAGAAGATAATAACAGCTTAGTTTGCCTCAGATACCCCAGGGTGCATCATCAATCAGCATTTTAGATTCTTCATCGGCAACGCTCTATAAACATAAGCTGTTTTATTAACTATTCTTACAGCTTTAAATGAACCTTGAGTTTAAATAAATTTCCAGAATACATAAGGCATATTAAATATTATCTTAGCAATAACATCTATGCAGAATCGAAGCCGCATACCTCTTGATTTGCCAAAGCAGAAAAGTGAAGAAGCAAAAAGAACAACAATAATTCTTGAAAAAACTGAAAGGGAATTTATCGAATCACTAATCAGAGATGGAAAAGAACCAGGAATCAAACCGCTCATCTCCAAAATGCTTGAAATGTACAAAAGCATGATGGTTTATGACTGGCATTTCCCTGGAGAATATTATTGCGGAATAAGCCGGATAGCCCTTGTTAATGTTGAATTATTTAACATATTAACTCAGCAAATTCCAAAAGAAAATTGGCATGAGTGTGGTAAAAGAATGGGTGAAGCCCTAAAAGTTTCTATCCAATCAACACTTGGAATTGAAGCAAGTGAACAGGCTAATTGGGAAAAAGTCTTTGAACGATTGAAAGTGCAAGGATTCGGAGATTTCTATTTGAAAGATAAGTTTTTGCTTCTGAAAACTCCATTCATAAATGATTGTGAAATCTGGAAAGGCATAATGGAAGGATTACTGAGCATAGAATTGGAAACGCGAAATTCGGTGCCACCTTTAGTTTTTGAGATTAAAAAAGGCAAACAGCCCTCAGTTTAGCGTCTTTTTAGCATTCGACAGTTAAATATTAGAGAACAGATTTATTAGGAAGACAGTTGTTCAGGTGCTTCCAGTGGTATATGATGAGGGATTGCATTCATACAAGGCGATTGCATTCATTAATGGCAATCCAAAAGTGTCTAAGTCTAAAAACAATTGGATATTTTAAATTAGGCGCATTCCTTCGAAATACCTTTATACTAAAACAAAAAACCGTTAGTGGTTTTTCTAGAAATTTAGGTGAAAAACTATGGATAAATTAAAATTTGCGATACCAGCAGGCTCATTGTCAAAAGCAACCTCTGAATTCTTCTCACGTTCAGGTTACAAACTCTCAGGAACTGAGCGAACCTACCGTCCAATGATAAACGACCCCCAAATTGAAATGAAGGTTCTTCGACCTCAAGAAATCCCCGTTTTCGTAAACGAAGGTTTACAAGATCTTGGCATCACAGGCGAAGATTGGGTTAAAGAAAACCGAGCAGACGTAGAAATTCTTCTGAACCTGGAATATGGAAAAATAAAACTGGTAGTAGCAGTTCCAAAGAGCGTTAGCGAAAAAAGCACAATGGGTGAATTCATGGAGTCCATTTGGGCCCAAGGCAAAAGCTTCCGCATTAGTACTGAATATCTCAACATAGCATCAGAATACCTCAAGAACACAGCCGAATACAAGAAGCGTTTCGGCAAGCTCGATCCTATGATTGTAACTCCGTGGTGGAGAAAAGGCGATAATCCAAAAGCCAAAATTTTCCTGTCGTTTGGTGCAACTGAAGCTAAACCTCCAGAAGACTCTGACTGCATAATGGACGTAACTGAAACAGGCACAACCATAGATGCAAACAACCTGAGAATAATAGAAACTGTCTTGAAATCCGCGGCTGTTCTCATCGCCAACAAAAAAGCTTTGGAGGACCCGGAGAAAAGAGAGAAAATCTACGACGTAGTTGCATTGCTTAAAGGCGTCGTAGACGGCTCAAAAAGAATCCATATATTCGTTAACGTCAAGAAAGCGAACTTGCAAAAACTCCTAACTGAACTGCCCGCATTAAAAAATCCAACTATATCACCGTTAGCAGATGAAACTTGGGTGAGCGTCAACACAGTCATCGAGAAAGACTGCCTAATTGAGCTCCTTCCAAAAATCCGCAAAATCGCTCAAGGCCTAGTAGTTTACGAGCCAAGACAGGTACTAGCTTTGGATGAGCTTGCTACAAGAGTGGAAAAGTCGTGCAAAAGCAAAACCTAGTGAAAATCTACAAAGCAGAAGCACTGCCACCCGACTGGTTTAAGCGGCAAAAAACAGACCCACAAGCAACTCAGAAACTCGAAATTGACGTTAAAGCCATAATAAATGACGTGAAAGAAAACGGTGACCACGCGCTAATTAATTACGCCGAAAAATTTGAAAAAGCCAAACTAACCTCAAAAACACTCAAAGTTAGAAAAGAAGAAATCAAAGAAGCTTACACCAAAACAAGCGTAGTTCAAGTCTCGTGCACTAAAATCAATGAAAGAAAAAGTCTTGACTTTCCAAAAACAACAGCTCACTCAAACCGAAATCAAAACCTCAAACGAAGGCATAACTGTTCAGACTGTACTGCGCCCAATCGACAGCGTCGGCTGCTATGTTCCAGGAGGACAAGCAGCTTACCCAAGCACATTGATTATGACTGTTATGCCTGCCAAAGTAGCAGGAGTCCCAAGAATAGTGGTTTGTTCACCCTCAGACGCAAAAGGCAAAGTCAACCCACTAATTCTAGTCGCCGCTGACATCTGCGGTGTTGATGAAGTTTACAAGGTTGGCGGAGCCCAAGCCATAGCAGCATTGGCTTATGGAACAAGAAACATAAAACCCGTGAGAAAAATTGTTGGTCCAGGCAGTAAATATGTGACCACAGCCAAGGTTCAGGTTTCAACAGATGTAGCTATTGATATGCCTGCAGGCCCAAGTGAAGTGCTTATTTTAGCTGATGACGCGGCTGATGCGCAGCTTATTGCCTTTGACATGGTTTCACAGGCCGAGCATGGTGGAGACAGCGTTGCAGGACTAATAACAACTTCAGAGCAGGTTGCTTTGAAAGTTCAAGTGAGTCTCGCAAATGTTTCCAGCTTATGCAGAGCGAGGCGAAAAAGTCTGTGAGGCACTATCCAAATACGGCTTCATAATAGTCTGTAAAAACATGAATGAGGCGGTGGGTTTAGTTAATCAGTTTGCTCCTGAACACTTAGAAGTTATGACTGTTAAACCCAAGGACCTTGCTGACAAACTAACTGCTGGCCTCATACTTCTGGGTCCATACAGCCCAGTTGCCTTAAGCGATTATGGAAGCGGAACCAACCATGTGCTTACCCACAGGCGGTTTTGCAAAGTCATTCTCAGGCTTATCTGTGTTTGATTTCATGCGCCGAGTAAGCATTGTTGAAAGCACACGAACGGGTCTAGAAAAGGTAAAAGACACAATCAAAGTTATGGCGGAAGCAGAGAACCTTCCAAATCACTCCAAAGCGATACAAGCAAGGTTTGAAAAATGAGCGCATCTTACAAAAAATGGCTAGAAGATAAACTTGAGAAGCTTGCAGCGATAGACTGCTATTCCCCGGGAGCCACACCTGAAATGGTAGCGAAGCAAATTGGTGTTTCCCCATCGGAGATTGTCAAACTGAATTTTAATGAGAGTCTGTTCGTTGATAGGGCTAAGCAGGCGGACCTCATGAAGGAGCTGGCTGATGAGTTTGACCTGCGGCTCTATCCTGAGGATGAAGTACCCAAATTCTTATCGAAGCTTTCAAGGTACATTGGAGTCTCAGAAGAGTATCTTGCGGTTGGTAATGGAAGCGACGAGCTGATCGACCGCATAGTAAGGCTATTTGTAGAAAAAGGAGAAATCATGCTCTCGTTTGCCCCAACTTTCAGCATTCCAAAACTTTGCATTAAACGCCAGCAAGGCGAATACACCTCGGTGCCGCTTCTGAGCAACCTTCAACTTGATGTAAAAGGACTCCAAGCACAATTCAGCGACAAAACCAGGCTGCTTTACATCTGCTCACCTAACAATCCCACTTCTACCCAATTCAAAATTCAGGACGTTGAAACCCTTGCCAAAGCTTTCCCAGGCATAGTAATTTTAGATGAGGCCTACGGTGAATTTGCCGATTACTCATTTGTACCACGAATTCATGCGTTTCCGAACATGATTATTCTGCGAACGTTCTCCAAAGCCTTCGGATTAGCTGCATTACGGCTTGGTTACGCAGTTGCAAATCCACAGTTAGCAAAAGTTATCAGCGAAAAATCCCCATTGCCCTATCCGGTTAGTGGATTTACCCTTCGAATGGGGGGCAAAATGCTCGAAAACTTGGACATAATGAAGAAAGCCGCTAAAGAACTCATTGTGGAACGGGGAAAATTGTTAAAGAAACTAAATGAAATAAAAGGAGTGCAAGCTTTCGATTCTCAAGCAGACTTCCTATTGGTTAACACTCAGAAGCCAGCTGACGAAGTCAACGAAAAACTGCTCAAACGAGGAATTATGCTCAAGAAATGGGGCAAAATCCTGCAATACGACAACTGCTTCCGAGTCACTGTAGGCTTGCCTGAAATGAACAAGAAACTAATTGAAGCATTAAAAGAAATTCAGAGTGATAAAAATGAGGATAGAAGAAGTTTACCGTAAAACCAAAGAAACAGAAGTCAAAGTGAAAGTAAACCTTGACGGAGAAGGAAAAATCAGCGTAGCCACAGGTGTGCCGTTCCTTGACCATATGCTCACTTCATTAGCGACACATAGCCTAATCGACATAACTGCTTCGGTGAAGGGCGATTTAGTTCACCATTCAGTAGAAGACTTAGCAATAGGCTTAGGCGAAGCATTAAACAAAGCATTAGGCTCTCGAGAGGGCATTACAAGGTTTGGCAATGCCGCCGCTCCGATGGATTGTTCGCTTGCGTTTGCGGCTGTCGATTTAGTGAAGCGTCCATACTTTAAAATTGACTTAAAGCTTAGAGGCAAAAAAGTTGAGGAGATGCCGACCGAGGACATCAACCACTTCTTCGAATCCCTATGCTACTTCACTGCAGGCAAACGTTCATGTTTTTGTAGAATACGGCAGCAACGATCACCACAAGGCAGAAGCAGCAGTCAAAGCCCTTGCCCTTTCACTACGGCAAGCCATATCCATAGATCCAAGGCGAAAAGGCATACCCAGCTCAAAAGGAGTCATTTAAGAGTGGCAAAAGCAGTCATCTTTGACTATGGCGTAGGCAACTTGCTTAGCCTGAAAACCGCATTGGAAAAAGCAGGCTTAGATACGACAATATGCAATTCTGCAAAAGAATTTGCGAATGCAGATGCAATTGCTTTGCCGGGTGTCGGAGCTTTTACCCCAGCAGCATCGAAACTTCAATCAGTCAAAGATACGCTCAATGAGAAAATTCAGAGCGGCACTCCATTACTGGGCATTTGCCTTGGTCTGCAGCTTTTCTTTGAGCAGAGCGAGGAGGGACCAGGTGACGGCTTGGCTTTTTTCAAAGGCAAAACCGTCCAGTTACCCAGCACAGTTAAGGTCCCTCATATGGGTTGGAACACGCTAAATATCATAAAACAAAACGAGCTCTTTAACGACGTAAAAGAAGATAGCTACGTTTATTTCGTCCACTCGCTCTACCCAATTCCAACCGACAAAAGCATAATATGTACTCAAACCGAATACGGCACAACCTTCACCTCGGCGGTAGCTAGGAGAAACATTTATGGCACGCAGTTTCACCCTGAAAAATCAGGTGACATAGGCTTGAAAATCCTCAAAAACTTCGCTAAGATAGTGGTAAGGTGACTTTGAAGATGCAGTTAATTCCAGCAATTGATTTAATGAATGGCAAAATCGTGCGTTTATCCAAAGGCGACCCCAAAACTGCTAAAGTTTATGAAGAAAAATTTGGAACCCCATTGGAAGCTGCAAAACGGTGGCAAAATGAAGGCGCTAGCAAACTGCACATCATCGATTTAGATGCAGCTTTTGTGCTTGGCAATAATCACTCGGTCATCGCTGAGATTGCAAGAAATGTCAAATTACCCATTCAAGTCGGCGGCGGAATACGCAACTATGAAACAGCAGAAAAACTCTTCCAAACAGGTGCAACCCAAGTGATCCTCGGTGCCTTAGCCTTCAGCGATCCCTCTGCAATCGGCAAAATCCGGAAACAGTTTGGCGCTGATTCAGTTATCGTCGCTTTAGACAATAAAGAAGGCCATATCATGGTTGAGGGTTGGCAAACCGAAACTGCAATGAATGTAGATGATGCACTTGAAAAATACACTCAGTTGGGTGTCCACCGTTTTCTCATTACATCTATAGCGCAAGATGGCATGCTAAGCGGCCCTGACCTGCAAACTTTAAGTACAGCCGTTTTTTACCCAGACGCCAAAATCGTTGCAGCAGGTGGAATCGGCAGCATAGGCGATTTGGCAGCCCTTAAAGAAATAGGAGTGGAAGGCGCAGTCATTGGAAAAGCCCTTTATGAAGAGCGATTCACGTTAAGAGAAGCACTACAAAAAATAGGAGCCTAAAATATGCCGCTTGCAAAACGAATTATTCCATGCCTTGATGTGGATCACGGGAAAGTTGTTAAATGCATAAATTTCCTCAATCCTAAACAAGCGGGCGACCCAGTCGAGATGGCTAAACGCTATTCCGACGACGGAGCCGACGAATTGGTTTTTCTTGATATCACTGCTTCTTCGGAGAAACGAGATATTCTTCGTGGCGTCGTAGAAGGGGTAGCCAAAGCTATTGCCATACCTTTCACGGTAGGCGGTGGAATCCGTAATGTCTCGGATGCAAGGCTGGTTTTGTGCAGTGGAGCTGACAAAGTCTCAGTTAACACTGCGGCGGTGGAAAACCCGATAGTTATAACTGAATTGGCAGACGTTTTCGGAAGGCAATGCGTTGTGTGTGCTATTGATGCTAGGAGAAACCGGACACCAAGTGAAGGCAAGATTATGGTTGACACGGGTGAAGGTAAATTGTGGTTTGAAGTAGTCACTTATGGTGGCCGCAAACCAACAGGTATCGATGCAATAGCATGGGCACTACACGCAGAGAAGCTTGGAGCAGGCGAGTTTCTGGTTACTTCAATGGACAGAGATGGCACAAAAGACGGCTACGACATCGAATTAACCCGTACAATCTCAGAACGAGTTAACGTCCCAATAATCGCAAGCGGCGGCGCCGGAGAACCAAAACACCTCTTGGACGTCTTCACTGAAGGGAAAGCAGATGCAGCGTTAGCAGCTTCCATTTTCCACTACAACCAGTACCCAGTTCCAGTCGTGAAGGATTACCTGCGAAAGATGGGGGTGACAATTAGACAATGACAAACAAAGATTTACTTGAGAAACTTGATTTCAAAAAAGGCAACGGACTCATCCCAGTGATTGTCCAAGACACAAAAACAAAAGAAGTACTTATGCAAGCTTATGCGAACCGACAAGCCGTCGAGCACACCATAAAAACTGGTAAAGGAACGTATTGGAGCCGTAGCAGAAAGGAACTCTGGATCAAAGGCGAAACATCGGGCACACCCAAAAAATTGTTTCCGTTTCAGCTGACTGCGATTACGACGCACTCCTTTATGTGGTTGAGCAGACAGGTTCCGCATGCCACACAGGCGAATATACCTGCTTCTTTAACAAACTACTATGAATGAGGATGATCTTTGACAAAACTACATAACAAGCTCGGAGTTATGTTTTAGCAAGGCACTGTTTCTATTATGTCTTTTCATGAAGCTATGCTTTATGAAAAGCAAGCTGAAAACAAAGTAAAATGCTGTTTATGCGCCCGAAGATGCCTGATCAACGACGATGGGCAGGGATTTTGTTTGGTTACGGAAAAATCAAGGCGGCATACTTTATTCGCTTAATTATGGGAAAGCTGTGTCGGCTGGCGTTGACCCGATTAGCAAGAAGCCGCTTTCGCATTTTAACCCTGGCGCGTTGGTTATGTCTGTGGCGGCTGCTGGCTGCAACTTTCGCTGTCAATTCTGTGATAACTGGATGATTAGCCAGGACAGAGAAATCGCTGGGAGATCTTTCCCTCCAGTAGAAGTTGTTAGGTCAGCAAAGGCCAGCGATTGCCAAGGAATAAGCTACACCTACACTGAACCCACCATCTTCATGGAATACGCTTATGACACTGCTAAGCTTGCGCATGAAGCAGGATTGTTTAACACGTTTGTCACTAATGGCTATATGACTCCTGAAGCCGTGAGAACCATAGCGCCTTATTTGGATGCGGCAACGGTTGATTTTAAAGGTGGCGGCGACCCCGACTTCTACAAATCCAGCATGGCAGTGCCCAGCGTTGAACCCATCTATGAATCCCTAAAAGAACTCAAGCTAAACGATGTTCACATTGAAATAACCAATTTGATTGTTCCAAAAACAGGCGATTCCCTCGATAGAATCCGTGAAATGGCCAAATGGATCAAAAATTACCTTGGAGCAGACACACCTTTCCACCTGCTGCGTTTTCATCCTGAATACAAAATGACCACCATACCCGCAACAAGCGTGAAGGAAATGGAGCAAGCACTACTAACAGCTAAAAACCAAGGGTTAAACTACGTTTACCTAGGCAACGTATCTGGACACCCAGCAGAAAACACCTACTGCCCCAACTGCGACACAGCCGTCATAAAACGCAACAACTTCGACATAACCCAGTGGAACCTAACCAACGACATGAAATGCCCCGTCTGCGGAAACCAAATCCCAATAAAAGGCAAACTATGGCAAAACAACCTGCGATTTCCATACTCACTGTTTTAGACGCAATTTTTTTCTTTGTGTTTTAAGTTGCTTTTTTGATTCAGGGTTTGTTGCGTTTGCAGGTTGCGTACATTTTATTGACATTATTTGACAAAATCTGACAATCAGGAAGCTCTTGTCGGAATTGTAAGAAGCTTAATTTTGATCAGCCAGCTCCAAGTTGCATTTTTGAATTGAGGCTTTAGGCGTTGGTAGATTGCGACTCCCTGCGACCCGACGCGACTCCCTACGACTCACAACGACCTATCCCGACCTTTCCCGTTCCCATACGACCCCAAAAGTCGCATCACCCTCTTCTACAAACTTGCTCAACTTGATCGAGCTGCCTATTTGCCATAAAAAGTTATTCTTAGAGTTTTTTGACTGATTTTTAGTCAAGTTTTTTTGACTTAGTTGATTTACGCTTGGAGTTGAACTCAAATCCACTTGCTGAATAAATGGAGGAATGAATTGAACAAACAAAGACCTGCGCCAGACAATCTTAATTCCTTCGCCATATCGTTGACAATTCAAACTTTATTTCATGGGAAAGGCATTACAGAGAACTCTTAAATCTATAACTATAACTATATATTAAATGAGAAATCATTATGCCGACAACAGTCCAAGTAAACGAAAAAACTCTTCAAATGCTTAACAAAGCAAAAAAAGAAATGAAAGCAAAAAGTCATGACGAAGTGATAAAGAAGCTACTTATCGAACGAAAAAAGATCCCCAGCTCAATGTTCGGCTCAAACCCCAAACTCACATCGTTCACTGAAAAAGACCGAGCTGAATTTCATGAGTTCTAGTCTACGTAATAGACACATATGCTTGGATTGAATATTTTAAAGCTTCCGAAATGGGTAAAGCTGCAAAGGAATTCATAGAAAGTGAGCATTCAATCACCCCCACAATTGTAGTTTCGGAAATCAGTCGGAAACTAAGAAAAGATATTGAGCTTGGAAATGAAACCCGAGAAGGACGATTAATACGATTAGAATTTATAAGGGCAACAAGCAGGATAGTGGATTTAGATTTTGAAATCGCTATTGAAGCAGGCGGAATCAGCGAAGAGTTGAAGGTCGAAACGAAAAGCTGGGGTTTGGCTGATTCAATAGTTCTTTGCACTGCTAAAAGTCTTAAAGGAACAGTTGTTACTGGCGACGAGCATTTCCGCCGGTTAGACAACGTGATTTTTCTAAAAACTTAAAGTATTGGCACCGGGTGAACTTGAACGCTCCCTCCAATGGAGACATTTCCCCCACTCCCTTTTTTATGGCATTAAACCCCTATTTAGGGCTGATGTGTTAGTTCTGACTCGAATCTGAGTAGCTTTTAATAGAAAGAACAGTGCCCTATCATACAAGTGGAGTGGAAGACTTGCTGTTTAAACACAAGAGCGTTGTAAAAGTCGACATGGAGGATTTGGACGGCGAGAAAGAGAACCTCGCAAATTTCTTGCATAGCCATTTCAAATTAAATCCATCAATAGCTCTTAAAGGCTTGGAACTAAATATGGACGATATTTCGACTTACTCATTGGCAAGAATGGTAAACAAGTTTATTTATCACAAGAATCTAAACAGCACACATTGGATTAAAGTTGAAAGCAATGTGGTAAAAATCAATAAATTCAAAGGCACCACCAAGAAAAAAGAAAAACACAAGAAAACCATGCCCCATCAAAACATTACACAAAGCTGGGGACTATAAAACACAACCTCATCCAGAACTTCTACATGTGTAGAAAACGACTTTTTGCTGTCATCAGGTGTACATTCGATTTAAGAGTTTGGCAGCGGAAGTTAATGATCCTTCAAGAAATATAAATAGAAAATCTAGAGCCTTTAAACCGCTAGAAAAAAGATTGCGGGTTTGCTGAGGCTCTGAACACATTTCTTCTTAGGAGAAAAGAAAATGTAAATCTAGCACGAAACTATGGCTATTTTCGTGAATTTCAGCCAAAGCCTTCTCAGCCCTTATCAATCTACCTAACGTTTGACTAAAAAAGGGGAAAGGGAAAGTTGTTTTCATTGTCTTCATCTTATGCTCGTTTTCTTAGCATCACTATTGCTGCTGCAAAGCAAACAATGACTACTACAATGATTGCGGCAACGCCTATCATGAAGTCGGTTGTTGTTGCATAGTTGGCTGTTATCGGTGCAGACGTAGAAGTTACTGTTGATGCTGGGCTTGCGTAGAAGGCTGTGTCTGCTGAGGATCCATAATATGATTGCGTTCCTGCGAAGGTTGCTGTTACTACGTAGTTGCCTGAGATAGTGGGTGTCCAATTGAAGCTGTAGAAGCCCATTTCATTAGTTGTTGCGGTACCTATTTTGTAATAGTTGCCGTTTGAGTCTGTGACTGATAGTGTAACGGGGACACCTGTTACGTTGGTTGGCATGGGTTGTTGTTGGTAGACGTATTCCATCCATTGTGTCATGCTTTGGTCAGAAACGCATGGAAGACCATTGTGGGAAGTTTGCTGCAACTGCTTCCTGCTTTGAGCCTGCAGATATGTCTGTTACTGTTCCGCGTATTGTTACAGGTGTAGAGGTTGTTAATCCCGCGCTAGGTGCATCAACGGTGATAGCAGTTGGTCCTGTGCCATAAGCGTAGATTTGGTTGTCATATGCGCTTTCAGCCACTAGTACTTGATCAGATATCGCTGTGCCGCCGTCTACATCAAAAGCCATGTCTTGCCATACTAGCTGTCCATTAGTAAGATTTACAGCAATCAGGTTTGCTCCACGAAATAGCGGTGGACTGTACTCATGGCCTTCGCCGAGGAATAGCATTCCGTCAGCGATTGCTCCTGGGTTCCCAAATTGCCACATTGGCCAAACTCCATAGGGAGTGTCAGAGCCAGCTGGGCCTGAGAGTGCGTTGGTGTTCGTTTGCCAGATGATCGCTCCTGTCTGCATATTAATTGCATATATGTCTCCTCCAAAACTGCTCAGGTACATTGTGCCGTTAGCGACTTGCCCGTAATAGCTGCCGATGCTGTTATATGCGTCCGGATTAGGAAGCGTAATTGGTCCCCACAGTAGTTGACCTGTTATGATACTATAGCCTGTGCATGCGCCTGTATCTTGGTTGATTTCTACAAAGATGCCTTTTGAAGTTTGTGAGAAGTCTACTCTTGTAAATGGTGTTTCTGTCCTGTTAACTATCCATAGTTGTTGACCAGTGTCTGAACTGTAGCCAGCTTCAATGATGAATCCCGCGTTATAGCTTGAAGCGCCGGTAGTTGCTACTGAGCTCAAAAATAACACGCCACTATTCGCTGATGCGCCACCGGTGGTGTAGGTTCCGCTGTTTAGTGAAAGGGTTGCGCTGCTAGGCAAAGCTGCGACTGTAGAATAAGGCAGAGGAACACCTGAAATGTTAGTAGCTAATGGTTGTGCCCACATTATTCCGGCGGCGAAGGGTATTTGGCCGTTTTGCGTCGGTCTCCACATCCAAGCTGCTGGACCATTGGTTCCGACAATAATAGCTTGTGTTGAGTTCCAGCATTCTAAAAGTGCTCCACCAGAAGGATTAGTTACACGTTGACCATTGACTATTTGTGTGCCAACAGTACTGTTAACGTAGTAGCCGATTAAGTCTCCACCATTATCTTCAAGGAGTGTGTTCATTGAGCTACCGTTTACGACACTGAGAATGTATTGCCCTGTCACGGCGTCAAACATATTCCATGTTGTTGTTCCTGGTGCAGCATTGATTCCGATTGGCGTTCCTGTGCTCCATAAGTATGCTAAGGCTCCATATTGGTTTGGCGTTATGTAGTTGACTGTTTGACCGCAGCGTAGAGATGTAACTAAGCCGGATGGAGCTAAAGCGCTTTGTGCAGGGGAACCACCGCCTAAGTTTTGGGCATTGTTAGTCCAAATTGTTTGTCCTGTCTTTAAGTTGACGGCAATCCATCCTGTGGGATTATTCGAGCTTCCAGGATATTGTTCGTAATAGAGAACACCGTTTATGATTATTGGCTGGAACATTCTCTCATACTGTCTGGTTGAGTAGTAATTGCTTGTATCGCTCCCACCGAATTCTCCGCCGATTAAGCCTCCGAAAGTTTCAGGTTTTGTCCACATGATGTGAGCTGTTGTTGGTGCTGTAGTGTAAGGATTGTAGTTTCCTGTTGCATTATACATTCCAGTAGTAGCACTAAATAGTGTACCTAGCCCGAGCCAGTTGCCGCTAATGCTGTACCAATAGTCATTGACTGATTCTATTGGGCGGGTCCAGTAGTTTGTTGGAAGTGGAGTTTGAGGAAGAAGCGGTATTGGGTTCTGTTGGACTGTCAATGTTGCTATGTTGCTGGTGCTGGGTAGAT
>CAVYJU010000008.1:0-27731 GCA_963768895.1 Candidatus Bathyarchaeota archaeon
GGCAAGATGATTGCTACCACCAAAACTATTGATATTATGACCACAACAAGTGCTGCCCAATGCTCAGGAACAGAATTTGTTGTGAAAACAACGGATAATTGATATGTGTTATAGGACGTATTGTACCACAAATAATAGTTGTTCGCGTCTTGCCTGTATCCTTGGTTTTCCGCTACTTGGTCATTGACATAAATTGCAGGTGTTGCTCCGTAGGCTATTGCCTCTTTCGGGATGATGATGTTGCATGAACCGTTGGTTTCCTCTTGACCTGTCAGTGTTAAACTAACGGTTGTTTTCTTTGCCGTTTGGTCTGGCATGATGGTGGCGGATGGTGTGTCTGAGCCTTTGGTGACGCCGTTGATGACAATATAAACGCTGGAGCCGTCACTTAAGGTGGCTAGTATCGTTTGTGAAGTAAGGTTTTGATTAGTTGAATTGCTGGGTTCTGAGGTTTGGGCTTAAGGACTTTGGAGATATAGGAGTGGTCGGTGCTTGCGTTTAGTGTTGGCGTTTGAGAAGGCGACGGCGTTGGATTTAGTTGGAAAGTCGCGGTTATGTTGCCGTCACCATTGATGGTAGCCAGCGTTGAAGCAGAATTTGCGTCATCAAACGTTATTGAACCAGAGGCACTCCAAGAAGAGAAACGATAGCCAATTCCAGAAATCGCATTTAGCTGAATGACTTGACCCGGTGAGCACGTTTGGTTTCCGGACGGGTTAGTAGATGAAGCTATCCCACCTCCAATTGTGGCAAAACTCACTGAATAAGTAATTTGAGTAAAAGTTGCAGTGACAGACATGTTTCCAGTAATGGTAATTATCCGGGTTGCGCCTGTGCTTGTTCCGTCACCGCTCCAACTACTAAATGAGTAACCATTGTTGGGAACTCCAGTCAAAGCAATGGCGTCACCATAATGGTATGGTCCGGTAGCATTAGCTGTAACTGTTCCAGCGCTGGATAAAGGAAGGACAGTGGCAGAAACTGAATAGGCACTTTGATTGAAAGTCGCAGTAACCGTCATGTTCCCAGTCAGAATGAGCGTTCGAGTTTCGTTTGCACCAGTTCCGTTACCGCTCCATCCGCTAAACACGTAACCGACTTTAGGAGACTCGGTTAAGATTACCACATCACCATATTGATATGGTCCGGTAGTGTTTGCGGTTACCGTTCCAGCATCAGTAGACGGATTAATCGCCACCGAAACCGTATAAGTGTTCTGCAAGAAGGTCAGAGTAATGGACATGTTCCCGGTTACAGTGATTTGGCAGGTCGTTGCATTGCCTGAACCATCGCCACCCCAACTCTGGAAAGTGTAGCCGTTGTTGGGAGATTCAGACAAAGTCACCACGTCACCGTAATGATAAGTCTGAGTCTTAACGTACCCGGTTACCGTTCCAGCATTAGAAGACGGATTAATCGCCACCGAAACCGTGTAATTGTTCTGAGTGAAAGCTGCAGTAATTGTACCTGCACCGTTAATTGTTGCGGTGGTGAACGCAGCAGAGGGATCAGCAAGTGTTACTGAACCGACTGCACTCCAGGATGAAAAGGTATAACCGTTCCCGGGCGAAGCGCTTATCGGAACTTGCTGACCGTAGGTGTACGTTTGAGTTCCGCTTGGATTGGTTAATGAGGCTATTCCCCCGCCACTTGTGGCAAAAGTAACCTGATAAGAATTCAGGTTAAAATTTGCAGTCACAGTGTCAGAACCGTAAATGGTGGCTGTGGTGGAAGCAGAAAACGGACTTAGCAAACGAAACTTGACCCGTAGCACTCCAGGACGAAAAACTATAGCCAGGCCCCGCTGTGGCAGTTATCGAAACTTGCTGACCATACGTGTAAGAATTGGTTCCGCTTGGACTGGTGCTTGAGCTCGTTCCGCCGCTGCTTGTAACAAAATTAACCTGATAACTAAGTGGGCTAAAGGTTGCCGTTATGGTACTTGCCGCTTTGATAGTTGCGGTCGTAGCGGCTGAACTTGAACTAGCAAACGTAACTGAATTTGAAGGACTTGCACTCCAAGACAAAAACCTGTAGCCATTCCCTGGCGTCGCACTTATCGGAACCTGTTGATTAATATTGTAAGAGTGGGTACTAGACGGGTTTGTCGTTCCTGACCCAACAGTAATGAAGGTCACTGAGACAGTTGGGGTGGGTGTCGGCGTGGGAGTGCTTGTTGGAGAAGGCGTTGGGGTAACCGCAAGAGGAACCGGGGCTGTTTTTGCTGGCGGCACAGAACTCGCACTAGAAGCAATAAGCAAATTAGAACAAACGCAATTGTTCCTATGAATAAATTTTCTGGAACCATCCAGATTCCACAACTACCTTCCCAAAGAAAAGAATAGCCCACATGACTAATATCTCTTGTGAAAATCGAACACTAATTAGAGCGCGCTCGATAAATTAGTAGCAAAGTCGGATTTTCTCTTTGAAGCGTTGACCTCGTGTAGATTAGTGGGGCTGCTTGTATTCGGATTTTGTTGTCTGTTGCCATATTTTTGACGATGAGGTTGAGTGAGTTTTCGGTAAAGTTCAAGACATTTTTTCCCTCGTTGGTAAGCTTGTACACTTTTCGTGGTCTTTCAGTACCCATGTTCCAAGCGCTCTTTACATAGCCTTTTTTCTCAAGTAGTCCTAGTAGGGGGTAGACGGTGCTGGGTCCGAAGTAGACGCCGAAGCCTTTGCGGATTTTGGTGATGATTTGGTATCCGTGCATGGATTCTTTGTTTAGATATTGAAGAATAATCATGTCTAAGAGGCCTTTAGTGAGTTTTGTTTGGGTTTCTTTTTGGTAGTTATTGTTCATTTTCTATGTTTTTCTCCTGTTGTTGTGTTGTTCAGATGTACAATAGTGTCCTTCTAAGACACATTTCTTATGTCTTCATAGTACGTAAACAGCCACTTAAACCCTTGCACATAATACAAGCATATCAAAACGCGATAAGAGACCCAATTGTCGAACACAAAAACACTTCAATACGTGAAATATGTCTAAAAAATCAATATATTTAGTTTGAAGAGAACTGTACAACGGACCAACAGAAAAGCCAACTTGAGTACGCCTCACCACTAAAAAACAAGTGATAACAACTCGAATTGCATCAATACTTTGTTAAACTCTTTTGTCTTTGTTCCCTAATTGAATCATAAATTAATTTGTCTATGTAACTTTCGAAGCTAAGCAGGTTTGCAGCTGAAGCATAAAGCAACATCAGGTATTTTTTGACATCAAGCTCGAAACCCTTCTCAATCAGCTCACCGGTCTTACTGCGTTGATCAAATCGCTTGTCTTTAGAATGCGTGTGAATAGGAAGCTTACACATGCAATAATTGTAAACACGACTTTAAGGTACATTTGCTAACAAATTCTTTTGAACCGAAATAAGCTGAACCTTTATTCTTTTGACTTGAATTGGTCGATAAATTATGAATGTATCTGCTTCTTGAATTTTGATGGTAAGCTTATATTTTATCAGAATATCTTGCATACATGTTCTTGTTTCTTCGTCAAGGGTGGTCTTAATCAAAATTTGATACCCTTTAGTCATTAACCAGCGTAGCCTGCTGGCATTAATGCTAAATAGTGTCCATCAAGAAAAGTGCATTTTTCAAAAAGCTCTTTTAAAACTAATATTGCTTCTTCACGCTTCAAAGAAAGCACCCATTTTTAGAACAGTAATTGGCTTGATTGATTTAATAACATTTGTCACTTGTTTTGGCAATATAGATTTCAACTAATGGGTTTTTCACTTCGTGGATAGCGCCGTGGTTTTAGCCATAGTTTGATTGAATTTGAATAGTTTTGCAATGGCTGACTGTTTAGCTTGATTTGGCTTCGTGCTCGGCAGTCTGGTACATATCAAGAATCGGCATATTGCTTATAATTGCCAAAACGATTTGTCAGGTGGAGAACGTGAGGAGACGGTAAAATAACTATGACCTGTAAGAAGTTTAGAGGATGTGTCAATTATCAGTTAGGTCGATACACGTGTGACCACGCCTTTACCGAAGGTTGCATAGATTTCAAAGAAAAACAAAGCGCGTCAGTCTTTGCTAAATTGGTCTAAAATAGTGCTGGGATGCCAAGAGTACGCCGCCAAATCGGATTAGTTTACTTAATACGATTTGTATCCAGAGAAACAGATACGATAAGATCGCCGTAGCGCCGGCAAATAACGTTTGTTTTAGGTAGGTTTGAAATGCGTCTTGGAAGATACTGCTTATTTTCCAGTAAAAACAATTGAGGCGTCACAAATAGATAAATTCAAAAAAATTTTCTTGGGCGCAGCAGTGTTTGCAGTGATTTTCCTGTTGCTGGTCTCTTTAAGTTTAATCCAGCCAAACATGGTTTCAGCGAAGCCCAAGCCATCGCCTTCTCCCACACAATCTCCATCACCTTCGCGTTCTCCAACTCCCAGTCCTTCTCCAACGCCTCCTCCAACTAATCATACTACACCAACTCCTATGCCAACACCAACTTCAACTCCTAAGCCTACGCCTACCCCAACTCAAACTCCAACGCCAACTTCTGTTACTCCTACTTCAACTCCTACATACCTACTCCAACTCCAACGCCAACAGAGACTTCTACGCCAATTCCTGAGAGAGCCCAAACCCTACACAAATCAGCTACACCTAACCCAACTCCGACACCTTTACCAACCCCAAAACCAACACCTTCACCCCAACCCATCTTCAACTCTACATCCCTGCAAGCGACCTTAAGTAATGGCTCAATCGTTGATCTTGGGGTTAATGGAATAACAGCATTCGTCGGTAACGAACGCCGTCTTCTCAACAGATAAATTCGTTGCCCAAACAACCTTATCGTTAACCATAATTGAGGCAAAGCACTACCAACAATGTTAACGCTATTACCGTTCCTAAAACAGCCCTTACTTATGGTGTAACGCCGAAAATTTATGTTAACGGCCAAGTGGCTTTGGATCAAGGTTTTTCGCAAGATGCAAACAATTATTACATCTGGTACAAAACAGTTTTCAGTGACTATGAATTATCAATCGTGTTTGCAACGGACGCTTCACCAGCTGGTTTCCCAATAACGGTAATCCTCCCCATAGAAATCATCACAATTTCTTCTTTTTCTATTGTAGCAGTAGTCTCGAAAAAAAGGAAAGAGAACTGCGAAGAAGATATGGAGTACTCAACTTATTGTTAAGCATCAGGTAATGTTCAGCTTTCACGAGCCCAAGGAAGAAAGAAGGCACGATCAGGAAACAACGCTTCGCTAATGATCTAAACAGTAATTTCGCCTTCATCTGAGGGGAAGCGATCGAGTATCCAGCCTTTAATTTTGCAAGGACTAGTGATTGAAATCATCAAATTCCTCTGAAAGGTCAATAACAGGCTTACAACTTTCTCCCAAAAGTTGAGGAATAGCCAAAAGCATTTTGAGTTTTTTAAATCATAACCTTAAACGACTTTATCAAATAGTAGAGTCTAAAGTGAAAGTGAAGCTGATTGAGGTTTGTTAATAGAGAGTTCTTTCTTCGAAGACTGCAATTGTTTGTTTATTAATAGCTTCGGGCGAAAATCCAAACCCAACTGGCACCCCTGCAATTTATTTCGTACCAACACCCACGCATACGTAAGAGAAAAATTAAGACAAAAGTCAATTCAAAAAAAGGAAGAGCGGCATTCTTTTAATCCCGACACTAATCATGCTTGGATGGGAAGGCTACCCATTAGAATTTGTTATGCAGGTTCAAGCCATACTTCCAAGGCGTAGTTTTCAAGATTCTTTGCGTTTTGTTTCAACAAGGCCACAGTCAACTGTGGGATAAGTATGCGTCCTTTTTTGTACATCTTTGCCAGAAAGCTTTCTCTGACTCCCATTAAGCCCACAACGCTTACGGTGACTTTTAAGACCTCAGTTGACTCTAGCTTGTACTGCCACTTTATCAGTTTGGGAATAGTTATGAGATTATTCTTTTTTAAAACAGTTTTAAAAGTAACTCTATGGGTTAGCGTCAGCTTTCATCTCTCTTTCTCACATTTGTTTGCAAAATCTTGCAGATTCTTGCACTTGTTTGCATTTGTTTGCACTACTTGCAAGGAATTTAAGCTTTGTTACAAGAAAGCAACCTAAAACACAAAGAACAAGATTTTGCACAAAAATGCACCAGCCCTTGTTCTTCTTCTAAACAAAAAACAAGATTTACCGCATTTCTTCTTGAACGCGATTTTACAGCGTTTTAGTTTTGGCGTCGGTGTTGTTTTCGTTTCGTGATTGTTTTAGATAGTTTGCTTCTTCTTGGCAATTTGCCAGTTCAGCGTTTAAGTATTTGATGAGTTCAATTTTTAGCCGTATTTCCTGAACATTGTCCACTGCGGGTTTTCTGCTTAATTGGAATTGGGTTTTTTGCCACTCCAAATCGTCAAGGTTCTCTTTGACTTCTTTGGCGTAGATTTTTGTTGACGGTTTCTTTGTCTTATTATTTTTGCTCATACGGCCTTTTCCATTTATTTGATGTGTGCCAAAACTATTTCGACGTTTTCAGAATTTAAAGATTTTTCTTTATCTTTTTTTGGCGTTTCCAATGAAGATGGAACTATTTGTTATGAAAGGCTACTCGAAAGAGTTTTTCGACTAAATAAGGCAAAGTTCCTTGACCAATAGACGTGCCGTTAAAACGAATTTGACTTTTCTCATAGAATCTAAAAAGGAAAAAAATCCCTTGCACATGTTTTCAATTAAAATCTTATAAGCAAGTTGATAACAAATTAGCGCTCTATTGGGCAAAAGCATTAGACTTCTTGCTCAATATTAAAATTAGGAGAAAAGAAAAATGAAAATTGCTAAAAACAAAACTATGGCTATTTTGATTGCAGCATTTTTAACAATTTCAATGGGAACTTCAATGATGTTATCGCCAAGTGCTAACGCACATACGCCAGCATGGCAGATTCCAACGCAAGCTTTCGTTAACGTTGCACCTAACCCTGCAGGTCTCGGCCAACAAGTAACTATTGGCATGTGGCTACAAATACCACCACCCTCAGCGAGCGCAGCGACTGGAGACAGATGGCATAATTACAAAGTAACTGTTACGCATCCTGACGGAACTACTGAAACGCTTGGGCCTCTTCATCAGACGACACAGGTGGAACGTTCACTCTTTATACACCAAGCCAGCTCGGCAACTACTCGTTTGTATTCAGCTTTCCAGGTCAAACATTAGCTGGCGAAAATGGAGGAGGAGCCAGTCCATACGTTAATGACTCTTTCCTGGCTTCCACTAGCGAAGTAGCACATCTTACAGTGCAACAGAATCCAGTGCCACTTCTTCCGTTGAATCCGCTTCCAACAAGCTACTGGACTCGACCAGTACAATCGGGAAACGTATTATGGTCAGCAATTACTGGTAACTGGCTTGGGTTCGGTGCATCATCATTTGCAAACACTGGAAAATACAACATCACCGGAGACTACAATCCATACTCACAATCGCCAAAGGCCGCCCACATCCTCTGGACAAAGCCAGTTGCATTTGGAGGTTTAGTTGGTGGAGAATTCGGTGGAACTGACACAAGCAACTATTATTCAACATCGCAGTATGAGCCAAAATGGGCGCCCATAATCATAAACGGCATCATGTATTACGTAACATACCCAAATTCCTACACTACTCCAGGCGGCTGGGCTGCAGTAGATATTCGCACCGGACAAACAGTATGGACAAAGAATACTACTGACATTTTAAGATGCGGTCAACTTCTCCAAATGGTGAACCCCAACCAGTACGGTTCTCTTGCATACTTATGGAGCAACCCTCTTCTTGTAAACCCCTTTAACCTCGGTACCGGTCCCAGTGTAAATAGCGCTATTTGGAATATGTATGACGCTCAAACGGGGAACTTCATTCTAAGCATAGTAAACGCTTCTGCTATGACACTTACAGAAGATGCTAGCGGGAATTTGATTGGTTACTTTGTTAACACAACTGTTCCAACCGCGCCAACGTTGAACATGTGGAACTCGACTCAAGCAATTCTTTACCCCACCAGCCAATTTGTGCCTGGAATTACGGTGTCAAATTGGAATTGGCGACCTCTGCAAAACCAAGTTATTGACTTCAAACGTGGAACAGTTTGGACAGTGCCGTTACCAACCAACATTTCAAATGTTCCTCTGCCACAGACTCTAGCCATTAACAGTGTCAACAGTGGTGTAGTGCTAATGACAGCTGTTCCTGCTCCGGACGTGTCAGGAACTTTCAATACTGGCTTTGGAATTGAAGCAGGTTTCAGTGCAGACACAGGTACACAACTATGGATAACTAACAGAACACTAAATGCCTTCGCAAGAGACCAAATTACCAAAGTTGGATACGGCGTCTACGTTAGACTTGATTCAGACTTAGGCACAATAAGAGCTTACAGTTTAAGCACAGGAAGTTTGGTATGGGGTCCAACAGCCCTCACCGGTGATAATGGCAATTACCCTGTGCCGGACCCTTACGACAGCATTGGCGGCTACCAGACAGAAATTGCAAATGGAACACTCTACATCCTGGGCTTCGGAGGCGACATATGGTCCATTAACGTAAATACAGGAAAAGAAAATTGGTACACAAACACTAACACTCTCATAGGCGAAGCTGGATCTGATACTCCTTACGGCGTGTGGCCTCTCTGGGTCTTTAGCGGAGGGTCCATTGCTGACGGAGCGTATTTCATAAACGTAGGCCATGAGTACAGTCCACCACTATTCCGCGGCGCACAGCAACTGGCCCTAAACATCACTGACGGATCGTTAATCTGGAAGATACTAGGATTTGACGTTACAAACTCGGCCCCATAGTGGATGGCACCATGATAGCTCTCAATGCATATGACAACCAACTATACGCCTATGGCAAAGGCCCTAGCGCTATGACCGTCGAAGCTCAACCGTTTGGTTCAGCAATGGTGATAAGAGGTACAGTAACCGACATCTCCGCCGGCACACAACAACTAGCGCAGGCTGCCAACTTCCCAAGCGGTGTCCCAGCTGTTTCTGACGCAAGCCAAAGCAGTTGGATGGAATATGTATACATGCAACAGCAATGCCCAACAAACGTTACTGGTGTTCCAGTCAACCTCTATGTACTTGATTCAAACGGAAACTACAGACAAATCGGCAGCACGACAAGCGACGGCAGCGGCATGTTCACTTATACTTGGAAACCAGATATTTCTGGCGACTTCACAGTCTACGCTAAATTTGCAGGCTCTGAATCGTATTATCCATCTGCCGCTGAAACATCGTTCAATGTTGCAAACGCAGCACCTACAGCAGCCCCAACTCAAACCCCAGCACCATCCGCAGTTGACCTGTACTTCGTTCCCTCAGTAGCAGCCATAATCGTTGTCATCATCATAATGGGCGTTCTCATAATCCTGTTGCAGAGAAAACGACCATAGCACTATAAGCTAAAAATTCCATTTTCCCTTTTTTTGTTGTCTTTAATTTCATTGTAGAATAGATGCCACCGAGTGGGCTCTGGGTTAAATTCATCATAAATGAATTAGGTGCGCGAAAGGAATTTGCATTTTTTCCTGAAAGTTTTCTTCTCTATTCTGTGCGAGTTTCTGCAAATTCTTGTTAATCTCAAATACTTTTGTTGCAGAAATATTCAGGCGTTAATTTAGAAGAGATTCAAAACCAAGAAGCTTGCTCAACGGTGTTTTATTGATGATAAGTTTTAAATTTGCTTCAAAATAACTAATTGGGCTATGACATCATCGGTTCATGTTAAAATCTTGGGTTTACTTGGTGCCCTTGCCCCAATCATTTACTTAGTTGCGACCGTTGTTGGAGGCTTTCTATGGACAGGATACTCCCATTATAGCGAAACCGTGAGCACATTAACCTCAGCTAACGCGCCCAACACAAATATCTTAAACCCAATGTATGCAACCTACAACCTATTTGTCATTTTTCTCGCTGTAGGCTTATATTTAGACATAAACCCCAAAAAGCCGCTTGCAGGGTCAATATTGCTTGCAATAGCGGGCATAGGCGGATTAGTTCTTTTTTGGTTCCCACAAGACTACCGATAACCCCACAAATGTCATTTACAGGAACAATGCATGTTGTCTTTGCAGCAGTAATTGCCTTCTCATCGATAGCAGCAATGGCTGCCTACGGAATAGCACTGAGGAAAAATCCAAACTGGTCAAAAATCGGAAACCTATGCCTGATTTGGTTACCTATCGCATTTATTTTAGGTGGATTTGGCGCAGCTTCAATCACTGCACCTTATGCTGGTTTAGCCGAAAGACTTTCAATCGGGTCAATTCTGCTTTGGATTGAAGTCATGGCGATTGAATTAATCAAGAAAACATAATTTTCAATTTTTTTTCCATATCTTCTAGTCAACTAAGAAGTGAGTTATTGTATTCTGGTTGACGGCATTTTTAAGAGCTCTCTCTAGTCGATCATACGAGTCGTTGATTCCTTCTTCCATTCCGCTTTGCCACATTCCGTCTCGATCTGCAACTGACAAGAAAACATCCTTAGTAATCAACTTGGTTCTTCCGCCCGGTAATTCTTCAAAATTGACAATTTCTAAACTTATATGACCTTTTTCAGGTAACCCTTCATATTCAAAAGTGCCAATAATTCTGTCTGGCGAATGAACTTCGTGATAAACGCCATGAAAACCGTATTCGTTGCCCTTTTCGTCTTTATTGATAAAACGCCAACTTCCGCCATTTTTCGGTTCAAGTTTTTCAAAAATTGTCGTTAATCTTCTCGGTCCAAGCCATTGCGCATAAAGCGTAGGATCTGTAAAAGCTTTGAATACTTTTTCTCGAGGAGCCTCAAGTTCACGGATAATAACAATCTCCTGTTTGCCAGGTTCAACAGTAATTGCAGTTTTGTTTGTCAAGATAAAACAACTCCTATGCATAATTTATTTGGTTAAAATTCTTCCCTAACTCATTAGTCCAGCGGGGGCTTAAAAATAATTCGGAAAGGCATTGGTATGGACAAATTATTTAAGCTAAAACGAATAAAATGGTTCTCTTAATTGAGAAGAATCATTACATGTTCTTCTCAAGGATAAAGTCTTAGGAGAAAAAGAAAAAATTGGAAAAACTTAAAGGAAAATCTATGGCTATTATGATTGTAGCACTTTTAACAATCTCTATGATATCTTCAGTGATAGCAATATCAAGTGTAAACGCGCAAGTTGCAACCAATATTCAGCTCATCGCTTTCGTTAACGTTGCACCTGACATCGTTGGAGTAGGCCAATCTGTTAACGTTGGCTTCTGGCTTAATGAGCCACCGCCAACAGCAAGCGGCCCCTATGGTGACAGATGGAACGGCATGACAATTAAAGTTATACATCCTGACAAAACTACTGAAACACTGGGACCATTTAGTTCTGATGACACAGGAGGAACCCATGTTTCATACACGCCTTCTGCTGTTGGAACATACACTTTCCAGCTGTCTTATCCAGGCCAAAACTTAACTGGCACTAATCCACCTGCTGCTGGCTACGCTGCCATAATAAAGGCATACATTGGCTCTTATTACTTGCCCGCGACCAGTGCAATTGAGACGCTTACAGTTCAACAGGAACCCGTATCGTATATTCCCTTCACTCCACTTCCAACCAACTACTGGCAGACTCCAGTGAACGCCATGAACGTAGGCAATTGGTACGCAATTTCAGGAGCCTACCTTGCTCTCGGCGGCGCTGGTTTCGGCAACCAATACAATGCAAGTTCAAACTACAACCCCTACACCTTAGCACCAACCACTGCACACATAATATGGACAAAGCCACAAGCATTCGGAGGCGCGCTTGGAGGAGAATTCGGCGGGACATTAACAAGCAATTACTATGCAACTAGGCAATATGAGAGAATGTACAATCCTGTAATAATGAATGGCTACCTCTACTATACCGAATATCCCGGAAGCTCAACTACTCCTACGGGCGTTGTTTGCGTGGACTTATACACTGGACAAACCGTATGGACTAACAACGCTGCTAACTATGGAGGCGGTTCTCCAACACAGTCTGCTCTAACAGCTGCCGGCTTAGTTACGCCTCTAAAATGCGGTCAGATCCTCGATTACGTGTCACCTAACCAATACGGAGCACTAGCATACCTTTGGACCACTGGAACCCCTGCTTGGATCACTCCAAATATCATGAACGTAACTGGAACAACACTAAACATGTATGACGCCAAGAGTGGAACATACATTCTAAGCATCGTCAACGGAACTTCACCGACACTTACGGAAGATGACAATGGGAACCTAATCGGTTACTACATCAACTATACCACTGGAACACAAAAAATTATGGGCACAGTCAACGACGTCCTTGGACCCTCGCCAATAACAGTTACTAATACTGGACCAAGCCTGAACATGTGGAACTCAACAACCGCTATTATGACAAGCGCTTGGGGTTCAATGGCTGCAGGATGGATGTGGAGACCCCCGCAAAACGGAATCTTATCATTTTCAAATGGAATACAATGGTCAATGCCAATAGCTACCAACATATCAGGAGTCCCAATACCCGCTTATACAACAGCACCCGGAGGAATACGAGCTATCAACAGCGGAGTAATCGTATTAGCAGCATTCGCATCTGCAGGAGGCTCTTATTTCCAAGCCGGATTTGGAATCTTTTCAGGTTACAGCACAGCTACAGGTCAACAACTTTGGGTACAAAACGTAACAATGACACCGTTCACTGAAAACGGCAATACAGGTGCAAGCAGTGTTGGCGACGGAGTTTGGACAATACCAAGCCACCAGGACGGCGTTATTCGTGGTTACAGTTTAGCTACAGGAGGGCTACTTTGGACAACTTCATTGTCGCCTTTCGATCCTTATGACAGCATCGGCGGCTACATGGCAACTCTCGCAGGCGGAACATTGTATCTTGCTGGTTTCGGAGGAGACATATGGTCCATAAACATGCTGAGTGGAAAGATCAACTGGTACACCAACACAACTAACCTTCAAGGTCCTGCAGGCTATGACAGCCCATACGGTGTTTGGCCTCTTTGGGGCTTTGCCAACGGAGGTATCGCCAACGGAGTCCTCTTTCTCGCTGAGGGACACGAGTACAGTCCGCCACTATTCCATGGAACAAAACAACTGGCTATAAACTGCACCAACGGACAGCTTGTTTGGAGTATCGACGCTTTCGACGTTGACAGCATCCCCGCTTTTGCATATGGCGTCATGACCACAATAAATGCATTCGACAACCAGATCTACAATTATGCCATGGGACCAAGCAAAACCACTGTAACCGTACCTAATCCTACCACCGACGTAAACTCGCCAATAGTTATAACTGGCAGAGTCACCGACATTTCTGCAGGTTCGCAGCAAGAAGCAGTAGCAGCAAACTTCCCCAACGGCTTACCAGCAGTATCTGACGCAAGCATGAGCCCATTCATGGAAGCCGTTTACATGCAACAGCCAATGCCAACCAACACAACCGGAGTTCCAGTAACCATAAGCGTTCTAGACTCTAACGGCAACTACCGAACAATTGGAACTGCAACAACTAATGCCTTAGGCGACTTTAGCTTCACTTGGAAACCTGACATCCCAGGCGACTTCACAGTTTACGCAACATTTGCAGGCACACAATCATACTATGGATCTTCAGCTTCAGCAGCACTACACGCCAGCGCACCAGCAGCAACAGCAACAGCGCAACCAGTTGCAGCTCAACCACCAACCGACATGTACATCGCTGCGGCAGGAATCGCAATAATTATTGCAATAGCCATTGTAGGCATCGTACTTGCTACGATGATAAAGAAGCGACCATAAGAAAGGCAATAAACGCCTTCCCTTCCCTTTTTTAGAATCATCAAACAATTTGGACTTGAGTTTTTCACTAAATTTTTTTCTTTGTGTTTTGGGTTGCTTTTCTGGTTTCCGGTTTGATTTGGTTGCAGGTTGATACAATTTTTGACAATATATTACAAAATATGACAATATTTTACATTTTTTGACAAAAATTGACAATGAGATCTAAAAGGAAAGTCAACGCAAAAAATGGGTTTGAAAGAGAAGGATTTTGAAGAAAATTTTTTCTTTTTGTTTTGGGGGCTTTCTTGATTTAGGGTTTGAGAAGGTATTCGATGAATTTTTAGTATAATTAAGATTAATTTTAACCATGGGGTATCCTCAGTTTCTTGTAACAAGTTTTTTTAGTCTTAATAATAATGTTTATTTGTAAAAAAAATAGTCAAAGGGTTTGTGACTTTGTCAGGTGAATTTGAGAAACAAGTTAAGAAGCTAAAACTTAATCCTGAAGCGGAAAAGGAACTAATTGCCATGTTAAACAAAGCCACCAACGAAGACCCTTGTATGTGCTGCGAATCCAAAGGTGGCTGTGAGAACTTCAAATGGCACAAAAAATGGCTAAACACTGACAAACATTCCTGTGGGCAATAGTATTTTTTTTTGAATATCATTGCTGATTTAATTAAATTCGCAAATTGGTTGGTGGATTAAATTTTGATCCAACCAAACCCAAACTTACTTAATCTCACTCACTCGACCTCTCTGCTCACTCACATGTGCTTAATATAAGCACGCAGGCCCAAACACTAAAAAATTCTAAAACCATAAAAGTTCTGACGGTGTAAGCTTCACTTTAACGAAAAACCGATAATAAAACCAGAGGAAACTTGGAGAAAAAATGAGTCGAATGAGTCGATTATTATTATATTCCGCTATATCCTGTTTTAGTTTCTTTTTCTGGGTTGTTGGGATAGCTCAAAGGAATTTTCTCGTTACTTTTGTTTCTGCCATTTTTTTCATTTCGTTTTTGATTCTGGCATGTGCGTCGTATACTCCTCTACCGCCTCCACCTGAAACGAGTTAAATAGAACGCGAGAGAGAAATAAAGAAAGATTGAATTTTGATGCTGCTGCTTTGACCGATTAAGCTCAGGTTAGTTTTCTGATCTGCTTTCTTGCAGCAGCCGTTTCATTCTCTAAATGATCAAGGTCACCCATTTCTACAAGTGTCATTGCGTGAGCCTTGTAATATTTTGCGCCGCAAGACATTTTGGCCATTTCACGTATTTCGTGTTCTATCGTGGCCAAGCGTTGTTCCTTGGTCATGTCACGCCATATTAAGATGACATTTTTGTCGTAAGGATAATCTATTCCTCTTTCCTTTGCAGCCCACCAATTCATGCCGACGTAGCCAGAAATCTTTTGGTCAGTAAAAATTACAAATATCTTTCGCATGTACTTTTCATGCTGCTGCTAAATTTTCTTTCGCTATTTTGATAGACCGGGGTATGTCTATGAAATTTCTGTGAATTTTAACAACAATCTTTCTAGGCATGTTCGTACTCTTAGTAACTTTCCTAATTTACGCTTTCTCATCCGGCATCGGCGAGGAACATTGGCAGGGCTTTTGATTAAGAATTAGATTTTAATCTTCAAACCCACCACCTGACTCGTCTTTTGGGAAATTGAACCCTAATTGCACCTGTATTGTGCTGCTTCAGTTTTTATAGTCGAGAACTAATTTGTAACTGGGGAAGTATTTGCCCAAGCAGACAGCTTTTGATTCGGAAGAGGTTTTGGAAAAGGAGAAACAGGCTCAGGAAGTGATAAAAGCATGCCGAACAGACCGAGGTTTCAACGCCAGCACCCAGCTTTATCATCAGTTTTGGCTAAGAGATCTGGTTTACTCGGAAGATGTCCTCCTACGACTTGGATACCAAAAAGATGTTGAAAATCACTTGTCCGAATTTGTAGCGTTGCAGCGAAGTAACGGCCAGATGCCGACCGTTATTGATTACAGCGTAAGCAAAGTGGTTCGTCAAAGGTATCAGCGTTGTTCAGCTGATGCAGAAATTTTGTTTGTTATTGGGATGCAAAAGCTCGTAGCTGTTGGGTGTGACGAGTTTTTTGATGAAAATTTGGAATCGGTGAGATTGTGCGTTGCCTTTATCGAGAATAAGCTTGATGCGCATAGGTTTATTCCCGGTATGGATTGGAGGGATGCAATGCCAGTTTATATAGGCAAGTACCTTTTGGCAAACCAGATGTTGTTAGCCGATATGTATGAATTGCAGGGAAACTTGCCGGCGTCAAATTTGGTTAAGGAAAACGTGAACAAGCTTTTTTATTGTGGAGATTTAGGTTGGTACGCGGACAGTATTCATTGGAGTGGAAATGAGCTAAAACTTGATCGCCACTTTGACTGCTTTGGCAACGCTTTAGCAATTCTCAATGGAACAGCTTCGAAAAAAATTTCTGAAGGTATACTTAAAGGGTTTAATGTTGCAAAAACACCTTTCGGCTACAGAAACATTATGCCATACTACGTAATCAACAGAGAGAAGGCACTTGTAACATGGTACAAGACATGTCGAGTACCGTTTGGAGTATTCCTCAGAAACAGGATTGGCAAATACCAAAATTCAGCAATCTGGCCGTTTGTCGAGATAAGAGTGATCGATGCACTAAAAAAACTGCAAGCAAAAAACGAAGCTGAAGCAGCAGCGAACATAATGATTAAACGCAAAGACTTCAACGAGTTCTACGATCCAACAACTGGCGCGTCTGAGGGAAGCGAAGGGCAACTGTGGACAGCAGCTGCAGCACTTTCGGCAATTAGTTATTTCAGGTCTTGAAGATAAGGGAACATTGGTTCTATGACTCATTTTGCTTTAAGTTTTACTCTTGTTATAACTTTGAGGTTTGCCATTTAAATAGCAATTGGGTTTTTAGGCTAAATAATTGACAAATTATGTTTAAAGCGGGTTGGAAGGGATTTGAACCCTCTGCCCCAAATTAAGACGCTGTTGATGCTACTTGTCAACTCAGCTACCGCTGTAAAATTTTAAACTAAGATCATTTGCATATTCACTTGAAATCTTTATTGACAAGTTTTAAATCAGTAAATGGGTCCTTGGAGACAAATTAATAGAAAAAGAGATTCTGTTAACAAAATTATTATAATCCACCCTTCAAATAACAATCATCAAGGCGGCGTCTATGAAACAATTTCTAATTACTCCCGCGGCAGGAAAACGATTGATCGCTAAAACCATAGCAAGCCATCCGGCAATTAAAAAAGCCCTCAAAAACGGAACGGTCGTGATTATTGCTGGGACAACCAACGGTTATGTGGCTGAAGAAATTTTCAGAACTTACAATATCTCAAACGATTTCTTAAGGGGACGATTCTTCAGGGGCATAACCTTGCCGCCGACTCATTCAGTAACTGTTGAGGGAAGGCTTGGTGACGAAAGCAGGTTTCCCGGCGATGTTGTGATAACTGAGGGTGTTTGGCAAAAAGGCAAAACAATTGCTGACGTGGTTGACAAGCTCAAAGAGGGCGATGTAATTTTGAAGGGTGCAAACGCATTAGATCTGACGCGTAAACAAGCTGCTATTTTGATTGGTCACCCAAAAGCTGGAACAATAGGTTTAGCTTTACCTGCTATAGTGGGTCGCCGAGTAAAACTCATAATACCAGTAGGCATTGAGAAACGGCTAAATGGCGATTTGACTTCTTTAGCAGAAAAGCTCAACGCTCCTGGCGTAAGCGGGTACCGTTTGCTGCCTGTTGTTGGAGAAGTATTTACTGAGTTAGATGCTTTAACTGCATTAACAGGCGCTGAGGTAGAATTGATTGCCGCTGGAGGTGTTTGTGGCGCCGAAGGCTCCTGCTGGATAGCCGTAACAGGAACTGAAGAACAAGAGGCGATTGCCGCCGAAATAATCGCTTCAATATTCTGTGAACCAGCATTTAGTCTCTGGTAAAATTTAATATTTTCAATATTTCTTATAAGTAGATGAGTTTTGTTTGAAAAAAGCGCTATTTCTTACTTATGCCATATATCCTAAAGGTTTTTGCTCCAAAGCTTTACTTAAAGAACTCCCATGCGATATTGAATCGCCAGGGGTCGCCTTTCTCTGTTAGACTGATCTTATCGCCGTCTACTTTGATTAGCCCAAAGTGTTGTAGTTTATCAATTGCTTTTGGAAATGCTTCTTCGGGATACTTGCCGAACTGAGATTTAAATTCCTCTCGACCTACAGGAACTCGGACATAAATCAGCATCATCGCTGTTCTCATTTCATCTTCTTTTGAAAGTTTAGCGAGTCTTGCTATAGGTAATCCTCCATTTTTGACAGTTGAAATGTACTCTTCGACCTTTTCTATGTCCGAATATAGGTAGCCGCCTAGACGTCCCATGAAAAACCCCGCTCCTGTGCCAATTACTTCTGAGGATGGTTTGTCGAAGTCTTCCTTGAGTCTTGAAAACCTGTTATGGCAAGTTGGTGCATAACCGTTTTCTTTGAAAAAGCGGTAGGCTTCAAGGTACATTTCAAGTTCTTTTTTGTCTCCATTAGCGGGAGGGAGTTCTCCTGCTACGATCTTGTTTGCAAGTGGTGTGTCTGGATATAACTCTAAAGGATAGCAGTCAACGCTTTCCATATTTAATTCAACTGATTGCTGCAAGTCTTCTTTCCATTGCTCGATAGATTGTCCCGGTAGATTATAGAGCAAATCTATACTAACGTGTAATCCGTGTTTTTTGACTTCTTTGAGTTTTTGCTTTGCCTTAGTGCTACTATCACGAAGCATGAGAACCTTGCGAAGACCCTCGTCAAAAGTTTGGATTCCTATGTCTAATTGGTCAACTGAATTTGAAGAAAAAAGTCGAATTTTCTCTTCGGTAAGATTGTTGGTGCATGCAGTAAACTTTGTAGTGGAGTTAGAAGAAAACGAAAATGTTTGTCTACAAAATTTAAGAATTTCTTCTATTTGGTATTTGGCGAGAACTGACGGACTTCCTCCACCTACATAAAATTCGTTAAACGTGCTTGATTTAACGTATTGACTTTTTGCGTAGAAATTCAATGCTTTTTTTAGTGCCTTAATATATAGTTCGGCATTTTGTTTGTCACAACTTACTGGGAAATAGCAGAAGGTGCATTTGCCGTCACAGAAGGGTATCCATGGCTGCAGTTCCATATTATGTTTGGACTTGTTTTCTGTCTTAAGCAAATCCGCAAATGCTATGCAAGCTTCAGAACTGACTGTTGAACGGTTTCTATATGTCATTGGTGGCCAATGTTCGAGTTTATCATACGGATTATCGTGACTTTCGAGATGCATTAATGGTCAATCTTAAGGAACTTCGCTTTAATACTTTTAAATCTACCTAAATTCCAAGAAGCCTCTCGTTTTTCAAACTTTTCTTCTATCTCTATAATTTGGGCAGAAGACTGACTATTTTAATCAAATTTCATACTTTATTACTTGTTTTTTTGGGTAGTCGGAGACTATTCCTAAATCATCTTTTAACATAGAAAAGCCTTGATATAGTAAATTTATGGTTTTAGAGACTTCTTGTAGAGTTTCTGTTAGATATTTTATTTCAATTTCTAAGAGTTCAATTTTCTTTTCCATTAACTCAATTTCTTCATTTTTCATAATTTTCACTCCTGTTACTCCAAAAACTCTTCACTAAATAAACTGTGAACTAGCATTTAGTCTTTGATAAAAAAAGGAAGGTTTGGTTTTAGTTTATTCTTGACCGTGGTGCATCATTCCCATGCCCATGCCTTTTCCTTTCATGCCTTCTCGCCAATTCTGCATGAGCCCCGGTATTATTTGACTCATATTTTCCATGTTTAATTTAATCAGGTCCATTGCTGGCTGGTTTATTTCAAGCTCGACGGTTAATTTTACTTTGCCACTCTTTTCTGCTTCCATAAATTCACCTCCTTAAAATTGAAAGACGTACGATGTTTTTTAGCTGACTAGTTGGTTAGCGAATGTACGTTTTAAAGGTAAGTGGCTGTACCAATGCAACAACATAATATTTTAAGAAAACTAATCAAACACTTTTAATCAATTAAGAGGAGAGCGAAAGTTTCAGGGTTTTTAATGAAGGGTAAAGTGAATTTTATTCCGGCTTTTTCTGCCGTGGCTTTAACGTTAACTCCGACGCCTTCTTCAGAATAACGCTTTGACATTGGATGAATACAGATTCCTTTTTCCACATTACATTTTTCACATAATGTACATGATCCTGAAACCAAGCCAGTAGCAAGAAGATAACCTTTTGAAGCAGCTAATTTTTCGAGTTGAATTACGGTAGTACGCAGTTTTTGTTCGTCAATTTTCCAGGCTGACCAAAAACTGTCAACTCTGGATTTTATATCTTTAGGAATGGTCGAGTCTTCTGTTTTTGCGAGATATTTGATAAGTTCTGGATCTGCCTGGGCGTGTGATTCAAATTTCATGAAAAGAGCATGATGGTATTCGCTGACAATTTTTCTAAATTTTTCAGGTGAAGGTGCATAGGGTGGGCAAGCCAATGTTTTTCCATATTTTTCACAGCCGAGTTGACATTTGAAAACAACGCGGTCTTCAATAACAATTTTTTCCACGGGAATTATCTTTGCATCTGTTGCGCCCAAATCTAACGCTTGTCTTCGAAGAAAATCAAACGAATCCCTCTTTTCATCTTTTGTCATAAATTTCAGGCTTCAAATCGTTTTTGTTTCTGATTTTTTGTTTGATAAACGCAAGCTGGGTCTTGGTTTAAGGGGTCTTTTGAGTAAATGTATGCTCGTGCACGACAGCCGCCGCAGATTATTTTGAATTCACAAGTGCCGCATTTGCCTTTTAGTTTGGTACGGTCAGCAAGCATTTTAATTTTTTCAGATGTGTGCATTCGATCAGTGATCTGTTGAATGCTGTCTGTTCTGATATCGCCGAACTCCAAGTTGAGGGGGGCACAAGCGTAGGCTTTGCCATCTTCCAAGACCTCTAACCACTCGTTCTTAACAAGGTTGTCACACATGCTACAAGTACTTCGCAATTGCCGCTCAGGCTCTTTTGTTTTCAAAATTCGGTTATTGAACATTTCATATGGGACGATTAGAATTTTGTCGCGTATTTTCTTGTTTAATTCGTAGATTTCTTCAAGTTGATTTTCCTTTTGCCGTGGCGTTGGTTCAAGTGGACCTAACAGTTTGAGCTGGCTTTCAACTTCTATGGGTTGAGGAATTAGCGAGGCTAAATGGAAGCCGCGTGCTCCTAATTCAATTGCAAGTTCGATTAGAGCTGGGACTTCATTAATAACATATTTTGTATTGATCACACTTATGGCAAATTGAATTCCAAATTCTCTGCAAAGCTTTGCAGCATTTATGCTATCTTCAAAGGCTGCTTCTCCTCGTAGTTTGGCATCGGTTTCTTTAAGCCCCGAAAGGCAGACAATAGCTTTGCAGTTCGCATCGGCAAGCTCTTTTGCCACTTCGCGATCAAAGTGCCAGCCAGTAACCTTTACGTAAGGGGACAGTTTTAGCTCTGCAGCGTAACGGATAAGCTCCATGAAGTCTTTGCGCATTAACGGCTCTCCTGTCCAGCCTGCTCCGGTAATGAATAGGTTGTCTACTCCGAAATCTGCAGCTTTCTTAAGCATCGACTTCGCCTCAGCTGTAGTTAATTCATTTGGAAGAGGTTTTCCATCTGAAAGACAAAAAGCATGCTTAACAGGATAAGCTCTGGTGCATGACCAAATAAAATGGTCCAATCTTCGGCCATGTTTTTCGGCGCCAAAAACTAATTTGGAATCTGGCTCTGTAGACATTTAGTTTGCTCCTTTTCTAGATGTACGTTGGGTGATTTCTTTTGTTATGTTTTTCATGTGACCTGGAATTTCCATGTGTCCGCTTTTGTTTGGTTTCATTAGGTCGTGGGTTGCGTTAACTAGTGTTGGGAGTTCTGAGGGGTGTTTGATGAATATTGCACCTTCTTTTCTCATCTCTTCCATCAGAGCTGATGCTTTGCCAGCTGTGAAATCTCGACTTTCTATGGGCACTTCATCGATGACGTAAGTTCGGATACCGATTTTTACGGCCTCAAGCGCAGATTCCAAATTTGAGAGGTTACCGTAGCCAAACGGAACAGAAGATACAACAACAATAGCGGCTTTGTTAATCATTTTTAGATTCTCACGTTTTGTCTCTTCAGTTATAGGCGAAAAAGGCGCCTCATTCACGTTGGGAATCTTGAGAAGCTCGGCGGTCTCGTAGTCAGTGTCTAACATGTTGAGTACGCCAGCAGTCACTTCATATCCTTCGTCGACCAGCGCCTTCATCACTATAGTTCCTGTTCCTGCTCCACAGATGACGTGAATTGAACAATTGCGCGGCTTTGAGGGTTTGTCAGGTGACAGTGGAATTATGTATAGCGAGTTTGTAACTAAACTTTTTTTGACTAAGGCATCAACTTGGAAGACACTCTTGATGTTCTGACTTGTTAAGACCTCATCCAAAGTTCCTGCTGCAAAAACCGTTTTACCTTTAAGCAGTAAAGCAGAGTTGCAGTATCTTGCAGCCAAATTCAGGTCATGGATAACAGCCAAAACAATCATGTGTTCTTTTAGACACAGTTCCTTGACTAAGTCCATGATTTCTAACTGATTAACCATGTCCAAATGTGTTAATGGTTCGTCGAGTAAAAGTACTTGGGGTTCTTGAGCTAAGGCGCGGGCAATGACAACTCGTTGTTTTTCTCCGCCGCTTAATTCATTTATGGGTCTGTTTGCAAGCTGCCAGGTGTTAGTTCGGTCCATCGCTTTCTTAACGATAGCCATGTCCTTTTCGGATTCCATTTGGAACCTATTCATATGCGGATTGCGACCCATTAACACAATATCTAGGGCAGTGAAGCTAAAGCCTATTGTGCTTTCCTGAGGAACAACAGCCATGTGTTTGGCGAGGTCAACGCTTTTTATGCTGTAAATATCTTTCTTGTCTAAAAGGATCGTTCCTTTGTATGGTTTTAGCGTTCGGCTGATGCTTTTAAGCAAAGTCGTTTTCCCTGAACCATTCGGACCAAGGATGCCAACAAAGTCGCCCTCTTTAACTTGCAAACTGACGCTGTCCAAAATAGTTACTGACCCATAGCGGCACTCAATTCCATCGACGCTAAGCAATACCAAGTTTAATCATGCGCTCCTTACAGTGAATAGCTTGTTTTTCTTTTCCTTAGCAGGTAGATAAAGAATGGGGTTCCAGCCAAAGCAGTTATGACTCCAACCGGCAGCTCAGAAGCCCCCGTTGCAACGCGTGCTAAAGAATCACAAAGAATCAGGAACATGGCTCCGACAATTGCAGAAGTTGGCAAAAGAATTCGGTGGTCAGGTCCGATAACAAGCCGGGTCATGTGGGGAATTATGAGTCCAACAAATCCTATAACTCCGCTTATCGAAACTGCCGCAGCAGTTATCAAAGAACTTACAAGCAGAAGGATTTGGCGCACTCTCTCTGTGTTAACTCCCAAATGTTGTGCTGTGTCGTCTCCCATTGCAAGCATGTTAAGATCTTTAGTGAAAAAATACGCTATAAAAATTCCTACAAAAACAAATGGAAAAACAGCGTAAATATCTACCCAGGTTATGTTTGTAAATCCACCCGCTATCCATGCCACAATGCCTATCAGCGCTTTTCCAGATCGCAGCTCAAAAACTGTCTGGACAGCTAAAATGAATATATTTACGACAATGCCGGAAAGAAGAAGAGTAGTTACTGGCACTTTGTTTCCAACCCGAGACATAAAATAAACCAGAAAGACCGTCAAGACGGCTCCAATAAAAGCGACAGCCTGAAACAGCCCCAACCCCCAAACTGAGAGGGCAAGAGAACCAGAATATATAACAGCTAAAGTATATCCCAAAGAAGCCCCGGCTGAAGCGCCTAAAAGATAAGAGTCAGCCATTGGATTTCTGAAGACACCTTGATACATGACTCCTGCAGCTGCTAAGCCAGCACCGACCAAAGCGCCTGCTACTATTCGGGGAAGCCGAATTTGAAGAATTATGGCATCGTAATTATGCTTGAGAATGTCAGCTGAGTAATGTATGGACCCACTAAGAAAAGGAATCTGTTTACCAAGTATTGTTAATATATCAGAAAAATTGATGGGCGCGTACCCTATGTTGAGGCAAAAAAAAGCGACAGCGAAGAACGCAAGAATAAGCAATAATAATATTAGTTTCCATCTTGAGGAACGTTTTGAATATTTGAATTCTGCATTATCCGCAGTCATATCTTAACACAAAAAAAGGTCAAGTGGTTGAATTAAAGAGTGTTGGATAGAATGCTTTTGCGGCTGCTGCTATTTGGTCGCCGATTCTTGGTCCTGCTTCAGCAAAGAGGTCTCCGTCGACTACGATTATTCGGTTATTTTGCACTGCGCTAATTGAACTCCAGCCCGGCCTTTCTTTTACTTGCTCGACGCTTCCGTAGAATGGTGTGTCTCCTGGGTTTGCCATGTCAGTAGGTAGCAAAATAACATCAGGGTTCTTTGCGACAATGGTCTCTGAGCTTACGGTAGGATACTGTTGTGTTTCGTTTTCGAAGATGTTTTGTCCTCCAGCTTTTGTTATAACGTCGCTGATGAATGATGTTGAACCTGCTGACATTAGTGGGGGTGTCCAAACTTCATAATAAACTAGTGGTTTGGTTAGGTTGGCGGCTGCTATTTTGGCTTCTATGGAATTAATTTGCGTGTTTAAGGAATTCACCACGGTTGTTGCGTTTTGGTTTGCGTCCGTTGCTTTACCCACCATTGTGATGTCTTTGAGTACGCCGCTAACGTCGTTGGGGTTGAGGACTAGTACTTTTTCGCCTAGGCTTCGCATCGTGACGACGTCTGGATCATTTATGGGTGTTGCGAGAATTAGGTCTGGGTTTAGGGAGGCGATTGTTTCTTTGTTTGGTGTTGAGAAGCCTCCGACACTTGTCATGTTGCCGGCGGCTATCCAGGCGGTAAAATTGTAGGGGTAGTGATCATAGTCAGTTACGCCAACGACTTTGTTGCCCACGCCGACGGCGAAGAGGATTTGTGTGTTGCTTGGGGCTAGCGAAATTATTCTTTGTGGAGTAGATGTTAAGTTGGTTGTGTAGCCTTCGTCATCTACTACGGTGATGCTTTTTGAAGTGGTTGTTTGATTTGTATGTCCATTGTAATTTGCATAAATAAAGGCGCTGGAAACGATTACTATTATGATTATTGCGGTAATAACATATAGGATGGTTTTATTTGTCATCTTTTAATCACTTTTAGTAGGTTGGATTATCCATCCTAGTATAATAAACTTTCCAAGGTTACAAGTAATTTTGGCTAAGAGCTTGAAAACGACCTTTTTCTCGAAGTCTTAGTTCTAAAGTGATTTCTTAATTATGCTTGTTCTTTTTCAATCAGTACTGAAAGCTATTCCTAAAATGATACTATGAAAAAGTCTAATTCGCTGTATTACCTAAATTCTTGACCCTTTAGATCAAACACTTTACATGAATTTCTGCAAAAAAAAGAATTACTTTGATAATTATTTAGCTAGTTTCTTAAATCGAGCATGCCACTGTTTGAAACACTCTGAACTTAGCTAATGCTTATATTATTTTAAGTTCAAAAATTAGCCGCTGGGAGCAAATTGAAACTTAACACAAAAATAGAGGGCATTACTGCTGAAGTTAAGGATAACATCCTTGCTATTTGGTCCAAAACTCCATTAAAAATCCTAAGTTCGGCTATTCTGAACGGAGGCCTAAAAGAGGCAAATGGAATTATTAACGTTCAAGTTCCTGAAGGATGCGGAAGCGAAAAGACCGATGTGCACTGGCGCCCAGAAGAATTCTTGAAGGCGGAAGCAGAAAAGCTTAAGCTTCCAGAGAAGAAAGTAGTCGGGCTAATGACTGCTGCAAAAATGCAGAACATAGCAGTGTGCAGCGAGAAATGTGGCAAAACAGTGTTAACTGCACTGGTGACGGCTGGTTCAACGGTGGCTGTTACGGCTGGTGAACCTGCAGCTTCAAAAAACGGTGATAAAATAGAGCGCGTCGGGACAATAAACATTATTTTGTTAGTTGATGGAAATTTAACAGAAGGCTGTATGGTTGAAGCTATCAAAACATTAACGGAAGCCAAAACAGTTGCACTGCGAGAACTGGATATTAGAAGCCAATTTTCAGGGGATATTGCTACTGGAACTTTGACAGACAGTATTGTAGTTGGCTGCACTGGAAAAGGTAAGCCTATACAATATGCAGGAACCTTCACATTACTCGGAGAGCTAATTGCTAAATGTGTACGGAAGGCAGTGAAAGAGGCCATGTTCAAACAAGAAAAGCTGACATCGAATAGAACGCTAAGGGAAAGGCTAGCAGAGCGAGGAATATCGTTTGAACTTATTATGTCACTCGCAACTGAGCAAAACATGAAGTCTGAGAGTTCAGAAAAATTTCAAAAACAAGTTGACTTAATTCTGTCCGATAAGAAAATAGTGCCGCTCCTCATAGCTGCTCTGAGGCTTGATGAAGATCTCGAAAAGGGCTTGATACCTAAAGATCACACGAACGCTATAGATAATGCAGCTTTTGAAGAAATTATTATGGCTGCTCTAAAACATTCATTAAATAGCGAAAATTTATACGATTATGTGGAAAAAAAGAGTTACAAGAATCAATTATGCCTTTCCACAAAATACCTCTTGTTAGCTATCCTTGAAAAAGCCATCTCAAACATCTAATAATCTGTGAAGCAAAAAATGGCTAAACCTTAATAAAACAAAAAAAGGAAAAGAATTTTTCTTCTTACTTTTTGGATCTTTTGTATGCGACTGTGCCGATTGCACTTACAGCTAAGGCTACGGCTAAAACTGCGACGATTATAGAGGAGAATTCGGGTATTGTCACTGTGCTGGCGGTTGGAACGAAAAATGCTTGTACTGCGATTGCGCTTGTGGGAATTGTTAAGTCAATGTTGCTTGTAGTATAGTAGCTTCTGCCTTGTGCGCTGACGACTAACCAGTATAGGAATTTGAAGTCGGAACTCGCAGTTGCTGTGAAGCTAGAATATGAGCCGATGGTGTAGTTTGTGTATTGGGCTGATCCGGTTCCTCCTGATGGAGACGTTGTTCCACCTGCTGATAGTAGAGTAGTGACGCTGGCTGATCCGCTTCCTGTTGCAGTTTGGGTAGCGTTACTGACCGGGACGACAATGCTTGTATAGCGCATGCATCTGATGCTGAAAGTGTTTCTGTGAGAGTGTTGCTGGTGGATGTGACTGGAGTTGCAGTGCCAAGCCAATCCCAGCATAAGAAAGCAAATCCTGTGCCTGGAACTGGAGTGAAGTTTACGGTGTCTCCATCAGTGTAATTGTAATTGGTTGACGGTGTAAGCTGCGTTCCATTGGCAGCTATATCTCCACCTTGCGAGTTGTAAACGTATACGGTTGGCTCTGTTGCTGCTTTTACTGATGCGGCTCCACTTCCAATTATTAGAAGCGTTGAAGTTAGAAGAATCAAAGCTAAGATTTTCAAGTTTTTAGTTTTAGATTTCATTAAATCACCAAATTAATTAGCCATTGTTTTTGGTTAAAAGCGGATATAAGCTTTTACCAGAATTTAGGCTCTAGAGATGAACAGATACACGAATATAAGTTTATAAAAAGCGTTTTTCCCAGCAGATGCATCAATAGAACCAAGCTTGTTTACCGTTCAATTGAGATTTTGCTGATTCCAGCTTCTTTTTCCAAAATAACCACGTCAGCTTTGCCTGCAAACGCTTCGCTGTGTGTAACCGCTATTATTTGTTCTATTGCTTTGAATCGGCTTATCGCTTCAGCTAGCCGTTTTATGCTGCCATCTTCGCTTCCTAAGTTTTCC
>CAVYJU010000009.1:0-25072 GCA_963768895.1 Candidatus Bathyarchaeota archaeon
TAATAGCAGTAATAAATCTTGGTCTGTGATTTTGTCCATATCGATTTTTTTCCTTTCTACGGTTTTTGCGAATTTAACCCAGTTTTCAAAGTTGATGTAGAGTTCATTAAGGCTTTTAATATTTCTTGTCTTTTGGAGTTGCTAATACCGAGATTGGTAAATCCTGTTATGATGTCGTTTTCATTGGTTTTTAGGGTATTCATAAAAATTGTTGTCCATTTGTCGTTCCATTTTTTGGGTTCTTGCTGAATTAGGATTACTGCGATGAAGCCTTTGAGCTTTAAATACCATTTAGCGTCGTCTTTTTTGTGGACGTATCCTTTAGTTTCGAGTTTGGGTATTGATTTGCTTAAAGTGGAGTTTAGACTTTTTCTTTTTCCGACATTTGATAATTCGTGAGCCAGTTCGTTTGTGCTAAGTGGTTCGTTTTCATAAAGTAGGGTTAGTACTTGTTCGTTGTGGATTTTTTCTTTGCCCTTGAAGATTCCTATTGTACTCTTGTGAGTTTTCTTTGTTGCCGTTGTGTCTCGTTTTTCTTTGTTCTTAAAGATTCCTATTATGTTCATGCTGGTTTTCTCCGCTGTGGCTATGTATCGCTTTGCCATCTTGGTAAGGCTTATCTCCATTTATAGCTTTTCTGTGTTCGTTGAATCTGATATGGTGGTTAAGAGTCAATTTAGCGGTAACTTGGGTTTTCGGGTTAAGGTCGCTGTTGGATTCGAGATATCTGATGTGGATAAGGTTAACCGTTTAATTTCTTGCGATAAGGCTAAACGGATTTCTGCTTGTGGGAAGCCTTTGTTTTTTTGTTTGCTGACTTGTTTGGTTTGTCGTTCTTGGTAAATGTGTGACGTTTCGGTATTATTCTCAGTCTGGAATTTATCGAGTGATTTGGGTTTGTGAACGTGCGGGAGTTTTTTGTTAATGCCTGTTGTTCATTTTAAAGATGGTTCTTCTAAGGAATATATGGAGAGTCCGAAGGAGTATCGTGACTTTGTTGATTCTGCTTATGAGTCTGATCGTATAGAGAAGCGGATTAATGAGCATTTAGATTATATGTTTGGTGGTGAGGATCATGTTGATCGGGTTGCTGAGTTGGCTGTTTCTAAAGGTGTTGATACTGTTGGTGTAGCTCGTCCTATTATGCATTTGAATTATGAATTTTTTAGGGCTTTAGGATATGAAGTTGTAGGTCATGGGATACAGACGAATGCGGATTGTGGGCGATATGTGCGTAGTAAAGCTTGTTTAAATGTTGATTTGCATGTTGAACATCCTAATCAGATTTTTAGTCATAAGATTCATCATCATTGTAATAATTTTAGGTGTCCTGTTTGTTATTACTTCGGGGCTGGAATAAGGGAAGCTAAGCGTATTGAGAAACGGTTAGATGTTTTTTCTAAGTTGCTAAATAAGGATGTGGAACATGGGATGATTCAGGTTGATAAGCGTTTATGGTCTTTGCCTGAAAAGTTGATGCGGCAAGAAGCGTCTAAGGCTCTTGTTGCTCGTGGCTGGATCGGGTTTAACTTGATTTTTCATCCTTTGCGGTATAAGTCTTCTCATTGGATTAAGGGTGTCTTGCATTTAGCAGGTTCCATTATGCTCCTCATTATCATGTACTTGGATTTTTGCAAAATGATTATAATGTTTGCCGTGAATGCGAGAATTATAATGAATGGGGTACTCAGAGTTTTAGAGGTAAAACTGGTTATAATAATCATGGTGGTTCTGCTTGTTTAAATTGTGAGGGCTTCGAGGGTTTGATGGAAGATTGAATAAGACGGATGGTTTTATCGTTAAGATTTTTGGTAAGCGTGAAAGTGTTTTTAGAACTGCTCTTTATGAGTTGTCTCATGCGGGTTTTGCGGTTGATTCTAAGCCTGTTCATGTTTCGTCTTGGTTTGGGTGTTGTCATCCAAAAACTGCGAAGGTTAATTATCCTTCTGCAAAGTTTGATTTTAAGGTTGATGATGTGGTTTGTCCTGAGTGTAAGTTGATTTGGTTAATGCTTGGTATTTTGGGCGTGACGGAATATGTAAGAATCCTAAGTCTGAGGATTATTTACTTGATATGTGGATGCCTATGGATGAAGGTGGCGGTATTCCTGTTTGGGTTGAAGCTCACCCACATGATTTGGGTTAGTTGGTGTGTGGTAACTCTGAATGTTTTTTTAGGAGGTGTTTTTATTTATGAAGTATGAAACTTTGAGGCGTGTTAAGATGGCTGGTAAACGTAAGGTTGGTAAGAATCCTAAGGCTAAAGATGTTTCTGGGTCTAAAGAGGTTGTTGTTGGCATCGGTTGTTCTACTACTATTGTTAAGGGTACTTGTGTTGGTTGTGGCTGTGTTTTGAATGGGAGCAATTGTTCTGCGGGTTCTCGTATGTCTCATATGTGTAAGAATTGTGATATGGTTGAGATGGCTGAGATTGTAGCTGAGGATATGCATGAGGATTCATTGACTGAGGCTGAGCGTGTGGCTGAGTTTCTTGGGTGTTCATTGGATGAGGCTGAAAAACGTTTAGCTAAACAGCGTTTAGCATATAGCTGATTTTCATGGCTTGAAATAAAAATCTGGTTTTTTTTGTTGTTGGAGCGGAATGGAGCGTTAGCGGAATGGAGCGGAAAGACAAAATAAACGGATTGGTTGTTTTGGCTATTTTCTTTTTTTGAATATTTTTAGTCCTTCCATTTCTGTGATGTATTGGAATCCTGCTTCTATTAGTGTGGTGGCTTCTTCTATTGTTTTGGCTGTTTTGCATGTGTATTCTTCTTCTCCGTTTTGTAGTTTCATTCCGCTTATGTAATGTTGTGTTGTGTCAAGTTTTTTGTGTCCTAAATGTAGCATTACTCTCCAAGGGTCTAAAGTTGCTAAATAGAGTTGTGCGGCTGAATAGTTTCTTAGGCTTTTGAGTAAGATTTGGTTTAGTTCTGGTTTGTTTAGTTTTTTGCTTGCTCTTGCTCTTGCATCTCTCCAAGCTTCTGCCATTATTTGAGGTCTTGGAAATGGTATTTCATTGGGGTATTTTTGCAGATAAGTTCTTAGCATTTCTGCGGTTTTTTGTTTTAGCTTAAAGCTTCTTCCTCTGTGTCCTTTGTTGCCTGAGGCTGTGATTATTCCTTGTTCTGTGTCTATGTCTTGGCGTTTAATGTTGTGTAGTTCTGCTCCTTCTAAGCCTGTTTCTGCCAAGAGTGTGAATATGGTTGCGGTTTTCATTGTTGAAGCGGATATTATTGCTTCCACATTTTGTTTTAGTGGTATTATCGGTATTTTTGTATCCCAATGGTAGATGGGTTTAATCCATTGAATTTGGTTTGTTTTGCAGAAATATTCATAGTTGTTTATCAGTTTCTGTTTTGTTTGGTTTGAGACTGCGAGTTTTCCGATATAGAGTTTTACGGTTTCGGGATTCATTAAGTCGGTTTCTCTGTTTAATCGTTTTAGCGTGTAGGTTGCTGATTTTATTGTGTTTTCTGATAATCCGTTTGCTGTCATTTCTTCCAATGTGTTTATTATTTTGTCTTTGTATTCTTGCAGTGCAAATCGGTGGGGCCGTCGTCTAGCATACCGAGAAAACCAAGTATCTTGGGAGATTTCTTGGGCTGATGGTTCAGGATACATGCCTGGGGCGTATGCGATCCTGGGTTCAAATCCCAGCGGCCTCACCAATTTGCTTTTGAAATCATGAAATGAATAAGATTATGGAGTTGTAGTTGTTTGTTCACAGTCACACAGCTTAAAATAATCTCTACCAAGTTAAGGGTAAGTGAAAGCTTTGAAAATGGGATTACTTGCGATTTGTTAAGTTAGGAGGAGAAAATGATGAAAGATATTGTTAATATTTTTCTTGAAGCTGGAACTTTCAGAATGTTTGTCTCAGCAATTCAAGCAGCAGAACTAGTTGACATGCTCAGAAGTGAAGCGTCTTTTACTGTTTTTGCGCCAGATGATGCAGCCTTTGCTAAACTCCCTGAAGGTAAATTCGACGATCTACTAAAGAACCCACCACAGTTAACGGCAGTTTTAATGTATCACATAGTTGCCGGAAAACACACAATTAACGAAATCAGTCAAATGGATACTGTCAAAACAATTCAAGGTCAAGAAATCAAAATTGATGGCCACAAATGGCATCTTCATGTGAACCCTAAAATCAATGATGCAATCATTACAAACTACAACCTTGAAGCGGACAACGGCGTGATTCATGTTTTAGATAGAGTACTTATGCCAAATATGGAGTTAACTTGTCCTGTATGCGGGATGGGCTTCATGACAATGGAGGCTTTGAATACGCATACTAAAATGATTCATGAAGTTGAGAAAGCTTCAATGCCAATGGTGCTCCCAGAAATCAAGCCTCTAGCTGAAAAAACCACCGAACAAACGTCAATCATGGAACCTCAAGAGACACCACTAAAAGTTTTAGAACCTAATCAAATCATTTGCCCTGTTTGCGGAAAAACCTTCGAAACCAACTTAGAAATGGAAATACACATAGACTCAACCCACCCCGAAGCAAAAGGAATGCCCCCCAGAACATAATGTGTGCTAATCATTCAAAAAACTGGTAAAGCGCTAAACTTCTTACTAGTTGCCGAACGGTATTTTGGAAAAAACGTTTGAATAGTTATTTTAAAAATTAGGAAAGAGAGTAATTTATCTTCCATGAGCCCAAGAAACACTGAAATATTAGGGGTCTTGATCGGGTAGTTATTGTGAAGACCTATCGAAGTCTCGATGCTATGCTTTGATTTTGAGTTCTACCCTTATGTTGTATATTACAAAGGCGAATGAAGCTACGATTGTTGCTATTGAAGCTATATCAATTAATCCAAACATATTTTCACCATTTTCGTTTATACTTAGTTACCTGCTCAGCTAAATATAAATATGCTTGTGATTTGTTCATAACTAATCTTAAATATTAAACACATGTCTAAACAAAACTTATATGCAATAGAGTAATATTCTTGTTAAATCAAAGAAATAAAACACAAAAGATGAAGAAGAATGAAAGCATACATACTTTTAAGCACAAAACTAGGCACATCATTAGAAGTAGTTAAAAGATTAAGAGACGTCAAAGAAACCGTAGTGGCCGACGCTATTTTCGGCAGATACGACGCAATCGTAATTTTAGAAGCACCTTGTCTTGAAGACATAAACAAAGTGGTCTACAAAATAATCGAAAAAGACCCAAACGTAACCCGCACAGAAACATCCATCGTCTTATCCCCGATGTAGCCTAAAACATCAACCATTTTTTTGTTTTTTCTTCTAAAATATTTTAAAAATTGCAATCAATAGAAAAGAATATTATTATAAAATTCTTCATTCCTAAACTGCTGACGATTTTGGCGTATTGTTTTCCACCGTGCACTTTGGTCCTTTGTGAGCTTTGAGAACAATTGAACTAACTGTACTTTTTACGCCTTTTATCTTCATGATTCTGTTTTTCAAAATATCTCGAAATTCTTCTATGTCTGTGGCTGAAACTAAAGTGACAATGTCGAATTCTCCTGTAACTTCGTATAGTTCATGGAGATTTTCTAATTGGATAAGTGAGGCTAAAACATTGTCCATTTCTTGTGATTCTACAAATATGTCTACGAATGCTAATAGTTTTTGCATATGGGTCTCTTTCCCATTGAACATGGGTTTCGGTTATTTATAGTTTGCCTGGCATTTGAATAGAAAAATGTGTTTTTGCTCAACAAACGTATGGATTGAGGTAGAAAAGTTGCAAACCTAATCGCTTGAAGTTTGAATGTAACATTAAGACAGGGTAATTAAAGCATTTGAATTAGCCAGAGAAATTACCGTAAGTTGAGGGAAAATCTTTTATGAGCAAGAGGTTGATTCTCAAGACGTTAACATATGGATTTCCGAAAATCCAAAATGTTCCTTCTTGATTCTGATTAACAATGTTTGTTAAAGATGTTTCTGGGATATTTGTTGCATTACTTATACCGGGTATTTGTGAGTAAGCATCTTGAAGGGTAATATCTGGGTCGACGCCTGATGCTGACGCTGTTGTCGGATCTGTCTCATTTCTTGTATGGAAGAAAATCGGCAAGGTAAAGTTTTGTGCTATTAGATTTGATCCAACTGTTTGCCCGTTTAATTGGACAAGGTCGCCGTTGGCTTGGTTGGGAAAGAAAACTTGTCCTATTCCCGTTATAAGGAAGGGATAAAATAGTCCACAAATTAATAGCGAAACCAATGCTAAGCCTATGACAGGTTTGAAGTTCCATTTTTCTTTTTGTTCAGTCATTTTTTTCCTTCCTAAATATGAAATACATTAACTAGAAGCAAATCGATAAGTTTGATTCCTATGAAGGGCACGATGACTCCGCCTACACCGTATATTAGTGTATTCTTGAGGAAGAGTGTCATTGTGCTTGTAGGCTTGAAGGCGATGCCGCGCATGGCAAGAGGAATTAGAAGCGGAATAATTATAGCGTTGAATATTAGAGCTGACAAGACTGCACTTTTCAAACCGAGCTGCAGGATGTTCAAAGATTGTAGTTGAGGAATGGCAACACCGAATAAAACCGGCATTATTGCAAAGTACTTTGCGATGTCGTTGGCTATGCTAAATGCCGTTACTGCTCCTCGCGTCATAAGCAACTGTTTGCCCAACATGACCACATCAATTATTTTTGCAGGATTTGATTCCAAGTCAACCATGTTGGCTGCTTCTTTGGCTGCTTCTGTACCTGAGTTCATGGCTAACCCAACGTCTGCGGCGGAAAGCGCTGGGGCATCGTTTGTTCCGTCACCTATCATGGCAACGATTTTGCTGTCTGCTTGTTCCTTTTTTGCGATGCTGAATTTGTCCTCTGGTTTAGCTTGGGCCACATATTCGTCGATACCAACCTCGGAAGCTATACTTTTTGCTGTAAGCGGTTGGTCACCCGTAATCATGACTGGGCGTATACCCATTGTTTTTAAAGCTTGTATTTTCTCTTTAATTCCTTCCTTGAGAACATCTTTTAGCCTAATTATTCCAATGGCTTTGCCATTTATAGAGACGGCTATGGGGGTTTCTCCCGCTGAAGAAATGCCTTCCACTATTAGGTCATAGTTTTGGGGAACTGAAGAAGACAGTTTTTTGATTGACTCTGGAGCACCTTTAAGGACATTAATCTCAGGTTCAAGAATTGAAGCCATCGATTCGTCGGAGGCCTCTGATGTTTTTCGCCTCATTCTCTGCCTTTGAAGAATGACTTTGCCTCCTTTTGGAAGAGTCAAGTTTGATTGAGATGTTACTTTGACTCCGCTTGTTCTGGTACTGGCTGAGAATGGAAAGACTTCTGAGGTTGCAAGGGAGTTTAGTTCATTTGGAACAAAACCTTTCTCATAAGCCAATCTAAGGATACTTCGTCCTTCAGGAGTATCATCATGCCATGATGAAAGAAAAGCAGCTTCTCCAACATCTTCTTCAGAATAGCCTTCAAATGGAACAAATTTTATTGCTTGTCGGTTACCCACAGTGATTGTTCCAGTTTTGTCTAATAGAACTACGTCAGTGTCGCCCGCAGTTTCAATGGCTTTTCCTGATTTTGCGATTATTTTGCTTTTGTAAAGTCGAGACATGCCTGAGAGACCGATTGCTGGCAGTAAAGCACCGATTGTCGTAGGTAGAAGACAAACATAGAGCGCAATCAACACTGATAGATCTGCACCTAAACCAAGCGTGACTGACATGCCTAAGAGCGCAAGTATGATTATAGTAAATATGGCAGTTAGACCGATAAGGACAATTGTAATTGCAACTTCATTAGGTGTCTTTGGTCTTTTGGAAGATTCCACCATCTTTATCATTTGATCAATAAAAGTTTCTCCTGGATTAGTCGTAACTTTTGCCGTTAGGGTGTCGCTGACAACTCGCGAGCCTCCGATTAGCGAGTCCCCAGGTGCTTTCCTGACAGGGGCTGATTCTCCTGTGACCAGCGATTCATCAACCATTGCAATTCCTTCAAGGACATCTGCATCTAAGGGAACAATGTCATCTTTCTCGATTAGGATGAGGTCATCTTTTCTAAGTTCAGTTGATTTCAGATTAACTATTGTTCGTGTCCAGCCCTCGGTAATTATTTTTTTGCTTGAGACTTCGGTTTCCAGTTTTCGCAGACTGCCTGCAGTACTTTTTGCTTGCTGCTCCGCGAGAGCATCAGATAGCGTGCTGAACCAGACTGTGAGAAGCAGAATGGCTGCGACTTCAACGTAGAATAACTGTAGGCTTGGATTAGCAATTGGTACGAAGGCGTGTGGAACTATAGCCATTGCTGCTACAATAAAGAAGGTTATTTCTACAATAAGCATAACTGGGTTCTTCATTAGTGATTTTGGGCTTAATCGTTTAACTGAGTCAAGCAGAACTTTTCCTGAGAAAGCAGTCCTTAAGCCTCCAGGCGCTGATGGCTTGCTTTGCGGTGAGGATCTGGATAGTTTTTTCTGACTCAGAAGCCACTTTTTAATCCTCCAAAAAATGATGAAATTGGTCCTAAAGCAAGGAACGGAAAGAAAGTTAATACTACCTAGTATGATTATGCTAACAACCAAAACTATTGTAAATACGGGACTGTCAGTTCTAAGACCCGATGTACCGCCTCGTTTCCGGACCGATCATCGAACCCGAAAGCGCTAGCAGTATAGCTATGGGTGCATATCGTCCAATTAGCATGATTATGCCTGTTGCTATGTTGAAAAACGGGGTATTTGCTGAGGCTCCAAGGAAATCTGAGCCGTTATTGGCGGCTGCTGAAGTGAATTCCCAGAGAATTTGCGTAAAACCGTATCCAACAGAGTTTCCACCTACAGCGGCAGCCGCACCTGTGGCATAAGATAGCAGCGTGGGGATAAGTATTATCATCGGGTGAATGAGGAACGCAATCATTACCAGTTTGACGTCGCGTCCTGTGATTTTGATGCCCAAGTATTCAGGAGTTCTTCCAGACATTAAGCCGACGATAAAGACCGTGATGATAATGTACATGACCATGTACATCATGCCTATGCCCTTCCCGCCGGGAATTGATTGAATAAACATTCCTAAGAAGCCTGAAGTTAACGTAAGAGGGTGATTTCCGAGCAAAGCGGAGTTTACTGACCCTGTTGTCGCAGCAGTTGTTGTAACAGTGAAGAAGCTGGACATGAAACCGCCGAAACGTGTTTCGATGCCTGGCGCCACCAACGGAAGGGTTGGAATGAATGCTAAAACTAAGTTTAATCCAAAGAGGATATAAGCGCCCCATAAAAGCGGTCTGGATTCGCGTTTTTTGCCTATCATTTCGCCGAACACAAAGATTAACGCTGTAGGAAGCAGAAGCATCATAGAAATCATAAGAATGTTGGTGACAGGCGACGGGTTCATAAATGGGTAGGCTGCGTTTGCGCCGTAGAATCCTCCTCCATTCGTGCCTATCTGCATTATAGAGTCAAGCGAAGCTACAGGCCCCACGAAAAGTGTTTGTGCAGCTCCTTCCACGGTCTTTATCGCTGTATAGCCGTTTAGAGTTTGAGGAACGCCTAAAGCGAGAAAAATAATGGAGCCGATTATAGCAAGGGGCAACAAAATTCTGGTAAGAGCTCTCGTAAAGTCAACATAGAAATTGCCCATATTTTTTGAGCCAACGATTAGTCCCCGAATAAACGCTATACCCATGCAAATCCCCGTTAATGCAGAGGTAAATTGAAGCCATTGGAGAACACCTATCTGGCTAAGATAGGAAAAAGCGGCTTCGCCGCTGTAATGTTGTAAATCCGTGTTCGTCACAAACGATGCTACTTGCATGAAAGATAGATCAGGACTTAAGCCAGGGCGACCCATTGGGTTAAGCGGCAAATTGCCTTGAAAAACAAGAATTATAAATCCAATAACCATCATAGCAACATTTAGCAATAATCCAACAACGAAGTATTGCTTCCAACCCATTGCCTGTTCTGGATTTACACCTGTAATTTTGTAAATGAAGTTCTCGATCGGATTTAGAACTCTATCTAAGCGACTTGGTTTTCGATTAAAAACTCCTGCAAGATAAGGCGCTATTAGCTTGGCTATAACTATGGTTACTCCAAGAATAACAATGACTGTTAGCGCCTGAACTGCATCGATCAATTAATTCCGAAACTCCAAAAAACATTTGTACTCACTATAGCTCCTATCCCCAACTAAGTGGCTGATGTTAAGTAATGGTTCTTCCTTGGCGGGACTTACGTCCCTTGTGTGGGCTGCAATATTATAGTAGTTATGGTGCTTTTTACACCTTTAATTTTCATAATTTGTTTCTGCAAAATATCACGAAATTCTTCTAGTGTTGAAGTGGAAACTAGGGTTACAATGTCGTATTCGCCAGCTACTTCGTAGACTTCTTCAATATCCTTTAGCTTTGACAGCGCCGCTAAAACATTATCCATTTGAGTTGATTCAACGAAGATGTTTACTGAAGCTAAAAATCTCTCCATTTTATTTCTTCTCCACTTTAAATTTTGATTTGAAATCGGTAGTTTGGAAATAACTCGCGTCGCAACATGCCAAAGCAACGGAATTCACACAAACATCATTTATTTTGAACATAATTTTCGCGAGTCCAAAAGGGTTTTTTATGGAACCTATTCTGGTTCCTTTCTAATGTTAAAGAAGGCCAAATCAAAAATTCCTCTATTTTTACTGTGAGGAACTACAATTTCAAGGTTCTTCAATTATTGGCCTCCTTTCTCCCTTTTGAAAATAGTCATATAAGCAGTTTCATATAAAGTTAATTGTGATTTGTTCACACATTTTAATGATTTTTGTACTGATTTACAGAGAAATACAAAAGAGGTAAAAACCTGTCCGGCTATAAGAAATACGTTTTGGATATATAGTCACGCCCAACCATAAACGTTCCAACAGTGCTAGAAACGAACCAAAGAAGCTGAAAGCCTTTCCAAGATTTCTGGGCGTCTATGCGCAATGCTTATGGTCTTGATCATTTTTGAGTTTTACCTTAAGTTCGGTTTGACTTCGAATCCTTTGATTTCCGGATATCCGAAGCCGCTTTCTAGCTTGTACTTTTGCGTTTCTAGAATTTCAGTTTCGTTCTTGAACGTTGGTCCATCTATCACAACACTGTGGTATTCTTCGCCTCCTCCGCATGGTCGACATTGCCGAGCTTTAGGATGTCGTCATAGAAATTTCTGTCCAGCGCTCTTCCGAGCCACTCCAACGCAACTTTTCTAAGTTCGTGCGTACCATTGTTGCTTTTAAACCTGTTTTTAAGAAGTTAAGGTAGATCTGTTTTGTGTCACCCATCTAAAGCGGCTTTATTGGTGTTAACTCAACTGCTTTGAGCACTCGTCTCCAAGCCAGCCTTGTTCATGCCCAGCTACTTCGTAGATGTCTCCTGTAACTAATCCTTCAACGTCTTTGGCTTTAAACCGTCGCAATGAGTCTTTGAAGTCGCTCGCGAGTAAGTTTCAACCGCCGAAGTCTGTTTTACGAGTGGGATTCCTATGGCATCCGCTTATGCATCAAGTATACTTGAGGGTATCAATTGGAAGCTCGATTTGGTTTCATTCATCATCTAGGTTAAGAGTTTTCGCTACTTTGTAGCCTTGTTGAGATGCCAAATAATATGCGTAGCAACTGTCTTTTCCTCCACTCCATGAAGCAACAACTTTCATTTCTTTTTTGCTCTCCCTAAGCTAATTTGTTGGGCGCATTTTTCTTGCGTTTCATATGGCTTTTCAAAACCTGAACTGCAATCGACTATCAAAGGCACAAAGAGTGAGTTAATGGCAGCTTATTTTTAGCAGTACAAGTTTTGTAAGCAATGCAGTCCTCCGAGCAGGAGATGGCTGTTTTGGTTTGGCAATCCAAAATTATCGTACTGTACACGTTTAGGCCACCTTGCCTGATGTTGCTCTTAGTGCTTGTCTTATGCACAAACTGCCATACCCCGTAAACATGAAGGGTAAGGTAAACAAGCCTAAACATGCCAATAATAGGATTTCCAAATCCATCATGCCATATCATCCTATTTTTGTTTTGCTCTAAATACCAAAGTGTTTCAATAAGATATAAAGCGATTTGAGATTTGTTCACAAATGTTAAGAATAACTATGCAAATGTCACAATATTTGTAGAAAAAATAAAAAAGAAAACAAGGAAACGCGTCTGCGTTATTGGCGAGTTGATGATTTATCAGAATAGTTTATCGCGAAGATTTCTTCCATCGAAGAGGCTCTTGGACATTTTCGCGGTGAAGCCAGTCAAGCACCTTTTTCACCATCTTTAGGCATTTCCGTGCGAACAAGTGTTGACAAGCCATCATCGTCTAAAAATGCAATAGCTGGGAAGATTTTCGTCATTCACCAGGTTAACACCTTGCGAAATTCGACCAATTTGTGTTGTCGCTAAATCAAATGATTTTTCATATCTTCTTGAGGAAATTTCCGAAGGCTCATGCTAATACTCATTTCTAACTTCTCCAACTGCTAATGCGATTCTATTGCGTTTTCCTTTGTTGTAATCAACAATTGTGATCCATTTACTAGGCCATAAGTCGCGAGTCCATCGTAACCATTCCTTCAATCCTTTACCGTTTCTGCTCGGTACACATTCATCACATGCCGGAACTACTGTTCTGTCATTGCAAACATATGAAAGAATGCGGTCGTAATGGATGTTCTTGCGAGCCCCTTTTCCAATAAATGCGTCTCCCACAATAGGTACAATTGCGGCAGTCAAAGCATTGACCTTCCAAATAGAAAAGACATTCAATTATTCTGCATGGGCCTTCAAACCCCTTGCCTGTCACTCTTCACATTCCCCCACAACATATTGCCTGCTGTCTTGTCTTGATATTACAAGTGGAACTATTTTGGTGAGAATTGCGCGTTTTTACTTTAAAATAAATTAGGAAAAGTTTATGGTGAATTTTGGTCTACTAAATGTGCTGTTCCGTCTGGGCAGTAAACTTTTTCGTCTTTGCTAACGCGTTTGTAACGTTCACTGCAAATGTGCAGGAGTGCGCAACCGTCACAATCTCTTGATAGCATTTTTCATAATTGCCTCTTTTCCATTTTGTGGAACGAGTAATTTAGCCTTTGTTGGCTTGGCTATAAACTTGAATTCCTCAAGGCTTGCTCTTTTGTGAATTTCCGATATTTTATTGCATAATATGTGAAGATTGCCATAAACGAGCTTGCGCACAATGCAACTAAGGGTACATTGGTCTCAAACATTTTTTCACCTTTGAGTTGAACGATGGCTATATTTTGGTTTTTAGTTCTGCCCTGATCCGATACATGGTAAAAGCGAACGATGCAACTATTGTAGATATTGAAGCTATATCAATAATTCCGAACATATTTTCACCATTTCATTTTATAAGTAGTTATTTGCTTAGTGAAATATAAGTGCAGTTGTGATTTGTTCATATATTATCATAAATACCGGATATGTGTAAATAGAAAATTTATTTACAAATAAAACGTTAAATACAGTCAGATTTAAACATAAAAAACCAAATGAAAAAGAATAACAAAGAAGAAAAAAATAAAAACCTTGCTCTTAAACACTAAAGTATTCACATCGTTGGAAGCCATTTAGTTAAATCCGCCAACAAGGTTTGCATTATTGCTTTTTACTTTCGCTCAATGTTTGGTTGTGTTCTTTTACGGATCTGCCTGATGGGTCAGCCATTTTGGCGAATTCTTTGCTCCAGCGAAAAGCCGTAGGAGTAGAACAGGCAATTGTTGGACCTACGGGGACGGTAAATGCGGCAGTGGGGCACGTGAAGTAGTTGTCAAATATCTGCCTGTAGTAATACTCTTCTTTTGACGATGGCGTTTGCTTCGGAAACCTCTTTTGGGCGTTTGCCATCATTTCATCTGTAACTGAGCTTTCGACGTATTTTTTAAGGTAATCTATCCATCCGTATCCTACACCGTCAGAAAACTGTTCTTTTTGTCTCCAAAGAATCTCGTCAGGTATGTAGCCTTCAAATGCTTTTCGCAGTACGTACTTCTCGATTTTGTCGCCTGAGCACATCTTTTCGCTTGGGGTCAAAGCTCATAGCAAAATCTAGAAACTCCTTATCTAAAAATGGCACCCTTGTTTCAACGCCCCAAGCAGCAGTTGCTTTGTTTGCTCGCAGGCAATCATATTTACTTAGCATGAATAGTTTTCTTATAGTTTCTTCGTAGAATTCCTTTTTATTTGGTGCTTTGTGGAAATACAGGTAGCCGCCAAAGACTTCGTCTGCGCCTTCACCGGACAGAACCATTTTGATGCCCATCGATTTTATTTTTCTAGCCATTAAATACATGGGAGTAGCAGCTCGAATCGTTGTAACATCAAAGGTTTCCAAATGATAAATAACGTCTGGTATGGCGTCAAAGCCTTCCTGTATGGTGAATATTATTTCATGATGCACGGTTCCGATGTATTCGGCAACTTTCTTGGCGTACTTCAAGTCGGGCGAATCCGCTAAACCCACAGCGAATGAATGCAAACGTGGCCACCATGCTTCTTCTTTGTCGCCTGATTCAACCCTTTTCTTTCTGTATTTCGAAGCAATAGCTGCTATTAGCGAAGAATCTAAACCCGCCGGAGATAAGAACTCCATAAGGAACATCAGACATCATTTGTCCTTTAACGGACTTTTCCAGAGACTTCTTCAAATCCGGAAAGAACAGCTTCTTAGTCGGAAATCTTTCTGCCCAATTAGGCTTATACCATCTCACAAAATCTTTGTCTTTTCCCATCAGAATAGTGTCCGGCGGGAAACTCTTTGATGTCAGTGCAATAGTCATTTAGGGCTTTCATTTCGCTAGCAACGTAAAAAGTTCCTTTGTCGTCCCAACCAACGTATAGCGGAATAATTCCAATGTGGTCTCTGGCGACAAAATACTGACTTTTTTTCTTGTCATAAAGGATGAAGGCAAACATTCCGTTTAGCATGTTCAAGAAGTCTGGACCATACTCATCGTAAAGGTACAAGATTATTTCGCAATCAGATTTTGTCTGCCACAAATGCTCTTTTTTAAGTTCTTTGCGAAGAAGCATGTGGTTGTAGATTTCACCGTTTACAGCAAGAACGTTTCCGTTGAGTTTGTCAAACAACGGTTGTGCACCATGTTCAACATCAACGATGGAGAGTCTTTCATGTGCAAGAATTGCCTTATCATCACTGTAAATGCCGCTCCAGTCTGGACCTCTGTGCCTAATTTTAGTAGCCATCCTCAGAGCCTTATCCCGTGCTTAAGGCAATGGTTCAACGATGTTAAAAATTCCGACAATTCCACACATAATTTGCCACCTAAAATATTCAAAGAATGTATTTTAAGATACCCAATAAAAAAAGGTTAAATGGGGTAAGTTCCGCATACTTTGCAGAAACCAAGTTTAGTTTGTACGTAGCTTTTGCAGTTGGGGCATTGTCTGCCTACTTTATCCTTGTAGATGTCAGAAGGTTTTCCAAGATGTTTTCTGAAGAATTCGTAGTAAAGCATTTGTTCTTTGCTTGTAATGATGACGTCATCCTGCTCAAGCACCGTTTGTTTCTTTTCATCAAACTACTGCGTCAGACGTTTCTTTACCAAAGTAATCCGTAAGCACGGTGGTTCCTGTTCCCTGTTCCAAAGGTGCTTTTGGCCGCCAAATTACCTCTTTCGGAATTAAGTCTTCGTATGCTTTTCGAAGTATCCATTTGCTGTATTTTACTCCGTTTTCTTCATTGATTTTCAGTTTGTTCGGAAGCTTCTTTGCGTAATCCATGAACAATGGGTCAAGAAAAGGAGGTTTTACTTCAACACCTATTAGCTTTACCCATGGCAATTGAAGAGAAACCCATGTCTGCCCACATGTCGTGGAATTTCTTGGTAAGATCAGCTTCGGATAGATCCCACATCCAAGGATACCCAAATAACTCGTCTACGCCGTCTCCAGTGAAAACACTTTTTATGCCTTCTATTTTTGCAATTGTTAAGCCAATGTAAACTGGAACGCTGTTTCTTATTTCCATGGGGTCAAAAATTTTCAGGAGTCTGTACGATTTTTTCTGCTGTGTTGACTACGTCTTCGCGGTCAAAAGTGTGGAATTGGTGGTTGAGGTGAAGGTATGTCACCATTTTTTTGACGTATTCGGTGTCTTTGGGTTGACCATGTTTGAAAGCCATGGTTAATGCTGGAAGTTTTCGTTTGTATTTGACTGCTTGGTAGGCAATTATGCAGGTGTCGTTTCCTGCGGAAAACAGGATTCCATCAGCCATGTTTCGCTGGACGACTTTGTCTGTCAAAGCTCGAATTTCAGGAATTACTTTCGCTACTTCTTTTTGGTCTGGTGACATATTTTCCTTGCCTCTGAACCGTTGTCCTTTAGTAGTCGAGGTACTTCATTATCTCCCAAGGTGACACGTAGAGACAGTATTGGTTCCAGTCGTTGGTTTTCAAGTCGATGAAAGCATCGAATATGTGGCTTCCAAGGGTTCGTTGCAGCACCTCATCGCTTTTCGAGTTCGTCTAAAGCGATTCTTTCAGCGTTGTAGGCAGCTCTTTTATGCCAAGCTCTTTACGTTTCGATGTAGAGTAGCTTGTAAACGTCTTCGTCCACTGGGTCGCCTGGGTCAAGTTTCTTTTTGACGCCGTCAAGCCCAGCGGCCAAAAGGCATGCAAACGCCAAGTACGGGTTAGCTGATGGATCTGCACCTCGATACTCAACACGTTTTTGAGCAGCAAATTCCGGTCCTTTATAGTACAATGGTACTCGGACTAAAGCGGAGCGGTTGCGTCGAGACCACAGCACGTAGATTGGAGCTTCAAAACCAGGCACTAATCGTTTGTAGGAGCTTACGGTTGGGCAACAAACGGCTGTTAATGCTCGGGCGTGTTCAAGCAATCCACCGATATAGTATCTGCCGATTTGGCTCAGTTCAGCGTAATCGTCGGCTTCATCGTACATCGCAGTTTTTCCGCCTGACCAAATCGATTGATGAACGTGCATGCCGCTGGCGTTGTCTAAGTAGATTGGTTTAGGCATGAACGTAGCTATTAATCCGCGTTTGTGAGCTATGTTCTTTGCAACGAATTTGTAGTAAAGCGCTCTGTCTGCAGTTTCCACCAGCGGACCATACTTGTAATCAATTTCTACTTGACCAACTGTGGCTACTTCGTGGTGGTGTTTCTCGATGGTTAAACCAAAGTTGTCTTCTAAGAACTTGGCACACTTCGTTTCGAAACTCAACAGTGGTGTCTTCTGGTGGAGTTCGGTAGTAGGCTTCTTTGGGTCGCATGACGAATCCGCCGGGTTTGATTTCTGGTGATTCTGGTACGACTCGTGGTGCTCCCCATGCATCTCCTTCGCCGCTTTTTGGAGCAGCCCAAAGGTCCCAAGTTAATTTAGTGGGGTCAATTGAGGAGAAGACAAAGAATTCCAGTTCAGGAGCGAAGAATCCTGTGTACCCCATTGCTTTGGCTTCTTCAACGGCTCTTTTTGCTACGATAGCTTCTGGGGTCGACAACTGATGGTTCTTTTCCGCCGTATGCTTCATAGACATCACCTAGGATTATTGCGCTTTTTTGTTTTTCGTCAGTGACCCAGGGCATTATGGCGAGTGTTTTTGGGTCAGGCATAAAAATCATGTCGGATTCTTCGATGGATTTGAAGCCTCGAACGGATGAACCGTCAAAACCTATTCCTTCAGTGAAGGCTGCGCCGCTTAAGGTAGTCTCTTGCTGGCAAGAACCATGTCTTGGAGTATTCCTCGAACATCAACAAAGGTCTGAATGCACCCATCTAATGTTGTTGGTTTTCAGGAGTTTCGAGGCTTTTTTTGACAGAATCGTTTTCTCCATTTATTTCACCATTTTCTTAATTTAACTGAATATTTTGACCAAATTGACCACTGAATCACATTTAAAGGTAGTTAAGATTTGTTCATATAAATTATGAAAAAATGAAAATATATCGACTATCGGTTAAAAAAGTTGGATATTTGACTAATAAGAATACTTACAATAAGGCTTAAGGGTGTTTCGATTTATTTTCACCCTGGGAAAAAACTAAGCAAAGCAGTTTGCATGCACGTTCAATAGAACTCAAGTATTTGAACATATGTTGAAAATATCCAATCATAGTTGAAAAGGCTTTGCATTACAATCAATTGTTATGAACATATCATAACTATATTTATATTCATTTTAATGTTTATTCTTTTTTAAGAAACCGGAAATCCCCCGATTCAGGCAGAAGAAACATGGTTACTGAACTTGAAAACTATCTTTCCGCATATTTAAACACCCGTGCAAACATGTTAAAAAGTTATCTTTTGTCCGCTTTAGATAAAGGTCAAAATCTATTGTCCTTTGAATCCTTCAAGGAACCAAAAATACCTGACCCTGACGTACAAAACTGTGAATTCTTAGAAGAGGTTGGGCTTTTTACCGAAGAATTTGCACCATCACAAAATAGCAACAGATCCCACAGAATATTCCATTTAACTGAAGTAGGAAAAATGCTTGCCACCGAGTTGAAGCAAGAATCGGCTCAAACAAATCTCAAAATATCACTATCTAAATTTTGAGTTTTTTTATTTTTCAAAATGAAGAGAGAAAAGTTGTTCTTTTAATAAATAAGCCATACACCGTTTAGTGGACGCAAGCATCATGAGTTCCTTGCTTACTGTGGATTTTTATGAGTTTCTGCGACCAATCCACTTTTTTCTTGGATTCCTTCTGCGAACTTTTTGCCCAAATCTGTCAATTCAAAACATTTGTAGAAATTGCGTCCTTTTCTTGAAAGCTGCAAAGTTTCTTTAAAAAGTCCCCGCACTAGCAAGAAATTCACAATTTCTCAAATCATCCGACTTAGTATTTAGGCCTTCGCTTGACTCGAGATACAAAATGCTGTAATCTTCGCTATTTAACGCCTTCAAAAGATACTGGTTAAATTGGATTGCATGCTCCTTAAGGTATTTAGAAATATAGTCTGCAAATGCCTCAGACATACAATTTAATTTGAAACTCCATTTGATTTAAATCTTTCTTTGCTTCTGTAAACCATGGAAATCAATCAAATTGGTTCTAAAAACTATTTCATCTTCAAAATTGTGTATTGATGAATTATCGAAAGTAAAAGAAGAAAAAAATTTATTCTTGATTATAAATGAAGTAGAGCTGGCAGCAATAGCAGTGCTGTCATTCCTAATAGCTTCATGAATATCAGAACGGATGGACCTGCAACATCTTTCAGCGGATCGCCAACAGTGTCGCCAACAACTGCTGCTTTGTGAGCATCTGATCCTTTTGCCCCAAACAAGCCTGTTTCGAAAACTTTCTTTGCGTTGTCAAGCAATGCCCCTGTGTTGTTAAAGAAGAAGCCAATCATAGCGCAAGAAGCAGTCGCTCCGACAAGCAGCATCCCGAGTGAAACTATACCGAATGAAAGCCCGACAAATACTGGTATTGCTATTCCTAAAATTGCTGGAAGAACCATTTTCTTGAGTGCGTAAGCTGTGGAAATGTCAACGCATTTGTTGTATTCTGGTTCGTTCTTGCCTTCTTTAAGTCCGGGTATTTCCTTAAATTGTCGTCTAACCTCGTCGACCATTTTGAAGGCACCGTCAGCTGTTGCACTTATAGTTAAAGACGCTAATGCAAAGGGAAGAGCTGCACCGACAAAAATTGACGCTATTGCGTAAGGATTGCTCACCGATACGCTTGTAACGTGTGCTGTGGCAAAGAAAGTGGCGAAAATGACAAAAGAAGTGTAAGTTCCAGATGCCATGGCGTAGGCTTTTGTGGCAGCTTTCATGGTGTTTCCGACGCATCAAGAGAATCTAAGGTATTTCCAGATTCTTCAGCAACTCCCGACATTTCAGCGATTCCTTGAGCGTTGTCTGTAATCGGACCAAAAGTATCAGAGGCCATGATGAAGCCGATTATGACATCGGTGCTTATGTTTGCGGCAACTAGTGCATATAGCGATCCGCCAGTGATAATGTACGCTGCAACAATTGACACTACAACAGCGATGATCGGCAAAATAGGTGATTGTAAACCAAATGATAAGCCCGTTATTACGTTGATTGCTGGGCCTCCTTTTGAGAATTCGGCCGTTTTTCTGACGGGTTTACCAAATAGACCTGTATAGTATAATGCTACAAAGGTGGAAGTTAACATCGCCAAAATGCCCACAGCCCCAGCAAAGAACAGCGTTATGTCATTCATCGCAACTGTTGAAAGGATGAGTAGACCAACTGCACCTATGGCTGCTGTTGTTAAAAGACCTATGTAGAGAGATGTAGAATAGCCCATTCCTTTACGTTACTCTGACCAATGATATTCCGATCATTGAAGCGACAACGCCTATGGCTTCCAAAACAAATGGGAACGCTATTGCGTTTGGGCCATATTTCCATACGAATAGGACACCTAGAAAATATGCCGGTGACTATATCGTCACTAAATGTCTGGAAAAGGTCTGAACCTCGACCTGCACAATCACCCACATTATCGCCTACTAAGTCAGCAACTACGGCTGGGTTTCGTGCATCGTCTTCCGGAATACCCATTTCAATTTTACCGACCAAATCCGCCCCGATGTCTGCGGATTTTGTGAAAATGCCACCGCCTATTTGTGCAAATAATGCTGCGAGGCTTGCGCCAAATCCGAAACCTACTAGCACTTGGATGTCATTGAAAGCAAGACGAAGGAGATATAACCCAAGTAAAGCAATCCCAGTAACTAGGCGATCCGGTTACTGCTCCGCCTAAGAATGATAATCGGAAAGTTGATGCAGATGATTTTCGCGATGCAGTGGCGGCTCTCATGTTTGTTCTTACTGCAACATTCATACCGATGTATCCTGCTGCTAAGGAGAGAACTACCCCAAAAAAGAAAACAACTGAGACTCTCCAATCTTGATAAAGAAAATACATTAAAACTGCAAAGATGGGTGTTACAAGGAGAATTGTTTTTGTTTGTCGGTTAAGGTATGTTCGGGTTCCATTAATTATGTAACCACCTACCTTTTGAATTTTTTCGGAACCAGCATCGTGTTTTAAGATCCAACGAATTATGTATGCTGCTGTTGATATGGCAGCAATCCCCACAATTAATGGAATTAAGAATAAGTCAAACATAGTCTCAGTCATACTTTTCCTAGTCAAACGATTTTTCACAGCTTCACTGCTTAATTAAATGAATGTTAAAGCAAATTGAATTTTAACGAATAAATAAAAAGATTTTGGAAATTTAGCTAGCCAATTGTTCACTGGACTAGCCATTGCAGGCAATGTCTTTCTCCTTATTCTTTGCCGCCTGGGAATGGTAGGATCCTCGATTCTTTGCTTCGTGAGTTGAGTGCAAAGTATCCGAATCCTACTGCCATCCATATTGCAGCTATTATTAACGCCATTAGCGCTGCAGTTTGAGTGCCTCCTCCACCTATTACTCCAAGCCAGACAACTGTGATTAGCATGACGACGTTTGCTGCAAAGCCAGCGATTGGAATTATGTATTTGGTTAGGATTGAGCGTTTTTCTCGAGCCAGTGCATAGAGTGCAATAATGCAAGTTACACCGTATAGTAGGAATGTTCCAAAGTTTGATAGAAATGTCATTGCAGTGAGGTTTGTTAGTGACAAGACACCGAACGCACCAATTCCAGCTGTAACTATAGTCATCACCCACACTCCGATAGCTGGAGTGCCGTGTCGAGGGTTGAGTTTTCCGAGTGGTTCTGGAACCTCAGTGTCGCGGCTGATAGCAAATGTTACTCTGACACCTGTGTTCATGCAGGACAAAGTTGTACCCAATATCGCTGTTGCAACTACGGCAGCGACAACGAGCATAACGATAAAGCCGCCACCGCCGAACAATCCGTTAACCGATTGGATAATCATATCGCCAATTGGTGAGTTAGAAGCTGCTGCAGCTCCAAATGAGTAATGTGAGTTCATCCACGCTTGCACGCCATAGAACCCTAGCAGATAGGCAAATGCACCTTGAATGACGAGTGAGAGCATAATTGCTTTTGGGACATCTTTGGGATTTTTCGCTTCACCGGTGAACGCCGTTACGGATTCGAAGCCTACCAGGACAAGTATAGCGATGGTTGCCTGAAAGAGCATGTGACTTGCACTGCTAGGTATCAATGGACCAACAGGGTTTGCGAAGGTGTACGTTAAATGGTCGGGGTTTATGAAGCGATATGCGAGCGCAAGACCTGTTACGCCCACAAGCATGGCAAGTTGCGCTATGTTGATCATAAGATTTGTTCTAGTTGAGCCGTTGATTCCTCGGAAAGCAATGAAACCTACTAGAACAGCGAATACAATTACGATTGCAACTTCAGTTATCGGAGTTATTACAATGCCTACCGTTGAAAGGATGTATGTTATGAAGAATCCCATCATTCCCACCATAACACCCGGATAAACCCAGTAGTAAAGGTGTGAAAGCCAGCCAACGTAAAACTTTGCGCTTCTGGCAGTTTTGTTGCTGCTGCCTCTATCAAGAAAAGCACGTTGAGCAAAGTAGTATGAGCTGCCAGCGCCAGCGTCTGGGTAACGACTGGATAGCCAAGAATAGGAAGCGGCAGTTAAGAAGGACAGTATTAATGCTAAAGCTAGACCAGTCCATATGTCTGGAGCTGTTGAGACCCCTGAGGGATCAACCTGAGCAGCTTGCAATTGGAAAGTAAGCCAGAGAAACGCACCAGGGGCAATCAATGCCATGGCGTTGATGGTTAGTCCTGAGAGGCTTAGAGTTTTTTTCATCTGGGATCCAGTGGCGTTTTCTTGGTTAGTTGCCATTTAGTTTGCCCCCGGAATTCTTTTTTGGAAGATGCTGTGTGGTTGTCCTCGCGCGTCTATGATGATCAGTTCTTCAATGTTTCTTCTGATTTTTGACATTTTTTTCAATATTAACACCAGTCTTAATTTTACAATTGATATGTTCAGTTAAATATAAATATAGTTAATAAATGTTCATAACTTTTATGAAAAACTCAATGAATTTCCAATGCATGTCTATTGTAATAGACAAACAGATGCTGAATGTAAAATCTCAAGGGGATCTTGAGCAATTACCTTTAGAAAGTTCCTAAAATAAATCCTATCAAAAAACTTAGTAGAGGTGCAATTACCCAGCTTAATACTATCACCAAGAAAGGCTTAAGCGAAACAAATTTGGATTTATAAGATACACTTGTTCCCAAAACCGCCGCAGACAAAGCTTGAGTGTTGGAAAGCGGAATATTAAAAATTGTAGCTGCCTCAACAAGAACTGTGGAAGTCAAAAGTGTAATCATCGCGTTTGGGTACCGCATGAGAAAAAGCTCTTGAGAAACCCTTCGAATTTCGCCTGCACTAAAGTAAAAAGAGCCGATAAATATCGCAACGATCGCTAATGCAACGGTTGGTAAACCAAAACCTCCAGTGGCTACGATCAAGCCAATCGTGTTTGCGCCTAGAACATATGATGTAGACAATGCTAAAATAATTAGCAAAATTTTGTAAGCTTGTAATCTTCGCCAAATATTTTTTGGCATTCCCCTATTAATTGTCCTGATAAGATAAAAGGCAAAAACTATTGCGATGAGAGGTGCTGCAATCCACATCGCAACTACCTCAGCAACATAAGCGCCATTCGTAAACACTCCAAGTGCAATCGATAAGCCTGCGAAAAAACCGACCAATGACATGCTCACAGAAAGTGGTGCCCTAATTAAGTAGGCAGCAAGAAAAATTATAATTGCAACTATTAAAGCCTCGGCTCTAAACTGCAAAGCATCATTTGGTAGCAACATGTTGACTGTCCTTGTCATTCCGGCGCCTTGGACTATGAGCCCCAGTGAAAAGCCTGCGGCACCCAGTACCATGCCGAACCGTTTAGTTATAATTCTCGATCCTATGGCTGGACCCACACACGCGGATAGGTTGTTTCCTGAAACTAACATAACAGCAATAAAAGTTAGCACAAAAAGTGCGATTGAGAGCCAAAGCATGACTGTTGTCACTTTAGAATAGAAGTAACGATTGAAACTATTAGGTCGGAGAAGTCTTCGCACGAATCAAGAATATCGTCGCATTTGTGTAAAAGCTCCTGGTAGTGATAGAATTCTAGAAAGTTCAACTTCGTAGCAACACTATATAGCCGATCAAATCCATGATCCTTTATGTCGTCACCTTGCTCTTCAATGGCTTCAATTTCTTTTCTTGTCTGCAAAATTTCTGAAGTATCGGATGTGGAGAGTGCTTGTTTGATTTTTAAATGGGCTTTTTCTGCTAGGGCAAGAATATTTTCATATACCGAGTCCCATTCGATTTGGTTTTCTTGGAAGCCTGCTGAATAGGCTTTTGACATTCGGTTTAGTTCTCGGCTAATGTAATAGTATGTGTCAATTATGTCGTCAGCTACTTGCACACTTTCGAGGAGGTCATCTATTATGTTGGGGCTGATAGCACCACTTGTAATGTCCTCACTTATTTTAAAGGCTATTTCATCAGATTTTTTTTCAAGCGACCGCATTGCATGCATAAGTTCGGCTAGCTCTTGTTCTTTGTAGCCAATTTTAAACATGCTCGACAAAATTGTATTTGCTTCAGTTGCAATAACAAAGATTTGTATGAGATCGGAGAAAATGGTTTTTTCTCCTACAACTAAGATACCTTTGAGGCTTTTCAACCTAAACAATCCTCTTTTGATTTCAAGATAAAGTACTTGTTGAAGGCTATTAAAATTTGCAGTTCTGATTGTTTATTTTTACAACTTTAGCTATTATCCTCCGTAGATTTGGAAGCGAGTTATGTCAAAGTTAAATTATTTTGCTAAATTCCTTTACTGCGTTGAGGGCAACCAATGTAGTTGTTCTTTTGATGTAGCGTTCAGTAAGTAGTTTTTTTAGAAAAGCATTTAGACTAGCGTTGTCCGGAATTTTGCAAAGACGATAGCGTCATATTCTCCGGTTATGTCGTAGACTGAAAGGACGTTGTTTTCTTTAGCTATTTCATTTTCGACTTCAGCCATGTGATCTCCTTCAACTTGAATCATGATAGTAGCCGTCAGCATATAA
>CAVYJU010000010.1:0-40685 GCA_963768895.1 Candidatus Bathyarchaeota archaeon
CATCTAAAAGATTTAGATGTTGATTTCAAAAACTATGATTATGATATTTAATTTTGAATTCTAACTAAATGGAAACGAAAGGAATAGAATATGATTTTGGGAGGCAGTAAAGATTGTCTGAGTAGTTTTAACAAAATTGGGGCTTCTTGAGGGGTATAGGTTTAAGGTAGAATTTGATGTTGATAGTGTTCCAAGCCTTGTTGTGGATGAAATGAAGCCTATTGGGGAAAGGTCTGGGACCAAATCCCACGCGGTTGTTGTCAGCTGCAGTTGGCCATTGTTTTAGCTCTAGTCTTTTGTACTGTCTGGGCAAAGCTAAGGTCAAAGTCGAGAAGCTCGATACGGTAGTCAAGGCTGATGTTGAAAGGAATGAAGATGGTTACCTTAGAGTTGCAGGTTTAGATGTTCAAATTCACCTTGAAGTTAATGAGGAGGACAGGCTGCGGGTTCCGCGGTGCTTGAGCTATATTTGAGAACTATTGTACAGTGACTCAAAGCGTTAGGAAAGGAATTGAAGTCAAGGTTAACACTATGTTTTGGTGAATTTTCTTTTTCTTTTATATCGGAGTTAGCAGCGAGATAAGGTTTGAGATTTAAAACTCAATACAACCAACTTTCGATAAGTTGAGGTTACATGGTAAGTTCGCTGTTGAGTTTTTGTACTTGGTCGAACAGGACACAGTGTCCTCCATCAGGAAAGAGCTCCAAACGTGCGCCTTTAACAGTTTGCGCGATTTTTTGTGCATTGTCAACTGGACACGTTTTGTCCTGTACCCCCTGCCACAGGGTCAATTTTCCCTCAGGAATCCGCTCTATATTCTCGCTCCAAGGCTTCAGAAACAACTGGTGCTCTTGGAAAATCGTTTTCACGCTACTCTCTTGCCTAAAGCCCTCTGCCATCGCCGCGTACATCACGTTTTAACCATTCTGCGTCTGCAAAGAATTTTCGGTCTGGTTTAGGCCAGCCCGCAACCATGTGTTTACCACTTCGGGACTTCAAGTATCGATCTATATCCTGGTTTGCTTTGAGTGTAGATCTTCGAAAGAACTTTAGTCCCCACATTGCAAGGAAACGGTTTTTCATAGCCACTTTTGCGAGTGGGTTACCATTGTGCGCCTCTGAGGTATTGAAGGGCAAAGCGGGACAACCGACCACTACGGCGCGTGTTACCTGCGCCGGGAACGACGCGGTGAAAGTTAATGCGAGGGACCACTTCCTGACCAGCTCAAAATCGCGCAACTTCTCAGTTTCAAGTATTCAGCAGACCGCGTTAACGTCTTCGGCAAACTCGCGCAGCCCAATTTTGGCTTTAAGTCTTTATAAGCCGTATCCAGGTCGATCTATGCCAATCAGCTGGAATTGGTTTTTATGGGCGAATTCTTTTAGGAGTAGAATTTCCAGTCGGCTGCTTGCGGTGCCGTGGAAGTAAATAACAGGTTTGCCTTCGCCTTCTACTGCGTATCCAAGCTGACGTTTATCTGCCAATTTGAGTACTTGGTTGCTCATTAGTCTTTGGCCTTTAGCTGTTTCGTTTGCAATTGTTTTTACGCCTTATATAATAGTCTCATTCAGTTGTGGTTAAAAGACATATCCACTATGATATGATGATATTTCATAGTCTATGCAAAGTTCAATTTGTGCTATTCTTTTGCTGTCAAAAAACTCGATTTATTTTTTACTCTTCTCGAGTTATGAAAAGGAGTTTTGTTGCTTCATTCTTGGTAATTTTCTTGGCTTCTGCTTCACTTAAGGGTTGCTTGCTTTGAGAAAAATATACCGAAGCAGATTCTTTCGAAACAAAATGTATATCACCGTTTTTGGTAGAATCTACCTTCACTAAATCCTCTTTTTTCATGTTATCTCAACTCGTAGTTTTCAAACATTGCACACGGTACTCATGAAATCAAGACCCGCCCTAAATCAGTTTGTGATTGCTTCTTTACAACAACACGAAATTGTCGCAAAACCTTCTGTTTTGGCGCGATTCGTTATCAAAATAATATTGTCCCGGACAAAAAATCGTTGTTAATTGATTGCGTTCGTTAATCCCTCATTGTTTTGTGTTCTGTTTTTTTGAGGATAATGATTCTAATCTACTTTTGAAAGATGCCGCAGATTGGTTATCTGCAAGTACGTAGACGAAGTCTCCTTTTTGGAGTTCAAAGTCTGCGGTCATGTTATGAATTGTTTCATTATTTCTGTAAACCAACAGTATTGGATCGCCTTTATCTATGTCTCCGTATTTTAGACCTTGCGTATTTATTTCGAATCCAACGACGTATTTGGATTTTAGTTTTTCAGAAAGAACTATACCTGCTGCTTCATTCGAAATTGTCGAAGACGCAAGCATCTGTCCTATCATGTCGTAAATTGGTGCCACAGTATCTGCTCCAGCGGCTTTGGCGCTTTCTACTAATTCCTTATCATTGATTATTGACACTGCATGAATGTTTTTGTTGAGCTTTTTTGCGGTTAAGATGGTAAGCATGTTGTCTCCGTCGTCATCGAAAGTCGATATTAAATGGGACGCTCTCTCTACGCCGGCTTTTTTCAGGGTTTCGTAGATATGTGTGGTTGGTCCGCCAACTGCTTCGACGCCTTCTTTTCTGAGCGTTTCAAGTTGATCATTATCTTTTGCTATTACCACAAACTCTGAACCTATGGACTTTAAGCCTTCAACGACATATTTGCCTAGGAATTTGTAGCCGACTACGATTACGTGATTCTTCATTCTGTTTATCTTCCTTGTTGAGAGAGTTTGGGTGAGTAGTTCTCTTTTCATTGCAGCAGTAAACGTCGCTTGAAGAAGAGAAGCTGCTGACCCTACGCTTACTATGATGCCTGCTATTAGAAGTACTTTTTCAAGAACAGGCATTATGACAATGTTAGGCGCATAGATTCCAATTGTCGTAATTGTTGAGACAGCGCCAAGAAGAGCAGTCAAAGGGTCGAGACCTTGATAGTGTATGAAAATCAAGGCTCCTAAAACAAACATTGATGCTAAGACTAAAAGCTGAATCCAAATAGCTTTGACAATGTAAAATGGTGAATATACCACAAGGTCCAGAAAATCTCTGAGCTTTTTCACAATATCCGTTTCACAGCCGTATTATTTAGTCCTTGTGCATCAGCATCAATATGGAGTGAAAACTTGATAAAAATATTGAGAAATTGGATTTGAAAATATTTCTTTGCGGTCTATTTTTCAACTATTAGTTTTTGTTTCATTGTTTTTGTTTTTTCGTTTGGGGATTTTTGGGAAAGAAGCATATAATGCGGCGGCTCTTGCGCGGATAATTTTTCTTGTTTCCACTGTTACACGCGACGTGGAACTGAGTTCGTCAAGTTTCTTTTTGTTTTCTTCTATTCTTGCTGTGAATTCTTCGTTGGATATTTTGCCTTCTGATTTTAGTTTTTTCACTTCTTGCAGGTGGGACGCAATTAGCTCGAATTGTTCGTCAATTTCTGTTATTGAGAGGGTTTCTGTTTGGGGTATTTTTTTGCTTGCGTAGCGGAGCAGCAAGGGAACTTGGAACACAATTGAGATGAAAGCTACTCCAAGCACCATTGTATTTAGGATGTCGATATCTCCTTGAGAAATAACTGCAGAAGTCGTTATTGTAGCCACCAAGGCTATGGACAAAGCACCACGGACTCCACCAAGCATAGCAATATTGCGCCAAATTGCAGATATTTTGTTTCCGAATTTGTTGAACAAAGCAAGTATTGGATACACTGTAGCGGCTCTAGCTATGGTTACTGCGATGTAAGCTGCTAATATGATTAGAACTGATTGTGACAGAGTGATAAGGTTTGTCTCGAAACCGATGATTAGAAATGCTATGGAGTTGCCTAGAAACGCTGCTATTTGCCAGAAGGTTGTTATGGTTTCTTTTGAGGCAGGTTCCATGGCAGAGCGCATTGTGAAGTTGCCAAAGTATAATCCTGCTACGGCGACTGCTATTAATCCTGAGGCACCTATTCCTGTTGCCAAAGCATAGGAGCCATATACTACCGCGACCGCGAGGATGGTTTCAGCCACTTTGTCCTCTATTATGCTTGAGAGAAGTTCGCCTATGAACGCGACTCCTAATCCGATTAAGACACCTGCTCCGAGGGTGAATCCGAAACTGAATAATGTTTGAGTTATTGTGACCTTTTGAAGACCAATGGTTGAAAGAATTATTGTAAAAATGACGATGCCGGTGGCGTCGTTGAATGCTGCTTCGGTGTCGAGCATTGTGGATAGTTTGGAAGGAACTTTGACTCGTCGAAAAACTTCCAAAACCGTAACCGCGTCTGTGGGAGCAATAAGCGCTGCGAAAAGAAAAGAAACGTACGGAGAAAGACCAAGACCCTTCCATAAGATAAGTCCTCCAACGGAAGTTGCTATCAAGACCCCTACGGTTGCTAAGGCTAATGAAGGTTTGATTACAGCCTTCAGATCACTTGCGCGAAGATGAATCATGGCTTCAAAAATTAATGGCGGAACCACTAAACCCACGAAAAGTCCGCCTCCACCGCCTTGAAGCAGTTGAGTGTAGATTGATCTCAATTGAGAAATCAGGTTTTGGAAAGACCCACCTTGCATAGCAAGCGAAGATGCGATGACGGTGACTAATACTCCTGCTAAAACTAAAATCAAAGTGTACGGTATCTTGAGCTTATTAGATAGAACCGCAGCTAAGAAAGCCATAAGCAGAAATGCCGCCACAATGAGCTCAATGCTAGGAACCACACAATCGCCTTCCTTTCGCTGCAACTTTTGTTGAAGCTTGTTTTCTAATTCTCCAAAGCCCTTAATCAATCTGTCTGAGCCAGGATAAGTCACTCAACGTATGAAAAGTAGATTTTATTGCAGATAAAAAAACTGAATAAACATAAGAAAATGACATTATTCAGTAAATTGACCGAAAGGATTTAGTCCGTTTAAGGGTAAGTCCGACTTATGCTCAACATCTTTTTATTAGTAAATTGGGGCTAGAATCCCCCGCCCAGCACTATTCAAGCCTGAATAACCGTTTAAGGTTCCGTAAGGTTTAGAAGCGTTTCACACTGTGTAAAAACTATTTTGAATTTCAGAAAAATGCTACCTTTACTTAAAAAATGTTAGAAACATTGCTTTGTCTTTAACATAGGAAGCAACTTTCTGAAAGCGATTTGAGTTTTCACACAATCTCATTTGGGTTTAAGACCCAGCGACCTCGCCACAATAATCTATGTCCTGCTCAAGTAGGGTCTACTTGAATTAACCGTAAAATCTACGGATGAAATCCCACCTGTCCAATCATAAACTCTAAAGCTCTATTGCATGATTGGTCTGTTTAAGTTTTCTAAAGAGCTTAGTTCCATTAAATCAAAGTAACTAGGCTAGTGATTTCTATCTTTAACTATTTGAAGTATGCTCGCTTACTGCTTGTATTCTAGTGAAAAGCTTTTGCGAAGAGAATGAGTGTATTTGATTTATTCTTTTTTGGCTATTTTTATGTGGGTTCAAGCGATATATCTATAAGGAGGCCTGCTGAACTTTCATTTTTCCCGCTACATGCGAACATGGTGTCTTTTGGGATGTATATGCGTCCGTCTTTGCTCATTTTTGCGTAAAAATGCTCCCAGCCTCTTCCAAACCCGCATATTCCGACGTGGAGAACTTGATCGGGTTCTAATTTGAACTGCCATCTTATAATTTTTGGAATCTGAAATTTGTTGCAGCCCTCTAAAGCTCTTTTAAACGTTACTCTGCGTGTTAAAGGCATAGCACTTCATCACTTTCCTTGACTTATTTTAACTTTTTTCGACTAATTTTGACTTTTCTTGACTATTCTTGACTTATTTTGACTCAACCTACAACCGCAGCAAACACCAAATCAAAAAAGCAACCCAAAACACAAAGAAAAAATTTTGCACCAAATCACCAAAAAAGTTCAGCACCTATCGGATAAAACAATGGATAAGAGAAAGAAGAAAGAGCCAAAGCTATGGAAGAATACAGCAAAAAGGTTAGACCAAGATTTTACGAATAGCCAAGTTATTTGTGTTCTATTAATTCAATTAGTGTTCCATCTGGGTCTTCAATAAAGGCAATTGTTGTTGTGGGGTTGAACTGAAATGGTTCATCGGTAATCGTGATTTTTTCTTTTCGCATGTCAGCTATAGTTTTGTTGATGTCTGCGACTTCAAAGCCTAAATGGTCAAACAATCGTTCCTCGTACTGTGGCTGACTAAACTTCTTTTGGTTTCGATACAGAGTTAATTCTAGGGTGCAGCCTTCGCCTTTTGGGTCTTGTAGGAAAGCGATTTCAGCGTTGGTCTTCTTGATCTCATGTCTGTTTCAATAGTTTTAAGCCTAAAAACCGGGAGTAAAAATCGATTGATCGTTCCATGTTGCTTGTGCGGATGCTTGTGTGAACAAACAATTTTTTTCACCTGACTGTTTACGTTAAGGAATGAATGGTTTGTTATAATCCTTTAGTTGCGTCACTTTTTCGATTCTTCATCTAAAGTTTTGTTTACAAGTGCATCTGCTTTTTCGAATGCAGGGATTAGTTCTTGGAACGTTAACAAAACTAATTTTCTTAAAGCTATCTTTTCAATTCAGCCGCTTTACGCCATAGTTTTCGCAATTCTGGATTTTTTACGCTGTATTCCCCTTTAAGCTGTTTAGCAACCAATTCGCTGTCAAGATGGCAAACTACTTCGTCAACTTTAATGGTTACTGCGAATTCAAGGGCGGCAATCAACGCGTTGTACTCTGCTTGGTTGTTGGTGTGGTCTCCTATGAAGCGTGACTCTGCGTGGATTACCGCGCCTTGCTCTGTTACTGCAAGGTAGGCTATGGCGGCTGGTCCAGGATTTCCTCTTGCTCCGCCGTCACTGTATAAGCATTAAACGCATAATCATTTGTCCTCGCTTTCTTCTTGATGTTACAGACACTAATCTCTAAAACATTGATAAAGAAATCTGTAACCAACCTGCGAACAATCTAACTCAAACGGAAAAACAACCTAAATTAAGCTTTTTAGAATTCTGCAACTTTCAAGGAAGAAGTGTGCCCCTGCGAGTTTTCTTCTTCTTCTTTAACAATACGCAAGAAGAGGCTCGGCCTGCACAATTGTCCTCCTCGTTCTAAGAGAAGAACAACACCCGGTGCTGTGCACAACTGTTGTTGTTCTTCTTTGAATATTAAATCTAGTTACAGTTGATTTAAACTTTGATTCAAGAAAAAACAACTCAAAAAGCAGAAGAAAACTTGGGACAGAAATAATTGATTTTTCTCTTACTTTAGCGACTCTTTCAAAGCAGAAAAGTAAGACAGCACCTGGCCAATTTGCTCTTCCGACATCGACAGAATTGTTTTAACTGCTGCTTTCTGCTTTGGCGATGAAGAAACCGATATTGTTGCTAAAGCATAATCAAGGCTTGTAAAGAGCGGGTCCCAGGGAATGTTTACTCGTTTGCCTTTCAGGTTGTATAATGCAAGGACAAAGGCGCTAGCCCTGCTTAAGCTGTCTTTAAAGGACTGGATTGATTGACCAATGGTTATGTTATCGTAGTCTTTTCCAGAAAGAAAACTCTTAATTACCGAGTAATTTTGTTCTAAATTCTGAATTTCCTCAATAAGATCTTGCTCAATTTTAGCTTCTGTATTGTCTTGCATGCTTCATCGCTTTCTTGTATGTGGAAATCAAGTAGATAAGACTTTTTTTCGTTCCACAAGTTTTTTTGAGTGGCGATCTTAAAACTTTAGAACGCCTCAAAATCGAAAGCAAAACTCTTAATAGCCAATGACTTAATCAACAAGTTTCATGAGCCAAACCAAGCAAATCGAGCAGAAATGGCAAACTAAATGGGAAAACGCACACATTTTTGAGGCTGACCCAGACCCCAAAAGAAAGAAAATAATGGTGACTTTCCCATTTCCATACATGAACGGTCCGCTTCATGTTGGACACGCGTTTACGGCTTCAAGGGTTGATGTTTATGCACGTTTTAAGCGTATGCAAGGTTACAATGTGCTTTGGCCTTGGGCTTGGCATTGGACAGGACAACCACTCTTAGGAGCCAGCCAACGAGTAGCCAGAGGCGACGAAGCGTACATTCGAGTTCTCAGGGAAGTTGACGGCGTGCCGGAGTCAGAACTTAAGAAATTCGTTGACCCCTTGTACATGGCTCAATATTACACTAATGAAGGACGCTTAGCCGCCAAAGGCGTCGGTTTCTCAATTGATTGGCGACGGGAATTCACAACCGTAATGCCTACATTCCAGAAATTTATCGAGTGGCAATACAAAAATCTTAAAGAAAAAGGCTATGTCACAAGGGGAACTCACCCAGTGGTATGGTGCCCCAAAGATCAAAGCCCAACAGGTGACCATGACCGCCAAATAGGCGAAGGAGTTGCACCCGAACAATACACACTAATAAAATACAAGCTGGATGAGAACACAGTTTTGCCCGCTGCAACTTTCCGTCCAGAAACAATCTATGGCATAACAAACATTTGGATAAACCCAGACGTCACTTATGTTGAAGCGGACGTTAACGGCGAAAACTGGATTATCAGCCAAGAAGCCGCTGAGAAACTGAAAGAGCAACAAAAGAAGGTTCAGGTAAAAAGCTCATTTAAAGGCAAAGAGCTTATTGGCAAAACATTTGAAAATCCAGTTACAAAATGCAAGTTTCCGATTTTGCCAGGGTGGTTTGTTGACCCTAAAACTGCTACAGGCGTTGTATACAGTGTGCCTGCCCATGCGCCGTACGATTGGCTTGCACTTAAGGATTTGCAGGAGAAGCCTGAAGTTCTCGCAGAATTTGGCATTGACCCAGAAATGGTTAGACAAATAAAACCTATCTCAATCATCAAAGTTGAAGGCTTGGGCGAGTACCCAGCAGTAGAAATAGTCAAGCAAATGGGCATAAAAGACCAGCATGATCCTAAAGCTGATGAAGCAACAAAAGCCATCTACAAAAAGGAGTTTCATAGCGGAGTACTAAAAGAGAATTGTGGACCTTACGCTGGAAAAACCGTACGGGAAGTAAAAGACACCCTAATTGAGGATTTCCGTAAACTCGGCGTCGCAGACTGCATGTATGATTTGCCAGAACAAGTGGTTTGCCGCTGCATGACACAATGCATAGTAAAGATTCTCTCAGATCAATGGTTCCTAAACTACTCAGACGCAGAATGGAAAGCAAAAGCAAAAGAAGCAGTTGCACAAATGACAATTTACCCAGACTCAGCCAAACAATCGTTCTACACTGTTATAGATTGGCTTAGAGAGTGGGCATGCGCAAGAACAACAGGTTTTGGAACGCCATTGCCTTGGGGAAAAGGCTGGATAATCGAAACCCTCAGTGATTCCACAGTTTACATGGCATTTTACACAATTAACAAACACATAAAGCAAAACAACATCAAACCCGAAACTTTAATGCCTGAGATCTTCGACTACATTTTTTACGGAAAAGGCAATCCCATCGAGCTACAAAAAGAAACTGGAATAGACGCTTCTTTGCTTGAAGCGATGCGAAATGAATTCTTGTACTGGTATCCCATTGATTTGAGAAACTCAGCTAAAGAATTAGTCCCAAATCATCTAACCTTCTGCATTTTCCACCACGCTGCTCTGTTTCCACCTGAGCATTGGCCTAAGGCCATTGGAGTGAATGGTATGTTAATGGTTGAAGGGCAAGGGATGCATAAAAGCAAAGGCAACTTCATAACTATGAAAGGCGCAGTTGAAAAATACGGGGCAGACGCTACTCGATGTGCCTTGTTGCTTGGAGCAGAAGGCATGGATGACCCTGATTGGCGTGCAGAAAACGTAAGTGATTTACAAGGCAAGTTTGAAGCGTTAATTACTTTTGCAAACGGAATAATTGGGTCTGCCAAAAAAGAGGAGAACACACCGCTTGAGCGTTGGCTCTTAAGTAAGCTTCAACATCGAATAAAAGATGTAACAGCCAGTTTAGATGAACTTAAAACTCGAACTGCCCTGTCAATTGCACTTTTCGAAGTTTGGAATGACTTGCGCTGGTACATCCAACGAAAAGGAAACTCTGATGCTAAAGCTCTGCGTGAAGCAGTGATGGTTTGGCTGAAAATGATTGCACCATTTGCTCCTTTCTTGACAGAGGAATTGTGGAGTCAAACAGAAGAAGCAGGTTTCATAAGCATAGCATCATGGCCAGTGTGGGATGAGTCAAAAATGGATGAAGCCGCGGAAGAACAGGAAAACCTAATAACTGATCTAATGTCAGATACTTCCAATATTCTAAAAGCGATGAAAATTACTCCTAAACGCTTATGCTACTACACCGCTGCAGCTTGGAAGTGCAAAGTTTATCTAAAGGTTTTAGAGAAAACAATAGCAGGCGATGCAAAAATCAACGAGTTGATGAAAGAGTTCGCAGCAGACAAAGATTTGAAGCCACACATGAAGGACATAGCAGGCATGGTTCCCAGGGTAATGAAGGCTTTAACTAAGCTTCCAAGCGACAGAAAAATTAACATACTTGAAAATTAAAATGATGGACGAAAAAGAACTCTTGGAGAATGCAATTCGCTTTTTAAAGGAACGATTCAACGCTGAAGTATCAGTTTACAGCGAAGATGACCATGAAACGTTATGACCCTAAATGTCGATGCATTGATGGCTATGCCTTATCAACCAGCAATATACGTTGAGTAACCATAAATTTGCTTTTTCTTCATTTTTAGATTTGAATTAAATTAGACATGAAAAGCAATTTTAGCAATGCAAACAGTAAATCCAAAGATAACAACAATCATTTGCTGCAAAGAGGAAAGTGATTTAATGGTCAAACTTAATCATTCTTTAACTTACGAGATAAAACCGATTTCTCCTTACAACTTTAATCTTACCACTAGGAAGCCAGCTGGATGGCCATTATTCACGCCTCTGGAAATTTACGATAAGGGCACTCTCTGGACTGCCGTACATCTGAATGACACTCTCGTTGGGTTAAGGCTCACTTCAAAAGGCACCATAAAAAATCCTCTCATAGACGCAAAGATATTTCTAGAAAGTAAGACCTTCAAAGGAGAAACTTGACAAAATAAAAAAGACATTAGTCCACAGTATTGGTGCGGACGACGACCTGCATCGAATTTTACGAGCTCGCAAAGAAAGATCCGATTCTAAAGTATGTAGTCTCTGATTTGCTCGGCATGCATAGCACTTCTTCTGGAGACACGTATTTCCTGATGCAATTCTAGCTATACTTCTCCAGATGGCTCCGCTCAAGAGAAGCAACGAAATGATGAACTGCGTGATTACAAAATATGGCGAAAAAGCGGAATTTGACGGCAAAACAATCTATGTTTGGCCTACACCGCAGAGGCTTGCTAATCTAAATCCTGAAACTTTTGCAAAAGTCTGCAAAATAGGCTACAGAGCAAAACGCATAGTAAAACTCGCAGAAAAGCTTGTGAAAGAAGATTTTCCCACGTTGCAGGAGTTGGAAAAGCTAAGTTCTGAGGAAGCAAAAAAGAGGCTGCTGGAACTTCCAGGAATAGGTGATTATTCTGCTGACATAATAAATCCACATGGTGGTTTCCCGATAGATGTCTGGTCTGCTGAGGTTTTCGGCAAGCTATTCTTTGGTAAGGAGCCAGAGAACAACAGGCAAGCTGTCGAAGAAGTAAAAAGGGAAGGCATCTTGAGGTGGGGTAAATGGTCTTGGATGGCTTTCTTTTACATAGTGCAAGACCTTGAAAACCTGTCGAAAAGGTTGAATGTGAAGCTGAGGCTGGCTTAACTTATCTAGAAAAAAGTCTTAGATGGAGAAAGATTTTTCTGTTAATTTTTTAGCTGCTTGCTTCTGGAGGCTCTTCGCGGTTTTTCAGTTTCTCTTCCAGAAGCATTAGCAGTTCCTGAGGCTTCACAGGTTTAACCAAGTAAGCATCAGCGCCTTCATCAAGCGCTTTAACGCCGGTTTCTAATGATGGAAAACCAGTAATCATTATTTTAACTGTATGTTGAAGTTGCTTTTTGAGTTTAGCAAGTAAGTCAGTGCCATCCATGTCTGGAAGCCTAATGTCAACTAATGCTAAATCATAATGGTGATTTTCAGCTTTTTCCATGGCTTCTTTTCCAGTTTCTGCAACATCAATTTCGTAGCCGCTTTTTTGAAGAATACGCGTGAATGTTCGAAGTATTGACTTATCATCATCAACAACAAGTATTGTTTTTTTAGATGCTTCCACTTTAACCAAACCTTCATTATTTAAACATGTGTCTTTCTTCAACTTTTTAAGTTGAATGATAAGCTATCAAAATCACTGCAACCATCAAACCAAACACATGCTTGATTTAAGGCAACAAGATTTCTACCCTTTCATTTTGGGAATAATTTAAAGATGTTTTTCGAGATTAATAAACGCTATCCCCTTTGTCAATTTTCATGAGCAATTAACAATAAAAATCAATAAGGTTATTAAAAAGAAAAAACTTCATTAACCGTATAGATCTGAAAATTTTTGATGACCCAACCTGTTTCTTACAAAATCACTTCAGAAATACCGCCTAGCTACATGCAAAAACTATTCGACTACATATACAGTCAGTATTTGATTCCTCAAAAAAAGAGATTTACTGATATTTCCCGCGAAACCTCAAATCAAGGCGATTTTCTTTCATACACTATTGTTGACGCTCAAGGAAAACAGCTTCTCAGAGTGGAAGCTAAAAGTGGCAATCCTATAGAACTAAACTTAACACCCATTGATCTAGCAGTTTCTCCTCAAGTAATTGAGGAAGCAAAACAGGACATCATTATTTCAACGCAAATATTTAGGGAAAATACTAAAAAAGCAACCGTTTATTTTGCTTGGAGAGAAGGAGAAGAAATCGTTCCAGAGGCATATACGAAACCGGAAAAATCTTTCAATCGTCTTTTCCTTGAAACTCAAGTTTTGTTTTTTATGGTATTCATTGTTTTCGGCATAGCTATTTTCATAGCCATAACAACGTTTTATCCAACATGGTTCTGGGTTGCACCGATAATTCTTATCGGCATTCAAGCAGTTTTTGTTTTTTTCTCCAACAATTTTATTGCAAGAACAGCTGATTGGAAAATCACTAAAGAAAATCCGATTATACATTTCTTGGAATATTATTTGCCGGTGAATGAAGAAGCAGATTTCAACAAGAAATATTCCAGAGAACAGCTCTTAGCTATTAAGAAAGAGATTTATGACGAAATATTGGCGAAACGAGGTGAAGTTGATCCCGTTGCAGCTCAACAAGTTTTCTTGAAACATGGCGTGCCCTGTCAACTGGAAAATTTGAAAGCTAAAAAAGTTAACGTTTACGACATGGTGAAAAATATTGCTGACCGCTTCCGTTTTCCAATGCCTAAAATTGTTGTTTCAAACACCATGGTTCCTAACGCTGCAGCTTCAGGACCAAGTCCAAGCCGCGGATTGGTTTTGATTACAACTGGGCTTCTTGTTCAACTTGAAGAAAATGAGATTCTCAGCGTTTTAGGTCATGAGTTTGGCCACTTAAGAGGAAGAGATCCGCTTATTCTTTACGGGTTGGTTTCCGCGGAATTTCTCTTTCGCTTCTACGTACTGTTTTCAGTTTTTCCCAATAATTTTCTCAACATTGCTGTTCTTTGTTTACTTCTGGGCTGTCATGGTTGTCATATTCTTCATCGCCAAATTCTTTGAAGCCCGAGCAGACTTAGTTTCCGCCATCATGGTAGGGACCCGCAGGTTTTAGCTGGTTCACTTGAAAAAATCGGTTTCCAACGATTGCTATATGAGCGAACGCCTTCTTTCCGTCTTCAAGAATGGCTCGGGTTAGATCCTCACCCACCCATATACTTTAGAGTCGACCGTTTAGAGAATCTGACATCTGAGAAAATTAAGCATCCACTGCTTCAATCCATTAAAGACGTTACAAAAGGATTTATTGCAACGCTAAAAAGTTGAAATCATATTTTTTTGTCCCAATTTTTCTTTATGTTTTGAGTTGCTTTTACGATTTAGAGCTTAAATTGTTTGCAGACAGTGATCTGAGCTTTTGAATTAACTTCAAGCTTTTTCACTTACAAATTTCTCGAAACGCTTATCCGTTTGTTTAAGATCTACTTTAATTTGATTTTTGGGGTCAACGTTATGAGTTATACAATGCAACTAATTAGCCCTCAAGAAAAAGACAAACTCTTTCAAACCTACGAACAACGATTACTTTACACAAGCAAAGCCGATGTTTACGGGTGCTGCATTAAACTGTTAACCGAGTCCGAAGATACTAGAAATGAATGGGAAGACAATTTCTACACAGCAAACGAAAATATCCGGTCACATGGCCGCTTAATTGTAGTTACCGAGCCTGGCCAGCCTTTAAGCGTAAAATATGATCCTTACACAAAAACCGCTTTCTTAGTTAACGTCGACTATTATGGATGGATAAAAAGTATTGCACTTGCCGTTGCAGGTGACGTATTAGAGGACGAGCATAGAATATATTCTGTTCATGGCGCCGCAATCGACGTAGGTTGCCTAGGTGTCTCAATAATTGCACCTTCAGGCACAGGCAAAACTACACACTCATGGGGCTTGTTGCTTCTTAAAAATGCCCGATTAATATCTGATGATTGGTACTTTGTTAGGCTTTCAAGTCATTTGCCATTAGCTTTTGGCTCAGAAAAAAACTGTTACATCGATGCTGACTTAGGCAAGATATGGAATAAGTATGAGAGTTTGGTTGATAAAGCAAAGTTTGACAAAAGAGGCAGGGCAATCGTAAACGTCCGATGGATTGTAGGAGGGGGCGGCGTGATTCCAATGGAAACCTTGCACAAAATAATCCTTCTAAAAAGAGACCCCCAAGACAAAAATATAGTAACTCGCCTAGATTCCGCTGAAGCATCAAAGTTCATGATTGATCATAACTTTTGCAATCCCCACCAATTAGTAAAAGATGAAAGAAAAATTGAGCTCAGAAAAAACTTTTTCCAAAAACTCTTTGAACAAACTGAAGTTTACCTTGTAAACACAACAGGAACCCCTCAAGATACTCAAGAAGAAATTAGAAAATTACTTTCTTTAAAAAAATAGGTAGTTATTATGCAAAGAATAATAAAGCTCCGCAGTCGAGTTAGCTCACGTTTGAAGGAGGAACAACTGGTTTGAAGCTAATTTATGTTGCAATAGACGGCATGGGAGATTTACCAATCAAATCTCTTAGGCAATAAAACACCCCTTGAAGCAGCGGAAACTCCTAACATGGATGCTCTTGCCAAAAATGGCAAAATAGGCTTAATGTACTCGGTAAAGAAGGGCGTTGCGCCTGAAAGCGACGTTGCAGTTATTTCTCTTTTAGGTTATGATCCTTTCAAATACAGCACCGGCAGAGGCGTTATTGAAGCAGCTGGTGCAGGTTTGAAAATGAAAGATGGCGATTTAGCCTTAAGATGCAATTTTGCAACTTTAGGTCAAGGAAAAGAAATTATTGATCGTCGAGTGGCAAGAAGTTTAACCACTGAAGAAGCCACGGAGCTAAGCAAAGCAGCTAATGAACAAGTTAAGCTTGAATCTTACCCCTGCCACGTTTGAGTTTCGAAACACACTTGGGCACAGAGCAGTTCTGCTAATAAAAAGCAAAGGGAAACCTCTTTCAAGCAACATAACAAACAGCGACCCCGCCTACATAATGGTTAATGGTTTAGGCGTGGCTCTAGTCGAAGGTTGACATGGTGCTGAAAACCTGTGAACCCACTGACAACACAGAAGCAGCCAAAGTATCCGCTGCCTTAGTAAACGAATTTATCGATAAAACCCATAAACTATGGGATAATCACCCAATAAATGTAAAACGCGCCGCTGAGGGAAAACTGAAAGCTAATGTCGTTTTAACCAGGGACGCAGGACATCTTCTTCCAAAATTCTTCAACATAAACGAAAAATACAATGTTGATTTTGCCTGCTTGGCGGATATGCATGCAGAACGAGGCATAGCTCAGCTGGCAGGAATGGACTCAATGCTTTTGCCGCCGCCTTCAGGCAACCTACAAAAAGACTGCGAAGTAAGAGTCAAAGCCTTGCTGGATATTCTGCCTAAACACGATTGTTTTTACATTCACCTTAAAGGTCCAGATGAACCTGGACATGACGGCAACTGTGTCTTGAAAACGCAAATTATCTCTGCAATCGACAAATATTTTTTTGGACCACTGCTAAAGCAAATTTCGCTAAAAGAAAACCTTATCTGCATAACTACCGATCACGCCACTCCATGCTCACTAAAAGTGCACAGTGACACTCCAGTTCCTGTGCTGATTTCAGGTGATAAAATAGAAGGTAGTAACAAAGCTGTGAAGTTCTCTGAGAAAGAATGCGCAAAAGGAAGTTTAGGCACAATAGATCGCGGTTGCGAATTAATGCCTAAGCTGATGGAATTATTGAAAAACTAGTTTACTAAGTGCAGTGAGCAAATTAATGATTTAACCAAAAGTCATAAACGAGCCTACAGTTGATTGCTTACTGGCGACAAAAGTGAATACATTAGTCAGCAGCGCGTTTCTGATCACAATTATTTTCATCAGTTTAGTTGTAGTCGGCCCAGTCCGTTTGGAACTGCCCAAGCATCTTCAGAAACTACCGGAATAATAAATGCTGACACCACTTGGACTAAAACAAACAGCCCATACACACTTACCGGACCTGTCGCCGTAAACACAGGAGTGACATTAACAATTGATCCTGGAGTCACCGTGAACCTTGGAGCTTTCTATATTCAAGTAAATGGGACATTAGTCGCTAAAGGCACAAGTACAGATAAGATTTATTTCAACAGTGTTAACGGTTCTCCAAACTGGGCAATTGCCGTTCAACTCCAATAGCGCCAGTTGGAACGAACAGACTGGTTCGGGTAGCATAATCCAAAACGCCGTTATCGATACTCCTTCAACTGGGATTTCTATTGATGGTGTAACGCCGAAGATAGATAGCAATTCTATTACTGGATCATACGCAATCGGGATTTATAATGGCTCACCAGTCATTTCTAACAATGTTATTACTGGGAATGTTGGTGCGTTTCCGGCTTCGGGGTCTCCAACTTTAATGGGAAACAACATAAAGGGCAATATCTATGCTGGTCCAGGCTCAATCATCTCAAAAAACACCATTTTAGGGTCAGGGAACGAAATAGGAATTTATTGTTTAGGGGCTACAATCTCAGACAATAAAATCATTGGATTCCAAGAGGGAATTTCTACTAGCGATTATGTTTCAATAATTGAAAGAAACCTGATAATCAACAACGAAATAGGAATACAGGTTGGAGAACCAAATGTTGACTATACATTTTCTCAAATGCCGCCAACTCAAATTGATTTTCAAGTAACCATTCAAAACAACCTTATTACTAACAACTCCAAAGGAATCAGCGTTACACATTTACCTTTAAACGTTCAAATTGCCCATTTTAAAGCAACAATCGTTAACAACAATATCTTGAATAACTTTAACTATAACTTCTATTTAGCTGCGACACCAATCTCTATAACAGCGGCAAATAATTGGTGGGGAACAACCGATCAACAGGCAATAAGCCAGACAATATACGATTATAAAAATGACTTCAACGTGGGCAATGTTACCTTCGTTCCCTTTTTAACTTCACCGAACTCACAAGCGCCCAGCTCTAATATTATTCTTCCAACCCAAAGTGTCTTACCTAGCCCATATTATTCGCCCAGTCCAAGCTATTCACCTTCAACATCTGGGAATCCCACGGCATCCCCCCAACAATCTGTAGCTCAGCCAACAAATCCTTTCGGCGCAAATTGGGTAGAGATTTTAGTTATAGGGTTATTGGTGGTTATTGCTGTTTTGTTGGGAGCGATTGTTTTGCTTTTGCGCAAAAGAAAATAAGCTAAGCATAACAATACATGATCGTTAGCAAAAATCGGACAACAGAGATCTGGGAAGAAAAATGGCTTACTTAAAAGAGCAAAAAGAAAATCTTGAGGTTTTATACCCACTTAACACGATTTGGGAAAATATACCAAAAGCAATTGAAAAGCTTGATTGGAAAATTGAGGAAACAAACGAAAGCACACATCACCTTAAAGTCAAAACTAAAGGTGGATTCATATCGTATCCATCAAAGCTCAAAATTGACTTGTCGGCAATAGATGAGAAAACAACGAAAATGTTAGTTGTTGCAGAGACTCCTGTGACTACGATTACTTCTGTGGCAGACTATGGCAGAACCAGAGAACGTATTGACCAGTTTGTGACAACACTTGGAAAGTTATGGAAAGCGGTAAATCGTAAATTTTACTCCATTATTTGTGAACGTTTTAGAGCTATCCGGGCGATGAATAGAAAGGCAACCATGTAGACGAATGCATTGATCAACAAGTCAAGTGCCACGCCTGTGACAAATTGATTGAACAAAAGAATAAGAATTATTAACAAAAACTTGGAAAGGGCTCCTCGCTCCATTTTAGCAACCAAAACAAGTTCACCAAATTTCTAATCAGTAGTGGAAAGATATTTGAGCTCTTTGTTTGCAATAGCTAATTGAATTTAGCGGTGTTAAGCATGTCGAAGAAGCCTCCTCAAATCTTTTACAAAGGAAGAAGCCTTGGCATCGTTATTTTGACTGGCGCTCAACTGCTTGTTGGAGCCATACATGTCTTCTTCGGTTTTCTGCTTTTCGTTTTTGAGGTCTCTTTTTTGCGAGCGACGATTGCTTATGATGTTTACACAATTCTTTTCGGCTTGTTGACTGCAGTTTTTGCAGTATTTATTTGGCAAAACAAGAAATCAGGTTGGATTGGCACTGTAGTGGTTTCTATATTTGTTAGTGTTGCTGATGCTTTGACCATTCTGAATTTGCCAAGTATTCCTGGAATTCCAAAGTTTGCGGCACCAACCGAAATAATATACAGCTTAATTGTAGTTTTTTACTTACTCAGGAATGATATTAGAAAAAAATTCTTAGTCTAAAAGCTTTTTCCAGACCATTTTATTTATTAGCAAATTTTGGGGCAGAAAAAAAGGTTTCTCTGACCTACTTTTGAATCTAAAGATCCAGAATTTTTCCAATTGTCATATTTTGTCATAATATTGTCAAATATTGTCATATTTTGTAATAAAATGTATCAACCTGCAACCAAATCAAACCCTAAATCAGAAAAGCAACCCAAAACAAACTAGAAAAAAATTGCGCAGAAATCCACAGAAATATGTGGCAGATGATCTCTTTTCCATCTTGTTGCTGGAGTTTGGGTTATATGGTTTTTAAACATGTGTAGCACCATTGTATGTTCAATTGAGAGGGAAATGTATAGTTGAATGGGAAACCGCTTGTCAGCATTGTTAGTGCTGGAATGTCTAGGTTTGGTAAGCATGATGGTTTGCTTGCTAGGGAAATCTTTTCTGAAGCAGCTCATGAAGCGTTTAGTCGCTGTCCTAAACTTGACCCAAAAGGCGACATCAAAGCTCTATTTATTGGTCATATGGGTGAAGCGTACGAGCATCAGGGACATATGGGAGCAGCTGCTGCTGACTGGGCAGGTTTAACAGGAATTCCAGCTACTCGAACCGAGTCTGCATGTGCTTCTTCTGGAGCCGCGTTACGAGCAGGCATTTACGCTACAATGTCTGGTTTAGCCGACGTAGTTATGGTTGGCGGTGTGGAGAAGATGACTCATCGCACAACAGTTGAGGTTACTGAGTACTTGGCTATGGCATCGGATTACCCGTTTGAGCAGTGGCACGGCATCACTTTTCCAGCCCTGTTTGCAATGATGGCGACCGCTCACATGCACAAGTATGGAACAACCGAAAAACAGATGGCTTTAGTCGCAGTCAAAAACCATTATCACGGAAGCCTCAATCCAAAAGCTCACATGCAAAAAGAAATCACCCTCGAAGCTGCCCTATCATCAAAATGTGTGGCTTGGCCACTTAAAACTCTACGATTGCTCTCTGATAACTGACGGCGCAAGCTGCATAATTCTAACCAAACCCGAATTAGCAAGCAAATATACTGACATGCCAGTTCACATAATTGGCAGCGGACAAGCCAGCGACAGCATCGGATTATACGAACGCAAAAACCTCACATCACTAAACGCCACCAAACTCGCGGCGAAAACAGCTTATGAAATGGCAAACGCTAAACCAAAAGACATAGACTTAGCCGAAGTCCACGACTGCTTCACATTCGCAGAACTCATGGCTTACGAAGACTTAGACTTCTGCCCCGTCGGCGAAAGCGGCAAGCTGATTGAAAGCGGAGAAACACGCCTCGGCGGAAGCATCCCTGTAAACACGAGCGGAGGCTTAAAGGCCAAAGGACATCCTGTTGGCGCAACAGGAACAGCTCAAGCCTACGAAATATACCTGCAACTTACTGAGCAAGCAGGAAAACGGCAAGTAAAAGACGCAAAAACAGGTTTAACGCTTAATGTTGGCGGGTCAGGCGCTACCTCAGCTGTTCACATATACCGGAGAGATGCATAGTGAGCGAGCAAAAACCATTTACAATAGAGCAATTCTACAAATTCCTAAAGCAGCAGAAACTTATGGCTGGACAATGCTTAAAATGCGGAAAAATCCATTTGCCACCAAGACCCCTATGCGATAACTGTTTCTCTCAAGAGTTTAAATGGGTGGAGGTTTCTGGAAAAGGAAAACTACTTACATACACAATTATCTGCGTTGCACCACATCAATTCCAAGCCTTAACACCATACGCGGTAGGCATCGTTGAGCTTGAAAACGGCTTAAAAATACCAGGAATGTTACAAGGCTTAACGAAGGAGCAACTGAAAATAGGAATGGAATTAACGCTGGATTTCGGTTCATGCAACACAACACAGCAATGGCCTCAGTGGCAAAGATACTGCTTCAAACCTTGACACTAAAACAAAATAACTGCTCTTTCATCTGTTTTGATTTCGTCTTTCACAATTTATCTTTGGCAAGAAAAGCTTTATTGACGATTTAATAACTATGCTTACCTTTAGAAGCTGAATAGAGTGAATGAAAAACAGAAGTTGTGCCTTGTTTCTTGCAGCGTCTTAAGAGAGGAACTTGAGCAATTGGTTAAGCAGGGCAGCCTTGATGCGGAGCTAGTTTTTGTAAGCAAGTTCTTCCACATTGACTACGAAGCAGTGGAGAAAAACCTGCGCAAAGTTCTAGAACATACACTCAAATCCTCCAATCGAAAAGTGGTATTGGTTTATGGCGACCTCTGCCTTGGTCAAAACGGGGAAATGAAAAAGCTAGCCGATGAATATGGCATAGTTAAGGTTGACGCAGTGAACTGTATTGATTGCCAACTTGGAGGTAAAGGAAAATTCTTCGATGCCGACCCTGAGCACAACCTCATGTTTATGGGTCCAGGAATGATTGGTTTCTTCAAGCATGCGAAGAGAAACTATGCTAAAAGAAGGTGTTGATGAAGCAGCCTTCGCAAATATGTTCAGCGGCATTAAAGGTTTCGTGCTTTTAGACACATGCGGCAACACTGAAAAACTTTTGTCAGAGCTGGAAAAATCAGGCATTGGGCTTCCAATTATAGAGATAAGAAAGATCGGGGTTGAAGGCGTCAAGCAAGTGATTTTTGATGCAATTGACCATGCAAGTAGAGCCAAGTGACTCTTTTGTGCATTAAAAGTTAATTAATTGATTTTTTCAAGCTCGATTGGCGATACCGCAAATATTAAAGAAGCATCCGCATATAGGGGAACCATCACTTGGATGTGCGCATAGATGACACAAACGGTTACTTCTCAACCTATGAAGCGAGTTGAAGATTGGAAATCCCGATTAATTGATCTTTCAAGGAGAAACAATCTTCTTTACTTCAAAAAGAACAGACGAGGAAACCTGCCTATCTCGCAGCCTGATGCACAAACAATCTTCAATGCACTTGTGATAAAGAAGCGTCGTCTAGAATTTTGGGCGCCACCTGAAGAGCCAAAAACACCTGAGACGCCTGACAAAGACAAAAGGCAAAGGAAAAGGAAAAACTAAAACGGCCAAAGCCACAGCTAAAGCAGCTGTTCAAGAAAATGCGACAGAAGAACCAAGACAACGCCCAACAGCAAATCAATTGGTCAGCGGAAACTTATCCCGTGAAGACCTTGAAAGAACCCTCAAAGGGTTGCAATGGCGCTCACTTCTTGATTACCGTGAAAGAGGGGTGCGCATTTTACACGCTTGCCTTTGGCACCCTAAACTGGGTAGATATAGAAACGAAAGAAAACGTCCAGTCACCCCTAATTCTTGTACCTTTAGAGTTAACTAAGGACTCAATTCGTCAACCCTACGAAATCGCCGTGCCCCCAGTTGAAGAAGAAGCCGTTCTAAACCCTGCGTTGCAAGTTAAGCTCAAAAACGATTACAAAATTGATTTGCCTCCTTTACCTGAAGATTGGGAAACCCAAAACTTGGCAGACTACTTCAACTTGGTCAATCAAACAGTTGCACAGATGGGTTGGAAAGCCGAGCCATCGGTCGATTTGAGTCTTTTTTCATTCCAAAAATTGGTTATATACAAGGATCTTGAAGCAAACGCCGATTTAGTTACACAGCACCCACTTATTCGGGCAATTGCCGGCATAAAAGAAGAACAACCTTATCGTAGATGGATTGCCAGACGAGAAAGATGTCGATAAAATTGAGTTGCCAGCACAAACATATCAGGTTCTTGACGCCGACAGCAGCCAACGAGTCTCAATCGAATATGCTTTGCACGGACAAAGTTTCGTTATGAAAGGTCCACCTGGCACCGGAAAAAGCCAAACCATCGCCAACATAATCGCTGAATGTATCGCTCATGGAAAATCCGTTCTTTTTGTTAGCGACAAAATGGCAGCCCTTGAGGTAGTTTACAAACGTTTAAGTGAAGTGGGTTTAGCCCATTTTTGCCTTGAACTTCACAGCAGCAAAGCCAATAAGCAACAAGTTGTAGCAGAACTGAAGCGTAGCCTAGATGAAAACCTAGTACCACGCAAATTGCCGTCTGCTCATGAGTTTGAACGGATGACCCAGTACCGTGAAGCATTAAACGGTTACGTTGCATCACTGCATGAAAAACGCCCATACTTTCAGAGGAGCGCCTACGAAGTTTTGAGTCTAATATCAAGTTTGGAACGTGTTCCTTTCGTCCCTGTTGGCTTAACTGAACTGGGAACGCTAACCCCTCAAAAAATGCAGGAGCTCGAAGAACTCGTCTCTCACCTGAGCAAGGTTTGGCAAGTAATCGAAGAGCCAGACTTCCCCTGGCTGGGATACCGCGCTAACACTTATAACTTGGAAATTCGCTCCGAAGTACTAACAGCAATTGAAAAAATCAACGAAACGTTGCATGAAATGCAACTGGAAGCTGAAGATTTCTCAACAAAACTGGGGGTTTTTCCGCCAGAAACATTTGCTAAGATCCAGTGGTTGCTTAAAGTAAGCCAGTTTTTGTTTGAAAGCCCAAAGCCAGAAGCGTATTGGTTAATGAACACAGACATTGACAAACTTTTAAGCGAAGCTAAGAACTACAGTGAAACTGCAGTTTGGATAAGGGACACCAGAGCCAGCCTCAACGAACGGTACACCCCATCCTTGTTCAGTTTAGCTCTCAACAAATCGGCTCAAATCAAAATCGAGCTTGAATCGCTTAGCGAGATGCTTCCAACTGTAGAGTTGCAGGAAAACGAATTTTTACAAAAAAGAGAAAAATTCTTAGCATTCATAAGAAACACGCAGCTTTTGTTGAGGAAATGGCGTGAAAACTCAAAAGCTCTCGCTCAAACGTTAGGCATAGATAGCAATGACTTTACCCTTAATCAACTCAAGGAACTCTCACGAATTGCTCTGTTATGCTTCGCCGTAGACAAGCCAGAACCTCAATGGTTTGACTCAAAATATCTTGAGCAGGTTGAAGAAACAGTATCAAAAGCAAAACTCCAATATCAAGACTACAACTTGCTCAAAAGCAGACTAGATGAGACTTACAGCGATGGAATCTACGATTTGGAACTAGACGAGCTTATCGCCAGATACAGTGGACCTTACCAAAGCGGTTTAAAAATCTTTAATTCAACATATCGCAACGATCAAAAATTAATCGCTAGTTTGGCCAACGATAGAAAAGTTCCAAAAAACGTTCTTAATGATCTTATTGATGTACGCAAAGTAAAAAAACTTCATTCGCAAATAGAAGAATCAGAAGAAACAGTTCGCAACCTGCTTGGGCATTTCTACCATAAATCGAAAACCGATTTTCAAGGTGCAGAAAAAGCTATAGAATTAACGGTCGAAATAAAAAAGTTTTCTTGGGCAACTCAAATTCCCGAAAATCTTCTCAAACTGATTACAAACACTTCAAATCCTTCGCCTATGATCAAGAATTTGGGCTTGGAACTACAAGAAACAGTTGACAGATGGCAACAACTTGCCAAAGAAGTAGACCCTTACATGCCTACAATAATGCCGAAATCTGAAGTATCCATCACTCAAACCTCACTGTCTCTGATCGAAGAATGGGCAACCGAAACCGAAAAACTGCTAAACCTATTAAACACAACGACAAAAGAAACACTTGCGACATGTAAGAAAGAACCTCAAAGCTACAAACAATTGCTTGAAGACCTCAGCAACGCTGAAGATATACGAAAGAAAGAAGCAGCGATCATAGGAGAAAAAACTCAGCTTCAAACAAAATTCGGCTCCCGTTTTAATGAACTTGAAACAAACTGGGACGATATTGTTGAAGTTCTGGATTGGACGATGAGAGTTCAAGCAGCCTTCCAAGACACCAAAATTTCAGAAGCATATGCAAATCTTGCAGCCCAAGGTCCCATCGCTGCACCATCAAATACAGAATTAAATCAAAAATACGAAGCATCTGTAAAAGTTCTAGAAGATTTTGAAGCAAGATTTGAAACAGAAATGAAATATCAAAACATGAAACTTACGGACTTAGAAATAAGAGTAATCTTTGAAAGGATCCAAGCACTCAGAGACCGAGTGGATGATCTTCAAGTTTGGATTGACTTCAAAGACATCAAAAACCGTTTTGCTCTACGAGGCTTAGAGCAGTTCTTCAACCGGTTAGTGGAGCAACGCCCCCCAGCTGTTGACTTGGTCGATGTTTTTAGAAAAGGAGTTTACCAAGAATGGATAAACAACCTCTACAATGAAAATGAGAAACTGGGCAGATTTAGAAGGGAAAATCATGAGCAATTAATCGCTGACTTCAAACAATTAGACCAAGATCTAATTCACCTTACTTCCAGCATGGTTATAGAACAAGCCAATAGCCGAAAACCTCAAGATATTCTTGTCCAAGCAGGCGATTCAGAAGCCAATATTCTTCTCAAAGAAGCAGCAAAGAAAAGACAGTTAATGCCAATTCGAACACTTCTACAAAAGATTCCTCACCTAATAGTAAAACTAAAGCCCTGCCTACTAATGAGCCCAATAACAGTTAGCCAGTTCCTTCCACCTGAAAATAACAAGTTTGACTTAGTTCTGTTTGATGAGGCATCGCAGATTGTTCCTGAAGACGCAATAGGTTCAATTTACCGTGGAAAAACCTTAGTTGTTGCAGGAGACAATAAGCAGTTGCCGCCGACATCGTTTTTCCAGAAAAATCTGATCGACGATGTTGATTGGGATGAACTAAATGAGGATGAAGTTGAAGTCTTCGACAGCATACTTGACGAGTGCTTAGGCATTGGGTTGCCAGTTAAAACTTTGAAGTGGCACTACCGCAGCAGACACGAAGATCTAATAGCTTTCTCAAACCACCGCTTCTATGACGATAAACTAATTACCTTTCCCGCGGCAAAAGCACAAACCGACAGCTTGGGTGTAAAACTGGTTTACGTTCCTGACGGCGTTTATGATCGTGGCGGCAAAAGAAATAACCTTAACGAAGCAGAAAAGGTGGCAGATCTTGTCTTTGAACACTTTCGTAACTACCCAAAGAAAACGTTAGGTGTGGTAACATTCAGCATAGCTCAAATGGAAGCCGTTGAAGAAGCGATAGATCGCCGCCTCAAAGATAAACCTGATTTTGAGCAATTCTTCAAGGAAGATCGATTAGAAGGTTTTTTCGTTAAGAACTTAGAAAATGTTCAAGGCGATGAACGAGACGTCATATTCTTTAGTGTAGGATACGGGTATGATCAGCAAAAACAAATGGCACTAAACTTTGGTCCACTAAACAAACCAGGTGGCGAAAGACGCTTAAACGTTGCAGTCACCCGTGCGAGAGAAAAAGTCTTACTGATCACTTCTATTCAAGCCTCTGACATCGATGCTGAAACTAAAGCCATAGGCGTGCAAACACTGAGAGCTTACCTGGATTATGCTGAACATGGTCCTGAATCGCTAGGATCAACTAAAAACTAAAGAAGGCGAGTTCGAATCTGCGTTGGACGAAGACGTCGCAGCAGAAATAAGGAAAATGGGTTATGAAATTGTTCCTCAAGTTGGCTGTAGCGGTTACAGAATAGATATCGGTGTAATTGATCCAGTTAGTCCTGGATGTTACCTGCTTGGAGTTGAGTGCGATGGCTCGACTTACAAATCAAGCAACAGTGCTCGAGATAGAGATCGCCTGAGAGAACAAGTGCTAAAGCAATTAGGCTGGCGAATTCACCGTATTTGGTCACCATCTTGGGTTTCAAGACGTGATTCTGAAATCAGACGTTTAAGAGATGATTTAGAACAGTCCCAACAGTTGCAACTTGAAAAAGACGCTCAGATCCCATTTGTTGAAGATAAAGCAGACACTGTTCCGATGACCGATGTGCAAAAAATTCAGTTTTCAGGCATCGAAAAAATTGGTGTACCTTACAAAATTCAGCCGCTTAAAGCAACTTACAATCCTTATATTAAAATCGCCACAACAAATGCAACATTTGATTCTAGACAAAAAAACGAGTTTCATTTTCCAGAAAACAGAGAAATCCAAACAAAACTTCTCAATGAACTTATTCAAAACGAGGGCCCAGTTCACTTTGACTACGCAGTTGAGCGTTTAGCATCCGCATGGGGAGCCAAACAGGTAACACCCCAGATAACACATGCGGTAAAAGAGTCGCTCAACAACTTGCTAAGAGAGCAAAAAGTAGTTATCAAAGGCAGTTTTCTCTGGCCGCCCGAACTAAAAGAAACTCCAATTCGCGTTCCAGTTCAAGGCGATTCCGAATCTAAAAGAAAACCCGAGTATATTTCGCCTGAAGAAGTTGAGTCAGCTATGATACTTGTTGCTCAGTACGCCTTAGGAATTAGTAAGGACTCGTTGATTGCTGAAACTGCAAAAGTTTTCGGACTAAACAATTCAGAAGATGCCAAACAAACTTTCTCTGAAATACTTAAGCGGTTGATAAGAGATAGAAAACTCGTCGCTAAAGGCGACATCGTTACAGCCGCTTAATCTTTGTTTATTTCTTTTATTAGAACTGGCAAATCAGCTAATGAAGTTATGATGTAGTTTGCTCCGTTGTGTTTTAATTGTTCAATTGTTGAAACTCCTGTTGGAAAACCGACTGCGATCGCTTTTAGTTCCTTGGTACTTTGCATGTCTACAATACTGTCTCCAACTATTACCGTGTCTTTAGGAAGTGTGCTTAATGTCTTAAGTGCCAACTCAAACGGTTCTGTACTTGGTTTAACGTCTTTTACTTTGTTTCTGGGGACTATAACTTGGAAGAAATCTTTTATTTTAAAGTGTTGAAGGATATAGTTGGCTGCTTTTTCACTGCTGGTTGTGCATAAACCCATTTTTATTTTCATGCGTTTGAGTTCTTTTAGCATTTCGTTGGCGCCCATTTGCAGGTTGGTTGTTGAGGCGGCTTCCATTTCGTATTTCTCAGCTATGGCTAAAGCTTGAGAGCGTACTTCATCAAATGCTGTCAGCGGGTTTACCAGCTGTTCTTTAAGAAAATTTCGTGTTTTTTTCAGCATTTCAAAAATACTTTCGTTAACACTTATCACTGAAGTAGGAACACTCATTCTTATTAGGTAACTTCGGACTTCACCGCGGAGCGATTTGAAATCCAAGTTGAAGTGAGCTAGTGTTCCGTCTAAATCAAAGATTACAGATTCAACTGGCATAATTTTATGCTCCGGTATCGATGGTGAAACTGGGTTAACACTTGCTCAAATAGAAATATACTTTGTGGTTAGATACCATCTAGATGCATTATCGTGTTATGATAACTTTCAAAGGCTTCTCTAGTGGATTATCAACTGTTTCCAATGCTTTTTCAAACTCTTCAAGTTTAAAGCTGATGAGTAATAAGCCCTTTAACATCGACTAGTTTTCGAGCAATCAATTCAATAGCTGATGGATACTCAACAGGTGAAATGTAAATCGTGAAAAACATTGCTTCATCAGCATCCTCCAAGTTCAAGTTACCTTTAGATTCGCCTACTAACGCGACTTTGCCAGCTTTCCTAACCAAATATGGAGTTTGTTCGACAGTGCGAGTGGTTCCAGCAGCTTCAATCACCAAGTCAGAACCCCTTTTTGTTAATTTCCTAACAGTTTTGACTACGTCTACGTTTTTAGGGTTTATTACTGCATCTGCACCGTACTTTTGGCTGCGTTCAAGTCGGTAGTCTTCAAGGTCTACTGCTATGACTCGGCATCCTTTCAATAATGCAACTTGAGTCATTAGTAAGCCGATGGGGCCTTGTCCAATTATAGTTACCCAGTCTCCCAAGTTAGGCTTCATGTAATTGAGCACTCGAAGAGCTAAGGCAACAGGCTCAACAATTGATGCTTCTTCGTCACCGACACTATCAGGTACAGGAATTAAGCTTCTAGGCAACATCGCTTTAGATTCAACGAAGAAACCATCTCTTGTAAGTCCATAAAACTTGCCTCTGACACAATATGTTGGCAGCCCTCTTAGGCAATAGTAACAGTGACCGCAGTTTACAATGGGAACCATGACAACCCGTTCACCAGTGTCATCTCGAGTTCCCAAAAGCATCATGCCCAAGAATTGTGCCTTTTTTCATCCATTTCCACTCGCCTCTGTAAAAATGCATATCGGTGCCGCAAATGCTTCCGCCTTTAAAATTTACAAGAACTTTCCTGCCTGAAACTTCCGCGTTCGGGACTTCCTCGATTCTTATGTTGTGGGGACCTCTGTAAACCGCAGCTTTCAAAAGTAATCGACCTCTAATAATTCAAAGCGTCTGCAGTTAGGTATTAAGTTTGTTGTGTATTGTGTTTGCATTTATTCCTTTTGGGTTGGTCGCGATTGTTCTTGGTTTACTGGAGGAAGAACAACAACAGTTGCGCGCAGCACTGGGTGTTGTTCTTCTCTTGATAGAAGGAGGAGGACAATCGTGCACAGCACCGCGTCCTCCTTCTTCTCTGGGTTGATTGTGAGAGAAGAAGAAGAAAACTCGCAGGGGCACACTTCTTCTTCTTTCACTTGTTTTCTCTTAAATTTTCTTTCCAAGCTTCTTTACCTGTGTATTAGCCAACTAAGTGGTATCCCGAAGTTCGGGAAGAATTACCTGCGATTGGAAACAATTTTGTCTTAATTCTTAGAATTTACTGTTTTGCTCCTGCGTTAGGTTAATAACTTTAATATTGCGTATGCATGGTTTGAGCGCATATGAATCTTGAAGGGTTCTCTAAAGAAAGGATTTGGCAACTGCTTGTGGAAACTGTGCATGCTTCAGTAATGTACCCCACCCATAAGTCATACACAAGAGACAGCATCTTGCCGCTGAAAGCTGATATTACAGCAACGGAACTTGCAGGAAGTCTTAACATGCCGCTTGGCGAAGCACTCGTGATTCTCAGCGAGTTAACAAAAGATAAGGTATGACCAGCCAGCTGCTTAAGCTCTGATGTAATAGTGAGATCTTTTGGAGTATGATATTTAGAGCGCTCAGTTGCCGTCATGTTTATATATGCATATCGTTTCCCTAAAAACAGTGAAAAAAATGAAAAGTACATATATTATCATAGCAGCAATCGTTGTAATCATTATTATTATAGGCGGAGTTTTCGCTTACATATCATTATCAAGTAATCCATCCTCACCTTCGCCAACACCAACACCCGCACCAACATCAACGCCGACCCCTTCCCCAACACCAATACCTACACATTCACCTACATCCACCCCAACAGTCACCGCTTCCCCGTCTCCGTCGCCCTCGCCTAGCCCATCACCCTCTCCAACTCCCTCGCCTTCTCCAACCCCCACTCCTAGCCCAACAACCTTAACAGTTGCAACCACAACAAGCCTTCATGACACAGGACTTAGAAGACAATGGAACAGGCAACATAAAAACTGCCTTCCAAGCCGCATACCCATGGATTACAATCAATTTCATTGCACAAGGAACTGGACAAGCGATAGCAACCGCTGAATCAGGCTCCGCTGATATGGTGCTAGTTCATTCGCCGTCGCAGGAACTTAACTTCTTGAAAAGCGGGTCAGGCGTAGATCGCAAAATAATAGCATACAATTTCTTTGTAATAGTCGGGCCTGCAAACGACCCCGCCGGCATAAAAGGCATGACAAACGTCACACAAGCCTTAATCCAACTTTACAATGCGACACAGACCAACTCCCAAGTTCAATGGTTCTCTAGAGATGACGGTTCTGGCACAGCAACTGCTGAGCAAAATTTGTGGAAAGCGACAGGCTTAAACTATAACACGCTTATCACGCAAACTTCGTGGTTCCACACCACAGACGCCGGAATGGGACCTACATTGCAGATAGCGGACAACGGGTTTAACGGAGGGGCTCCTGGATACACATTATCTGATACAGGTACGTATCTTGCCTTTTCCTCACCTTCACAGTCTCTGCCAATTTCTTTGAAAATTATAATTCAAGCCCAACAATCCTTGCTGAACGTCTACAGCGCAATTATTGACAATCCACAAAACTCTACTCTGGCTAACACAAACTTCGATGCATCAATGACTTTTGTTAACTGGCTAGTTTCCGACGCAGGTCAACAATTAATTGCAAACTATGGCATATCATCTTATGGACAGCAACTCTTTAACCCATTTGTGCCCATTGTAAGTGGCTCTTCACCTAATGCTACCTTACTAAGTTGGATACAAGGTTACGCCTATATGAGTTCAACACCTTCTATTAGCGCTAGTGGAACTGAATGCCCATCACAGTATCGATACAATGCGGGTAACCTGTATTCTGCCACTTATGATGCAGTAGCAAACACTAACCTTAGTCAATCAACAATAACCTTGAACTACTACGTGCAAGACGACCAAAAAACTCTCTTTACAGCGCCCTCAACAAGTAGCCAAAATATTTCGAAATTAACCAGAGTGTAATGTTGGGAAAAGCTCAAATAAACTTCCCCTCATTTCTTCTGTGATATGCATGGGCGATATTATCGTTCCTGCTTTTGAGCAGGCAATCAAACTTATTGCAAGCGGCGACCCTGAATTTTACGCAACCGTTTACAGAAGCATCTACGTTGCAGGCGTAGGTACATTGCTGGCATGCCTATGGAGTATTCCGATAGCCGTGGGATTAGGTTTATACAATTTTAGGGGAAAATGGATGATCAAAGGCTTCTTCAGCGCGTTTATCGGCATACCGACAGTTGCCTTGGGACTCCTGATGTATATGCTTTTGTATAGGCAAGGCGAATTTGGCAGTTTCCACTTGTTATACACTCTTAACGGCATGGCAATTAGTCAATCCATCCTTGTAACTCCGATAATAGTCAGTTTTACAGCCAACGCTTTGGGATTTGCAGATACTCAATTAAGAGATCTATCTAAAACGCTTGGCGCATCTGGATTGAGGACAAATCTAACCCTTATTCGCGAGACATTCTGGTCAATGGTGCTTTCAGTAACAGCATCTTTCAATAGAGGCATGGGAGAACTTGGGATAGCAACAATCGTAGGCGGTAGCATACTAGGAAGCGGCACACTATTCAGCGGAACGCGTGTCCTGACGACGGCCATTGCACTCCAAATAAACTTCGCAGACTTCGATATCGCAATGGCTTATGCTATAATCCTTATGGCAATTGTAATTGCGTTGGCTTTGACCATCGCTCTGGTAGAGCGAATTAGGAATGAAGGCAGACCCCTGTCCAGGTTTTTTATGTGGAGAGGCTTAGCTGGAGGAAGCTAAACTCTGAGCGTAAAGATTCAGCTTTCAGAAATTTCCAAAAGTTACGGAAACGTTAAAGCTTTAAAGTCTGTGTCGCTGGAAATGTTTGGCGGCAAAATAATTGTTCTTTTAGGTGTCAACGGAGCAGGCAAAACTACACTCATGCGAATTATGTCTGGCTTAGAAAACGCAGATGAAGGAAAACTTCTTTTTAACAATCAGCAAATTGACTGCAAATCTTTGCGTCAAGTTTCAACATTGGTTTTTCAGAAAACTGCAATGTTTAGTACCAATGTTTATGATAACTTGGCTTATGGCCTTCAGAATTAGGAAAGATCCCAAAAGAGCAGATTAAAGAAAAAATAACTGAGGGCCTTGCAAACGGTCAGGCTTGCAGGTTTTGAAAAGCGTAGAGCCAAGAAAACTTCGGGCGGCGAGCAGCAGAGAATTGCTTTAGCTAGAGCATTTTTGCTTGAATCGCATGTGCTACTTTTAGATGAGCCGACTGCAAATTTAGATCCGAACAGCGCAGCTATCATTGAAAAGGCAATCGTCAGCAAAAAGAGTGCTGAACGCATTATTGTTATGGCGACTCATAATCTTACTCAGGCAAGAAGAGTAGCGGATGAAATAATCCACATCCACAACGGCAAGTATAGTTGAAGTTGCTGATCCGGCGGATTTCTTTGAAAACCCGAAAAGCGAGATATCGCGTAAATTTGTTAATGGAGAATTAGAATTCTAATTTCTTCTATTTTTAGAAATTTTAGTCTTGCAAACAATTTTTTTCTCTTTGATTAGCTTTATATGGTCTTTGCGACATAACCATATTTAGAATGCTTACCGACAAAAAACACAAGTTCTCATGCAAAGTATGGCTAGAATACAAAGACAAACCTGTAATCGGCAGGGGCGGAGCTGAAATTCTAGAAGCCATTGAGAAGGAAAACTCGCTTACTAAAGCTGCAGAAACTTTAGGAATGTCATACCGCTATGTTTGGAATTACATTCAAGGCATTCAGAAGACTTTGGATCAATCTATAGTTGAAACCTATAAAGGCGGAAAATCTGGCGGCGGCGGAGCAAAGCTTGACTGATTTAGGCAAAAGTTTGCTTGCAGAGTATAAGCAAGTTGAGAGCTACATGGGCAAGGTTTTGTCAAGTTCAGAGAGTTTGGAGGTGAAAGGTTTGAAGTTAAGTGCAAGAAATCGTTTCAAAGGAAAAGTTGTTGCTGTTGAAAAAGGGGTTATTACCGCTAAAGTGAAGGTTGAGATAAAGATGCCTGTCACAGTTACGGCGGTTATTACGAAGGATGCGGTTGAGGATTTAGATATTAAAGTCGGCGATGAAGTGGAAGCAATTGTTAAGTCAACAGAAGTAATGATTGCTAAATAACTTTTTCTTTTGAATACCGAGAATAGTTGTTGATTGTTTTCTGCAAATTTTTTTCTTTGTGTTTTAGGTTGCTTTTTTGATTCAAAGCTTGAATTGATTGCAGGTTGATACATTTCTTGACATTATTTAACATAGAATTGACATTATTAGACAATTTTAGACAATGAAAAAGATTCAGAACAGCAAAAATAAAAGAAATATGAAATAATTTGTACAATTTTATTCTACTACATATCTGTAAGTGATGTGTTCGCCTGCAGTTGAGCTTTTTCTTGTGATTTTTAGTACGTCGCCTGGTTTTGCTCCGATAACTTTGACTGCGGGGTCGCCTGATTTTATTTGTGGCATTTGGTAGGGTTTAACTTTGAATTGAGTGAGCAGTTGGTTTTTTTCTTTTTCGCTCAGGATTTCGTGGAAAGGAACTAGTGCATGTTCAAAAATGTCGAAAACTGGAAAAGACTTGGGTAGTAATTCTACTTGTTTCTTTTTTGCGCCAAGCTTAACCGCATGAGTGTAGCGTCCTTCAGTAACTACGATTGCCCGGTCAATTTCTTTTTCTTTCATCACTTTATAGAGCGTATTCATGGCTGCGATGCCGACGGTTGCTTCTCCCAGGATGCACCAGATGAGCGCTTTCTCTTTATCCTGTGGAATATCAATTATGTAGCCGACTGCACCTTCAAATTTTTCTTTCTCAAGTAACTTGTATTTTCGAAGTTTGATTAGAACTTCTGCCTTGCGTTCTTCAATTGTTTCCATTTTAGCGCTCAAACTATAAACCTCAAAGATTAGGAATACGCGAAACCATAAGAAACTATTGCCCTTAAACTTTTCCCCTTAAAAAAGGGCTATGCTGAACTTTCTATGCTTTAACCAGTTTATAACCTATATTTGGTCCCATTCCATACTCGTACGCCAAATTGATTATCATTATTCCCATAGCTTCCAGATAACGTGCTGCCTTCAAGAGATCCACAATCCACTGGGTCAAAACCTATGTCTCTTGTCAACTGAGCTACAGTCTGTTTAGCTTTCAAATCGTCACCTGCAATAAACGCTGTTAGCTGTTCCTTGCCCGACTTTGCCGCTGCTTTGGTTTTGAGCAAACACCGTGTTGAACGCTTTAACCACATGGGCTTTAGGCAGTTTTTTCTGAATCTCTTCAGCTGAGGAAGTAGTACAGCTTATTGCCAACCCACCATTTGAGCCCACCGCATTAATCACGTCAACAACTATTTTTCCGTCGGCATAACGTCTTATTTCTTCAACGGCATCATTGGCATTATTATGGGGAACAGCAAGAATTATCACTTCACCCCATTTAGCCGCGTCAGCAACAGGCTCAGCAGGGTCACGATGACCAAATTTCGTTTCATGTTTACCGCTTAAACCATTGCATAAAGCGCTGCCAACATTGCCTTTTCCAATAATAGCAATTTTCATAAAGATTCACCTGAAATAAAGAGATCATTGGGTATTGATTAGAAATTGTGACTGTGCTTTGACTACAACTTATGTTTCTATTGGAAATCAAGGGGTAATTTTGAAATTTGAGCGCGAATTTGAGAGTATTTAGAGGGAGTTCTAATAAACCAGGGCTAATTGGAAATAAATAAAATTTTTTAGCTCAATCGCACAACATTTCGAGTTTTCAGAAAAACGAGAAATCTTAAAATGCTGAAAATTCATCAGCAATATTTTAACAACATAATATAGGCTTATAAAAAGGTGTAAAGACTTTTGCAAAAAACACAAAAAGTAGATGTCGTACCAATCATATTAATCATGATGGGGTTTCTCTTCTTAATTTTGATAGGGGAGAGTTCACCAGTATTAGGGATAGGATTGCTAATAATCTTCGTTTCAGTCGCTTATGTAAGTATTCACAGTCAACAAGAGATTCAAAAATTAAGAAAGGCTATGGAAGAGAAAATTGAGAAATTTGAAAGCACTAATTGAAAAACTTAAATCATATTTTGCCGATTTAGCCAAGTTTTCACTGATGATAAGTCTTAAATCTGCTAAGCGTTGGATAGAAGAACTGAAGAAAGTTATTGATTGAAGGTTACTGATGGATACTCCACCGCCAAAAGGCATTAGTAATGTCGGTTATTTTACTTGGATTGGTTGCAGCTGGTTTTGTCTATTATTGCTTATCTTGACCTTAATTTAGGTAGTTATGGGGGGCTCAATATGGTCATCTTTTTACACTATTTGATGTGCTGCTTAATGCCTTTTGGATTGCTTTCGCAATAGCTGGTTTTGTCTTCTCATACGTCCTTCTTGTTGGCTTTTCTTCAAGACGGCTGTGGTATGCACTGATGTGTTACTGGGTTTTGATCCTTGTTGTTTGGCTGGGCTTAGATTTTAGATTCTATTTTACAAGCTTGGCTAATTTATGGCTGGGTATTTTAAGAGGCCTTTACATGTGGATTTTTGGACCAATCGTTTACTCACTGCGCTGTATGTGTACTTTCTTACTAAGAGAACAAAGTGATACTTTCATTTGGAAACCCAGCAAACAGCCAAGTGAACATCACAATACAAGTTTCCTCGTTGAAAATCATGCAGCCAACCACATGCAAAAAAAGTAAGCTGATTAGCACTGCAAGGTTAAGCTTTATGAAGGTAAAAAGGAAATTTCAATTCTTGATTTATTGATTTTTCAAATCAAGTTGTGAGCGTTAAGTGGCCGTTTTCTATAATTAAGTTGATTGTGTTGCCTGAGACTTGGAATGTTGCGAGTTTCGTTGTTTAGGGTGGTTAATACAAATGGTTTGGTGGCTACAAAGATTTCTTGGTATGTTCCAGGCTTAATTAGTATAGTGTCGTTTTGGTAGGTTGCGTAGGAAGATAATGCTTCTTGAACACTGTTGTAGCCTAACCCGTTGTTTTGGTCGATTATTGGGTAGGTGACGTTTGATTCAAAATCTTTAGGCCAATAGATGATTTTGCTGTATTTGTTTTGTATTGCGTTTTGGAATTGTGGGTCACTGTAAACTATGTTTAAGCTTGAATTATATTGGTTAACAAGGTTGGTAATGTCGCTGAACATTTTTCGTGTCCAATTGTCTGGTAGATGATATCGCCAAACGGAATCGTCAGGGTTGCGAAATCCAAAACCGTAATCTTGCGGAAGAATAACGACTGTATCTGCTTTTAGTGCGCCGTGTTTGTCTGGGTTATGCTGCATGTAGCTCCAGAAATTTTTTAGTGCACTGAAGTGGTCTTGCGTTAGAGTTGTACCAGTGTAGTTTTGAGTGGAGTCGTAGACCACTATGTAGTTTGCACCTGAATTATAAGCTAAAACCATGTCATCGTAGAGTTGAGGCCCAGACTCCAAATAGGGCGGTTGCCCATATGTCCACGTTATTATTGCTCCCCAATCCTTGTTTTGCGCTTGAGCCGCTCCTCTAACCAGTGAAATCTGCAGGGGTCTACTGTTATTCCATCCAAATTGAGCAAAAATTGTGTCATATCCGACTAAGTAGTCAAACCAGTACAATGCATAGTCTGAGGTAAAAACGGAAGAGTTTAGATTATGAGTAAAGTTGGCGACTGCAGGTACCCCACCGCCATGTGTCCAAAGCCAATAATAAGTTTACATAATAATCCTCATAACTTATTGGCGATTCAATTGGCGGTTTTGCGCTGAATGGGCCATTTTGGTCAAGTTGGATTCCTCCAGCTTCATCATAAAAGTATATGCCAAGCAAATGGTTCGCCATAGCGCTCTTTTGCGGCAATAAACCATGCTGAAGGTGAATAATGGTTCGTTACGCCTGGATAGTCACCTGATACAGTCATGTTCTGATAGTAGACAATGAGGTACATGCCTGCCTTGTATGCGTAATCACATGTTTCATTAAGCAATGCCTCATCGGAAAGAATTAGAGACGACGCAACAATAAACAGGTTAGTGTAATCTTTAACTTTATCAATCAGTATTTTGCAGTCGCTAAAATTGCTATTCCAACCTGTTTCAATTCCTACGAAAGGAGGAGCTATACCTGCTGTCTGTTTCGCCGGTACACGTAAAACTGTTAGCGCAACAAAAAAGGACACGATAATTAGCGCTACTAAGAAGATGGCTATGAAAATGTTTCTTTTCTTCGGCGTTATCAGTTCCCTCAACTTATCTTACTATAATTTTGTCCAAATTATTTGAATATACCCTCTCGCATGTTCACATTTAATTCTTTAGAAAGAGGAATGTTCGAACTTAGTCAAACTTAGAAGAACAACAACAGTTGTGCGCAGCACCGGGTGTTGTTCTTCTCTGATAGAAGAAGTAGGACAATTGCAGCACAGCACCGCGTCCTACTTCTTCTCTGGATTTGCTGAAAGAAGAAGAAACTTCGCAGGGGCACACTTCTTCTTCTTCACCTGTTTAATCTTAAATTTTATTTGCAACGATTTTTCATCTGTTCTCAGCAAATCCCTGAGATGTTCGGGATAACACCTATCTACAATCACGACCTATGTATTATCAAGGTATAAAATATGAGTCAAAATCAAATGTTCTGTTATCAATGCGAACAAACAGCCAGAGGTCAAGGCTGCACAGTAGCGGGCGTTTGCGGAAAACCAGCAGATGTTGCTGCACTTCAAGATTTGCTTGTCTATATGCTAAGAGGGCTCAGTCAACTGTCAATTGAGGCCGCCAAAGCAGGTGTAAAAGACGAGAAAATTGGCGTTTTTACCTGCGAAGCATTATTCGCAACCCTTACAAACGTAAACTTTGATCCAGAATCAATAGCTGCCTACATAAAGAAAACCGCACAGTTACAAGAAGAATTACGCAGCAGATTGTTTGCAATCAAAGGTAAAGTAGACTCCACATTCAACTTAACACTTGAAGAAACAACTGCAGGCTTAATTGCGCAGGGAAAGCACTATGGAATAAACTCTGATCCAACAATGGATCCAGATTTGCATTCGCTTCAGTGGCTGTTAACTTATGGGTTAAAAGGAGTAGCCGCTTACACATATCATGCTTATCTTCTTGGAAAAAGCGATGACAAAGTTTTCGATTTTATCTCTGAAGGACTTGTAGCTCCATTTGACAAGTCACTTGGAGTTAACGAGTTTGTGGGCTTAGTTTTCAAATGCGGCGAAATTAACGTACGTGCAATGGAGCTTCTTGATGCAGGAAACACGGAAAGATACGGTCACCCAGTTCCAACAAAGGTACCTTTGGGACACAAAAAAGGAAAAGCGATACTCGTCTCTGGACACGACCTCATCGATTTAGAACAAATTCTAAAGCAAAGCCAAGGAAAAGACATCAATGTTTACACGCATGGAGAAATGCTTCCCACACACGGCTACCCAAAACTCAAGAAATATCCGAACCTCTATGGTCACTACGGAACAGCATGGCAAAACCAACAAAAAGAATTCGCCCAATTCCCAGGAGCCATACTTATGACTACAAACTGCATCCAAAGACCAGTCGAAAGCTACAAGGACAACATTTTCACTTCAGGACCAGTAGCGTATCCAGGCGTTCAACATGTAACTGGCATGGACTTTTCTGCAGTAATAAGCAAAGCATTAGCGATGCCGGGTTTCCAAGAAGACATCGAGGGAAAAAGCGTTCTGGTTGGCTTTGGAAGAAATGCCGTCTTAAGCGTAGCAGACAAAGTTATCGAATCTGTAAAGAATGGACACATTAAACGTTTCATACTAGTGGGTGGCTGCGACGGAGCCAAACCTGGAAGAAGCTATTACACAGAATTCGTGGAAAAAGCACCCAGCAACACAATCATCTTAACGTTGGCATGTGGCAAGTTCCGTTTCTTCGACAAAGAGTTGGGAACAATCGATGACATCCCACGACTACTCGACATTGGACAATGCAATGACGCATACTCAGCAGTCAAAATAGCTCAAGCATTAGCCGATGCTTTTGGCGTGCAAATCAACGATTTGCCACTATCTCTGGTGCTATCCTGGTATGAACAAAAAGCCGTTGCAATCTTGCTATCACTTCTCTACTTGGGCATAAAAGACATACGATTAGGACCAAGCCTGCCAGCTTTCATAACTCCAAACATACTCAAAGTACTAGTGGAAAAATTCAATATCATGCCAATCAAAACAGCTGACGAAGACTTAAAAGCTATTATGAAATAAACTTTCACTCTTCTTTTTCTTTTTTTTGTTTTTTGGTTAGTTTTTCCTCATTGTCCAACTCTTTTCTTTTAAAGATCTGCTAATAATCTAAAAGTGGTTACCCCAGAAATTTTCCTCTAGTTTTTCTATATGTGAATTCTTAGCATTCTACCGTGGTTTGAAACTTTTGGGCAGAGGAGTTAATGCTATAAAGTCTGGGTGCATATCAGAAAACCTAAAAAGGAAACATATATGCCCAATCCGCTGTTAAGCCAAAAAAGCAAAGCCGTATTCTACACGATATTAGCGGGCGTGCTTTGGGGCACCTCTTTTCCAATTATAAAAATTGGGTTAACGTACACTGACCCCTTTGCTTTTGTGTTTTGGCGATTCTTTGTATCCACAGTTACTCTTCTGATTGTTATGCTACTCCTTAGGAAGTTAGAATTTAAAATCGCTGACAAAAAACTTCTAGTTTTTCTTGGAATCACAAACGGAGCAGGATACCTGCTACAATATGCATCTATGAGTTATACCACTGCGGCGAAGGCTGCTCTCTTCATAAATTTAAGCGCCATATGGGTCGCAATATTAAGCCCAAAGCTCCTTGGCGAAAGTTTCTCACGCAAAAAAATCCTCGGCGTCGTTTTTGGGCTTTTAGGCATCATATTTGTAAGTACGAACCTAGATGTCGCAGCGATGGGCGGCGGACAGACTATAGCTGATTTGGCTCTTATTATTTCAGGCGTTTCATGGGCGATATTTATGATTTACAATAAAAAACTAATTTCGACTTCTACTTCTGCGACTTTTCAATCAATGACTTGGGTGCTTGTGTTTACGTTCTTTTCAATTGCGCCGTTTGCCTTTTTCGCTGGACCTCGCTTCATTGCTTTGTCAGGTTCCGCTTGGCTGGCGATTTTTTGGACCGCAATTGTTTGCTGGGTTATACCTTATTATTTATGGCTTGAAGGGCTCAAGCATCTTTCCGCCTCAACTTCAACAGTTCTATTGCTGTCCGAAA
>CAVYJU010000011.1:0-14737 GCA_963768895.1 Candidatus Bathyarchaeota archaeon
GATTGATTCTTGAGAAATCATGCTTAATTCGCTCAGCCTGTGAAAAGGCGTAAAACTATTTAAGTTTTAAAATTTCCAGCGAATAGTAATTCAAAGTTGAATATGGTAAATGAAAAAGATTTCTAATTGAAAATTTCAACGAGACAAAAAACTTGTCAGTTGCCATCGTCTGCAAAAACGTTTAAGGAATCTGCATTGAAACAAACATAGACTTTGTCCCCTACGGTAATGCCTAAATTTTTAATTACGTTTAAAAGAACCCTCGTTTTTATCGTAAATCCTACATCTACCGTAACCTGTGCGTTCGACCTCATCTGAACCATCTCAGTTACAACTCCTTCGGTATAGTTGGTTCCGCTGTCATAAGCTGAGAATTCAGGGGATTTTGAGAGTGTAATGTTTTCGGGTTTAATGGTTCCTATAACGTTCTTTCCCAACAGATTTGATGTTGAAGGCGCTAAAAGCAGCAAGCCGTTTGTTTCAATCTCCAAAAAACCGCTGCGAATTTTGGTTGCTTTAGCCTTGAAAGCGTTGGCTCCAAGAAACTTTGCAACGTAGGATGAACTGGGCTTATCAAAAATCTCTGTTCTATTACCTATTTGCTCTATACGCCCATTACCCATTACTGCTATTCTATCAGACATCACGAAGGCTTCGGACAAATTGTGGGTCACGTAAACTGCTGTGATTTTAAGCGCCTGCAAATAGTTTTTGAGTTCAAGCCTGAAAGATTCTCTCAATTGAGGATCCACTGCGGAAACGGGTTCATCCAAGAGCAGCACTTGGGGTTCAGTCGCTAACGACCTAGCTAACGCGATACGCTGCTTTTGTCCGCCACTGAGTTGGCTTGGATAGAAATTAGCATATTCAAGTAGTCCTACAAAATCAAGCAGGGTATCTGTTCTTTTCTTAACTTCCTGTCCAGGCAGGTGCATCGACTTTAATCCGTACGCGACGTTTTCTTTGACTCGCATGTGCTGAAAAAGCGATGTATTTTGAAAGACATAGCCAATTTTTCGGTCCGACGGCTTAATGCAAACTTTTTTTGCGTCTGCTTTTCCGCTTACTAAGACATCGTTAATGTAAATGTTGCCGTTGTCTTGTTTGGTTAGTCCTGAAAGTATGTTTAACAGCGTTGTTTTTCCACAACCGTTTGGCCCAAGCAACGACAAGATTTCCTCTTTTTTGACTTTAAGATTCAGGTCTACTAGAACCTTTTTTTCGCCGAAAGACTTTGTAACTGCAGTTATCTCAATCATTTCTTTTGTCCGAACCTTTTCTGTTCTAGAAGCTTGATAGTGATAAGGACTGCGAATGCTATGGCTATTAATATGATTGATAACATGACTCCAGCCAATGGGTCGGAGTATAGAAACACATAGATGGCCAACGGCATTGTCTGTGTTATTCCTGGCAAATTCCCTGCAAACATTAAAGTTGCCCCAAACTCACCCAAAGCTCTTGCCCATGTCATCATGGACCCTGAAACTATAGCACGTATCGATAGGGGGAAGGTGACGGTGAAAAATACTCTGGTGCGGCTGCCAGTCAACATTTTGGCGCTGTTAATTACATCCTTGTCCATTGATTCAAAACCCGTTTTAGCTGACCGCAAAAGAAATGGGGATGCTACAAAAGCCTCAGCAATAATTACAGCGATGGTGTAGCCTGGGATTGTTATGCCTAAACTGTTTAAAATCGGACCTAAAAGTCCTTTTGGGGCGAAAGCATAGAGCAAAGCTACACCGGCGACTGCAGGCGGTAGTACAATAGGCAAATCTATTATTGTGTCGATGACTGCTTTGCCCGGGAATTTTCTTGTCGCCATGAAATAAGCGGTTGGCACAGTTAGGACAAATGCAATTAGAGTGGCAGCGGCAGATGTGTATAAACTGAGTTGTATAGTGTCAATAATTTGCGCATTATGCAGTTGAGCGTTAACTTGACTTGGGTCAATTCTTAAAAAAATTGCTGCTATAGGTATGGCAACGAAAAGAAAATAGGTTAATACTATGAGACCTAGAATCACGATTATTATTTTATTTGAAAGCGTGCTAGTGAAGTTGTGTTTCATTGCTGCACCGATTGGTTAATCTAAAAATGGGTGGAGAAGTACTTAATATGCACTTTTACGAGTTAAAACCATAATAGGTCAATAGCGCTTGTCCATCAGTTGAGCTCCAGAAATCCATGAATTTTTGTGCTAGGGCTGATTGAGCTAGTTGATCCTATAACTCCTATGCCGTAAATGCCTTTAGTGTTTACTGAAGCGGGTATTGGTATGAATTGAACTTGCGAACCTGACTGTTGGCCGTAAACTGCGTCTGAGACAAAGACAACGCCTGCATCTGCTGTACCTACATTGAGAGAAACTTTTCCTACCACGTTTTCGACGGTTAATTCATACGAGACAACATTTTGATGTACAGTGTAGTTGTAGTTTACATAGGCTCCAGAAGTAACGTACTGAGGACTGCTTGCGTTGCCCCAAGTTGAATCAATTTTCCAGAAAGTTGTGTTTGTATAAGATCCCGATGGTATTGAGGGGTCTGCTAAAACCAATTTTACTCCAGGTTTTGCTAAGTCTGCAAGGGATGTTATGCCTTTCGGGTTGCCTTGCGCTATTATCATTTCCAGACTATTTGTGGTAAAATTCACATAATTGTTGTTGTATAGAAGGCTCGCGCTGTTCAGTTGCTTGGTCCATTTGGTGTCAGCAGACATAAAGACATCACAGGGGGAACCTGAGGTGATCTGTGTATAGAGCGCGCTTGATGAGCCAGAATTAACAATTAAGTTGCAGTTGTTTGCTGCATCGAATGCTTGGGTCATGTTTGCAACTACGTGAGTTAAGCTTGATGCTATGAAAATTCGCAGGTCGACTGGTTGTGGAGTTGGTGTTGGGCTGGGTGTGGTGTGGGAGGATGGTGTTGGGGTTGAGGTTGGTGCTGTTGTTGGTGTTGCTGTTGGGGGTGCGGAATGTGTAGGCGAAGAAGTTGCTGTGGGGGTCGCTGTTACTAATGGGGTGGGCGATGGAGTTGCTGTTGGGGTTGCAGTTGGCGAAGGATTGCTGTTAGCTGAGAATGCTCCACTATATGCTAAGTAGCCTATTGCTGAAGCGACTACTATTATGATTACTAATGTTATTGCAGTGTATTTGTTGTTCATAACAATTCAACACGATATTATCATTTAGTCATATCGACAAAATCTCGCCATATAAACATTTCTCACCAAAAAATTGACTGTTCTATCTAGAAATAGCCTTACGCTTAAGTTCAAAAGAAATAATTGACACTGAACCAACGGGGTAACCACTATTGAAATTGAGTTTCGATGAAGGAACCAATAGTTCAATTCTTACAATCTTGTTAGTTACGTCATTTTAGCTCCAATAGAGTACAACATTAATTTAATCACGGTTTTGGGGTTAGTAAAAGTCAAGTGCTGAAACAAATTTTCAGATTAGTGGAGATGTGAGAAAGTATAGCGTGCACAATTCTTATGAAAGTGGTTTTTATCTTTCATATTTAAAATATTGATTTTAGATTCATAAACCTTAGTTAGCACTTACTTCAAATCTCAATTAATAGCTAAGAAAGGAGTAAGTTGAAAAACGAAAACTTGGGCAGTAATAGGGAGAGTTTTTTCTTCTCTTAATTTGTAGTTTTAATCGCAGGATTAGTGACTAGTTCTGCTTCTTTTAACGTTTTAGACCAAACTGTGCTTCCTTCGGTAAGACCATGTTCCAGGACACAAGATTTTTTGTAACAGTGATAAGCTATGAATAGCGATAATTCCGTTTCAGTCATCATTCCCACACATAATCACGGTCAATATCTTGCAGAGTCAATAAATAGTGTTCTTTGTCAAAGTGCTAAACCTTTTGAAATCATTGTTGTAGACGACGGCTCAACTGATAATACCAGAGAGGTTGTTACAAAGTTTTCCCAGGTCAAGTATATCTTTCAGTTTCACAAAGGCAACCATACACCTGCAAGGGCAATAAACACCGCATTACTGCAAGCGAAATCTAATTTTATTGTTGTTCTTGGAGCAGACGATAAATTAGCACCTTGCTACTTAGAGAAGTGTTTGGGTCAATTTGATAAACCGAATGTAGGCATAGTTTTTACAGGCTGTAAAGAGTTTGAGGCTTCCGAAAAACTACGCGTTCCCCGTAAACTTCATCATCGCTTCAGTGTTTTCCGTGAACCACACGGTCAGATTGGCTCAATGATGGTTAGACGGCAAGTTTATTTCGGGGCGCAACCTGAAGACTGCGAAAACATTTTTGAGCCCACAGAGTTTTCAAATGATTATTTGCTATTTCTTGACTATGCCTCAACTATGCCTGAAGGCGTTGGTGGTTATGATGAATCACTACATGGCTTAGAAGATTGGGACTTGTTCATTAGGGCAGGATTAACAGGATGGAAGATTCGCAGTATTCCTGAACCTCTGCATTATGCAAGAGTGCATGATGGAAGAGTGACAGCTCACGCAGATGTTCGTGATCTGTGGCAAAAATACCCTTTAATGAAAGGCTATGCTTTTGCGTCACGAAGCTTTGATGCAGGCATTTCGTTTCTTATGAGTCCTAAAATTTTCATGAAACGGTTTTATAATAAGGGAGTCAGACTCTTGTTCCCTGAAACTCAACATTCTACCCGTGAAAGAAACAAAGGAAACAGTTGAAGTTTTGGTTATTGACGATTATTGGTCTGACGCTGATAAGCTTCAGGTTGAAAATAAATGACACTTTGTGGATTAGTTTTAGCTCGCAATGAAGCACCAACAGTTGAGCGCACTTTGCGTTCACTGTCTGGCTTGTGTGATGAAATAGTCTTTGTGGATGGGTCAAGTACAGACGGAACTATTGATATTGCAAAAAGGTATGCTAACAAAGTTTTCATTCGGCAGCCGTGTTCTATTGTTGAGCTTGAAAGAATGTTTGCGCTAAGCAAAACGAATTGTGATTGGGTTCTTTATTTGGATGGTGACGAATATCTTTCAAGGGGTCTTAGATGTAATGTTCACAAAATGATACAGCGTCAGGATGTTTCTGCTTTCGGCATAGTTGAAGACCTTGTTTATAAAGGCAGAGTTCTCAGTTGGGGCTACTTCCGACGAAATTATCAGGTCAGACTGTATCGAAAGAAAGCTGCTACTTACTTGGGCATCGTACATGAGGCTCCTAAAATAGATGGGCTACTTGCTAACGTCGATTATCCTATTATCCATTTATCAAAAGAGCCTTGGTGTCCTATTCCACATCGAACCAAGCGATGGCTAAAGATTAGAGCTGCGCAGACAAAGCTTTCTCAGTCAAGGCTAAGGTACTTGCTATATTGCTTTTTTGATGGTGGCAAGAATCTTTATCGTTTCTTTTTGGTGGACAAGGCTTGCAATGATGGCTTAGTTGGTATAGAACTAAACATGAAGCTTGTTCTTTATTTATTCATGGAGAAACTATACATTGCTTTGATGAGTTCAGGAGAACAGAAGCAATGAATTTGATACATATTGTTAAATGGAGATTAGATGATGAAAGTTATTGTTCCCTTCATAGTGGCAGATGCGTGAATATGCATTTCAGTCATAGGTTTATAGCTACAACGTGGAGCTGTGAAGGACAGTATTGTGTCTGTTTCAGCTACTTTCCTGTTAAGCCATTTTGCAAAGTTTACTGTAGTGGTAATGATGGAATCTTTAAGTAAAAAGCTAAAACAGAGAGCTTGGGTTGAGCTTTATAAGAAGACACCGTTGCTCATTGTAGCGGTTGAGACTAACCGAGTTTGCAATCTTGGTTGCTCTTTCTGTGCTGTCCACAAGATGCTCTCGGAAGGAAAACTGCAGCCTCATTCAATGAGTCTTGAAACTTACTACTCTATTCTTCTTCAGGTCAAAGAATATTGCGGTGACAGTTTACAAACGCTTGGGATGTCGGGTGGACAGGAAGTCCTTTTGGACAAGACCTTCTTGGATAGGTTAAAGTTTGCTCGATCCCTGTTTCCATCAACAAGGTTAGTCACTGTCTCAAATGGCACGATGCTGAAGGGTAATTTAGCTGATTCTGTCATTAACAACTTAGATGGTTGGGTTATCAGTCTTAACCTTTTAAATCCAACTATTTACAAAGAAGTTATGGGTTGGGATTTTAACGAAACATACAATAACATCCTGCAATTCTTGAAGCAGAAGGGCAACCGCAAACCCGTAACCACTGTTCAAATCTTTGCAACTAAAGAAAACCAACCGCTACAGGAAAAAGCGATGGCTGAGATGAAATCGGTGATGGGCAAGGATGATGGCTTCATTTTTACGGAGTTGCATAACTGGGCAGGAAAAATTTCAGGAGAGAATCCTCAGATGCCCCTAAAGCGTTATCCCTGCAAAATTATGATGGATGAACTCTTTATTTCAGCAGAAGGTGACTGTTATCCTTGTTGCATGGGAGAAGCACAGCCTGAGCTAAAAATTGGCAACATTCTTGAATGCAGCTTAACGGAGATTCTGACCGGAAAAAAAATTAAGGTAATGAAGCGGGGGCACTTGCGGAACAGTTTTGAATCCTGTGGACCTTGCAAAAATTGCTTTGAATGGTGTAAATACCCTAATCGTTTCTTCAAACTTTTTGGCAGATGGCTTTAGTTGTTCACTTTGGACCTTGTTGAAAAGGAGAATAAGAAAAACCGCGTGCGTATGAACGTTGGAACAAATGAAGTAGGCACTGACTGAGCAAAAGCTGGCTTAACAACAAGCAAACTGAGTTTTGATGTAGCCATCAACAGAATCAGAATTGACGCTAAACTCTTGCACATATTAACCATATTTAGTTTTAGAAATGAGTTGCGAAAGAAGACTATTCGTAATGTGCGAATAGTAGAGAAACATGCTTCCAATATTCTTAGTTCTTCCGTCAAGCCAGTAATAGCTAGCTTTTCCGCTAGTTTAAGATCTCGCTGTTTAAGCTCTGAGCATATGTAGCCTTGAAGAATTTTCGTTTTTTTCTAAACTTTTTTTTCGTTCTCCATTACATGCTGAAATATTCCTTTTTCTTTCTTCGAAAGCCTCAAAATCAACAGAATGGAACAATTTTGACAGATGCGGCAATTTGTCTCGCCTCAGGGGTGATCTCAAATGGCAAAAGAGTACCGTAAGAACCTTCGTTGGTTATAATGAGAAACTGACCTTCCTATTTTCAACGATTGGTTCTATTGCGCGGAGCATCACAGCACATCTTGCTAATATATTTATGTAGTTAAAGTCAATTTGGTAATCCATTAAATTGTGCAGGGGTCGCCGAGCATGGTCAAGGCGTAGAATCGCTTTTTAAAAGCGACGCGCATGCTTCAGATTGCCTTCCACAAATAACTTGTCCACCGACTCTTTTGGAATGCATTCTTATACCTCCCTTCGACCTTAGCAAGCCCTTCGAGTCTTAATCTGTCCAAATATCTTCTAGTTGTCGATACACTGAGGTTTACTTCAAGCATTAAGTCAAGAACTGTTTTAGGATCATTCTTAATTGATTCAAGAATTAAGTTCTTTGAAACTCCTTTCTTCTTGTTGATTGGCCCTAGTTGTCTGCTTGAAAGATGACGAAATACTTTGTCTTTAACAACGTTTGAAAGAGGACCAATATGACGCATGTTCTTTGCGTTTGGAAGTTTTAATTGAAAAGCATTAATGCGAGTGGTTTCTGTTTTTTTTCTTACCTAAAAGGGTTAGCGAATCCTAAGGAATCCGTTATTCTCCAAAAATGCTGTTTCTTCTTTGTTCGTATATAAATGGTTATAGGCTGTGAACCTATTTCCGCCCTTATCCATTAGTGCTGGCCTAAAACAGCAACAGCTATTTGTCCATTATCAAGAGCAAGCTTTAGAATTTTGCATTCTTCTTTTTGAGCGTCGTTTTCGGACATTGTCATCGAATTAAGCGTTTAACTTATCGCCACTTAAAATGTGTGTTACTTTCAGAATATGCGACGACTAAAGTTCGCAAAACTCAGTCTCACTTCACAATGTTCTATCTAGAAATTGCTTTATATTTCCACAAACAACATGTTAAGACATACACTAAAGGAAAATGGAAATTCAGCTTAAGGCATTTTTTCTAATATCACTTTTAACTCCGCTTGAGCATTTCGATATCGTGTAGCCAAATTTTTTCCAAAATCAGTGACCTCCGAGGATCCTCCCCCTTTGGCTCCCCCTCGGCTTCTGTTAACTAAGGGTTGACCTAAGCGTGTTTCGGCGAGTGTTACCCTGTGTAAGGCATAGCGGTAGGACATTTGAAGGTTCTTTGCAGCTTCAAGCATAGAGTGGCATTTATTAATTTCTTCTAAGAGTTCAGCTAAGCCGTCACCAAAAACTGCTTCTTTTTTATCGTTAACCATCCAAAGTTTTATTGCGTAATCTAAAGCGCTCAAAGTATCCACCTGTATTAATTATTTCAAGAAGAATTAAGGTTAACGATTGAAAGTTAGGCTTCAGTGACTTTCGCATTTTTTAGAACATTAACGTTTCCGTTACCTGAGGTTACATAGCCAACTTCGAAATGCCTGACTTTCAGCTTTTCTAACTCACTCAACAGGTCATCTGCATCCTGTTTAGCTACGGCAATTAGCATTCCGCCCGCGGTTTCTTTCGCTTCACCTTGTAGCAGTGGATAGCCGAAAATTTCCGTTAACACAAGTGTCCCTCGAATCACCGGCAATTGGTTAATGACAATGTCAACTTTACTCAGCATGGCCATGTTGGATGCATGACCTTTCAGTCCAAAGCCAGTCACGTCTGTAGCTGCATGCACGGGAACTTTCTGCATAGCTTGGGCGACTGGTTTGTTTGAAGTAATCATTGTTCTGATTGCTTCGTCAACTGCGGCATCAACTAAGTCCTCTGATACGTCTTTGAGTAGATCTTTTCCTTCTTCTTCCTTACGTAAGCGGTAAGCAGCCATAGCAGGCGCGATCCCCAAAGGCTTAGTCAAAAACAATCTGTCGCCAACTTTTGCTCCTCGTGTGTAAACGATTTTTTCAGGATCTCCGATTCCTGTTGCTGCTCCCCCAATAATGGGCCAAGGATTCCGAATAGTGTGTCCACCAACCACAGGCGCTCCCATCTCACGGCAAAAATCGCCAAACCCTTTCAGCATTCCCACAGCCAATTCGTCGGGCATATTCTCGGGAAACGCCATAATCGACAAAACACTAACAATGTTTGTTACGGCTAAAGCGTAAATGTCACTTGTGACGTTGCTTCCAGCGATTCTGCCTTGAATTTCTGGTTCATCTACCATGGGAGTGAAAAAATCAAGCGTATTTAGGACAGCAAGGTTATCTGCGATTTTGACCACGCTGGAATTTTCCCACGGTCCAGCCAACACTTCCTCACTAAACGCCTCTGACAAACCAGCCTTATCCAACAAACCGCCCAGCTGATACTGCGGAAGTTTGCAGCTACAGCCGTGAACAGGAACAACTTTGGTTAATCGGTAATCCAATTTCTTTTACCTTCAATTTCTATTCATTATTACTCTAAGAACTCTAAAGATAAAAATATTCAATCATCAAAAAATGGGGTAAAATGGTTCATGCTGGCTTTTTCCCTTGGATAATTTCGAGGAAGGCTTCGATTCTTGTTTTTATCTGCTCAGAATCGCCCATAGCGTAGTCAGTTTCAATTTTTAGCATCGGCAAATCCTGTTTCTTCAAAGCTCGTTCAACCTTTACTCCTTCTACATTGTAGTCGTGGCAGTTCTGCAGTGTGTAGTATATTACGCCTTCCGCTTTGAATTGCTTAGCTAGTTCAGTTACGCTTTCTTTCGCTTTTCGTTGGGTGTGAAGCAGGCGCAAGGGATCTGACTGTATTTTTCAACTATAGCCCAAAGCAAATCCTCTAAGTTTTCGCCTTTCGGTTCAACCAAATCTGTAAAGTATCTTGTGCCTACACAACTTTCTTCAACAACTATTGAAGCACCAGCTGCTTGTGCAATGCTATGGACTTTCCAGTTTGGAATTGCCATGGGGCAGCCTGAAATCATTAGTCTTGGTGCATCTTTGATTGTAACACCTTCTCCTTTCCGTATACGCTCGTCAAGTTCATCACAGAGTTCATTCACTTTTGTTGTGAACCGTTTTACGTCGTCGTTGAAGCTAATTTGGTAAATAAGTAAAGCATCTAACCCACTGATTGGCGATGGATTATTTGCTCGTAAATCGGATAGACGTTTTAGGGCTTTTCGTTTGTTGTTTATGAGTTCAATGGATTCTTTTAGCTTTTCAGGTGTTATCTTGTTGCCAGTGAGCTCTTCTAATTTAGTTTGGAACGCTTCTAACTCTTTAAACCAGAAAGCTTTGCCTTGCTTGGTGTCAGGTTTATGGGGAATTTCCAAAACGTAGGTCGGGATAAGCTCGTTGAGGAGTTCATATACTTTCTTTTTGCCGTCACACGTTGTTTCTCCAACCACCAAATCACTGGATTGAAAGTATGGGCAAGTACGGTTAAGTTTGAAGCCATAGAACGATTTAACCAAGGGACATAGGTTTCGGGGTAAAACTGCTTCAGCGTCTGGAACGGAAAAGTCTGCGCCGCCGCATAAGCCGACCATTGTTGCGTTTGCGGCGTATGCGAGCTCTTCTGGAGCATATATGCAGAATGCGCCAACTACCTTGTTTCCAGCATGCTCTTTGGTCATTGAGTTCTTTGATTCTTAAGCCGTGGATTTCTGAGACAACAAAGTCAAAGTAACTCATGCCTTTTGGGTCTGTTTTTTTGGGATAAATAAACTGCGGTGTAGTATTGGCCTAGAATGTTTAGGAGTTGACTGTGCTTTTCAATATCCATTCCGAGGGTTTTCCACATTGGGACGTATTTTTCTGTCATAGTGATCACATGCTGTTGGAGAGCGTATTGGATAATTCGGATTTATTAAAATTTCTGATAGTAACTATTAGAAAAATTGATCCAATCAGCATTTCTTAATTAAAATCTTAAACTCAGCACCAGACTTAGACGCTTCAACCACTTGATGGCCATTATTTTTTACCCAACGTTGAATATTATCAAACTCCAACTCTCCCTCACCAACAACCTCCAGCAGCTGCCCAGACGCCATGCTTTCCAGCTTGCGCTTCGTAAACGCTACTGGCATGGGGCACATTTTTCCTTTGACATCTAATTTTTCAATTGCCAAAAATAGTCGCCTAAAACACAATTACTTTATCGCTGTTAACTGTCCACTCAACAAGCTCATGAACCGTCGCAATTTTTACTCCATCAAGCAAGTCAGCTTGGGTTAAGCCACGAGCTTCGACGCAGACAACGCAGGCTTTGACTTCAGTACCGCCTTTCATTAGGTCTTCTAGGGTTTGGCCGTAATTGGTCAATCCTTGAGCAGGTTTTTGACCTTTCTTGGCAAGGTAGACGCCGTTTTCAAACAGCCAAATTCTTACTTTGTGCCCTTCTACGTCGCAGGTCCATGCAAATCTTAGTGCTGAGAGTGCGCGTTCTTTTGCGTACGGTGCTTCGTAAATTATTATTGTGAAAGTTACCAAAGACTTCAACCTCAATTTTACTGAATATCAATTATTAAAAAAACTAATATAATGCTTTCTATCAAAACAAATAACATATAAACATTCTAAAGAAACTAAATACACGACAAAAAGGGGTTCTAACAAAGCACATGGAAACCATACGATTCGATTACCTCAAAACATTCCTCACAGTCGCAAGAACTCACAGCTTCTCAATAGCAGCAAAAGAGCTCGCAACAAGCCAAGGAACAGTAAGCCACCACATAGCAGCATTAGAAACATATTTCGATGCTGAACTATTCAAACGCACAGCCAACGGCGTAGACGTCACCGAAGCAGGAGCAACGCTCAAAGAAACAGCAGAAAAAATACTGCAAGACGCTCAAAATGCAAAAGCCCAAATTTCCTCAACTAAACAAAACCTATCTGGAACCATAAGCATTGCTGCAAGCACCATACCAGAAGAGCACATAATTCCCAGTTTAATCTCTGAGTTCCAAAATCAGTATCCACATGTGAAATTTAAAATTAAAGCAGAAGACAGCCTCAACAGCCTAAACAGTTTACAAGCCAACATTGTTGATTTTGCAGCAGTAGGCACTATACAAGGTTACGAAGAAAAATTCGATTATATCCAGGTTGGACACGAAGAACTTAGTACTCATTGTACCATGCAGTCATGTGTTAGCCAAGCAGGAATCAGTTACGTTAAATGAAGTCATCAAGTATCCCTTCATTGACCGAGAAGAAACTTCTGGAACAAGAAAAGAAATCGAGCGCTTGCTAGAAAACAACAAGCTTTCATTGGAACAGTTGAAGGTATCATTAGCGCTTGGGAGCACCGAATCAATAGTAACTGCAGTTTCAGAAGGAAGAGGCGTAGGCATAATTTCCTCAATAGCTGCAAAAAAAGCCTGCGCTGCAGGCTTAGTAAAAATTGTTAAAATCAAAGAAGCCAAAACCCCAAGAAAACTCTACATAGTTAGACCGAAAGGACCGCTCGTAAAAATATCAGAGGCTTTCTGGGAATTTTGCAAAGGTTATAAATTCAAAAATGAAGTTATCACATGTCCTGCTGACTGAAAATAATTTTTTTACTCTTCTTCTTCGTCGATCTTTACCAGTATTTTGCCTGATTCAATTTTCCATTCGTACGTTAGTAATTTCATTGATGGGTCTTCCTCGTACTCGCCTGTTTTGAGGTCAAAACGCCAGTCGTGGCACGGACAAATAATTACCATGCCATCAAGAGTTCCGCCGGCGAAACCACATGCCATATGCGGACACCGATTATCGATAACGAAAATTTGACCGGACTGCTTAATCAGCAAAATCGGTAAGCCTTCAACCCTTATCAGCTTCATTGTTCCTTCCACTAACTCTTTTTCATCTAAAACAGCAACAAAATTATCCATATCTATTTCATCTTAACCGTATTATTTATTTCTGAACTTTAAAAAGTAAACTAATCTCACCTGCTGCTAAGGCTCCAACGAAACCGATAATGATGAAAAGTGAGTATTTTACATAGAATGGAGGTGGGGTTACTGTTATCATTAATTGGTCGCTATCACATCTGTAGGATGTTTGTGTTTCAGGTACGGTAGCCATAACAGCCCAAAGTCCAGAAGTGCCAGGTTTGAAAGTGCAGTAAAATTACCGACATCGTTAACAGTGCAATTTATTGTTTCGGTAGAATTTGTGCTGAAGAATTGCACTTTAACTGTGGCATTCTGAATGATTGGGCTTAGAATTCCGTTGATTGTAATGTTTCCGCCTTGTTGAATCTTGTTCTTAACCATGCTAATGTCTAATGTTAGTGGCTCTTTGACCGTGTAGTTGCCTGACGTTGCCATAGTATTTTCAATAATGTCTGTTGCGTTAATTTGATATTGAACTAAGGTTCCTGCTTTTTGGCCAGGTATAGTTGCATTACAAGTTTGATTGCTGACAGCCATATCGATAGTTTGAGTGCTAGTCCAATTGTCAGTTGTATAGGCTATTTCAGCTGTATCCAAAGGAGTAGTACCATTTGCCAAGAAGGAGATTTCAGTGGAGTTGTTTGGGTAAATTCTCGTTGGAGCATTTATGGGCGTTAGAGTTCGATTATCAAAATTAGTTTTGAGCATATATTCTATATCGCCTGAACCCTTTTCGCCGATAAAAACGACATGATAGAGCTTTAACCCAGCATTAGATGTTGTATAATTAAGAAACATTGATTTGCCCATATATTCACAGCTAGCGTAGGCTACGCCTCGGTAAGCATTGCTATCAAAGTTATAGCCGCCTACGGAAGAACTCAAATTGCCATACAGACCCGGTTCCCAAGGCAATGGAAAATCGTTCAAGGTTGGAGATTGAGCGTTATTCATCAAGTAAAGCCTGGCTTCATACATGTCAAGCGTATTTGCAACTTTGACAAATAATGAAACATACGATGCATTTGTTACGAACTCAAAGGCCTTAACTGTATCTGCTGTTCTCGAATTGTTGTCATCAGTACCATCGATATTAGTGGTGTACCATTGATCTGTTTGCAAATTTTGAATAATCATGAAGGTAGCTTGTTGGGCACCCATGCTGTCACTGGGATTATTTACAATAACGAAAGAGTAATTACCCGATTGGGTAGGTGTAAAAAGTGCAACACTTACGTTTGTTCCCAAGTGTTCAGGAAGACCTGCAGCTTCCGTATGGGTGCTTTCCAAATTTCCAGCTGGATCATAAACATAAACGTCATAGTCTGTTTTTGCAGCCGTTGATACGTTGATATATGCTCCATAAAAGTAAATATGGTAGTTGTAATCTGCGTGTAATGGACAAATGATGGTCCATTTTCCACCTATTGGTATTTGAGAATTGTTGATAAGAACTGGGAACATAGGTTTTTCGATGTAGGTGTAATTACCTTGTGTAGAATTAAAGACTGTGTGAACATAGGTTGTATATTCTGTTGTAGTTGTTAGTTGTAGGCCATTAGCTTTAGTCAGGAAAATCGGGCTGATAATTAGAATTAAAATAACAATTAGGGCTATGGTTTTTACTTGGAGGTTGTTGTTTGGGGGGGTCATGGCTAACAACTTACGAAGCGTTTGTGTAAGTATTGAGTATGTGGACAATATTCCTTATGAAGGCTGAATCAATATTGAAAGTGCAGTAATTGTATTATGCTGCTAGTGGGTTCTTGTTTGG
>CAVYJU010000012.1:0-10168 GCA_963768895.1 Candidatus Bathyarchaeota archaeon
TACCCCATCTTTTACTTTTTTTGTTTAAAACTAACGCTAAAAAAACGTAAAATACAAGCTTTTGCTGACTATTTATTGTTAGTTATCAGACTTTGCTTCATCATACTTTCATGAATGAGCTGAGCAATAACTGGCATTTATCTCATATGTTGAAGCTTTTGTAATCCCAATTGCACCTGAATTCGCTCTTAGAACTAGTTTTTAGTCCATATTTGGTGCGCGTTTCTTGGCAATAACATGCATCATTCTTAGTTGAGGAAAAAAGATGAGAAAGATGAAAAGACTCTTGAAAATATGTGACCGCAACATGTTAATCATTAAAGTTTTAGTTCTTAACAGGTCTTCTTAAAACATTTTAATCATCGCTTTGTTATTTTTTAGGTGATTAAATTGCACTGTTTGAATGCAAAGTGCATGGTCAAATGAAACGAATAGGTCATGAGGTTAGTTGTACAGGTGATGTTAAGCGAAATGTCGAGAAAGCACCTTGGTGTTGTGGCCAACCTGTGAATGAGGCAATTGAAGATTGACCAAAGCTACGGATATAATTTCGAATATACAGTTCATCAAATCAGAAAAAAAGTATTATCGCGGACTTTTTATATTATCAGAATCAAGCTGGATCTTACTATATTGTATAGTTGTCGCCTGTTTTGTCCTGGACTGGGACATAAAAAGTTGAGCAGAGTTTACAGAAATCAATTGTAACATCGTCCCAAGTTGTTTTTTGGTTTGCCAGTTGTTCGGCGATCTTCTTTGCTTCTGCTTGTATTCTAGGCAGGATGTCGTTGAATTGTTCGGTGCCTTTTGAGGCGCGTTTGGAGTTTAGGTATTGGCTGACTGCCGCTTGGGTGGTTTTGAGTTTTTTTGCAGTTTCAACCTGGGTTAAATGATAAGTGTTAATGAGTTCTTTGGCGACAAGAGACCTGAAGAGAGGAAGCACAAATTTTCCAATGCTTTCGCATCGAGCACTCATTTTTATTCGGCATTATAACAGCATTATACCTTAATAAATTGAATGGCGAGCACATAACTACGCTTTTCTAATGAATGCAGTTAGAGCATTCTCAATAAATCAGCTTTAGTGATTATGCCTTCAACATTGCCTTTTTTTGCCACCAAAACTGCCTGATAAGTTTGCAAGCAGGCTGGAAATCAAGGATAAAGGCGCATCTTCCGCAACTTGAGGGAAAGCTTCCTCCATGATATTTTCTATGGGTAAGTTAGAAATTTGATCCAAATCTTTTCCAGCCAAAATCTCACGCAAAATCGTTTTTTCAGAGATGCTTCCTACAGATTGTTTACCATTAAACACAGGAATCTGAGAGTAACCGTGCTCTTTCATGAGTTTGACAACCTTTAAGATAGGCTCATCTTTCTGTACGCTAATAACTTGGTTTGGCACGATTTTTCTTTCTTGAATTTTTGTTTTAGCTTCTAGCCTCTCAATAACATCAAAGATTGTTTTTACTTTGGTGTAAGAGGAGTCTATGGTTCCTGCTTCTAGTTTCGCTATTAGGGATTGGCTTACTCCCGCCATTTTGGCTAGATTCTGACTGTTTTAGACCTAGTTGGCGTCTGCGTTTTGCGATGTCTTCTAAGGTTGGGAACATGGTTTAGTAATTGGTTGGGTGGAGTAATATTCTTTTTGGAATATTTTTGTCAAAAACTAATATAACGCCGTTATGCAGTATTGCCCTGTAAAAGGTGAAAACCTAATGACCCCAAAAAAACTTGACACTCTTGCAATCCACGCTGGACAAGAAACAGCTGACCCAGCAACAAACGCAAGAGCAGTCCCAATATACCAAACAGCCTCATACGTATTCAAAAATACAGAACAAGCAGCAAACCTTGTTTGCCCTCAAAGAACTGGGTAACATTTACACGAGAATGATGAATCCAACAACAGATGTTTTCGAGAAAAGAATAGCCGCAATCGAAGGCGGCACAGCAGCAGTTGCAGTCGCCTCCGGACAAGCAGCAGAAACATTCGCATTACTGTCCATAACACAGGTTGGTGACGAAATCGTTGCAGCTAACAATCTTTATGGAGGAACTTACCAACTGTTACATTACACTTTTCCAAAACTGGGCAGAACTGCAAAATTCGTAAACTCACAAAAACCAGAAGAGTTTGCACATGCAATAACACCAAAAACACGCGCATTATATGCTGAAACAATCGGCAACCCAAAGCTAGATGTCCCAGACTTTTCAGCCCTCGCCGAAATAGCGCATGAAGCAGGAATCCCATTTGTAGTTGACAATACAGTCGGTGTAGGTTTAGTTCGTCCAATAGAGTATGGAGCAGACATAACAGTGGCTTCAGCAACGAAATACATTGGGGGTCACGGCACAAGCATCGGAGGAGTTATCATAGACTCAGGCAAGTTCCAGTGGAACAATGGAAAGTTCCCAGAATTCACCGAACCAGACCCCAGCTACCATGGAGTCAAGTATTGGGATGCTTTCGGAAACTTTCCAGGTTTGGGAAACGTTGCATTCGCATTCAAAACACGCGTGCAATTACTCAGAGACATAGGAGCAACCCTGAGCCCGTTCAACTCATTTCTGTTCCTTCAAGGCTTAGAAACACTACCACTGAGACAACGCAAACACTCAGAAAACGCCCTCAAAGTCGCTACATATCTAAAAACCAATCCGCTGGTTAATTGGGTCAACTATCCAGGCTTAACTGATAACCCAAATCACAAAATAGCCAGCAAATATCTCAAACAAGGCTACGGCGGTATTGTCGGCTTCGGCATTAAAGGCGGTTTGGAAGCAGGCAAGAAATTCATCGAATCAGTTCAATTGCTTTCCCATCTTGCTAACATTGGCGACGCCAAAAGTCTTGTTATTCATCCAGCATCAACGACGCATCAACAACTGACCTCTGAGGAACAGAAGGCAACTGGTGTAACGCAAGACTACATTAGATTATCAATTGGCATAGAAGATCCTGAAGACATAATTGGAGATATAGAGCAAGCATTGCAAAAATCAGCTAAGCCTTAAATCCCTTTTGGAGGAGACAAAATTAGCACACGTTAACCAGACACTTGTGAATAAAGAAACAAAATATTTTACATTTGCTAATCCACCAAAGGAATTATGTCTTGAATCAGGCGAGAAACTAGGTCCAATAACGCTTGCTTACGAAACATATGGCGAGCTAAACGCACAAAAATCAAATGCGATTCTTGTCCTTCACGCTCTCTCGGGAGATGCACATGCCGCTGGAAACAATGGATGGTGGGAAAGTTTAATTGGTCCAGGCAAAGGCTTAGACACAAACAAGTACTTTGTAATCTGCTCAAACGTAATTGGAGGTTGCCGAGGCTCAACAGGTCCATCTTCCATTAATCCAAAAACAGGCGAACCTTACGGCACCGACTTTCCAATAGTAACTATTGGCGACATGGTTAACGCTCAAGCTCACTTAATTGACCATTTAGGCATAGAAAAGCTACTTGCAGTTGTCGGCGGTTCAATGGGTGGAATGCAAGTTCTCCAGTGGATGGTCTCCTACCCAGAACGTATTCGATCGGCTATACCAATCGCAACAACATTGAAACATACGCCCCAGCAGATAGCTTTCAATGAGGTTGGTCGCCAAGCAATTATGGCTGACCCTGACTGGAAAAATGGGCACTATTATGGCTCAGTTGTTCCAGCGAAAGGCTTAGCAGTAGCACGAATGATTGGACATATAACCTACATGAGTGATTCTTCAATGGCTGAAAAGTTTGGTAGACGAGTCCGTGAAGATAAGGAGCCATTCAAATTTGGCGCAGAATTTGAGGTTGAAGGTTATTTACAGTATCAAGGAGACAACTTTGTCAAACGATTTGACGCCAACTCATATCTCTACATAACCAAAGCCATAGATTACTTCAATATCCTCAACGGAAACAAAAACTTAGGCAACATCTTCAAGGGATTAAAAGCCAAAGTGCTCGTAATATCTTTCAAATCTGACTGGCTGTACCCATCTAATCAATCGCAAGAAATCGTAAAAGCCTGCAAACTAGCAGGAGTCGACACCACTTATTGCGAAATAAACTCAACTTACGGACATGATTCATTCCTTCTCGAAACAGAGCAAGAAACCCAGTTAATCAAACATTTCCTCAACACAGTTTCAAATGGTCACAATGGTGATACATAATGAAACAGATAATACAAGGCAGAACACAAAATCATTCTGGATTGGATTAGCAAAGAAGCTTCTGTTTTGGATCTTGGATGCGGGGATGGCGAACTACTATCACTTCTAATAACCGAGAAGCACGTGCATGCGCAGGGAGTAGAACTAAGCGAAACCGCCATCCACCAATGCATAGCACAAGGATTAAGCGTCTTTCAACAAGACATAGATACTGGATTATCTGAATATGCTGACAACTCATTCGATTACGTCATACTTAACCAGACACTGCAGCAAGTGAAAAAGCCAGATTTTGCCCTAAAAGAGGCATTACGAGTGGGAAAGAAGGTTATTGTTGGCTTCCCAAATTTCGTGCAAGCTTCAGCCAGATTGCAAATATTCTTCAAAGGAAGGGTCCCTGTAACAAAAGCGTTGCCTTACGAGTGGTATGACACGCCTAACCTGCATTTTTTAGGTATTGCTGATTTCAAGGCTTACTGCAAAAAAAGAAACATCAAAATCGAAGATTCAGCTTTTATCAGAAAAAATGGCATGGTCAAACTATTTGCCAAACTTGTTTGCAGAGATAGGATTGTTTCTTTGCTCAAAATAATGTAGCTTCGTGTTTTCTGAATTGTTGCTGTATTGCTACAATCACTTAGTTTTAAGAGCAGCAAGAACCAAGCAAGTATGCGCAGACTTACTCAAGAATGATAACTATGGAAAACATAATTTCTCCAAAATACAAACGAACAAGTGGAAAGGATGTTTGGAGAGAAAACCTGCGCCTAGCCATTTTTGCAGCCGACAAAATCAGAAGCACACTGGGACCCAAGGGCGCATACAAAATGGTTACCTACAATCGTGGTCCCGAGCAAGTAGTCAAGATTACCAAGGATGCTATTGCTATTTTAGATGAACTTGCAATTCAATATCCACCTGCCGTTATCATTGCTGAAGCTGCCAAGATGCAGCGTGAAGAAGCAGGCGATGGGGTAGCAACTTTTGTTATTTTCTTATCAGCGCTTCTAAAAAAAGCAGATAAGCTCTTATCCAATAAAATTCATGCAAACACCATTATTCATGGTTACCTATTAGCGGCAGATAAGGCGTTGGAAATAATGGATAAACAGGCCACGGCTTACAAAGGCATAAATGGAGACATTTTAGATGTTGTTGACTGCAAAAGAAACCTTTTGACGCCAAATATGCGCTCAATGATAATTCAAGCGTATCCTTTGGCTTTTTCTGAAGGGAGATTTGACAAGGAAAATATTAGATTTTTAAAGAAAACAGGTGGCAGCATCCAAGAATCAAACTTGATTAAAGGAGTTGTCATAAAAAAAGAAAAAGCACATCCAAACATGCCTGACAAAATCCAAAATTTGCGAATAGCAATTACCAGCGAAAGACCAGGGATAAACCGCTTGGATGTTAAGATGAAGGGAGAAGGACCAACTCAAATTAAGTTAAATATCCAAAGCGCAGACCAAATGCGAAAATACAAAGACACCGAAAACAAGCTACGAGCACAAGCCTTAGACAAGATGATTGAGCTTAAAGCAAACGTTTTGCTCTGCGAGCAGCCAATCGATGAAAGTTTGAAAGATAAATTGCTTTTCAATGGCATTTTTGCTCTTGAAAGAGTTGACAAGAAAGATACGCAGGCGGTCGCTAAGGCTACTGGCGCCAAAATTGTAGGAAAACTCGAAGACATTACGGAAGAAGACTTAGGGCAAAGCAGATGAACTTTATACCGGCAGAATAGAGCTTGAAAAAACAGTGACATTCCAAGGGTGCAAAGGAGCAACCTTTATGCTTAGAGGAAGCACCACCCAAACAATAGATGAACTTGAAACTGCAATCCGCAACAGCCTGACACTTCTAAAAATCTTAAGTGACGACAGCCGGGTTTTGCCAGGCGGCGGAGCAGTAGAAACTCACATAGCACAAGAACTCAAACAGTATGCCAAAAATTTCGCAAGCAGGGAACAAATTGCGATTGAATCCTTCGGCGATGCATTGATTGATATTCCCACGTGCTTGGCGGAAAATTATGGTTTAAACCCGATTGACGTTATGCTCGAATTGAAAAGTTATCATGCGGACGGACTTAGCAACTTACGGCGTATCTGAACACAACTGGTCGAAACAGTTTGCTTAGAACCAATCAAAGTGAAGCGCTCAATAATTAGAAGAGCTTATGAGGTTTCCTCTATGATGCTAAGGATTGATGAGCTGTTAATTTCCAAAGAAATTCCTAAATTCCATAAAAAATAACAAAAACGAAAGCTACTAAAAAGAAAATAATGCCGAACCAAGTCGTAAGCGGCTGAGCCGTCAAATCGCGAACCGGTTAGGTCAAAATTATTTTACGTTCAAAACACGCAAAAACACGTATAGAAACGCGCAGAAACGACGTCAAAACCCCGCAGAAACACGTCAAATTCCTTCACAACTCCTAAAACCCAAAGCCGCCTTCTCCAAGTTTTCGCCAATCTAAGCATATTCCAAGCCCCTCCCAAAACCGACTCAGCGCAAAAATTGAAGAAAAAGCTTCAAACAAAATTAGATTTTCAATGAGAAGTGGAGATTTCAAAAACCTGTTTTTGTTTAGTTTGGCATAGTAAAGTACACGACTGCGCCTAATGCAATACTAGTTAACCATAAAATTGCTGTTATGACCATCCATTTCTTGGTGTTTTTCGGCATATCATTGAACGCAAAAATTAGGGTCAGAGCCATTGCTGGAAATCCGATTATGCATGAATAAGTTGTGTAATTGAGAAGGCTGAAGTTGGGTTCATGTTTGGGTTGATGTAGAAGAATACAAGTGAAGGGATCATTACCACCAATGCTGCAATCAAGGTTAGTCCAACAGCACCAGTCATTATCCAACGGTGAAGTTGAAAAGAATCTTTGTTTTTAATTTTTCCGAAAGCAAATCCGATAATTCCTAATCCGAGAGCAACAAATACTAACATTAGAGACTCTTGTTGCAGAAGTGGAGGAATAACCAGATTAGCGCCCGAACCCATGCTCAAAATTTAGTTCTCCTTAAGAAAGAATTGCTTTCGATCGTCAATATACTTCTTTGTGACTGTAATGAAGCAACCACAACAGTTAAAACTCGCTTTTCCCTTAGTTTGAATTTAGTATTTTAGAAGCTTATTTTTTAGGTGAAGACTAAATGATGAATCAAACCCAAAAAAGAAGTAATACCGCTTGGTACATCGCTGCAGTAATCATTATAATAATCATAATTACCTCAAGTGGTCTTACGTATCAATATATTAATCCAAACAACAGTCCTTCACCATCGCCAACCTCATCACTATCCCCTTCAGGATCACCTTCGGCAGGTAGCGTAACTCTTAACGATTTACGCAGGTGAAGTAAGTTTAAGTTCATCAATATACGGTTTTGGAAATACACAAAGCAACATAACTTCGCCAGGGCCAACATTCACAGTTAAAGTGGGAACAACAGTCACAGTCGACTTTACCAATGCAGGAACAATGCCTCATAATTGGGCTTTAGTTACTGAAAAAACCTCTGGAAACACCAATTTAGCCTTCAGCAAAGCTCAAGTCGCATCAGCCAGCTACGCCGTTTCTCCAGGAGAAAAAGGGTCAGCAACATTTGTAGCCAACAAGGCAGGAACATATTACTACATATGCCAAGTAGATGCCCATGTAGCGCTAGGAATGTGGGGGACCTTTATAGTGACCCCCTAAACCTCCCAGCATAATTTTCTCTCAGGCAATAAAAATTAGGAAGAATCTGGCTTTTCTTCAGAATTTTCTTTTTTATCTGTTACCTCATTTTTCTTTTTACGTATCGACAGCTTCTGTAAAGATGGAAACAGTGCAGAAGTTCTTGCTCGAATGATCTTTCTCGTTTCGAGGCTAGGATGAAATTTTGTCATCAGTTTTTCTATCATCATCTTGCTTCTTTCCAATCTTTCAGTGAATTCCATGTCAGAAATCTTCCCTTCTGACCTTAACTTGTGAAGCTCTTCAATAGAAAAAGATATCTTGGCAAATTCTTCATCAAGTGCAGTTTCCTTGAAAGCGTCTGAATCAGGTATTTTACGTCTTACGTAACGGAAAAGAATAGGCACTTGAATCATAATTGAGATGAAAGCAACTCCAAAAACCATCGTGTTTATTGTGTGCAAATCAGTTTGAGAAATGACTACTGAAGTTGTAATTGTTGCTGCAAGCGCGATCGAAAGGGCACCTCTAACACCGCCAAGCATAGCAATATTAGCCCAAACTGAGAGACATTTTTCCGCCAATCTTCCTAAAAAAGGCGAATATCGGATAAACAGTGGCAGCTCGTGCAGCTGTAACAGCCGCAAAAGCAGCGACTATGATTACAATTGACTGGGGAAAAGTTGTGATTATGTTTGCTTGAAATCCTATGAGAAGAAAAGCGACAGAGTTACCAAGAAATGCAGCTAATTCCCAAAAGATTGTCACAGCCTCTCTTGTAGCTGGCTCCATTGCAGTTCGAATAGTATTGTTACCAAAGTATAATCCCGCGACAGCCACAGCAATTAGACCAGATGCGCCTATGCCTGCAGCAAGTGCGTAAGAACCATAAACAACTACGATTGTCAATATGGTTTCGGCGACTCTATCCTCAATTAGACTTGACAGGATTTCTCCTGCGAATGCGACGCCTAACCCGATTAAGACGCCTGCGCCAAGGGTGAACCCAAAATTTAGAAATGAGCCAACTACAGTAATTTGCTGCATTCCTATCGACGACAGTATTATAGTAAAAATAATGATTGCAGTAGCGTCATTGAACGCAGCTTCAGTGTCTAGGATCGTTGATAGTTTTGATGGAACTTTGACTCGTCGAAATACTTCTAAAACAGTTACAACGTCGGTTGGAGCGATTAATGCGGCGAATAGAAAAGAAACGTATGGAGAAAGACCAATTATTTTCCATAAAATCACTCCTCCAACTCGAGGTTGCTATCAAAACGCCGAGGGTTGCAAGTGCCAATGAAGGTTTAATTACTGCCTTCAGGTCGCTTCCGCGAATGTGAATCATCGCCTCAAAAATCAAGGGAGGAACAATTAAACCAACGAAGAGACCTCCGCCGCCTCCTTGAATTAACTGATTGTAAATTGATTGAATTTGCAAAGATATGTTTGCATGGGAGCTTGAAGCGGACTCCCTTGAACAGACAACAAAGCTACAATAATGGTGATCAAGACGCCGGTGAAAACTAAAACCAAGGTGTAAGGGATCTTAAACCGTATTGAAATGAGGGCAGCTACAAAAGTCAAAAGCAAGAATGCTGATATTGACTAGTTCTATACTTGCTATTAGCTGTCCACTCCTCTTTTAAGACTGCAATTATGTTTTTCACATCGAGGTGCTTAATCAATCTCTCGATAGCGAATTAAAGGCAAGCTCTTGTTAAAGGAATCAAACGATGTCCATTCAATCATATTGGCGTATTGACACACAGTGATGTTAAATGAAATTTCAAGAACTGTTTTTTTGTCGGATACTATTTTTGATAAAATTCAACCATTAATTCCATTCTGTTATCCATTGCTAACTTGTGACTGTACTAAGCAACCAACACAGCTTTAAAACTAAAAAATTCTGACTATTACTTAACCACTTTTCGATTTTCACGTAGTGCAGTAAAACTGTAGAAATCATAGTGGTCTAAACAAAAAAGGCTAATATCATGTCACAATTATTGCCTCCTTCAGCTGTAGATTGGAATAATCTCTTCAATTTAGCTGCCTTCATAGCAATGACAGCAACTGCCATTGTTGTTGGTGCAATGATTTTCTTTGTGATAAAATACCGCGAGAAAAAGGTCAACCAAAATTTATTCCAGAAATTGGCTTATCGAAAAATCGTGCTCGAGAAGCTGTGATATTCGCGACACTCTCAATAATAATCCTGACTAGTCTGACGATAGCTTCTTACAGGCTTACGCCTAACGAGCGGTTTCCTCCTCCAGTTTCACAAAGCTTA
>CAVYJU010000013.1:0-237392 GCA_963768895.1 Candidatus Bathyarchaeota archaeon
TTAATGTTAGAGACGGCACAGCCAAAGTAACGCCGGGATACGATGGCGTTTATGGACAGCTCGTTTTGGGTATTGATGTGCCAACAACTAAACCTAAGCCTGCACCGAGAATAGTAAAGCAGACAAACATTGGCGATTTTTTTGGAAAAATAAGTTAATATTATTTAGCTATTCAAAGAAACAAAACTATTTAATTCCAGAAAAATAACTAATGTTCTAATCTACAGGAATAGATCACATTTGAAAGATCTTTTAACAAAAATTAACAATATAGCTATTCAAAAGTTCGGAGCCCAATACGCAGAAGGCCGAGCTCAAAAACTTTCAAAAACAATGCTCAATCTTAAAGAAGAGCGGGTCGAAGGCGCAAAGCAGGGCATTGAGAACGGTGTCGCTATGCGCGTGCTTGTAAATGGTGCTTGGGGTTTTGCATCAGTTGGCTCATTGGATGACGAAATTTTGAGCAGCGCTGTTTCGGATGCCTGCAGAATGGCTAAAATGGCTAGCACAAAGTTGAAAAACCCGATTAAGCTTTCTAAAGCCAAAGTTGTCATTGACCGCGTTGTCTCAAAGCCAAAGAAAAACCCATCAGATATTTTGATGGAAGAGAAAGTTAAGACTGCTTTGGCTGTAAACAAAGCAAGTTTGAGCTTCGATAAGAGAATTAAAAGCTGCAATATCGATTACATGGATTTGACTGGCACGAGTTATTTTGTGAACAGTGATGGAACAAGCATAGAGCAAGATAAACTGGTCGTTTGGGCAAGAATAACTGCCTCAGCTCTAAGCAAGGGCATCTTCACTTTTAGCCGAGAAGAAATAGGTTCAACCTCAGGTTACGATATATTCGATAAGAAATCACCTGAAGCGCTTGGCGAAAAAGTTGCAAAACTCGCGATTGAACAATTAAACGCAAAATCTCCAAAAGGTGGAACTTTTCCAGTCGTTTTAGGTCCAAATGTTGTGGGAGTTTTCGTGCATGAAGCATTCGGGCATTTAGCCGAAGCTGACTTGGCCCTTTCAGGCGGAGTTTTAGCAAATAACATGAAAAAGAAAATCGGTTCAAATCTAGTAACATTTTACGATGACGGCACGATTGAGGGATCTTTTGGCGCCTTTAAGTACGACGATGAAGGCGTTCAGACCCAGAAAACATTGCTAATAAAAGACGGTGTTGTTGAGGGTCTGATGCATAACCGCGAAACCGCTCAAAAATTCAATACACAACCAACAGGTAACGCGAGGGCTGAAGATTTCCGGGTGGAACCAATCATTCGGATGCGCTGCACTTACATGGCACCCAAAGATCAATCGATCGAAGAATTAATTGAAAACGTCAAACAAGGTTATTACTTTAAGAGCTTCAGAGGCGGACAAGCTAATCTCGACGGCACATTTCAAGTGGGCATCCAAGAAGGTTACGAGATAATCAACGGTGAAATAGGCGCTCCTGTACGTGATGCGTCAATAAGTGGCAACACACTTGAAACTTTGCATAAGGTTGATGCTGTGGGAAAGGATTTTCTGTTAGACCCAGGAAGGTGTGGAAAAGGTCAATTAGCATTCGTGGGTGATGGTGGACCGCACATTAGGCTTAAAGAGGTTGTTGTTGGTGGCAGTGCTTAAGAAAGATTTTGTGGTCAGTTTGGCTGAAAACGCAGTAAAGATAGCGATGCAAAAGGGAGCTTCTCAAGCTGAGGCTTACGTTTACGAGGGACAAGCGACAAACATAGGCATCGAACTTGGACAAATTAGCAAAACTAATAGAATAATTGATCGTGGTTTAGGCATCCGAGTTGCTTCAAACAAAGCAGTAGGTTTTGCTTATACAAACGTAATTGATGATCAAAACGCAGTTGAAACCGTGATTAATAGCGCATTAAGTGCTGCAAAAGCAAGTAAGCCAGACCCTGATTGGAAAGGCCTTCCACAAGCCAAACCGTATGCTACCATGCAACAAACTTTTGATAATAAAGTTGTTGAACTGGGTTCAGAGGAACTCGTCAACGTTGCTTCAATCATGCTTGATGCTGCTGGACAAGTTGACAAACGAGTTTTTCCAATTGAAGGAGGAATAGGAAGCGCTTACATTTCCAACGCCATTGCCAACTCAAACGGAATAACAGGTTTTGACAAAGGAACAGTTGTTGAATGCAGCATAGCAACGTTGGCTAAAGAAAATAACACAGTTACCCCTGTTTGCTTTGAATTTAATGCTTCAAGAAACTACAATGTTAACCCAGCATGGGTTGGAAAAGAAGCAGCAAAAATGGCTCTTTCAGCTTTGAAAACCAAGTCAGTTGAAACCAAATCTACTACTCTTATATTAACGCAGTTTGCATTGCAAGATCTTCTTGCTTATACGCTGGTTAACGCTGTTAAAGCAGACAATGTTCAGAGAAATCAGTCGCCTTTTAAGAATAAACTTGGGGAAAAAGTCGCGTCAGATAATCTAACAATTTATGATGACGGTTTATTCCCTGGTGGATTACGCACTTGGGCTTTTGACGGAGAAGGAGTACCCCATCAGAAAACACTAGTTATAGAAAAAGGTGTACTCCGCAATTTCCTATACGATAACTACTCCGCACAAAAAGACGGAAAAGAAAGCACTGGAAACGCAACCAGAGCAGGATACCTGTCAACACCCAGCATTGACACAACAAACTTCCATATCATGCCCGGAAACAAAACATCTGACAAAATGCTAAGCGAAGTAGATGACGGCTTAATAATATATTACTTGCAGGGTGCTCATAGCAGTAATCCTGTGAGCGGCGAGTTCTCAGTTGTTGCGACGCCAGCTTGGAAAATAAAGAAAGGAGAAATAGTTCACTGCAGTCGAGGTGTGATGTTGGCTGGAAACATTTTTGAGGTTTTGAAAAACATCAGCTTAGTAGGCAGCAATGAGCGGCAGATGGGACAGCTAATTTCACCTTGGATTCAAGTTGAGAACGTGCGAGTTATCGGAAAATAATTCTAGTTGCTATGCCCAGAAACTCTTTGAGTACTCGCCTAAAACGCCCTCGTATATGCGCTTGGTTTGTTGGGCAATTTTTTCCCAATCATACTTTTCTAAAACTGTTTTGTACGCGTTTTCTCTGATATTTTTTCTGTAGTTGTCATCAATCAACACTTTTGTTATGCCCCATGCTAATGAATCGGGGTTATTGGGGAAAACTTTAACGCCAGTTACGTCATGGTCGATGATTTCTGATAAACCACCGGTGTCAGATGCAACTACTGGACTTTTTGCAGCCATAGCTTCCAATGCAACGATTCCGAACGGTTCAAAAAGTGAGGGCACAACTGATACGTCGGCGCATTTCTGAAGTTTAAGCAAGCTTTCTTCATCTACGAAGCCTTCGAACAAAACTTTGTGCTCAAGCCCCATACTACGAACAATGTTTAGCAGTTGCTCTTTCATGTAGCCGCTTCCGACAATTATGAATTTAGCGTTGACTTTCTGCAAGATTTTTGGGACAGCATTAATTAATACGTGGATACCTTTTTCATAAACAAGCCTACCTACGAATAACACGATTTTTTCGTCTGGCAAAGCAAATTTTTTGCGGAATTCGTTCAAATCATCTTCAATTGCGACGTAGGATTGAGTGTTTACACCGTTAGGAACCATAACTAGTTTATCATCTGGAAGCCCAAACGCCCACTTAACATGTGAAATCATATATTTGCTGCAACAAATTACCCGCCAAGCTTCATACGTCAACCAAGCTTCAGTTTCATGGATCATTTTTTCAGTGTTGGTATGTAATCCATCTCTTCTGCCGATTTCAGTTGAATGCATAGTTACCAAAAGAGGTTTTCGAAAAACATGTTTAAGCCCGATGCCTGCATCTGCCACAAGCCAATCGTGAGCATGGAAAACATCAATTTTATTTCCGATTTTCCTTGTTAAAGCAGCTGTTTCCTTTTGCATATTAAGATTCATTAAGTAAACCCATGACGCAAAATCAGGCGCAGGATTCTTGTAGGAGTCAATACGGTAAACCTCGACACCATCAATAACTTCATGAGAAGGTGTATCAGGAAAATCGCAGGTAACAACATATACTTTTACGCCTTGTTTTACCAAGTTTTTTGAGAGAAAGTAAACGTGAGGCGATATTCCTCCGATTACCCTGGGTGGGAACTCCCAGCTTAGCATCATAACAGTTAAGTCATCTTTCATTTGGTCTTCATTCCACCCACGCTTTTGTAGAGTTTAAGGATATCCGTTAATCCAGGAGTCAGGATCTGCTGAAATAACAACAATTTTTTCTTCAGGCACCTTGTAAATTCGAATAACCTCATCTCGCATCCATTCCGACTTAACGCTGATTTTCTCAGCCTCAAAGAAACCTAACCATTCAATACTCTTAATCGCCATATTATACGGGGTATTTAGTGCTTGCGACCTGTGGTCTTCTAAACTTTCAACCGAATAAACGAATGGTATACCAAGACCACTTTTTAACGTGGCAGCCGCTGGAACAAAATGCCAATCAAAGACGTCTACAAGATCAATTTGCTTGTTGGCTTCATAATAAATGTTGGCTGACGCTCGCTCAACCTCTTGGTTTAATGTTAAAACCCACGTTAAAACCCCAATATGAGTTCGAACAGGGTTTGAAACCCTGACAGTTTTTACTCCTGTCGGTTCTACATCTAAACCGGTTATGCGATCATCGTACGTTACAATATTGACGTCTATCTTTTTTGTTGCTAATTGGGTTGAAATGGCTTTAACATATTCCGAGAGTTTACCTACCACTCTTGGCGGATACTCCCAGGAAAGAATGATTACACGCATGGTTCCACTACGTGAAAAGCGAGCAGACCTTGATTATTCCCCTTGCATTAAGGTAGTAGCGTTTTTTTCCTTCATTATCGACAAAACTTTCAGCAAACCCCTCAGACTTGTAATTATCCAAGATGCCTTCAATTTCATTTGGGTCTTTTTGCATCAGTCTTGCTACTTCTTCGCCTCTTCTTGCTAAATCAGCTGCTGTTGCACATAAATTATGCAGGGTCTGCAAAACTTTATCTGGATAAGGAAGCTCGTCTCTCATTTTTACTGCACCGTACCGTCAGTAAATTATGACGCTTCCTTTATAAAGGCATATTCATTTTGTTTTAGAAAAGTCTAGTTGCGTCTTGCGTTTGCTTATTGAGGGTCGCATATCTTTTCTGTGTGAAATTAACAATAGCTTCTCGCAGTTTTTCTCCTCGTACATTCAAACCTTTGATTTCTCTAAATTGCAACGCTAATTTTTGGTCTTTAAGGGAACTCTTAGCCCAGCTTTCAAAATCTCCATTGAAGACATGAAACTCGATGGCTACGATGCTTACTTCTTTGATTGCTTTAACGAATCCTTTCAAGCTCCAAGCCATGATTCCTGTGTAATATTGTTTTCCAACTCCAGTGTAGAATAGGAAGGGTTCGTTTGCTGTCAAAATCGCCATTCTTAGCCTTGCTTCAAATTCGCTTAGCAGTGTTTGTGCAGCCACGAATGCGTCCATGGGGGATTCAAATGGGCTGAAGTATGAGTGAACTTCACCTGGTCCACCTCCTGCAGTAAACATATAGTATAAGTGGTCGCTTGTTTGAAAGTCACGCCAAAGTTTAAGAAATTCAGTGTCGTCTGCTTCTTTTATGAACGGCTCGAGCCGTCGAAGTGTGGTGTAGTAAGCCCACTGCATTACGTTACCTAGCCAGCCGGTTTGATCTCTTTGGACGTCTGCCCAGGAAACTGTGCCGCCTGCTTCAGGAACGTCGATCTCGTCCGCAGGTATATGTTTAGCAACTACTTCTGATGGCGTTGCCATTTGCAAATTCTCAAACTTCAATATCTCGTCAGGAAGATGCTGCAAGAAGCTGTGAATTCCAGTTTCTGGCCAATGATGTTCCCCGAAAGTTTCGTAGTCAGGGAAAATATTAATGCATTCACCCTGTGTTCCTGCTAACCAACCTGCATATTTATCTGCTGTAAGAGGCCACTCAGGCCACCATCTTGCTGAGAACCTAAAACCAATATCATCAGTTAATTTGTAGTTGCGAAGTAAGACACGAATTTTTTTGGCACCTTTAGGGGTGTAAAGGTAGTTTGGAGATTTTTCGCCTAGAATTTTCTCCACGCCTTCAGTGTAGATTCCCTTGTAGCCTAACGATTCCACCGTTTTAGCGATAGTGTTGTTATACAGAAGTTCAGTGTTCTCGAAAACGCTCGGCGAATAGCCAAGCAAGTCTTTTATGGTTTGTTTGTGCATTTTTACCTGTTCAATAAATTCTTCTTTGTCAGGATAGAGACTTGAGATAGAGTGATAGTAGGTCTGGTCGAGCAACTCCACGCATCCGGTACCGGCTAGCTGCTTGAAAGTTTCAAGGAGGTCAGGATCAAACATTTCACATTGTTCAAGGAACACTCCCGAAATGCTGAATGAAAATTTGGCTTGCTTACTGTCATGCTTATGTTTGTCTATTGAATCGAGAAGTATCTGATTTGATGGAAAATAGCATTTGCGTGCAGCGCGCTTGAAAATCTCTCGGTCAACGTCATTGTCAAAATAGTAATTGAACAGCTCTTCTTTTTTTAAGCGTCTGAAAATTTTGCCTTCCCAAAACAGGTTCCGTCTAAGCCTATGTGGCTGATGCACCTCAAAGACAAACACTACATCCGTCATAACACTTCGCCTTAAGCACACAATATCAATAGGCAAATTTATGTCTAATTTGCCATTTAAGCTTAAACGTAAAAAAAACACAGCTAAAAACTCAAAACATCCAACTATCCGATCTAAATTAGAAAATTTTAAATAAACAGATGCAGATTTCAGAGGCATGGCAAATAAAAAGACGCCGAAGAAAAAGTCTAATAGACAGTCAATAATAATTGGCGTAATAGCTCTAATTATAATTGTTATAGGTGCATATGCGGTGATTCGACAACCAGGTAGCCAAAACACGAATTCAACAAGTCCAACTGCAACTCCAACCACCATCTCCATCAAGCAGCAACTCAACTGGAACGAAAGTTCTATTCCAAACTACAGCAGGCAACATTACAATTCAATTGAGAACTGATAAGCCAATCACAACTGCCAACTTCATAAACATAGTTCAAAAAGGATGGTACGACGGCACCATATTCCACCGAGTGATTGCTGGCTTCATGATTCAAGGCGGCGCAATTAGTCAGACGATTCCAACTATACTGATGAGATAGGCACAAACAATCGCAATCTACCTTACACAATAGCGATGGCTAAAACCAGTCAGCCCAATTCTGCAACAAGCGAATTCTTCATAAACGTTGCAGACAATGGCGCAAATAATCCCTGGCTTTGATTCAACGTATACAGTTTTCGGAACTGTGATCTCAGGACAAAGCGTAGTTGATGCAATAGCCAATGCCCATGTAACAGCAATCCCCAATATCAGGTGAAAATGAGCCGTAATCCAGTGAATCCAGTTAAGCTCATCATAAAATCTTCAATTACGTACCTATAAAGCAAAGAGTAGAAGAAACACAGTTTCTTTAATTTTCTTCTTTTCTAAAAAGAAAGCCAATAAAAAGTTAATTCGAAAAAACATTGTTGCTTGCAATAGGCATAATAGGCATTAGCCTAATTGGTATCGGGGCATAATTTTATGTCAGGAAAAACAACAAACCAACCCTCAAATGCGGCATCAAGTTCCTCTTCAGTTTCCAAAGAATATGTTAACGGAGTAAAAGTTTTACTTCACACCAACATGGGCGACATAACTATCCAACTTCGCAACGACATGCCAATAACCACAAACAACTTCAAGACTTTAGTTCAAAAAGGAACATTCAACGGCACAATCTTCCACCGAGTTATCGCAGGCTTCATGATTCAAGGCGGCGACCCAACAGGAACAGGATACGGTGACCCATCAATACCCGACATCAAAGACGAATTTACAACCAACAACCGCAACAACAGAGGCACCATATCAATGGCGAATGCAGGTCCAAACACAGGAAGCAGCCAATTCTTCATCAACTTAGTAAACAATAATTTCTTAGACTCCAAGCATCCGGCATTCGGCAAAGTCATATCTGGAATGGATGTTGTTGACGCAATCGCTAAAGTAGCAACGAATCAGAATGATAAACCAACCAAAAACGTGACGATAATTAACGCATCAATCGTGCCTTAAACAAAAATAAAAATTAAAAAAACTGTTAGTTACTTTTTCTTTTCTTCTTTCTCTTTTGGCTTTGAACCGATTTCAACGGCTAAAATGTTTATTTGATAGTTTTTGTCGCCAATCTGCATTTTTCCTTGAGCATGAAAACCTTTGCTTCCAGTCTTAAAATTTTTCTCGCCGCTCAAAATGAAAGATTGTTTTGCGCCTTTAAGTTGAATTGTTGCCATATCTACGTCGCTCATTTCAAATCACCAATTGAAGTTAAGTTATATTTGTGCCTTTTCACCTTTTCGCTTCCTTTTTTGAACGGTAAGAAAAACAGCAATTAAAAAGGATGGCGGAAACGAGGTTCGCATGATTTGAACCAGAGACTGCAATTATGTCTTAAATAGTTTCATGTCAATCAGGAAAGGATGGCGTTATTCTCTTCCAATAGCATAAAACATTAACTCTCTGTTATTCACTTCTTGAAACTTAATATTTTGTCTTCGTTTGGGTAGCGCGATGCGCAAGCAAATTCATGGACTGAACAATTGATCTGGAATCTGGGATGAAGACTCGTTCCAGTAGTGCAAAAACAGAGCATTTGCCCATTCATTAACTGAATCATTTTTACCTTTGAATCCAGCGTAATCGAATTTCCCATCAACGCGAGGAAATCCAATTGCCGCGACCTCTTTTTCTGAGAGGCACAAAAAAGCCCCAACCTTTCCTAAAAAGCGGCAATCTCAGCTTTCGAGCACGTACAGCCTTCTCAAAAACTGGATTATTAACTATCTCCCTGACACTTGCTGTAGGCACAAAGTCTTGAGGCATCAAAAGTCTAAATTCGGCACCGCGTTCAATAGCTTGCGTCAAGAAAGGTATAGTACTAGCTAATACTTGATTTGTAAGAATCCACACCCGCTCCTGGGCTTTTGCTATCATTTCTTCAACATTTCGGAAAGAAATCATAACATCCTCGACAACCTCAGAGCCATCAAGCATTCCAACACTGCTTTGAAACTGTTTTGGCATGGCACTTAATGTGTGGGTCAAAAAGTAGTCTCTGTTCTTGAAAAGAAAGCTAAATCCAGAAAGCTGGGTCAAAGCTGACTCACCGTAAAGCGTTAGATGAAAGACTCCATCAACTTCTTTAACTATCAGGTTAGCCTCGCTAAGCCTTGCTATGTTCCGAGACGTCTCTTGCACAGTAAAATCAAGCTCGCGGGAAATATGAGACAACTTCAAAGGATTCTTTTTCAAAAGCATGAGAATATCCAAACGATCAACCCCTGATAGCTCAAAAAGCAAACTATTAAAATTCTCCAATTATCAGCAACCCCGTACATTGAATTGTTTGTGACTTCATAGTCGTTTATGATATTTCATATTTTCTGTTGAGGTTACTTTATCATCATTTTTCTTAACAGTGATGTTTAAGGCGATATGGATGATCAAAAGAATTGAAGAACATTCATTCTCAATTGAGATGAAAACCGAAAACGCTGTAAGAAGAATGTCATTCCTTGACAAAGAAAACGGCCAAGTATTCTTCGAAGGCTTCCTCGGCAAACTAACAAGCATCAACATGGTCGAAGGTGTAATGCTTGAAATAGAAGGCGCCAACGGAACCCTCAAACTAGACATATCCCAAAAAGAAATAGAACAGTGTATCGCATCAAAAAAATTAGTCCAGACTGCAGGTGAGCAACAATGAAACGACAGCAAACAAGAAGTATACTTACAGTAATAATGTTCATACTGTTTCCAGTCATCTACTATTACTTCTCGCCAATTCTCGTCATAATTGGCGCTTCAGTAGGAATTATAGACGGCAGCCTCATAGTCTTTGCTTCTCTGTTCGTATCTTCTCTATTTGTTGGGCGCGTCTTCTGTGGTTGGATTTGCCCTGGAGGAGCAACCCAAGAACTATGCATGAAAGCCAACAACAAAAGCTTGACAAACGGAAAAAAGAACTTGGATAAAATACGCCATATGGACCCCGTGGATGACTATCATAGTCTTGATGTTTGCTACAAGCTGGAGGAATAAGCGCTGTCGATCCGCTCTACCAAACATACTATGGAATTTCAATTCAAGATGTGCAATCGCTTGTGATATTCTTGGGCTTTCTTGGAGTAATTGCAGGAGTAGCCCTCATAGCTGGAAAGAGAGCTTTCTGTCACACTGGATGCTGGATGGCGCCGTTCATGATAATTGGACGCAAGATTAGAAACGCGGCCAATTGGCCTTCACTGCAACTTGTCGCTGACAACAGTAAATGCATCAACTGTAAAGCCTGCACGAGAAGCTGCTCAATGAGCTTAGATGTGAACACCATGGTTCAAACGAAGTCAATGGAAAACTCTGAATGCATCCTCTGTGGAAAATGTGTCGACAGCTGTCCCAAAGGCGCAATCAAATTCGCCTTCGGCAAAACAACAAACCGGGAAACAACCGCCGCTTAGGAGGAGTTTTCAATAAATCTTACTCTCTTTAAGGTCAGCGCAAACCCGCAGGTTGGTTACTTAGGGAACGGGAAATTCGAGTGCTTGTCGAGTTGCCAAATCCCAATAATGAGAGAACAAAGCCTTAGTCCATTTGAACGATAATTCATCGTCAGAATGGAAACCGTGGTAATCCATTTTGCCATCAACACTCAAGAACCCAAGAGCTGCAACCTCTTTCTCTGAGAGACAGATTAATACATCGATTTTCTCCAAGAATCTGTTCTCAAACTTCCCAGTTTTCAGAGCTTGGAGAAAAATTGGATCATACATTCGTTCTACAGCATCTTTTGGAGGAGTAACTTCCATTGGCAATATTAATTTGAACTCGACTCCGCGCTTCAACGCTTCTTGAAGGTACGGCAGCGTACTAACAAGAATCTGATTAGAAGAAATCCAAATGTATTCTTCGGCTTTCTTAATCATGCTTTCCACGTTGGAGAATGCAACCATGACATCTTCAACCAATTCACAGCCATTAAGCGAAGCGATACTGTTTGAGAACTCCTTAGGTAATGTCGAAAGGGTATGAGTCACGAAATATTCGCGATGCTTCGATAGAAAATTGAATCCTCCAAGAAGATCCAATGTTTCTTCACCGTAAGGCGTCAAATAGAAGCAACCATCTGCACTCTTTTGTTACCAATTTTGCTTCGGTAAGCCTTGAAATATTCCGAGAGGTTTCCTGAACAGTGAAACCAAGCTTCTTGGACAAATATGAAAGCCTAAGAGGTTTGTTCTTCAGTTCAAACAGTATATTGAGCCGATCCTCACCCGCAAGCTCAAAGAGAAGATTATGCAACGCTTCCAAAACTCAAAGCACCCATCATTCAGGAATAGGTTAGTCGAATATTTATGATATTTCATAATTCATTTGATTTTTCATAATTGTTGTTGAGGACGGTTTATCGCCATTCCCACCTCTGTACTGGATGAGGAAAAGAAATTGACAAAAACTAATCTCAAACGAAATTTGTCAAAAATGAAGAATCGCCAATTAATTGGAGGCTATGCATAGATGAAAGCTTTGGTTTTGAACGGTTCAGAAACCAAGGAAAGCCCCGTAAACACGGTTTCTGATTATCTGGTGGATTTTCTTAGGATAAACGACCATACAGTTGAAGTTACGGTTTTACGCGATGAGAAGATCGCACCCTGTCTGGGCTGTTTTGGCTGCTGGCTAAAAACTCCGGGAAAATGCGTAATCAACGACGCCGGAAGCGACCTACCCGAAAAGATCCTACAAAGCGACTTTGTCTTTCTGTTGACGCCAGTAACTTTTGGAATGTACTCCTCGCAACTTAAGAAAGCCATGGATAGGTACGCGTGTCCACTGCTGCTACCCTTCTTCCAAAAAATTAACGGCGAAGTTCACCACGCAATAAGATACGATAAAAACCCCAAATTAGTTGCGATAGGTGTCCTGCCAGGCGCGGACGAAGAAAGCGAAAATAATTTCACAACTTTGGTCAGCAGAAATGGAATAAACTTGCACACAACAGCGGTTTCCAGCATAGTTTATTCAAGTGACAACCCTGATGTCATCAAGCAAAAAGTAATCTCAACTCTATCGAAGGCAGGTGTCCAATGATGCAAAAACCAACTTGTGCAGCTTTATTGGTTGGCAGTCCGAAAGGCCCAAACAGCACATCGAATTCTCTCGGAACTTTCCTACTCGACAAGCTACATGAGAAAGGCATAGCAACTGAAAAAACTTACCTTTGCCAGAGTCTTAGCTCTGACCAGAAAAAAGCAAGTCTGCTTAGGCTCGTCGATCAATCTGATCTTGTCATTCTTGCATTTCCATTGTACGTGGATTGTTTACATTCACAAGCAATCGAGACACTGGAGTTGATTGCAGAACACGAAAAAGCCAAACGCCAGAAAAGCAAGAAGAGCTTTGCGGCAATTGCAAACAGCGGTTTCCCTGAGGCAATCCATAACAGCAAAGCTTTGGAAGTGTGCAGATTGTTTGCAAAACAAGTAGGTTTTGACTGGGCGGGAGGATTGGCGATGGGTGGCGGCGGGATGATATCAGGTCAGCCTCTCGCTGAAATGGGAGGTCAAGTTAGAAACCAGACCAAAGCTTTAGGAATTGCTGCTGAAGCTTTGGCAAACGGAGAACCCATTCCTGATAGCGCGGTTGTTTCAATGTCGAAGACTAGGATTTCCTCGATGGATGTATCTTTGGATGGGTAATCGAGGTTGGAAACAACAAGCTAAGAAAAGCATCAGTGTAAAAGAGTTGTATAATCAACCGTGCAAGGAGATTCATTCATGAGGCAACTCAAACCTCTGGGATTCGAACCTGAATTATGGTGCAGTTAAGATGCGGTCGCCGGGTTGCACCAGAAATCAGGTTCAAAACCATATCAGCGGGATTTTATGACCAATGCTAAACGTTTTTGGGTCTCATCTAATTTAATCAGCGTCCAGATTCGTGATTGAACGGGGAAAAATAGAATACTTGTGTGACCATTTTAAGCGCTGAAGGATAGTTGTTCAAACAACAATTAGCAATTAAAGAGCACTACGCTATCTATCGAACTCACATCGCCAAGGCTGGCCTGAAATCATCTGATCAGATCTCAATTAAAGATAATTTCTGTAGACTGCTTTTAAATTACTTTGAAAAAACAGCTACATTTGAAATGACCACTTTTTACGTTGCTGCTTTTCGAGTAATTTCTTCGTTGCTAGTTCACGTCTGTGGGTTTGAAAATTAATTAAAGATAATGGCTAGGCGAATATTACAATCCTCGCCGTTTTAGGTTTTTTACTCTGTCAAAATGGAGATCGTTGGAGATCATGCAATCTGCTTTTTCAATAATCGCTGTCGCAGCGTGAAATGCATCCCTTGGATCAAGTCGAAATTCTTCAATTATTTGCAATGCCATAAATGCTATCTCCTTGTTGGCGGCAACGATTTCCAGATTCGGGAACGCTAGCAAAGCTTGACCCGCTTCCAATGCTTTTTCGATCCCTCTATTCCTCTTAACTGCCCAAAAGACTTCATCTATTGTTAAGACTGAAGTCATTGCTTTTTCTTCACCCCGTTGAATTTTATGAAGAACTGCCTCGGCCTTATTCCCATAGCTCTCGGTGTTTAGAATTGAAAACACGAAAATATTCGCATCTAAATAGAGCATCTGCGAGCGCGCTCTTCCATTTCTTCTTCGTAATTTGCGTCCGAATCTATTTTCGACACTGACTTACCGCCTCTGGCTATCCTTCGAAACACAGCGACAGCGTCAAAAAACGGTTTTTTCAAGATTAATCTGTCGTCTTCCAAAACGAATTCCACTTTATTTCCTGGTTCAATTTGGAGAGCTTTTCTCATGGCCCGCGGAATAACCACTTGCCCTTTAGGACCGACCTTCATTTCCTCCTTTAACAACATTCTCACCTTAAGTCATACAAAAGTCTAACCGTAATTTATACATTACCATTGATGGATTGCATTTCATAGGGTGACTAGAAATTTGTATAAAATGAACATTTTCTAAGATTTTACTATGAAACAGGTTAAAATCCAAGTTATTTGACCCATTATTTTGGAAAAAAAGTCGATAATTTTTGTAGTTGCGGGCTCGCTGGGATTCGAACCTGAATTCTGGTGCGGTTGAAGTGCGGTCGCCGGGATTTGAACCCGGGATCATTAGCTTGGAAGGCTAAAGTCCTAAACCAGACTAGACGACAACCGCCCTTGACATTACTTGTATTTCCAATATCTGTGCTTAATTTAAGGTTATTGCAACCATCATGATTTGGTTTTTGAACACTTAGAACATTAGTCTGATCTGAATTAGTGTTCAATTGTTCAATGTTGGAATCTTTGCTTAGTTGGCTTTGAACCCATTCCTTAGTTTACTGATGATAAGAAAACTTGCCCTTGCCATTCTGCCCTACCCCATCATAATGTCTAACTCGATAGTAGTTACCCAGCTGCTGGAGACATCCCTCTGTTTTACAAGTTTCACACATAATTCTCGTTCTCAACCAATCCTTAGTTTTGGAATACAGACTGGTCAACTTTAGATATAAAGACCATTAAGAACTAAGTTTGGAGCGTTAAAGCAAAGAAATTAAATATTGATTACTCAAACTAGGGCTGTCATGTCTCTGGTAAATGATTTTGTGTTTGCTGGAGTTCCAGCAGTGTATTTGTTAATTGGGCTTGTAATCTACCGTTACAAACCTACTCAAAGATTCTCAATGGGGTTAGCCCTTGTTATAATTGGGATTGGATACCTCTTTTTTTACACCACAATACTTAAGCTGTTTCCAATACATGGAAACACCATTCTTGTTTTTGCAACCCTTCTGATAATTGATGTTTTGACAATCGTTGTTGGAGTAATTTGCCTTGCTCGTTGGCAGATCAAACCAAAGTTAAATCTAAGCTGAGAAATAATTTTTGAACGTAAATACAATTATTGTAGTTAGTAAAGAAATCTTGACTTGAATTAGTCAAGGTTGTTGATAAATAGGCTTTTATTAGAAATAGGTTAATCATCAAGTATGGGAAAAAACAGCAAGAGGCTAAGGGTTATTGTTGTTGTCTTTTTAACAGTGATATTCCTAACTCCATCAATAACTAATGCCCAAAATGATACATCTTCACGTTTTTATGTTAGTCCCAATATTGAAGGCGTCCATTACAATCTTACAGTATATAGCCCCAACAACCAAACAAGTTATTCTAAAACAATACCTCTAGACATCAACTTGCAATGGGTAATAGACCGCAAACCTACTTACACATTTACTGGGTTTGTTTCTTATCACATAGATAATGGGGCTGAAATAGATATTGAATCAAATCAAACTGCCAATGACCAGTATGCTAGCTATCAACAAGACTTCACAATCAATCCATCCTTTTCATATTTAGTAAATATTTCAGGTCTAGAGAACGGATACCATAATCTTGTAATAACTGGCACTCTTTTCTTAGGAAGTAGCCTGATTTTTAACGAAGCTTCAACTTCATTTCAATTCCTGGCAGATAATTCAACTCCAACTACCACTGTAAAAAATTCACCAAGTCCAATGCCTTCAGTCCCAGAGTTTCCATTGATAGCAATCCCTTTGTTCCTTTCAATACTATCAGTTCCTTTAATATTCAAACTAAGAAAGCAAAGAATACCAGAGAATATGCTTTAAATATGCAAATCAGTTTCGACAGCGTTTAACCATTAAGAACTAATTTTAGATCGTCCTCAAACATAGAAGGAATTAAAAACATTCTGAAACAATAAAACATCAAGTGTTATTCATGAATTTGAGAGATAAGCCAAAGACTTTTTGGTTAGGGGTTGTTACATTTTGTTATTCGTTTTTTCTTCTTTGCCAGGGTCTTTGGCTGATGACTTACTATCTCTACATTTACCCAGGAATCTACGATGTTATACCTGGTTATGATTATCGTTGGATTTATACGATGATTTATTTTACAGAGGTTTTGGTTCTTGCCACTCCTATTTTGGGCGGATTAATTCTCATGGGATTGAGTTATTGGATTATTATTAGGGGCAAGAAATCAAAAATATTATGGTCAGGCTTAATTATCTTAATTTATTCTTTTATCCTTCTCTTTCAAACAATTTGGATACTATTCAGCTTTCCTAATTTCTACAAAGAACTGTATTGGTTTGCCACAATAAACAACTATGTTTTCATTAATTTTACTATATTTGCTGAAGTGTTAGGGGCTGTGGTTCCACCTCTTGTGGGTTCAGTCATATTCATTGTTATAGGCTCTTACTTAATCAAAGTGGGAATGAAGAAGCAGCCAATCGCCAATCCAGAAGTAAATCAAATACTTTAAAACAATGCTCTGCATAGTGCATCTTTTCTAATACTCTTCATTAAGAGTAATTTTTTTTTCAGTCATTTTTGGAAAGAAAATCAATTATCTGAAGGATAAACGAGAATACTGCAATCACCAGCAATATTGAAATAACTATTGATTCTGGAGTAGGGATAGGTGATAGAGTTAGGGTATTATTAAAAGAATTAATGATTTTATCCATTGGTATGGTTTGATTTAAGCTGAAGAAGTCTTGGGTACGAAAATCAATCTTTTGATATAAAGTGAAGTTAAAACCGCTTAGAGGCACTTTCTCAATTGTTGTATAGCTTGTGGTATTAACTATAGGAACTTGAACCCAAGTAACATTGTCAATGGAAATGTAATAAGTGAAATTGTCCATATACTTTGCATATGGATTAGTAACTGAGAAAGAGGCATACGCATTTGGAAAGAAGTAACTGGGACCATTGGTTATTACTGTATTTGATGAAAAAGTTGGATTGTTACTATAGTCAAAGTGTGCTGGTGTTATGGTATTAACTGAACTTCCTCCTAACCAAAAAAGTGCACCAACTAGAAAAGCAGTGACAATTGTTGATTTGACAAGGATTGAATATTTTCTTTTCATTAATAAGTCCCATTAAATTCGATTGCTAGCGAATTAGTTTTCCAGTAAATGCTATTTCTGAGCAATGCAGATTTAAGACTTATCATCAATGAAAAGTTGGTCTATAAGTGAATAATTAGGAGTGCCCTCCACAATTAGGGCATTTATCTAATATCTCGTTATAGAGGTTCTTGCAATAAGGGCATCTAATTTTAACAATCACTTCTTTTTCTCTAATTATTTCTTTCTCTCTTACAATTTGGTTAACTTCTCTCGCAGTGGGCGTTGTAATATTGGCTTTCATAAGTTTCTCAGCCAATTTTTGCCATTGTCCTTTTTCATATCGCTTACCCAAGTAAACCTTGCCTTCACCATTCTCAGGTGCATGCTCTAATTCAGCCCATTTAAGACCACTAATCCCAATAATAAGATGCCATTGTGCCTTACAGCTTTCACAGGATAAAGTATCTTTCCCACCTGAAATCAACTTAGCCATTAACTTCTTGCTTCCACATAAAGGGCAACAAGGGAAAGCTTGACGAACCTGATTCTCATATGTCTCAATTGCATCCCTTCCAACCACTAGTACCACATCTTTTCATAATGTGACATAAAAAGCCTAAAACCTTTGCTGTCTAATTGTTTTAGTTAATGCAAAAGCGTAATAGCTGCACTTAAGACAATAATCAAAATAATGAAGGGTTGAAATCAAATGAGTGAAAAGAAGCAGATATTTGTCTCCCACAGTCAAAATGATACTGACATAGTTACTTCTTTCGACAAAGTTTTTGCTAGAACTGGTGTTAAGTCTGTGTGCATGGAATTTGAGCAATTAAACTCACCTGAATGGTTGGAGATAAGAAATGAGATAAGTCAATCGGAAGCTGTTTTCCTTTTGTTAGGACCCAATATTCGAAGTTCAATATACACACAAAATTGGATTTCTTTTGAAGTTGGATTAGCATGCGCCTACAGTAAGAAAGTTTGGGTGTTTGAACAGATAAATTCAAAAATAGAGTTTCCAATTCCTTACGTTACAGATTACATGACATACAATCTTCAAGACAAAACCCATTTTGAATATGTTAGAAGCATTATAGAAGGGTACGGAGAAAGAAAATATTTTTTGCCTGTTGGATATAAAATTCACGAAATACCTATAGGAACAAATGTAGAATGCTCCCATTGTCACTCAAAATTCGCAATGCACCCTAAACCTTTGGCTGTATCATATTGTCCATCATGTCGCCAATTGAATATCAAACTCATTGCGGTAAAATAGCAATCAATAGAAATAAGAAATCACGAAAATTTGGGAAGAAGAAACTAAGGTTTAATTAATCCAACAAAAGCCTAAGTACTTTAGCTAATAGTGTAAAATTCAAGTGTTGAGTTTGGCTTAAACTTTTAAGTGTTAACATACAAAAGAACTACCGGTTTGTTAGAACTTTCAAGCGGTGTTGAAGCTGAACTATATCTTAAATGATGCCTATTTAGTTTCTAGACTTATTAAGGAGTTCAGAAGAGATGTTCTAAAACAATTTTTTGATGGCGATACTAAGAAAGTAGTGGATTATGATTATTGTTTTACACCAAGTTACTGCTCTAAATGGACAAGGCTATTTAATATTATAAGTATATTAGAAATATTTGGAATTGAATATTTAGATTTAAATAAACAGGAAATGGTTCAAGAAATAACTTTTTTGCAGTCTCCAACCATGATTTCTCAGTGGGATAATTTTAATGGATTTTTGACCTTCATAGAAAAGTGCTTCAAAAATTCTGTTTATGAACTCAAGACTAAAATTAATTTACTTCAAGGTGAAGAGGAAGACAGATTAAATGAAGCACTTAACTGTCATATTCATGGATTGAATTACTCGACAATTGTTATGAGTGTTTCAGCAATTGAAAATAGGCTTTATTCATTAATGCAATCAAAGTGCCCTGAAGCTAAGTTAGATGGTTTGACTTTAGGTCAGCTTATTGGTGAATATACAAACAATAAGGAAAAATACGGTAAAGTTGTCCCAAGAAAGCATGAATCGCTTTTAGACTATTGCAATAATTATAGAATCTTTTCAGTACATCCCAAGAAAGAAAAGATTAATTCAGTAAATGCGACAGCTATACTTTGCATGACCTGTTCTTTTCTTTTTGATAAAGATTTGAAAGCCACTTCCTAAATCAGCTCTCAGTCCCAATGTCTGTTTATGACACTTTCACTTTTATCTTTTGCAATTTACCTGTCGATTTAACTATGAAGTAAAAAGGGGAAGGTCAGTTTTGAACTGTATTCAATACTTAATAATTATTTCTTGAAGAAAGTTTTCTACGATAGTCTGAATTATCTGTTCGTTATGAACAAGGTGATATTAGTAAGAAATTTGTTATAATTTTCTTCATCATCAACTGAAATTTCTATATTGTATTTTGTCATTTTTTCAGTCGCATAACTTAATTTAATTAAACCCTTGTCAGCAAGTATACGCAAACAAACCCAAGGATAATATTTAGAATTAGCCTTGGGGATAATTTCAAATTGATAGGTTCTTTGCAAAAACTGTTTTGTAGACTGAAAGAACAAAGAAGCAATATCTAGAAAATCCACTACTTCTTCATGTGTGGGCTTCTTAAAATCGTGCTCAAGCTCATTTCTTTTTTTATTAATTTTCTTCAATCAGATTGGGGCAACTACGCCAATCTTTACTAAAAAATCAGTTGTACGTGGAAAATTCCAGTTTTCTCTTTTTGTTTTCTGGTAGTAACCAAAAATATAAAGTAATGATGCAAGTCTACAATCTATTGCTCTCTTAACATTTGATAAAGCGTTAACCAAAGATTTCTCAGTATTTTCTTGTAAGTCACTTTTGGCAAAATCCATGAAATCTTCTGGATTTTAGTTCGAACGGAAACTGTGGGATATCTTTCCTTGTACATACTAACTTACAAATTGAATCTTCTCTTTGAATGAAAGATAAAATGTCGTTTATAATCTCCTCCATCTGACTTTTTGATAAAGCTAAGGTAGTTTTTTGCGCTAATGGGCTTGAAGGAGCAATATAATTACTGGTACAATATGAACGCCTCTACCTTTCCCTCATAAAAACATTTGGCAGTATAAGGTGCATTATGATAAATTACACTTCTACCATCTGGAAGATCTATATCAGAAAAATGTTTTTGTTCAGAAAAGAACACATCAAATTTTTCAACAGTTTGAGGGTCTATCTTGTTTAGGGCAAAAAGAAAGGGATCCCCTTTACTAAATGGCTTTGCAACTTCATTAGAAAGTTCTTTCTCATCAACATCAAACCATATTGACTCTTCTTCTTTTCCTTCTTTCCGATATTTCAAGTAAACATGATATTGTGGCAATTAAATCAGGAGTACATAGATACATTTCACAAGAAAAGCCTTTGCGTAAACAATCAAAAGCGCTTAGAGCAAAGTTCTCTTTATTTTTCTTTACAACTTTATAACAGGTCTTGCGTTTCAATACCTTTCAAGATACTTTTTAGTTTTTGATTCAAGTATTGATAGATAATAAGTTTTAAATTCCTTCAGAGATAAATCTGGTCAAATCTTAGGAAGAGAGATAGATGGCTACAAAAAGTTCGAAGATTTCAACAAAGACTTTAGGAATTTTGCTAGTAATTATAATAGCTTCTTTCTGTGGAGCTTTGTTCTATGTTAGTACTCAAGTAAATTTTAGAGATACAGAGTTAGTGGCTTGCCACAAAGTAATTGATCAACAATATGCCACAATGACAAATTTAAGCACTCAAATTAACAGCCTTAACAATCAAGTTTCTGATCTCAATAATCAAATAGCTGGTCTTAAAGGTCAAATGTTACCTAATTTAGTAACAGCTTTGGGCGTTTCTGAAATACTCTCCAATTCAACGTATAATACTAATAACCCAACAACTTTTAATCATCTTTACATATCAGGCACAGTGACTAACAAAGGATTAAGTACCGCTTATAATGCTGGGTTGCATGTGGTTGCTTATGATGTTACTGGAAATTTGGTAGTAAATATAACTGTTCCAATAACTTATGGTTCATATAGTAATGGTGTTATTAGCAACAATGCATTGACCTTAGGAAGTTTAGCCCCACTACAAATAGTTAGTTTAGAATCTAATGCAGGAATATCTATCGTACATGAAGGTGTTGCTGCCACTTGGACAATAACACCAGTCTGTACAAATTCACCATAATGCTTTCCAAGTTTCTTTCTAATTCTGCACTTCTACAGACGGTAATCCATTAAGAGTTACATCATAAGATCCATTATAGACTAATTGGAAATTGCCAGTTACGTTGCCTTTCACCTGATAATCAAGTTGCACTTGATTAACTTTACCGCTTTGAAGATTAATCGTGTTTGGGCCTGAACCAACTATGACTGTTATTGATTGACCATTGCAGGTTACTTGCAGATTTCCAAAGTCAAATTGGCAATCTTTGCTTGTTGTGACATTTAGATAAAATAGTATGTATGTGTTGTTTCCGCTGTAGAAGGTATTTCCATATTTTGATGAATATGAAATAGTGATTTTGGGAGCACTTGAAACAAAATATATTGCAATTGCAGCTATCACAATTATCAATGCAAGAGTAAGAACCAACATTCTCTTATTCATTTTAATATCCTTGTTATCAGATTATTCTTTCACTTTCAGTTTTAAGGCTTGCTTACTATAGCTCTTAATTGCTGTTCAAATTGTTGCTCTAAATAGCCTAATTTTCTATTCTGTTTTGAAAATACTTTATCAATGTGGTCATAATACTTTTAGAAAAAAATAGTTAAAACGTCTAAGTCAACCAGATGAATAGAGGTTTGTTACACTTGTTCTCTGTCGGTTAAGACAGCCAGAAGATGTTTTTGAGTTTTGGCTTACTATCAAAGCTTATTTGTGGGTAGCTACGTGCAAACGTGAACTTCTGGGAGACCCCTGTGATTTTGCAGGATCAGGTTGGAAAATTATTTCGTCAAGAACACGCAAAAACACGTAAGAAATGCGCAAAAAGACGTCAAAACCCCGTAGAAACACGTCAAATTCCTTCACAACTTCAAAAGCAAAACGCCGCAAGCGCTAAGCTTTCGCCAATCCAAACCCATTCCAAGCCCTCCCAAAACGATCCATCGCGAAAATTGAAGAAAAAACTTCAAACTCAATTTTAATTTTTGAAAAACAGAACCGCCACCAAGTTTTAAGCTATTAATAATCAAAAACCTGAAAACCGTTTCTGCGTCTTAATTTCAAACCAGATTCGAACTTCTCACGCGAAAATTAACTTTTAGTGATGGAATGGTATATCTTGAGCGAATCGTAAATATATGAAATTAGTAAGTGTCGGAAGATGGGTTTGGGTAAAGAAGCGCGTAAAGTTCCTGGTAGTCGAATTAAGATTTTGACAAAAGACGCAAAACAAATGGTTAATGGACCATACTATTGCCCAAAATGTCGGAAGGAACTGTGTCAGATTTTGGCGAATGTGCATAAAAAAGAAGTGTACGCAGTTTGCAAATGTGGTCTTGAATGGCAGTTAACTTATGCGCCTGTTTTCCAGCCGATAGATTACTACAATAAGTTTCGGGACGCCTGGAAGAAACAAAGCTATGGCATAATTAAGCAAAAATAGTTTGGTGAAAATATTTTTCTTTTTAGGTTCCAATTTGTTATATTTTTTAAAGAGTCAATTTTTCAGATAGCGTTTTTAGTTGACTCATTATTTCTCTATTCAGCAATATCTGTTTATAGCTTAACCATACTTGCTTGACTGTTCAACAGTTTACCACTTGGTAACAATTTGGGATAAGTTTTAAACGCATGGATAATGAATGTTATCGAAGTTGAAGAGTCTAATGAGTAGACCGTTGCTGAGCCATAAACCAATCTCATTATTGATTGTCTTAGGGTTTCTGCTTCTTGTGTCGATACCGATAATACGTCCGTTTGGAGTGGTTAACGCTCAGACTACTGATCAAAACCAAAGTTGTGTACAGAGAATTTTCATGGGATTATGGCGGAAACCACTGGACCTGGAACCTGAGTATCCCTACAGCACTGTACAACGCATACGTAGCAGTTCCTGATTCACAGCGAACACAAATTCAGTTGTCAAACTTTGGCTTCTTCACCACTACTAATGATCAGTATCTACAAGTAATCGCCCAAAAATTTAATGACACTTCAACAAGTCAACGGCTTCAATTCACAAGATGAAGCAAACTTTGTTTTAGCGTTTGTACAGAGTATACCTTACAAAACTGATAACGCTAAGCACTCCATATCAAGTCTATCCAAGATTCCCCATTGAAACTTTAGTTGATGATGTTGGAGACTGCAAATCCCACTCTATACTTTATTCGACCTTAATGCTGATTCATAGGTGACGGCGTAGTTTTCATTAACCCTCCAGATCATTTAGCGGTTGGAATACTAGGAAATAACCTTCAAGGCACCTACTGGACATACAACAGCCAAACATATTATTATGCGGAAACCACGGGAATAGGCTTCAAAGTTGGTGATCTGCCAGATGAGTTCCAAGGCAAAAGCGCTTTTGTTTATCCAATAGATGAGAGCAGCCAATATGTTATAGATTCACAAGAATCCTATCCAGCTGCGCCTAATCTGACCAATTCTCCATACACCCCCGATACGACATTACCGACTTCAACACCAAACAGCGGAACGATCCCAACCGCTACACCGAATATTACTCAACCCAAAATTGAGCCAGTCCAACCAATATCACTCAACTTAATTTCAGCTAATCCCATTCCATTCATAATTATAGTAATTGCAATCGGTATTTCAATCGCAGTCACTGTTAAAACAGCAACAGGCGTCAAGAAAACAAAAGCCTATAGTCAAACAGTCAAAAATGAATCAAACATTAGTCAATCGGTAGACCCAAATGCCCAAGAAAACAAGCTTGATGAAACAGGGGACAGCAGTGTAGAGAGTGGCAAATTCTGCATTTACTGTGGCTCAGGCAACAAATCGTTTGCGTCATATTGCGAGAAATGTGGTAAAAAAATAAGTTAGAGTCAAATTTAGACCGAAAGCGAATTGATGATCTCCTCTGCAAACCTATCGATTCTAGGACTTACATAAACAGTAATCGCGATTTCAAGAAGAATGATAACTGAAAGAAAAGCAGCAAGAATCTTTGTTAAATTTTCAAAAGCCTGCCCCACTTGTAAATTAACATTGCCGTTATTGGTTATTATCCAGCTCCAAAAACTAGGTTTCCGCGTGAGAATAAATGCGCTTATATCAAAAGACATCCATAAACACAAACCAACCAATACAGCAGCCAAAACACACCCGATTAATGTAATATTTTTCCAGTCTGAACTCAGATAAGATGAATAAGATAAATTTGTTCTAGAATCAACCGATACCAAATTAACTTTTACAATTTTTTTGGCCGTTTTTGGCGTTGTTCCCCATAACGACCCCTGCTTGATCAAAATCTGTTGTGGCGGCTTCTCAAAAGTTATCTTGCAGTCTTTCCTGGCAAAAGCAGCTTTTATAGCTTCATATGTTTTATCAATTTCCGAGCTGACGGTTCGTTCAAGCAACCGATGGCACCACTTAGTTTAATGCTTAATGCTGTGATTTACCTAAAAAGGTTCGTCTAATGCCGTGGTCTCGCTTTAAATCCTCTGATCTGTCGCCGCTCGGCTGCACGGTTTCGTTCCATATTTTTAATCCTGGCATAAAGCTTCGCTACCTTCGTCTTAGATGGTATCTTTGATCTTGGCCTATGAACGGGCACAGGCGTGAAGGGCTTATTGATCTCAAGTTTACGTCTGCTAGCCTTTTTTGACGGCGATATTGCGTACTTTCTTGAATGTGACATATCCTTCTTTGAGATTTACTTCCTGCACTTCCCAACCTGCCTTTAACCAAGCTTTCGCGTGAGCACTAGTCGATGTATTGCTCCACCAAGCCGTGTCCCTGAAAGCATCTGTTGGAAGACTGCTTCCTATTAAGCCATCTATTCTTGCAAAAGAAAGTTTTACTAAACTCGTGAAAGCAGCTCTAAACTTTAGGTGACTTTCAAGCCCATCGTATTTCCCTTTTGAAACAGGAGCAACAACTCGCCTAGCACAATGCAAACATAACATTGCATTTGGATCGCCAGTTGCTACGTCAGGCACCATGCAGTCTCGGCAATACAGTTTCTTGCAGCGTTCGCACTTACGCATGTAAGCTACTCTTAGAACTCTGCCGCAAATTCCACATTCATCCTTCAATGGAACGCCGACCCCTTTAAGCGAACTTAGAAAGCGCTCTAAATACAATTCTTTCTAAAGATATTAATTTTCACTTGTTTTAAGATGTTTCTACCTTAATTTTATCGTTTTTGCCAATTAATTGTTGCCATGAAACTCTAAGTTCTAGCCAAATTAGACTTACTAGCTTTCGAGCTTCTGAGTCGATTGCTACCAGCAGTGCTGCGTAAAATGCAAAACCTCCAATTGCTTTGGCTATTGTGGAAAGCAATGTTGATGTTGTCGGAAGTAGCCATAGTACAACCCCCATAGGAAGGGCAGCCAGAACGTATTTTCCTATGCTTTTCCAAGCGATAAATATCCTGATTGAGCGTTTCATATAGGCGTAAACTCCAATGAAACTTGAAATATGTACGCCGATCAGTATCGCTACAACCTCAACTGTAACTCCTACGGACCCGCCCACAGGGAATTGCGTGAGTACAAAATACGTCAACGGCAAAGCAATTGCTGCCTGAATATAGGGGACACTAAATACCTTGAAGATTTTGCTTCTAACCAATTTTCGCATAGAAATTTGTCCTTCAGCATCAAATGTTTCCACACCAAAGAGACAAGAAGTATAGAAATTATAGATCACCAGCACCAACGTATCAATCGTTAATGCGATAAGAACCGGCCAAGCAACACCATAAGCACCGTTTAGGATACTCAAAAACGATACAGACATAATCATCGTTATTGTGGCAAGCGGAATCGCCAACATTAACACTGTTCTAAATGACAAACCCACCTGTTCGTCGCTACAAGATTTAGCAAGCAATTTAGGATATACTGCAAACGCCAAAGAAGAAGAATATCCAACTACGGTAGTAAAGCTCAAAGCGGTTTGATAATAAGCTCTCGCAACCGATCCGCCGTACAAGAAAAGCAAGATAAAAATAAATGAGAACAGCGTAGAACCAACAGCGCTGTAAATCATTACTGGTGAACCTTTAAACCACTCTTTAGCGTACGCCCAGTTTGGCTTCTCCTTAAAGAAATCAGACAAAAGAAAAACATAATACAGAACTTGAAGAACTGGACCAAGAACTAAACCTAATATCGCACCAAGAAATATTTGCTTAAAACCTAAAATCAAAACTAAAGCATACAACACTTTTACAATTTCCTGAATTATAAAACCGTACCCAACAGCTTGAGGTTTTGTAGCTTGCAAAACGCTTTCAAAAACAGTAACCATGTAAGTAGTCAGGATGTTCAGGGCTGCAAGAAAATAAATCAGCAGATAAGCACTGGTTCCGATGGAGTTTGAAATTAGGTAAATAATTGGCAAATAAATTATTGATGAAATTATGCCAATCGATAACTGAGTGAAGGCACTTGTTTTGACAGTCCCTTCTTTTCCTCTTGCCGTAAATCTTGTTACCCAGAAGGGCAATATGTTACTAAAAAGCAAAAAGTAGATTGTGTAATCAAAAATGTTTGACCAAATACCATATTCGGGTTTAGTCATATTTCGGGTGAGCAAAAGTGTATAGATAAGCCCGGTAATTACGCCTAGTAATTGAGTTGAAAAAACTATGAATCCACTGTATCGAAGCCTGATTTGGTTTTTGTTCAATGACGCTTTCCTACTTTTCGTATGAGTTTGAATTATAGTCCATTGTTAAGCTTTTAGATATACAATTTCCCAAATAGATTCCAAAACGCTAATACAAAAAATAAAAATGGAGAAAGTCGGGTATGATTTTAGCCTTTTACAACTGCTAACGGAACAAGCCTTGCTACCTTTGTTGCGATTCCAACTTTGTCGCTGACATCGGCAACCATGTCCACGTTTTTGTATGCTGGGTCTGCTTCCTCAGCCAAAACTGAAGTACTGGCGGCGCGGACAACAATGCCTCGTTTTTCCAAAGCCGTCTTTATGTCTCCGCCCCAATACTGTCGTTTTGCAGCTGATCGACTCATCATTCTACCTGCGCCATGTGCTGTTGAACCGAAGGTTAAATCCATTGCTTTCTGTGAGCCTGCTAGAACCCATGAGCTTGTACCCATACTTCCTGGAATAAGCACTGGTTGTCCTTCACTTCGGTAATCTGCTGGGATATCTGGGTGTCCTGGCTGGGAAAGCACGTGTTGCACCTTTGCGGTGAACCCAAACTTTCTTTTCTCCTCCATCAACTTTGTGGGTTTCAACTTTGGCGATGTTATGGGTTACGTCATAAACAAGTTTTAAACCAAAATTTTCAGCGGGCTTGCTGGAAAACTTGTTGGAAACTTTGTCTAACCCAATGCATTATTGCATGTCTATTACAAAAAGCATAGTTGACAGCGCAAGCCATTGCTTGGAAGTAATCTCGGGCTTCATTGCTCGTTCCAGGGGCACAGGCTAATTCGCGGTCAGGTAATGTTATTTTGTACTTTAACACTGCATGCTCCATTACTCTTAGGTAATCAGAACAAACTTGATGACCATATCCTCTTGACCCACAATGGATCATTACAGTTACTTGACCTTCTTGCGTGATTCCAAAAGCCTTAGCTGTCTTGGGATTGTAGATTTTGTCTACTTTTTGTATTTCTAAGAAGTGGTTTCCTGAACCTAAAGTGCCAATCTGGGTTAAGCCTCTGCTTTTAGCGGTGTTTGAAACTTTGTCTGGGTCTGCATTAGGCATGGCACCTTGTTCTTCACAGTGCTCTGCATCCTCTGGCCAGCCAAACCCGCGTTTGATAAGCCAAGGTACGCCTTCAACTGCTAAATGGTCTAAGTCAGCGTTGGATATTGAGAGGTCTTTTCTGCGGCTTCCAAGTCCAGAAGGAACATTACGGAAAATAGTTTCAGCTAACGGAGCAAGTTTGGGTCTGATCTCTTGTTCAGTAAGCGTTGTGGCTAAAAGACGAACGCCACAGTTTATGTCATAGCCTACTCCGCCTGGGCTGATAACGCCATTGTCATAGTCGGTTGCTGCTACACCGCCAATGGGAAAACCGTAACCTTCGTGCCCATCGGGTAATGTTATAGCATGTTTGTAGATTCCAGGTAACTGGCTGACGTTTGAGCATTGCCAAAGAGTCCTATCAGTCTTCATTTTATCCAATAGAGCTTCGTTGGCAAAAATCATGCCTGGAACACGCATTGCAGGCTTGTACTGTGGGATGCGCCACATGTAATCGTTAACTTTTTCTAAAGGAACTCTCTCAGGAGCTGCTCTGCTTTCACTTTCGCCCAAAAATCTTCACCTTTCCAAACAAGAGATTAATGAGACTATAAAACTTTTATCAAGCTTGCTTCTGCTTTGCGTATTCGATAAATCCTTTTACACAATTTTCCAGAACCGTTTTTGAGTAAATACGATGAGCCTTAATGAAATCCACAATTTGGGTCAATAACTTTGTCTTCGGCAATAATTCTGTCACGTATCTCTTCTAAGCTTTGATTTTTCTTAACTCCTTCTTCTGCTATTCTTGCCCATAATTCGAGCTGTAACTTGTAGTCTTTTAGGCGTTGCACCGCATCGTTGGCTATTCCAAAATGACTATAATACAAAACAGGTGGCTCTAGACTGATTAATTTATCCAGAGAAGCCAATGCTGACTCCAAATGGAATGGCGGTGGGGTAGTTGGAACTACAACGTCGAACTCTGGAAAATATGTTCCTGCAGCATCTCCAGGAAAAACGCCTCTATTAAATGATTCTTGATAACTCAGGTTATGTGAAGCGTGCCCAAGTGTTTCAGTTACTTTCAAATTGGCACCTTCACCTAAATCAAATATGCCCTCCGTAACCGGAATTATGCGTTCTTCTTGAACTGGCTCTGGTTCGCCGAAAATTTCGCTGACAAATCCTAGAACTGTTTGAGCCGATAACCAGAGGCGGTTCGGGATTAATCAAGTGAGGCATTCCTCTTGAATGGACAAGGACTTTAGCATTAGGCAGTAATTTAAGCAGGGTACCCGCGCCGCCGCCATGATCTAAATGAACATGTGTGATTGCAAGGTACTCAACGTTTTCAAAGGGTATGTCGAGTTCTTTTAAGCCAGAAACAAGATTAGGCACGGAAGAAGTTGGACCTGACTCGACAAGAGTGATTTTAGCAGCTTTTATTACATAGCTACAAATGAGGTTTTTGAACCCGCCCGTTTCTAAGTCGATTTGAAAAAGGTTTTTTCCGATCTCTCGTGTATGCACATGTTCACCTTAGATAAGTCTGAGGTTTGTTGAACCATAAATGTTTTCGTGAAACAAAGAATGATAAAATTTAATTATAGATAATGCTTTTATGAAGGGCTAAAGGTTGGCAAAGAAATTGAAAGCAATTATGTTGGGAGCGCCAGGTGCAGGAAAAGGTACATATTCCTCAAGGCTTAAAGAAAAACTTGATGTAGAAACAATCGCAACAGGCGATATTTTTCGTGAATTAATGAAGCAAGACTCGGAGCTAGGCAAGAAAGTTAAAGGTTACGTTGAAAAGGGGATGCTGGTTCCAGATGAAGTTGTAACTGAAGTACTAAGGCAACGGTTAAGCAAAATTCCTAAAGGCAAAGGTTTCATTTTGGATGGGTACCCACGAACGCTTGATCAAGCAAAAATGTTGGATACTATCACAAAAATTGATGTAATACTGATGCTTGATGTGCCAGATTGGATAATTATTGAACGTTTATCAACCCGTAGGATATGCCGTAACTGCGGAACTGTTTACAATGTTCGCTATTTGAAACCGAAAGTTGAAGGCATCTGCGACAAATGTGGAGGACCCCTTTATCAACGCACTGATGATAATCCTGAAGTCATAAAGAAAAGACTCCAAGTCTATCAAGAACAAACAAAGCCGTTAATTGAATTCTTCAAGGAAAAAAGAATTCCATTTGTAGTCTCAGGCACCACCGCTCTTGATCAGCAGCCAGAACCTATAGTCGAGAAAATGATAGCAGAGCTAAAGAAACTAAAGCTTGCCTAAATATCCAAAATAAACTCTAAGACCACTCGGTCTGTTTCCCTTATTATTACCATTCTATGGTAAGTCACAGCTTTGACCCCTACTTTTTGCGGATGTTTTTGAGGATCAAATTTTTCGCCCCAAATCTTTGCTTTGAATTTGAAGGTTTCAGCGGTTTCTTTCCAATTTAAGATTTGGAATTTTGAGTAAAGCATGTTTTCAATTTCAAACTTCACAAGCAAAGCTTCAAGCCAATTATATAATAGTGCATACTGGTCTTCAGCCTCAATCTCAATAGTTTGTTCCTGTTTTTGGGCGATTTTGTCTGAGTCGGTCATTGTTTCAAACATTGCCAATGCAGCGTTTTCGTAGGCTTCTTCCATTGTTTTCCCCCGCGCACTTACGTAAACGTCTGCCGTGTGTTCAAGAAACTCGAATTTCCCCTCAAATTTTTGAGGCTTGTCAGTATTCATCGACAAAGACCCAAAGATAATGTGAGCAAGCTGTTCTAAAAATGCTTTCGCAAATATAGAAAATGCAAAAGAAAAAGGGGCTATTCGGTTTCTAATGCAAGGAATTTTTCGATTGCAGCTTTAATGAGTTTAGCGCATACTTTCTGCGGGATTCCTTCTTGGCGAAATTTCGCCGCTTCCTCAGGGTTGGATAGGTCATATTTGATTAGGTCTCGGCAGAGAGTGGTGCCGTTTTGCTCTTCAAACTGCTTAAGAAGCTTTTTGGCGAAGGCATAAGCTTTTGCTCGTTTTTCAACGCCGGTTTCATTCGAGGCATATTTGATACCGACTGCCATTATGCTACCAGTTAATGCTCCGCATACAGAGCCGCAGCGTCCTATGCCGCCGCCGAAGCCAGCAGCTATTTTTGGTACAAGCTCATTTTTGCTGTTTGGTTCGATGTGCTCGTATAAGGCTAAGAGTACGCTTTCCGCACAGTTGTATCCGCTTTGATAGTGTTTAAGGGCTTTTTCAGTTACTTGCTCACTTGATGCCGTTCAATCTCACCTCCTTAGAAGTACTTTGAGGTTCTCTGGATTGCCGCAACCGTGAGTTTAGCGGAGTTTTCGATGTCTTTTAGGGATAAAATGCCGACGGGGCTGTGGATATAGCGTACTGGCATAGATATGTTCCCACATGGAATTCCTTGCCTTGTAAGTGAAATTCTTGCAGCATCAGTTGAGCCCATTAAGCCCGTTTCAATCTGATATGGAATTTTTTCTTCTTCTGCCGAGTCCATTAGCCACCGCAAAATTTTCGACGAAGTTATCAGTCCTGTGTCGGTTATTGTGAGCGCTGGACCTTTTCCCATTTTTACGCTGGTGTCGTACTCTTTTACTCCAGGAGTATCACCGGCTATGGTTACGTCGAGCGCTATTGCCACGTCAGGGTCAACACTGAAAGCTGCTGCTCCTGCACCACGCAAGCCTACTTCTTCTTGAACAGTGCCGACTGCATATATTGTGAAGTCAGTTTTTTCCAATATTCTAAGCGTTTCAATCATTGTGACGCAACCTGCTCGGTTGTCAAATGCTTTACCAACAACGACATCTTTGTCTAATTGAACATATTTTACGTCAAAACCTACGGGGTCACCAACTGAAACACCCATTGCTAAAGCGTCGTCTTTGTTTTCTGCCCCAATGTCAATGAACAGCTCATCGGAAGCTATAATTTTTTTGCGTTCCTCTTCCTTTTGAATGTGGGGCGGTTTTGAACCTATTATCCCTGCAAAAGTGCGTTTCTTCGAGAACACCGTGACTCTCTGAGCGGGCAAGATGCGGTCATCTATCCCACCCATTTTAGCAAATTGTAGAAAACCATCTTTAGTGATAGTTTTCACCATTAAGCCTACTTCATCCATGTGGGCGGCCAGCATAATTTTGGGTGACTTTTCTTTTCCTTTTTTGATTGCGATGACATTTTCAAGCCGATCAACAATTATTTCGTCTGTGTAGGGTGTCATGAGTCTAATCATTAATTCCCTCACTTCATTTTCTCTGCCTGTTACTCCGCAGGCGTTAGAAAGTTTCTCTAAATTCTCATTTATGGACAATTAAATGCCTTCCTAAGTTTTTATAGATAGAACTTTGAGAATTAACTTATTAAACAATTTTGGTTCAAATGGTTACGTATCAATTTTAGGTTAGAAAAAGGAACAAATGTTCAGAGTAAAGTGCCAAATATTTTTTTAAATCAAAAGATTTAGAAATCTCATGATGTCTATTGCATTGTTTGTGGTAACTCAACTGTGAATTTGGTGCCCTTATTTGGTTGGCTTTCGAATGTGATTTCGCCCTTTAATGCTTCTACGAGCCGTTTTACGACTGCCAAGCCTAACCCTTGACCTTTTGATTTTGTAGTGAAAAGCGGTGTAAATAATCTAGTTTTAACATCATCAGGTATACCTACACCTGTGTCTTCAACGATAATTACTATTTTGTCTTTTTTCTTGCTAGTTTTAACTGTTAATTCACCCTCATTTGGCATTGCCTGCACAGCGTTAGTCATGAGATTCGTAAGTATTCTTCTAAGGTAAGCGACATCTGTTTTGATTGCTTTTGAGTTATCTTTGATATTTGTCGTTAGCTCTATTCTTTTGGGAACGGTAATTGTTGAAATTGTGCCTTCTATTAGTTCTGAAAGATTTGCTTCTTGGATAATAGGTTTCAAGGGTCTTGTGTAGTCTTGCAAATCGCTAACAATTTTGTTTATGTAAGATAGATTCTCATTTATTGCATCAATGCTTTCAAAGACTTCTCGCTTGCTTTTGCTTTCAGGCATTGTATTCAGTTCTTCTTTTATCAGATACATGTCTCCAGTTATCGCTTGAAGTGGGTTGCGGATATCATGTCCAACCATGCCCGCCGTTTGACCAATGGCTGCAAGACGCTCCGAGTTTTTAAGTTGCTGCGCCCTTTGCTCAGCCAGTTCTTCCATTTGGCTGGCGTATTCTTCAACTAAGACAGCGTTCTCTTCAAGTTTGACCTGAACCTTAGCGCGCGCCTCTTCAGTTTTCTTTTGCTCATCGATATCCATTGTGTACACACGTATTTTCCTGGTTTCAGGCACAAAATAAAAGGTCTCATGATACCAATGCTCCCCAACTTTTACTTCCCTTCCAAAGTTATTTCTTGCTTCAGTCTCAAAACTTCTTGCGATGTCATTCCAGCCCACAAGAAAGGGGTGTTTTACTTTTAACTCTTGAATGTCAGGGAAAAGAGTTTTTGTGGCTGGATTGGAATAAGTAATGTTGCCGCCAAAATCTGCTTCAAATATTGCGTTTGGATTGAGTGTTGGAAATGAAGCTAAACGTGAAATTTCTTTTTCTGTCTTTTTGCGTTCGGTTATGTTTCTTGCGACGTGTACTGAGCCCGTCACTTTTCCCTGTTCATCTTTGATAGGAGTTGTGCTGACCAAGAAGTCTCCTCCAAGTCGGGATTCATGAACTTCTGCAACATGTTCTTTACCATCTTTTAGCGTTTTGGCATGAGGACAAAACTCTGGCGGAAGCGATGTGCCGTGAACACATTCATAACAACTTAACCCAATAGCTTGTTTAGTAGTAACTCCCAATTGCTCTGCCATAGCTCTGTTAGCCCGCACTATTCTGTGCTTATTATCCAAAATTGCTATAAAATCTGGGATAGTATCAAATGTACGTTCCCAATCGTTCTTCGCCTGAAAAAGCTCATGTTCAGCTTTTTTGCGTTCGGTAATATCTTCTAATAGAGTCACAAAATAGCCTTTTTCTGGGCAATAAGCGGAAACATGGAACCATTTTCCAAGCGGTTTAGTAAAATCCTCAAACTGAATTGACTTACAAGTCAATGCAACTTTTCCATAAGTGGCAATCCACTTCGCTAAATCTTTCTTTATGCCTTTAAAAATTTCAGTAGCTTTCTTGCCTGTGATGCGATCTTTCTTTAGACCAGTCATTTTCTCGAAAGCTGCGTTAACTTCCAAGAAAATGTAATCAACTGGCTTACCTTTGCTGTTTAAAATAATTTTGTTGTACGAAAAGCCGTCCAACATATTTTCGAAGAACAGGTTAAACTGCCTTCGATCAGTGCCCATGGTTCTGCCCCAAGCTTTCGCCAAAACGTCCTCAGACAATTTTTCATCACATTTTTGTTAAAAGTCCTTCTTCAAAGCGATATAAAAACACTTCAGTATGATGATTTGTGTCCTACTAAAATTATGACATGATAATTCTTAAATCGTTAAGAGTGCATCTCAACAAGGTAAGGTGTAAAAAATTTGGCACAACCACAACCAACATTTAAAACAGTTTTTGTTTTTCTTGACACAGATAAGTATTGTAGTCCATTTGACATGTTAGTCGCGACAGATGCGTTCCCAGACTCCATGATTTTTAAGTACGAAAATGTCACAAGTGAAGATGCCCCAAAAATCGTGTTTGATCTGCTTTTTCCACGTGGACCAGAAGGTGCAAAACACACAAAAATTTTCATCAACGGAAGCAACTTTGAAATGGTTGAAAAAGTTGTAGAAGCAACTCAGAAAGCAATGAAGTCAGCGCCATGGGGAAACAGTATAATCGTTGACCCAAGAGGTGGATATTCAACAGCCGCAGCAGCAGTCGCAAAAACATTCGGAGCAGCCATGGAGAAAGGTTTCGGCACATTAGAAGGCAAAAAAGTTACAGTACTAGCAGGCACAGGACCAGTAGGACAAACAGCAGCAAGAATATACGCAGCAGAAAAAGCAAACGTAACCATCACATCCCGCACAATGGCAAAAGGACAAGCCGTCGCTGACAAAATCAACCAAGAAGTAGGCGCAGAAAGAGTCAAAGTTGTCGAAGTAGCAAAACCAGAACAAACAGCCGACGCTGTCAAAGACGCGGAAATCGTACTTTCAGCGGGCGCAGGCGGAATACAGCTCCTTTCACAAGCACAAATCGGTGCATCCTGCAAAATCGTCGCCGACATCAACGCTATCAAACCCTTAGGCGTGGAATGCTTAGGCTCAAACGACGACGGCAAAGAAATTAAACCAGGCGTTTTCGGGATAGGCGCATTAGCTATCGGCAAACTCAAAATTAAAACGGAAACAGAAATGATCAAACGGGCAACCGCTGAGCCACAAGGATTATTTGACTACTCAATCGCATACACAATCGCTAAAGACGCAATCTTAAAGAAACTCGCAAAAGCAGCAGCAAAATAAACAGTTCACCTTTTTCTTTTGTTAGGCAAATTCAATAACAAAAACTGAAGGTTATTCTTAAGTAAACCATCTTTTCTTTTTACTTTGTTTTTCAGTTTCAGCGTCATTGGCTTCTTTTATTATTACTACATCCTTTGCCGTGGTTGGTTTGTTTGTTGCTTTTAGCACAGTCTTTCCTCTCCAGCCACATTCCCCACACGCATATGTTGGCGGAGCAAAGCCGATGCGAGCTGCAGTGTCTCCACTCATATTCCCAACTTGTCGGACAAATGGACTTTTACATTTAGGGCAAACTTGAATGTCAACGTATTTCTTCTCTTTTTCAAGTTCTTCTAGCCTTTCAACTAACTCTGGCAAAACTTCGCTTTGAACCTCTTGTGTCTCTAAAAGAAGTGTTTGCTGCTTTTTCTTTTTCTTCTTTTTCTGTTCTTGCTGAGACATTAATACAGCACTTATTAAACAAATTAGCTTGTACTCGAAATAAAACTTTGGGAAAAAAATTCGAAGGCGTTCAGGTTAAGATGAAATTTTTATTGAGGGTACCTGACAGCTCCCACCATTGTTGTTCTACAATGAAAAATGGCAATCATTAAATGAGAAGGCATGTGAAAAAAGCTTAGTTTGCATCAGCAATTCGGCTGCAAGCTTCAATTATGCGTTCTTTTGGTTGAGTAAACGTTATCCTTACGAAGCCTTCCCCGTATTTGCCAAAGCCAATGCCTGGCGTCACTGCCACGCCAACATCAAGCAGTTTAGTGGCGAATTTCATAGAATCGCCTTTGCAGTTTACCCACACATAAAAGGTTGCTTTGGGTTTGTCGCATTTGTAACCAAGCTTACAAAGTGTTTCGACTAGGAGGTCGCGGCGTTCTTGGAGGATTTGGTTGTTTTTCTTTAGGAATTCGGGCGGGTTATTGCTTGTGTAGGTTGACAAAGCTTTGACAGCGACTTTCTGCGTGTAAACTGGTGGCCCAGAATCGATTTGTGATTTGATTTTGGTTAAGCCAGCTACAAGCTGTTTGTTTCCCACGGCAAAGCCGATACGGTCGCCTGTCATGTTGAAGGTTTTTGAAAGCGAATGGAATTCAATAGCAACATCTGTGGCGCCATCAACTTCCAGAATACTGGGCGCCTGATAGCCGTCATAGGTGATCTCTGAGTAGGCATTGTCATAACATAAGATTATGTTGTTGTCTTTGGCGAAGTCGACAGCTTCTTTGAGGAATCCAATGTCGATTGTTGCTGCTGTTGGGTTGTTTGGATAATTTAGAAACATCATTTTGACACCCTTTGGATTTACAGCTTGAAAATCTGGCTTAAACCCGTTTTTCTCAAGCAGCGGCAGAGATGCTGGAGTGCCGTCGCAAAGGATAGTGCTTCCATTGGCATAAACCGGATAAGCTGGGTCAGGCACCAATACTTTGTCTCTTGGATTTATGAATGCTCGAGCTATGTTTGCTATGCCTTCTTTTGAGCCTAAAAGGGCGATAACTTGATCCTGTTGAAGATCAACGTTAAAGCGGTTCTTGTACCATGCAGCAACAGCTTCTCGGAAGTCTGGTTCGCCTTGGCTGAATGAATAATTATGGTTCTTTAAGTTAGCTACTTCTTCTTTCAGAGCTTCTATTATGAACTGCGGGGGCGGAAGATCAGGGTCACCAATGCTAAGCGAAATCAAGTCAATACCCTGTGCTTTCTTTTCCTTACTGATTTTCTCTATTTCTGCAAATAAGTATGGAGGTAACCGCTTTATCCGATTTGCAGATTCAAAAGCCATTTTATTGTTCTCCAAATAAGGTTGCTTCAAAAACTTTTGAGGCTGCTCCGCTCAAGAACAAGCTTTCAGCGACTTCCACTCGCAAATCGCCGCCAAGCACATGAACAGTAACTTTGTTTCCAACTTTTCCAAGCTTGTTTGCAGCTGCGACAGCAGCGCAGGTTCCAGTACCGCACGATAAGGTTTCTCCACAGCCACGTTCCCAAACGCGGACTTTGAGCTCGTTTTGGTTTACGATTTGTGCGAAGCTAACGTTTGTTCGATTTGGAAAAGCCGGATGATTCTCAATTTTCGAGCCTACCTGCTCAACTGGAAAATCGTCTACATTTTCGACGAATATTATGCAGTGTGGGTTTCCTATTGAAAGGCAAGTTACTTTGAATATTTCGTTATCTACTTCCAAGTTTTCATTGATGCAAGGACCCTGCCCAATCATGGGAAGAGACTTTCGTTCCCAATTTGGCATGCCCATATCCACCTTTACATCTGTCACTTCTTTACCGTTTAGGGTCAACGAAACATGTTTCAAACCAGATAACGTCTCAACCATGAACTCTGGCTTAACTACAATGCAATTTTCATAACAGTACTTGGCAAAGCATCTTATCCCGTTGCCGCACATTTCTGCTTCGCTACCGTCGGCATTGAAGATCCTCATCTTGGCATCAGCTATTTTGGAGTTAGAAACAAGCAATAGACCGTCTGCTCCAACCGAAAAGCGGCGCTTACAAAGCCGCTTAGCTAGATCCTCAGCATGACTACTGTTAATTCCTTCATCTCTGTTGTCGATTACTATGTAATCGTTGCCTAAACCATGCATCTTCCAAAAACGCATAACTCATTCTGCCGCCGGTTGATTACCTGTTAAATTATTTAGCTGTTCCCGTTCTCTAATCAAAAAAGACTTGTTTTGCCTAATCAGAACTTCTGCGGCTCTTGGCCTCGCATTGTACTGTGAACTCATACTAAAACCATAGGCCCCAGTGTTCAAAATTGCCAGCAAGTCACCTTCCTCTATCACTGGTAGCATACGGTCTTTTGCTAAGGAATCGCCTGACTCACAGATCGGCCCCACAACATCATAGGTTTCCTTGTCGGCTGCTCCAAGCTTGTTAGCAACCAACAGAGGGTGATAAGAACCATAAAGTGTTGGCCTAACCAGTGTGTTGAAACCTGCGTCCACACCCACGAACTTTTTTGTAGGCGTAACTTTTACAGTGTTTACTGTCGTTAGCAGAATGCTTGCGTCGCAGACTAAGTATCTGCCTGGTTCAATGCATAAAAATGGTTTGCCGAGATCGTATTCAGCAACTTTATTCTTGAACGGTGCCACAACTTTTGAAGCAAACTCTGCCAAATCGAAATCTTTGTCCTCTGGCTTGTAAGGAACCCCAAACCCGCCGCCAATGTCGATAAATTCAAAATCTATCCCTACTTCGTCATGAACCCGTTTAGCGATGTTCAACAGTTTATCGACTGCCAAAACGTAAGGTTCAACCTCAAGAATACCCGAACCAATATGCATCTGAATACCAAAGCGTTCAACCCTTGCCCTTTTAGCAATCGCGTAAGCTTGAATGACCTCTTCTTCCCAAAGCCCGAACTTTGAGTCTGGACCAGCTGTGATGCAATGGCTGTGATGGCCTGCACCAATTTCAGGGTTGACACGTACGGATAAAATAGGTGGAATAGAAATCTTGAGCAGTCTATCTAGCTCTGATTGTGAATCGACATTTATTGTAACATTAGTGTCAGCAAGGAATTTTAGCTCGTCGTTTCGAACGCTAGTTCCGGTGAACATTAAGCGATCTGGAGTGTACCCACTGATTAAGCCCATGAAAACTTCTCCAGGACTAACAGTGTCTAAATATGCTCCTTGCGATTGCAAAATCTTTAGTATGGTGAGATTAGAGTTAGCTTTCGCAGCGTAGTAAACGCGCAAGTATTTGTAGTTGCGGATTAACGCGTCATGAATCCGATTATAGTTGTCTCTTATGCGCTTCTCACTTACTACGTACAATGGAGTATCGTATTTTTGAGCTAAGTCTTTGACTGAACAGCCATCAAAGAACAAGCATCCTTTCCGCTCCTCCAAGGGTTCACGAAGCTTTCTGCTCTTAACCATGATTATCTACCTACGTTATGCTATACTCGAGTAGCTTAAGCTAAACCTTTAGCTACAAAGAGCTCAGCACTTAAAACGCCTGCGCCTGCACCACCACGAATTGTATTATGCCCAAGACACATGTACTTGAAAGTCATAATTGGGTCCTTACGTATTCTGCCAACAACAACACTCATTCCGCAGCCTGTATCACGGTCAAAACGTGGTTGAGGCCTATTCTTCTCATGCCGAACTACAATTGGGTTAACTGGGGCAGAAGGCAACTTGAGCTTTTGCGGTTCACCACTAAAGTTGGCAAAAGCACGCTCTATTTCGTTTATTGAGGGATCTTCTAAGAGCTTTACGAAGACTGATTCTAAATGGCCGTCTCTTACATGGACTCTGTTGCAGCTTGCGCTAAGCTTGAACTCAGCATTCTTGATTACTTTGCCGTTGAAAGTACCAAGTATCTTTAGGGCTTCCGCTTCCATTTTCTCTTCCTCACCTGAAATAAATGGAACGACATTATCGATTATGTCTAATGATGGTACACCTGGATATCCTGCTCCGCTCAACGCTTGCATAGTAGAAACAATGATTTCCTTTAAGCCAAACTGCACCAATGGCTTCAGAGTAACCGCAAGTTGAATGGTACTACAGTTTGGGTCTGTCGTTATGAAGCCTTTCCAATTCCTTTGTTTCTGCTGAATCTTTATCAAATCAGCATGATCTGGATTAATTTCTGGAATAAGTAACGGAACATCTTTTTCCATTCTGTGAGCACTTGCCTTGCTAAATACAGGATAGAGTGCTGCAAATTCTGATTCAACTGGACCCGCCAAATCTCCTGGTAAGGAAGAAAATACTAAATCAACATCTCCTGCATTCTCTACTGATTCAACATCAGCGTTTGCAACGGGCATTTCAGCAATTTCTTTGGGTAAATTTGACTCCATGACCCAGTTACAAGCTTCCCCATATTTTTTGCCTGCTGACCGCTCTGAAGCTGCAAGCACCTCAATTTGGAACCAGGGATGCCCTTGCAGGAGTTGGATATACCTTTGTCCGACGGCTCCGGTTGCGCCTAATATTGCAACTTTACGTTTTGTTGTCATGTTTTGTTTCTTCCTTTGCCCTTTTGACTTGGTTGTTCTTGATAAAAAAGTTAATGGTTGATCAACAAGCTAAGATAAGCCTAGAACATCAGCCATGGTAAACACTTTAAGCTCTTTTTGCTTGCTTAACCATTCAGCAGCGTAAACAGCACCTTGCGCAAAAACATTACGTGAGAAGGCTGTGTGCTCTATTCTAAGCATTTCGTAGGGGCCGGCTACGATTAAGTCATGAATCCCTGGAACTCCGCCAGCTCTTATTGCCATCGATTCGAGTTCTTCAGGTTGCCTTGGGCTAATGCCTTCTCGCCCTGAAACGATCTTTGAGTAACCACGATTTTTTGATATTATTTGTTCAAGCTTCTTAGCTGTTCCACTCGGCGCATCTTTCTTACCTGTATGGTGGATTTCACTTAGACTGAAATCGAATCCTGCCGGAAATGCTTTCAAAGCTTCTGCTAATTTGAACAGTATGTTGACCCCCACAGAATAGTTTGGTGAGAACACGGCAGGAACTTTACCCGTCATTGCAGTTATAACTTGGCTGTTTTGCACTGGTGTGAAACCTGTTGTACCTAGGATTATCCGTATTCCAAGATTTGCCACTAGAGGGATGTTAACTACTTCAGCGTCAGGCATCGTGAAGCTAACATAAGTATCCGCAGTTTCGAGCGCTTCACTTAGTCTGTTGGAACTTAGGATTAGCGTATCGGAATTAGCTATGCCGAGTTCTCGCAGAGTCTTGCCTATTTTAGGACTATTTGGAGCTTCAATTGCACCCGCAATTAGATGTCCCTTCGATATTGCTTCAGTAATAATAGCGTTACCCATTCTACCTGCTGCGCCTGCTACACACAATTTAAGCATAATAGAGCCCTTCGATGTACTTCGGATTATATAACCGATCCTTTAAGTCAACTTTAAAGTAGTCGGCAACAGGTTGAAGAATTTCTGGATTGGTCTCAAAGACTTTCCTAGCGTTTGTAAGAACCACCTCTAATCCAGAACGGGTCATCTTTCCCAGGGGTTGTCTACATGGTCCCGACGGCATTCCAAGAACGTTCATCAATGTCTTGAATGCCAGTGGATTTCTTGCTTTGCAGGCAACTGAACCGTAAGGTGTCTGTTCTTGGGTTTTTACAGTAACTAAGTTAAAGAGCGGCTGGAGAGCTTGAGAGATTACGCTGGCAGCTTCCTCGTTTCCATCAAGCAAATAATGCACCATATCTACGACTGCGTTCGGAGCAACATTAGAAACAACTGAAATAACTCCACTAGCGCCAATGTCAGGCGAAATCATCATAGTGTAAGTCTTGTCATCATCGCCTGAGAGAATATCGAAGTCGTCTCCACAGAATTGCCGAGTTAACTCCATATTCTTGAGGTCGCCCGTTGCTTCTTTTACACATCGGACGTTCGGATATTGCTGGTGAACCATGGCGAGGTCTTGCGGATAAAGTTGAGTTCCTGTCCTGCCAGGAATAATATATGGGATAACTTGGATTTCAGGAAACTGCTTTGCAATTGGTTCAATGTATTCTCGACGTATCTCCAATGAACTTGGCCCATTGTAATATGGATCGACGAGCAAAACGCATTTTATTCCTAAGTTTTGCGCGTGTTCTGTTCCTTCGATGGCTTCCTGCGTTGAGTTGCTTCCTGTACCAGCTATGGTTATACATCTTGTGCCTGCGTATTCATGGGTTTTTTCGATTACTTGGTTGTGTTCATGCCAATCTAAAGTGGGGCTTTCGCCAGTTGTGCCCACGGCTAGTATACCTTTTACGCCTTCTTTTATTTGGAAATTCACTAGTTGATGTAAGCCTTCGTAATCGACTTGACGATTACTGGTCAATGGAGTTATTAGTGCAGTGTAACAACCGCTAAACGTCACCATTATTAATTCCTCATTTGTGAAAGCAACATACTTAGCTTTATATTTAAATATTACGTTTTCCACATTTTTTTTACTAAAAACGAGAAAAAGCCCTAGTGAATTCTAGATAAATTCAAGCATAAATAAATGTTTTTCGTAAATCAATAATCAAGAGAACCAGGCTAACTTTCTATCGGCACAACATAATAAGCAGTAAAAACGTCATCGTAGTCAGCATAAAGCCCCGCAAATAAGCAATTGCATCATCAAGAACCAACGCAGAAGGAACAATCAACCTGAAATTATCCGTCCGAACAATTTCGGTCAACTTTCCAGTTCTCTTTTTCAGAATTTTCATTCTTAGAACATTTCGCCCTGAAAGGTAGACTGCAACTTCGCCATAGCAAGGGTTGCCTTTTCGGACATCAATGGGTTTTTTTCCAGATTTTAGCCATTCGAAGGGCTCTTTTTTTGTTCGGAAAAGTGGCACTTTGGAACCTTAGAATTTTAGAGCTAATTGTCTAAGAAGATAAGCTTTAGCCAGAAAATCGAATAATAAAATTTTACAGAATAGGAAAAAATGGGTTGAAACTGAGAAAAACTTTGGTTTAACCTTTGCCTTTCTCTTCTTTACCGAAGTACTTGGTCCATTTTAGTTTACGTGCGTCTCGTTTGAATTGCAGAGAACTTTTCTTGCATTTGCCAGAATCGAACCATAGAATTGATCCATCGTTTTTAACGAACATCATGCCTGTGCCAGCTGGGAAATCAGCACCACAGAATGAACATTTACGGTTTTTTGGCATGACAATTTTTCTCCTTTAAGGTTATCTTGTGATTTTCTTTGCTTCTCTTTCTGTTTCTCGCAGCATTAGAATATCTTGAACGCGGACTGGTCCTTTAACATTGCGTGTTATGATTCTGCCTTTGTCTTTGCCTTCCATTATGCGAACTCGAACCTGTGTGATTTCGCCCGTGACGCCTGTTCGACCTATAACTTGAATGACTTCTGATGGAATAAGTTCTTCTGCTGCTTCTTTACTCATTACTGAGTTCCTCGTTTAACCTGGTCAATTCGCGTGACTATTTCTCTAATTAGTCCTGCGGCTTCTCCTTCTTTGAGAATGCATGCTGCTGCACATGGAACGTCGATACCAATTGAGGTGCCTATCTTGTCTTTGCTTGGAACGAAAACGTATGGAATTTTTCTTTCTTCACAGAGAAGCGGTAAATGCGCCACCACTTCCGGTGGATCAACATCTTCAGCTATCACAACTAGTTTCGCTATTGATCGCTCAACAGCTTTTGTAGCTTCGTTTGTTCCTTTCCTAACTACTCCTGATTTAGAAGCAATGGTTAGGGCTTCATAGGCTGCATCTACGATTTCTTTCGGTACTTCATATTTTACATAGAATGGTTTAGACATATTAGCCTCACCCTTTTAAGGCACAGTCTTATCCACACTTCTTATTTAAGAAGCTTTCTGCTAAAAAATATTAGTCTAAACTTTCGGCTTTTAAAGCTCTTAGAAAGCTTTAAATAAGCTACTACGGCTTCGTACATGTTTTTCGAGAGGGGAATGGGCGTTTGCAGAAATTGGGCAGGGTGCGGGCGTTAACTCCATCCAAAAACATGATTGTTAAAAGTGAACAAGCGCCTAGAATTGGCTCAGAAGTTATTGATGAGAACTTAAATATTGTCGGTAAAGTTTTTGACATTATAGGTCCAGTGTCAGCTCCTTATGCAGTTGTTAAACCAACAATTAGGGAACCCGCTAAACTATTGAATAAACCGGTGTACTTGCTCCTCTCGAAAACGAAACGGAGCAAAAAATAAATGAGTAGAGACAGCAAGCTTGAAACAGACCAATCTGCAAAAACAGAACCAACCAAGATACAATCTTGCCCTGAATGTGGCAGCACCCGACTTATGCGCGATTATGAATGCGCCGAAATAGTATGCATGGACTGCGGGTTCGTAGTCGCAGCCAAAATAGCTGACCGGGGACCTGAATGGAGAGCTTTTGATGATGAGCAAAGATCAAAGCGAACCAGAGTTGGAGCACCCTTAACATATACAATCCACGATAAAGGTTTATCAACAACCATCGATTGGCATGACCGCGACATCTATGGCAAAAGCCTCTCGCCAGGACAGAAAGCACAAGTTTATCGCCTTAGAAAATGGCAAAGACGCATCAGAGTTTCAGATGCAACAGAGCGGAATCTGGCATTTGCTCTCTCTGAAATTACAAAGATTTCGAACAATTTGAATCTTCCAAAAAATATTCTTGAAACAGCCTCAGTAATTTATCGAAAAGCCGTAAAAGAACGCTTAATCAGAGGCAGGTCAATTCAGGGCGTAACTTCAGCAGCGATTTATTTAGCATGCAGGCAATGTGGCTTACCTCGAACCTTAGATGAAATTGCTCAATCTTCAACAGTAAACAAGAAAGAAGTTGGCAGAAGCTACCGTTTTCTCATCAGAGAATTAAACTATTCTATCCCACCGCTTAGACCAAGTCAGTATATTACAAAGTTTTCTAACCAGCTGACAATGCAGGGGAAAGTTGAAGAAATCGCTCATAAAATCTTGGCAGCAGCAAAAGAACTTAAACTTACATCAGGCAGAGGACCAACTGGCATTGCAGCAGCAGCAAGTTACGTTGCATCTGTTTTAACGGGTGAGAGGAAGACCCAAAGAGAAATCGCCGAGATTGCACAGGTTACTGAGGTTACTATTCGGAACAGGTACAAGGAACTTGTTGAACGATTAATGTTCCAAATAAGCATCTAATTTCATCTTCTCTACTCTACTAAACAGGTCAATAGCAAATGGTTAATTCAGACCGGACAAAAGCAGAAGCACCAAAATTGGAAGAGTCAATTGTTAAGCTTAAGGAAATTCTGCTAGGACTTCAACGGAATTTATCGATTTTACATCAAACAATAGAAACCCTTGAATCTAGACCTGAATTATTCAAGACAACTTTGAACTCTTCGAGAAAGATGCGGAATCCCGAGCAAGTAATCTGGAAGCAGAGGTAAAGCAGCTTCGTGAACAACTTGAAATCATTAAAGAGATTTTAGGATTAAATACAAAAAAACCTCCTGTTGAATATTAGAAAGACACAGGTATTTTTTTAAGCACCTTATTATCTTATGCTATTCTATGCCCTATAGATTCATTTTTGACCTTTCCAAGGTTCCACGTTTCTTCTTCACAGAAATTGCGACCGTTAGTTACCAGAAGGGCATGCATAAAAGCCTGCTTGATAAGCTTCAAAACCTCATCATTAAATTTAGAATTGAAGAGGCTACTGGACTAAACATTAATGACGCAATAGTTCTGCTTCAGGATTTTATTGATGTACAAGCGGTTAATATGATTGAGAGAAGTAAATTCTTACAGACCAAGAAAAGAGCCCTTTTCCTGCCTCATTGCTCACGAAAATATTTAGACAACCGATGTAAAGCTTCTTTTAACTCAGATATACCATCATATGCATGTGCACATTGTTCAGAAGACTGCTTGGTGAACCAGTCTAGCCAGCTAGCTACAACAAAAGGTTATGACGTTTACATTGTACCAGGCGGCTCTTGTATTCCTAAAATTTTGAAAAACACCAGATATGAAGGCGTAGTAGGTGTCGCTTGTGGAGAAGAAATCAAGCTATTTGGGCCGTTTTTGAATAGTATCGGTCTTGCAGGCCAAGCGATACCGTTGATTAAGAATGGCTGTGCAAACACTGTTTTCAACATGGAAACACTCGTAAATGCTCTATAGACCTAACGATAACTCACATAAAAAGAGAATCGTAAGCAGAACTTTAATACTTAGCAGTTAGCTCGAAGGGGTTCGATACCATCCCCAACAATTGTACTTGGTCAAAGAAAAATCATCAAGCCTTCCGCTATGAATCATGCTATGAAAACAGGGATTGGTGGAAATGATAGTAAGTAATATTTTTCTTATTAACTTACAAGGTTAAATTTACTTTACTATTTCTCGTTTCTTCCAGCGCAGGTTCTTGCCCTTACACTTTCTGCATTTTAATGGCGGTTGCAGCGTTGCGTGCGCCGCAGTCTCTGCAGATTTTCATGTACAACCTGTGCTTCTGCGCTATGGCTTTTTTAACTGGATCTAATATTGGCATTTTATTGTTAACCTTCCATTTTGGCTAAGTCTTTGATGGTTAAGTATCAAATATACCTTTTGTCTAAACTTTACGTTTTAGAAAAACCAAGCTAAAACGCCTTACAAACAATTTGATGTGGCTAGGCGCTTAAGCAATTGCGGGTTTCTTCAAACGCATATCTCTATAATAACCCAAATCAACGTCTATTATTTTATTCATGTGAAATAAACTAAAAAATGTTTTTAGATTTCCTCAATGGTGACGTAGGAACGTGTATCTTCAATCCCATCTATGTTGTAGAGTTTTTTTAGAACTTCATCAAGATTATCACGTTCAACAATAATTAAAGCATCTACTTCGCCAGCGATACGGAAAGCTCTCGAAACAGCGAGCTCACGAATTTGTTCATAAACATGTATTCTTTTAATTGGCGCAACCTTGAGAAGGATAAATGCAGGGGTAGTTGATACTCCAAGAGCGCTTAAACCTTTATCTGTGACATCAATAAAACCTCTGCCAGTTCGGATGTATCCGCGATTTTTGAGTTTTCGTAAATGAACGTTTAACGCTTGTCTACTTACGCCTAATTGGCTTGATAACTCATCTTGTTTAACTCTTAGGGTATAGGTGTTTGTTGATTTTCCCTTCTCATAAAGTGTTTTTAAGAGTTGTATTGAACGTTTAGTTAATGGTTCCAAATTGGTCACTTTTGTTGTGTTTTGTTAACTTAAACCTTTACAATAGTGAGGTTGCTTAATAATTTAATGCCAAGTAGTTTCAAGAATAATAATATGAAATAAACTTCATTATTCTGTTACTAAAAAACAGTGTAGGCAACTAGTTTTAAGCGAATTGCAAATGTTCAGCCAGAACATAAAGGTTATACCACAATGTATTTATTTTTAAAAAAATCTTTACTGAAGCCACTTAAAAAGTAAACTAGGAGTGAAGCGAAGGCGTGACGGAGGGCAATGCAGTCTTAATCGGCAAAAAACCAATAATGAACTATGTCCTCGCATGCATAACTTTCTTTCATGGCGGAGCAAAAGAAGTAAGCATAAAAGCACGAGGCAGATCAATCAGCCGAGCAATAGACGTAGCCGAAGTCGTGAGACACAGATTCCTTCCTGATGCAAAAATCAAAAGCATCAGCATCGGAACAGATCAGTTTCAGCCTCAAGAAGAAGGAGACGCAACAACTAACGTAAGCACCATTGAAATCACATTGACAAGGCAAACCACGAAGTAGCTAAACTCCAAACTTTGCAGGAAAAACGACCAACAAAATGAAAACGGAACTATGCAGTTTCTGCTTAAAAAGTGGCATACTATGCCAAAAATGTTCATCTAAAGTAAAGTCTGGCGAAATCAGTGATTTGGATTTAAAAATAGCACGTTTACTGCTTTCGCTGGAAGAGAAATATCCTTCCCTGCAAAACGTCTGCTTTTACAAGGCAGTTGATGTAGAAAAAACATTAGCCATTATAGTTGGACATGGGGATGTACCCAAACTTTTAGGTTATAGCGGCAAAATCATTAAAACCATAGGTGACGAAACAGGCAAAAACGTGAAGGTTTTAGAGCATGGTGTTGACGACCGCAAATTCCTAGAAGACCTATTCATACCCTTCAGTATACTAACAATCAACACTATTTGGCTTCCAGACGGAACCACTGAAACCCGAGTTATCCTTAAACGGAAACGCGGTGCACAGTTGCCTTTTGACCTTAAGGCATTAAAGGAAATAGCTAGTAAAGTACGTAAAATGTCCTTACGCGTTGAAATTGCAGATTAAGGCTTGGCGATTAGTATGAACTTGGACTCTATTGGCGAATGGTGTAGAACCCACTATACTAGCAATGTGACGCCTGAAATTGACGGTCAAGAAGTTACTCTTTTTGGATGGGTTCAAGAAATCCGCGATTTAGGCGGAATCCGATTCATTATTCTGCAGGACCGTGAAGGAACTATTCAAATAACTATTCCTAAAAAAAGAATTGCACCTGAAGTTTTAGCAAAATCGGATTTGCTTCAGAAAAGATTCAGCTTAGCAGTTAAAGGCAACAGTTAAAAAAACTAACATGACACCAAGAGGCATAGAAGTAATCCCAAGCGCCATCAAAATCTTAAACACAGCCATCGAAGCGTTGCCTATTGACATTACCGGCAAAACCCCTGCTAATATTGAGGCTCGTTTAGATGCTAGAGCGTTGGATCTGACTCAGGAAAAAGTTTTAGCAGCTTTCAAAATCCAGCACACAGCCCTCAACGCAATCAGAAACTACTTGTTTGAGAAGGGATTTTTAGAAGTTCACACTCCACGTATCATTGCCTCAGCAACTGAAGGCGGCGCAGAACTATTCTCAGTTAAATATTTTGACCAAAAAGCATACCTTGCACAGAGCCCACAGCTCTACAAAGAAGAATTAACTTTGAGTTTTGAGAAGGTGTTTGAGGTTGGACCATTCTTTAGGGCTGAGGAATCTCATACTCGCAGGCACCTTAGCGAGTTCACATCAGTTGACATCGAACAGGCTTTTGCGAACGCTCAAGATGTTATGGCGCTTCTTGGAACAAGTCATACACCATGCCTGCGTAACTGTAAGGGAAAAATGTGTTGCTGAGCTTTCAGCGTTAAAATACAAGTTCGAAGTACCTGAGGTTCCTTTCAAACGTTTAACCTACACGCAAGTTCTTGAAGACCTCAAAGGGCAAGGCGTAACAATTCCATGGGGCGAAGACATTCCAACAGAAGCATTCCGAGAACTCGCCAAACTCTACCCATACTTCTACTTCATAACTGATTGGCCAACCCATGCAAAAGCGTTCTACATCAAACCATGCGATGACAAACCAGAAGTCTGCGAAGGCTTCGACTTAATGTGGCGTTACATCGAACTGGTTTCAGGCGGAACAAGAATTAGCCAAAAAGAGCAGTTAATGCAGAGGATGCAAGAAAAAGGGCTTAACCCTGAATCCTTCAAATATCATCTGCAAGCCTTCGATTATGGAATGCCACCTCACGCAGGATGGGCAATCGGGCTTGAACGATTAACGATGATTTTGACTGGAAAGAAAAATATTCGAGAAGTAACACTGTACCCGCGAGATCGAGCAAGGCTTACCCCTTAGATCGAGTCAGCTTTTTTAGTTTTTAAAATCTGCTATCCTTTTGTAATTTAAAAATTTTGATTTGAAGTTTTTTCTTCAATTTTCGCGCTGAGTCGTTTTGGCAGCGGCTTGGAATGGGTTTGGATTGGCGAAAGCTTAGACGCTTGCGACGTTTTGCTTTTGAAGTTGTGAAGGAATTTGACGTGTTTCTGCGGGGTTTTGACGTCTTTTTGCGCATTTCTTACGTGTTTTTGCGTGTTTTGAACGTAAAATAATTTTGACCTATCCGGTTCGCGATTTGGCGGCTGAAGAAATAGAGGCAAAATCGATACCAGCCAAATTGCGCTGCGGCAACAGCGATAAATTTAGCCAAGAAACTTGAAACAAAAAGCCAACAGCTTAGTCAACAAAATTTGACTAAACCTAGTCAAGAAACTTTTACGGGGTTGTATGTGCTTTGGTTTTTTATGATACTCGATTCAAGCAAGAAACTAGATTCCATTGGCTACATCCGGGCAAAAGGAATAGAGGAAGTCTTGACAGTGCACTTAGGCTATCAATTTGGAATTCACTCTTACATAGCGACAATGACTTCCGATTCAAATGGGCAAGTTATGCCATGGCTTAGAATTAGACGTTGTTTCTGGGACACTATTTTGGCTTTGTCGAGTTTTACGTGGATTCTCTTGCAATTCTTAAATAATCACGCTCTATATGAAAGGTGAAACTGATGAAACGTAGGAAACGTAGATTTCGAAGCCTTCAATGTTCAAGCTGGAAGGGTAGAGATAGAATACAACCTGTTTTGTTTCTCCACTTCCCAATGGAAAATACTCGCCTCCTCTCGCGGTGGGAGATTGTATTCCAGGTTCGTCTGCTGGAATGATGCTTCCGTTTTCACCGATCAACTTGACGGTCAAGTTAACAAATGACACATATTGGGAAGTCACTTGATAAAGAGACCTAGAAAAGGCAGTTGAATTTCCAATTGGTGCATTAGGGTCGGAGCCGTTTCCAGCGTCGGCAGAAGTATAGTCGTTCCTAACTGTCACACCAATCAGTAGGTATGGTTTCTCGCCTACTCCTCCCCCGCTTACCATTCCGTAACTGTAGTTTCCATTGTCACCGATTGTCCAACCCCAAAATGACAAGGGAATAGACCTGTTATCTGTGAGGTCAAACTCTCTTTGGGATGAAAAGGAACCGCCGCCAGTGTTGTTGAACCAAGGGGTGTCAAAGGGGTAAGAAGGCCCATAGTGGTACCATGCAGCACAGGACTGAAGAAAAATTTTCGTTGGACTGCTATTATTGTTGGAGTCGGGAAGCGTTGTTAGATATTGAGACCCATTTGGCAAATTTAGGTTAAGCCTCGATTGCGTCAGATTTAGCGCCATGTCAAGCTGCATGATTAGTGTGTCTCGTTGATTAATTGTGTTGTTAAGCTGGCTCACAAGTTCACCCTCATTGCTTGGTTGGTTCACTGTGCTGTTAAACTGGTTCAAGAGAGTATCAGGTTTGCTTATTTCACTCCGCAAAGACAGTACAGTGCTGTACTCAAAAACTGCCCACACTGAACTTATTGTTAAGAGCATAGCAAGAATTCCTAAAAGAACAGATGCTTTCCTCATCAATTTCACTTACAAAAGATAGCTGCAATACGTCCATTTAGCTCTCCCTAAAGAACAGCCTGTTCCGCTCAGAGAACAGCCGATATAAATCATTGCCTTTTTTGATTAAAATTTAATCCAACCAACTGACGTAACGGTTCTGGAACTGGCTAATGGACTAACGAACAAACAAAGAAACAGACTAACAAACAAACAAGCTATAACTGGATGAAAAAGTAATAACAAACAAACCATTCGTGTGTATATGGTCCTGTGTATGCGCATGTAAATAGACAAGCGCACACTTTTTGCATGAGTATTTTTTTTAAAAAAATATTCTAAAAAAGAGCTAAAGAAGGTGCTCGGGATTCACCGAGATTACAGCGCAACAAAATTTTCGCGCTGGCTGATCATATTCTATTTCTGTTGAACTGAAAGTTCTTCTATTCTATGACTATGGCGTCGTTTACGATTTCGGCTCGGCTTCTGTAGCCCATTGTTCCGGATTCGATCAGCCGGTCAATTTCGTCTGCCAGTGCCTGGGGAATCTTGAGGGTTACGTAGTTTCCATTGTTAGAAATGTAGAGGTTCGTATGCCAAACAGCTGTTAACATCGTTGTTGCAGGATTAAATTAAAATTTCGCCTTAATTGCGGCAATTTAGTTTTTAGTTCAAACTCCAAAATAGATATAATTAAGCAGTTGCTTAAAAACCCAGATAGAATTGGGTTCTATTGTCTTTTGCAGTTGCCGAAACGAAGAATAGAGAAAAGGATGCTCTTATCCTCTCGTTTGACCTTTCAACTACGTTTCAAGGCGCTTAATCGCTTAACTGCTTATGTATTAGGCTGGAATAGCGAATCAGCCAGCGTAGGATTTATGACTACGTTGTAGATTCTGATCACGTTGTTTCCAGATGGTGTAGTGTAAGTGTAGTCTCCTGTGCCACTCCAATTCGTCTCCAGAGCATTCAAGTTGAGGGTCCACTGTTTGCCTGTTCCCACCCAAGTGTTCCACTGATTTGTGAAATCGCTGGAAACGTTAGTCCAAGTGCCGTTACTTGACAGCCCACGCCGTCTGTGCTCCACTGTCCATGATGTAGGTGTAATTACCTGATTCACCACCCATAAGGTCGATTCGCAATACCATGTTCGTAGCACCCACATTCTTCGCATTCCAAGTGAAAACAACTGGTGTCGCACCTTGATATGACACATCAGCGTTGTACTGCAAACTCTTCGCGTCGCTACTTTAAGAGTGTTACTGTTCCACCGTTATTCATTAGCACGTAAGCGCCAGCAACTGCCACTACGACAACGACTATTACAACTACTGCAACTAAAGCGTACATCATTTTTTTCTCCACTATTTTTCGCCTCCCTTCTTGATCTTTCAGTTGCCACTGTTAGTTCTGGAAGTGAAGGTGAGCCGCTTGTGGCGGCTAAATCTTGATTAAGATGCCTTGTTTTGCTTGAGAGAGAAATAGCAGTTTGTTGTTCGCATGCAACTTGTTTGTGGGGATTTGGTGTTTGCGTGCGATTTGTGTGAGTCTGATAGCCTTGGACAGTTCAGCCTCTGCCAGCGGCTTCTTCTCTCACTTCAGTTTGTGATAGTTTGTTCTCCTTGTTTAAAACTTTCGGTAACAGAGTTTCAGATGATTCACTATAATATGTTGACTGCATTGTGCGTAAGGCTGCAACTATATTGAAGTTTGAAATGGATTTATTCAGAGAGTTGTATGTTTCAAAAATAAGCGTTATGTCGCTTGACACTTGCATAAGTTAGTTAACGTTTTATTTAACTTTCAGTTATCGCGCACTTTATTGTTTTATGTGTTTACTCGATTCCGATACTACATATACTATACCTTAACCATATGTAACATGTATAACCTGAACCGAGTAAACACCTTGTTATTTTTTAGAAATGTAACATGGTAAACGGTAGTGGTCGTCGTTGGTTGGTTGGATTAAAATTTAATGCACACACACTTGTTCTACGGTTAGCAGATTAGGTTTTTTCAGTAGTCATATCTAAAGCAAACAGAGCGGAATACGCACGCTCAATAGGAAAATAATGTACGTATAAACGCTAAGACGTACATTTCAAAAGAAACAGCGGTCAAACCTAAAAGAGAAGAAAATGCAGAAAAGCTAAACATGAAATTAGCCTAAAGAACGGGGTTGCGGTTGACCATGCGTCCAACGCCACTGCATAGTAAAGAAAAAGAACAAAAGAACAATCGAAACCACAACGAGAAATAAACCTAATACTAAAAGGGGCAATGCAAACAATGAATCAGCAGATAAGTAGAGTTGGGAAATTGCTATGGACAAGATGCCTGAGATACCGAACGGAAGAGTCATTAAGCCGTAAGTTCGTGAATTAAACCATTTTGCAGACATTCTTATCCCTCTGTTGCTAGAGTGGGCTTTATTAGTTTAAGAGTTTTTGCTATGAAATCAACTAAGGACCCTGTTTTTGCAAAACATCGTCAAAATATAAAGGGCGGAATAGAGAAATATTTGCAGGAATAATATTATGAAAGATGACTTAGACGTTCATTGCCCTAAATGCAAAAAATTATTCAAGAATGAAGGCGACCTGTTAAAACATCTCGACGAAGAGCACGTCTCGGATAAAGACCACTTTAATGAGCTGATCTTAGAAATTGATGCTAGATATATAGGTGGCTGTTCAAATTTTGGTCATTACGCCAGTGGCAATCTATCCCTTTATTCTTATCCACAAAACAAAATTGTCTTCAATTCTGTTAAGCTTGGGTTAGAAATTCCAATAAATGAAATAAAAAGCATAATTCCAAAGGATAATCTTCTAACAATTGAATTTAGAGATGAGAAAGGCAATATAGAAACCGCTTTTTTTGATAGCTCAAGTTATTTTACTGATTTTGCAACCGAGTTCATTAATCTCAAGATTGATATTGGCAAAACAACAATAGCCCAGAAGACTGCAAAAGAACCAATAGTCAAAATTCGCTGTTCTTATTGCAAATATACTTACGATAAGAAGTTAGATAAGTGCCCTCATTGTGGAGCAATGACCCCTTAAATTATTCTACCTTCGCTTAGAGAGTAAACCACTCCCTAAAGGGCACCTTCCTCGCAAGCGAGCCTCTGTCTTGCCCATTCCGATGCTCGTAGAAGAAGAGGGCTTCTTGTATGCAGTAATTTTGTTTTTGATTCTTATGGAGAAGCAAACCCCTGAGCGCTTATGCTTAGTGTATCAGGTGGATTTGCTTGTGTGAATTGGGTTTGAGCAGAGGTGCTGCCTGTAGTGTAGTCAGTTAATTCAAAGTCAACATACTGATTCTTTGGATTCAAATCTACGAGTCCAACTTGATGAGTTACACTTACTGAAGTGCCATTTATTGCCATGTAACTTATGGTAACTTGGCAATTGAAGAGGGTCTTTTCTGGATGAAGTTGCATACTCAAGTATGCTCCTGTAGAACCCCTAGAGGTGGTCAACGTGGCATCATAATGGATGCCGACCGTTTGGTTCGAGTATAATAGAAATACAGCTAGAACAACTGCCACCACAACTACAACAACAGCAATGGTTACTAGAGTTCTCTTTTTCACAGTATTCCTTCCACGAGATACCCATTAATTCAACGTGAATATATTAAAATTTATTCTTGACTCCCTTAATGCAATAGAATTGTCAAAAATCACTCAATTCTAAATATCCGTCTAAAAGCTTGTAACTAGAATTGGACAATAGAGATTTAGGGATAAGTTATGAGTGAAGATAGTCGAGAATTACTAAGCCCAAAGGCGGGTTCTATTTGGCTTATTCTTTCCAGCATAGAATTAGACGATTTTTATGTTGCTTTTGCCAACACTGGCAAGTTTTCGATCCCTTGTTAGCAATACCTCATCATGCGCCAAAACTATGCCTGCAATAAGCAAATCGTTCTCATTAATCATTTTGCCAGAATCCTTAAGCTCTCTAAAAAGTAACGCAGCTTTTTTAGCGGCATCTGTATCGAAAGGATAAGCATGTAGTTCCGAGAGGAAATCTTCTGCTAGTTGTCTCTTTAGCTTTGTCTTATGCTTAAGCAATTCATACTCAGTTATGCTGGTTGTCTTTATTTCTTCCTTATTGGCGATTTCCCCTATTAAGGAAACAATCTTTTCATCGCCAGCTAAGAAATCAATGATAATGCTTGTATCGATAAACATCGTTAAGTCTCTTCAAATGATCTACCGTAATTTGCTTCCCTTTCAGCCTCAATTTGTAATTTTAGCTGCTCAAGTTTTTCCTTTTCGTTTTTCAAGATCCCGGCAAATTTCATTATGTCGGTTTTCTTTTCTGTTTGGCAGAGGCTTTCTTTTATTACTTCGGAGAAACTTTTTTTGCCTTTTCGCTTTGATAGAAGTTCGTAAACTTCATTTGAAACTGAAATCTGTCTTGCCATGCACTTCGCCAATACATAATGTATACATACTTGTTGATAAACTTGCTCAGATAATCCATTCACCAAAATACAGCCAGATCGCGATCTCCAGATCGCTTATTGTATACTTTCTCACCAAATAATAGTATGTCGGTTGCATTACTGATGCGCACGCTTAAAATCTGAAGAGCGGAAACACTCGATTTGCGCACATATTTTCCTTGCAAATAACACATTTAACAGCTTTAATGTCTTGACCTACACAATTATCTGAAGAATATGTGTTGTTGGTACAGGGTGGATTTGAACCCCAACTGAAGTGGAGATATCACCCGAAATTCCCTCATTTTTTTCGTGTTCCGATTTACTATCTACCTTAGCCTAACGCAAAAGGGCAGTGTATACTTGCTACTTTGAAGTCATTCTCAGTTTCCCTTAACCACACAGATATTTTCAGACTATAAGGGAACACACTACCGAGTAGCGATGCTAAAGAGAGGTGTTTCCAAACGTGTTAGAACAATAAAAGTATAAATCGCATTCTGGAGAAACTTTACTTTACAGTAAGTTGCTTCTGAAGTGCAATTTATACTTTTGATCATTTTCCTTTTTTCTTTTTTAGTTTGAAAATAAATTTAGAAAAACAGTGGTTTGAGTGGGCTTTTGATGAAATTAAAGTACTCTAAGGGGCATTTCTATAAATTCCCAAAAGACTCTCTAATGGATAAGTGTCCATTTTCAAAAGTACTCGTATAAATGCAGGAGCAAATGTCTAAGCTTTTATCTTCTCAGAGTGGTCGAAAATCAGGTTGATTGCCCTTTTCTTCCCCAATCGTTAAGCGTACTTAGCAAATTCTGGGACACATATGAAGTTTCTATGCCCTGTTGTTGTTTTGAACTGAAAGTGGCTCAGCTTGATCCCAAAGTGTGTTGAAGTGATTCACGAACATGTCGACAACAACCTTTGTGCTTACAAATAAGACAGTGTTCGCCCAGCGTTGTCAGTGTATAGTGGAACACTTGCTTCTTTCTTATCCATTATAACCAACTCTGCCACAAGAGGGTCGTGAAGAAATCTTATTTGACATTCAGGCATCTTCAAAAATCTTTGAAGAGTTATTGTTTGTCGATGATTCAGATTTATTTTCTCTGTCAGTATTCTGTACTTTAAGTGTCTCATTCCTGTGAGTTGCACTCGAGACAAGTCTAATACATATAGATAAAAAGTCCTTTTATTTAGCAGAAGATCAAAACTCTCTCGTGCAGAACTAATTAACTCATATACCCCTTTCTTTATTTTCTCTTTTCTGGCGATGTATATCTTAATTTGGGTATCGTCCTTTTCATTTACGTTACTTGGTTGAATTGACTTAAGCAACTGCTCGGCCTGTTTTTTGATGTCACTGAATTTGTTTTCTTTTTGTTTTAGTAGGGTTGAAATGCCTTCTTCTAAAGCGACTGCTTCATAAAATACTGTTGAACCTAATAGCTTCTGTACTAAGCCTATTTTTTGGAGTTGCGCGATGGCTTGGTAAGTGTTTGCCCGGTCGATGTCTATATTCTCTGAGATTGTTTGTATTTTTTGCTTTCCATGCCTAATTAAGTGAACAAATACTTTCGCTTGTGTGGACGTAAGTCCAAGATTGTGTAACGTATCTACGTTGTCTACGTTATTTTCCAATTTTGTGTCCACCGATTATTGTGCTAAATTAGATATAAATTTAATCGTAAAACAAAAAAATTGTAGTGTATTTCCAACACTACAATTTCTTAAAAAGTTTTTAGAAGTACAGGTAATTCCAGTGAAAAAAATGAAAAAACTAAAAACCAAAATCAAAACTATGACTATTTCATTTGCAATTATGTTAATAATTTCGATGACAGCTTCAATGATACTACCAAACGTTAGTGCACATACTCCTCCAATTCAAGTTCCAACTTATGCATTCATTAATGTTGCACCTGAACCTATCGGAATCGGTCAGCAGGCTACTGTTGCTTTCTGGCTTGATAAAGTTCCTATTGGAGCAGAAGGATCTCTATGGTGATAGATGGCATGGCTTGACAGTTACTGTTACTAAACCTGATGGAACTACTACAGTCGCTAGGACCATTTAATTCGGATGTTAATGGCGGCGCTTCAACAAGATATACACCTAACCAAGTTGGCACTTACACGTTCCTGTTCAAATTCCCTGGGCAAGTAGCACAAAATGCAAATCCGTATCCCTATACTCCTGGGTTTGTTCCACTAGGGCTTGACTATGTAAATGATACTTTTCTGCCAAGCAGTGCGAGCACAACACTTACAGTTCAGCAACAGCAGGTAATAACGTCTTATGGAGCAGCTCCGCTTCCAACAGCATACTGGACTCGTCCTATAAATTCGATGAATAGGGAATGGTCAGTAATTAGCGGCAACTGGCTTGCTGTTGCAGCAACACAATTTGGCGCAACTGGACTGCTGGCTAATACAGGCAACTATGACCCATACACCACAGCTCCCAACAGTGCTCACATAATGTGGACAAAGCCTTTGGCTTTCGGAGGACAGATTGGCGGCGAATTTGGCAGCAGTGAAACAGGCCTTTACGCAACTGGGACAGCATACGAAGCCAAGTTCGGAGCAGTAATTATCAACGGGATTCTTTACTACACCGAATATCCTGGTGCTGGAAACAACCCGGCAGGTTTGAAAGCTGTTGACATAAGAACTGGAAATACAGTATGGGAAAAGAACATTACGTCGACACTAATTTGCGGAATGGTATTGAACTTCATAACTGGAGACCAATACGGCGGGCACGCTTACTTGTTCACTGCACCTGGAACAGCAGTTGGATTCGTTTTGCCCTTATCCACCGCCTGGAAGCACTTGGCAGATGTATGATGCAATGACAGGAGCGTGGATATGTAACATTGCATAACGCAAATGCGGGTACACTTGTTGAAGGTCCAAATGGCGAAATACTAAGTTATACTGTTGCTAATGGCATGCTAACTATGTGGAACTCAACCCAATGCATCTCAGCAGGATCAACACTTAATTCATTATACACGCTTATAGCTCTTCGGAAATTTGGCGACCTCCTCAAGGAGCAACATTCGACTGGAGTCTCAGGATACCAATGGAGCGCACCACTATGCAACAAACATTAGCGGCGTACCTATAATTCCAGGCTTAGCCATTTCTAAAATTAATGACGGCGTAGTTCTTACGACTGCAGTGCCAGGAGGTATATTTGTTGGACCACCTGGAGGGGCACAATTAGGCTATGAAATTGATGCAGGTTACAGTGCGACTACAGGTCAGCTGCTTTGGGGTCCAGTTAATCGAACACTAACACCCTTCACCACAGTTGCTTTGCAGGCTGGTGATGGAAAATATGCTGTATACACGCAACAATTGGAGTCTTGGACTGGTTATGATATTACAACCGGGCAGAAACTTTGGACAACTCCAGCCGAAAACAGTTCGTGGGGTTACTATGATTTCTCGGGCGATGGTGCTTTTGGCTATGGCAGCTTCTACACATGGGGTTTAGGAGGAACAGTGTACGCGTATAATTCAACAACTGGAGCGCCTGAGTGGACTTGGTATGCTGGAAATTCTGGCGTAGATACTCCCTATGGCGCATGGCCTTTGGGAACATGGTCGACGCACTACATTCTTGCAGACAACAAATTTTACGTTAGGGCTGGTCATGACTATACTCCACCAGTGTTTAAAGGAGCGCAACTTTACTGCATTAATGCTACGGATGGAAAAGAAATCTGGGATTCGTTGAGTTTTGACATTGAAGGCTCACCAGCTGTTGCCGATGGCTACATGGTTTGGTTTAACGGCTATGACAATCAAATATACTCTTATGGCAAAGGACCAAGTGCTACTGACTGTCACTGCACCACAGGCTGGCGTAGAAGTTGGCAAATCAATAGATATTAGCGGCACAGTTTTGGATATCTCGGCAGGCACGCAACAAGATGCAGTGAAAGCTAACTATCCAAATGGTGTTCCAGCGATTTCAGACGCAAGCCAAAGCGCATGGATGAACTACTTGTACGAGCAGCAGCCGATGCCGACTAATGCAACAGGCGTTCCAGTATCAATCGATGTCATAGACTCTAACGGTAACTACAGAAACATAGGCACAACAACAACTGACATGAGCGGTACTTTCAGATTTAGCTGGAAACCCGACATTGCTGGCAACTACACTGTGATCGCCACTTTCCATGGCTCTGATTCATACTATCCATCGTATGCAGAATCTGGCTTTGTCGCTGATCCAGCACCACCAACAGCAACTGCTGTTCCTACATCTGCACCTGCATCTGTTGTTGATACATACTTTGTTCCTGCCGTCGTTGGCATAATACTGGCAATCGTCATAGTTGGCGCTGTAATAATACTGCTACAAAGAAAACGACCATAAATGAACCAAGAAAAAACAACTTCCTTTTCTTTTTTTTTGTTCAAATATTAAGGAGAAGATGGGGCTGAGTAGGCTTTGGTTTAAATACTATATTTGCAATCGTGATAGCGCATTTGCATTTGCGTTCTTTTCTCCTAAAGTTTTCCAGAGCCTCAGCAAACCTGCCATTGAAACCCTCAAAATCACTTCAATTTGGCAAAAATTATTTATCTAAAGACGTATAGCAGTTATGTTGTCTTGTTTTGTGAAACAGCTTGCTCTCTTAGATCAGTTATTGTTGGGTAGGCATTTGTTTTTTTAAAAATCTATGTAATTATGAGTAATCATTGAAATTTCTTATTCGTTTAAAAGACGCAAGTGCACGTAAGAAATGCGCAAAAACACGTCAAAACTCAGCAGAACCATGTCAAATTCCTTCACAACATTAAAAACATTAAGCCGCAACATCGAAGCTTTCGCCAATCCAAACCCATTCCAAGCCCCTCAAAGACGGGCTTAGCGTCAAAATTGAAGAAAAAACTTCAAAAACAAAATTTCAAACTCAAAAGTATTTTTGTCAAACGGAGTTGCAAATGTATAAGCTTTTTATACGCAATCTAATGGCGACATCTCCCGTATAATCCCCTTTTTCTTATTAACAGTTATATTAAAGGGTCTATCGAGATTGTGCTTTCTATATAAAATCTCACAAATAATCGGAAAACCATGCAACTTCCAATTCTTTTAGGAATTGCTTCCATATTTTGATTTTCTTGTCTTTTTTTAAAATAATTTAATTTGATTTAATTCACTTTTTTTCCGTTTTGAGCTGAGTAATTATATGTTTTTGTGACAGCAAAACTTTAGCCAAATTACTTAAGCGAGAATTTGCAATGTAGTAATCTGTTGAGAATTTCTCTCAACATAAATAAATCTAGGAGAAAAGAAAAAAATGAAAGAAATTAAATGCAAAACTTTTACTATTGCTATTATTGTACTCTTGACATTTTCAATGATAACTGCAACCTCATTACAATTAATCGCAAGTGCACATACACCACCTTTGACTATACCGACCTACTGCTATGTCAATACAGCGCCCAACCTAATAGGAGTCGGGCAAACGATCAGCATAACGTTTTGGATCGACAAGGTTCCGCCAACAGCAGAAGGCCCATTTGGTGATAGATGGCACGGTATGACACTTACGGTCACAAAACCAGATGGAACAACCCAAACCTTAGGACCATACGATTCTGACCCAACCGGAGGCACCGTGGGGATCACATATGTGCCCGTGGAAACGGGTAAATACACCTTCGTAGGGAACTTCCCTCAACAAATCGCTGATAACGCCAATCCCTACCCCTATTACGAACCATCTAATACAGTGGCGACTTATCGCCAATTCGTCAACGATACTTACTTGAGCTAGCACCAGCACACCAGATACTGTCACGGTGCAGCAAGCACCAATACCTGGAACAGCCTATCCTTACCCTCCATTTCCCACCGCTTACTGGACAAATCCAATAAATGCAATGAACACAAATTGGTATTCGATAGGCGGAAACTGGCTTGGATTAGCAGCAACGCAATTTGGCTACACAGGAATGTACAGCTCTAATGACCTCAACTTCGACCCGTACTCCACAGCACCAAATAGTGCTCATGTGATGTGGACAAGACCAATCGCTTTCGGAGGCGAAATTGGAGGACCATTAAACGGTACATCGACAGACATCTATTCAACAGGAACTGCGTACGAAACTAAATTCAACCCTATAATCATTTCCGGCATACTTTACTACACTCAATATCCAGGAGCTGCAAACAATCCAGGACTTTTGACTGCTGTCGATTTACACACTGGAAACACTCTATGGACCGTGAATACTGGTAATAGTACTACGCTGTTAACGAGTATGGTCTACGACTTTTCGACTGGCGACCAGTATGGAGCTCATGCGTACCTATTTACTGGGTATCCAGGGGGAAACGGGCAAGGATTCATTCAATCTAACTACACAACTTGGTCGATGTACGATGCTATGACAGGAGGTTGGATACTAAACATCGCTAACGCAGCTCCAAGCAAGTTGACGACCGGACCAAATGGGGAACTTCTAAGCTATTCTATTTCTGGTGGTAAGTTGACTATGTGGAACGCAAGCTTGTGCATCGCTACTGGATCCGCGTTATATAACTCATATGCTATTTACAGCCCAATTGAAATCTGGCGCCCTCCTCAAGGTGCAACCATTGCTTGGAGTGGAGGAAACCAATGGACAGTACCAATTGCAACTAATATCTCAGGAGTGACTATCTCGCCAGCGTTGAGTCTTTCTGCAGTTGATACAAGTGATGGCGTGGTACTCGCGACCGCTATGAACACAGCTATCGCAGGTGGTACTCAATCGGGTTATGAAATTGTCGCAGGTTACAGTTCAACAGATGGACATCTGCTGTGGGGACCAACAAACATGACGGAAACACCATATGTAAGAATACTTGTCGGACCAGTGGCACAAGGCGTTTTCGCTCAATATGTTCCTCAAACGCTGACATGGGATGGATTCAGCATTACTACCGGAAACAAGCTTTGGACAACTCTGCCCTACAACAATTCTTTAGGATATTTTGATGTTAGCGCGAAAGGGATTATCGCATACGGCAACCTTTACACATTTAGCTTTAACGGAGAGGTTTACTGCTATAATCTAGCAACAGGCGCTAAAGTGTGGGGTTGGTATGCTGGAGACGCAGGTTTGGACAGTCCCTACGGTACATGGGCTCTTGGTACATGGGGATCACATGTACTCTTAGCTGACGGAAAGCTTTACGTTGAGGCAGGCCACGATTATACCTCGCCCGAGTTTCGAGGTGCCAATTTATACTGCATAAACGCTACTGACGGCCAGTTAATCTGGAAAAATTTAAGCTTTAACATAGAAGGTGGATCCGCTTTAGCTGACGGCATTATGCTTTGGTTCAATGGCTATGACAATCAAGCATACGCATATGGTATGGGACCGACCAAAACTACTGTTACGGCGCCTAATATTGGCGTTACGACCGCCACCCCAATAACTATAACGGGCACAGTTACAGATGTCTCTGCAGGCGCATCGCAAGAAGCAGTGGCAGCAAACTTTCCTAATGGTCTACCATGCGTGTCAGATGAAAGCATGACACCGTTTATGGAAGCAGTTTACGAGCAACAAGCAATGCCGCACGACATAACCGGAGTCCCAGTAACAATATCAGTCACAGACTCAAACGGCAACTACCGAGACATCGGCACAACCACAAGCAACGCGTACGGTACTTACAGTCTAACTTGGACACCAGACATTTCAGGCAACTACTCATTAACCGCGACCTTCGCAGGCTCAAACGGATACTATGGATCGTCAGCAGCAACAGCCTTCTACGCTTCTCCTGCCGCACAATCGCCCGCGCCAACACAGTCACCGCTTAGTGGCCTAGCCTCAAACAATACACTCATGTACGGTCTCGTTGCAATAATTATCCTAATAGTAATAGTCGCTGCAGTACTTGCGCTTCTTGTCACAAGAAAACACCCATAAGTCAAAAATACATACCAAAAATCTTTTCCTTTTTTTATTTTTTGAAGTCAACGTAGCATGAAAAGGACTGAAGTCTCAGGTTAAAAATTCACGATACGTAACATAGGATCGTCACGAATTTGCATTTATTTTCCGCATTGCATTTTTCGTTTTTCTACTTTAAATCTCGCCTAATTAACCCTCAATCTTTTTCAGCGGGCCATAAAAGTTCTCTTTTTTTATAAAGGGTAATGAATTGAGGGTTCTCTTGCTAGCTTTTTGGCTTGTTAATATTTAACAATTGTTGTGTAAAGTGAAATGCTAGGTGACGAAAAGAAGAGGCACCAACAGCAGCACCTTTAACGATACTAATGCGAGACCTAATGACCTTCATGGTCATTGGAGTAATCGCAATGATCATCGCAATAGCCATGGTCGGCTGCTATTTCTGCTAAGAAAGCCGTAAAACCCCAGATCAGAACAACAACAATCAAATTTCCCCTTTTTTAGTTTAAACTATTGAAGAACAAAATGGGCTGAGTATGCTCTGGTTAGAATTCACGAGAATAGCCATAGTTTCGTGATAGCCATTTGCGGTTTTTCTTCCTTAAGTTTCCAGAGCCTCAGCAAACCAATCAAACCTTTGCCTTCATTAACTCGTAGCACCGAACCCAGCAGGGCTCGGCCAAACAGTAACAATCGGCATGTGGCTTGGTCAACCGCCACCAACGGCAAACGTTCAATATGGAGACAGATGGCAGAACTTCAAAGTGATTGTTACGCATCCTGATGGAACTACCGAAACACTTGGTCCTTTTACATCTGACGATACAGGCGGAACGTACACAACCTATACACCTAGCCAGATAGCGGCAATTACAGTTTCTTCTTTACGTTCCCGGGACAAGAACACTAGCTGGAAATAATCTTAGTCCTGCAGCCACCAACTTTACCAAAGCGTTCATCGGCGATTATTTTGAACCCAGCAATGCAACGGCAACACTTACCGTTCAATCTCAGCCAATACCTTATGTACCAATTACTCCCCTTCCGACAAGCTATTGGCAGACTCCCGTAAGCGCTGAAAATGTCAACTTATGGTATAAGCTCACAGGAAACTGGCTTGGTTTTGGCCAAATATTTAGCGGCAACACAGGGAACTATAATTCAACCGCAAACTATAATCCATACACAACGGCGCCAACCACTGCCCACATCATGTGGACTAAACCGGCGGCGCCTGGAGGAGTTCTTGGAGGAGAATTCGGTGCGACTGGGACAAGCAATTACTATGCGACTTCTCAATACGAACCAAAAGTCTGGCCCGATCATTATGAACGGCATTCTCTACTACACTCAATACCAAGGCTCAATCGCAAACCCCACAGGTTGGATCGCAATTGACTTGTATACCGGAAAAACATTATGGACTACGGATAGTCCGCTAACGTTACCTTCACCAATTGGATCTGGCTCAACTCTTTCACTTAACAATGCAGGACAGGGGCCTTGTACTGTCCTAAGATGCGGTCAAACGCTCTATTATGTGTCTCCCAACGAGTACGGGGCACTCACATACCTGTGGAGTACTGGAACACCTGCCCAAGTTGCGGCAGCCACCAATATTGCACCTACCGTTATGGTTGACCATTTCACTGGAGCCGCCACTGCTTCCATGACGTATAACATGTTTGATGCATCAACTGGAAACTACATACTTAGTATAGTGAATGGAACTGCTATGACGCTTACAGAGGACAATAACGGAAATTTGATAGGCTACTACGTTAACTCTACCACAGAAACGCTCAATCAATGGAATTCAACCTTGTGCGTACAGAACTACGATTTGGTCACTGGATACAATACTAATATTTGGGAGTGGAGACCGCCTCAAGGATCAATTATTCCATTTAGCTACGGATTACAGTGGTAAAAGCCAATAGCTACCAATATTTCAGGCGTTCTATTACCTCGAAACGTCTAGCTTTAGGCTCAGTTGGAGCCGATACCAGCGGAAGCGTTAACAGCGGTGTAGTACTTTTGACTTGCATTACCCCTGGTGAAAACTTCTTTAACACTGGCTTTCAAATTGAGGCGTCTTATGATTTCAACACTGGTGCGCAATTATGGGCAATCAATCGGACGGAAACAGCATATACTCGTAGATGTTACGCCAGTTTCAGCTGGTACCTATGTAGAGATGGACCAGGATGCTTACCAAGCTATTGGTTATAGTGCTTACCTCAGGTTCCCAATTATGGACGACACAACTAAACAATGTTAATCCTTACGACTCTACTGGGGGCTTTGAAAATGTCGTTGTTAGCGGTATGCTTTATCTTTGGGGCTTCGGAGGAGATGTATTTGCTATTAATATGGCGAATGGCACGATCATGTGGCAGACAAACACTGAAACTTTGCACGGTGACGCAGGAACAAACACCCCCTATGGAGTTTGGCCTTTGTGGACTTTCGGGTTAGGAACTGTTGCAGACAGAGTGCTTTTCGTTCCAGAGGGTCATGAATATAGTCCACCTCTGTTTCACGGGGCTCAACAACTCGCCATAAACATTACAAATGGGCAACCAGTCAGTATGGAACATACTGGCTTTTGACGTAACGAATCCTCCCGCTATCGCAGATGGCATCGCGACTGTTATGAACGCTTATGACAACCAGACAGACGCATATGGTAAGGGACCAAGCAGTACCACTGTCTCCGCACCTGACCAGGTGTTACAACTGTCACACCAGTAACGATAACAGGCACAGTGATCGATAACTCTGCGGGCACACACCAAGAACAACAGACTGGAGACTTTCCAAACGGTGTTCCATGTGTTTCCGACGAGAGCATGACTGGTTGGATGGAATACGTTTACAAGCAGCATCCATGTCCATCAAACGCGACTGGTGTTCCAGTTACTCTTAGTGTTATTGACTCTAACGGCAACTACAGACCAATCGGCCAGACCACAACCGACGCCAGCGGCTGCTTTAGCTACCAGTGGACACCTGACATCCCAGGCAAATACACAGTCATCGCCAAATTTGCAGGTTCAGAATCATACTACCCATCATCTGCTGAAACCGCCTTGTACGCTGGCGCACAATCAGCAACGTCAGCGCCAACCGCTTCACCTGCTACATCCGTCGCTGATACGTACTTTGTTCCTGCAATCGCTGGCCTGTTCGTCTTAATCATCATAGTACTCGCTGTCGTAATGGTACTGATGCTTAGAAAACGACCATAGAAACCACGAGACCAAAAAATCAATCTTTCCCCTTTTTTAGTCCTAAAAAAAGCATCAGAGGCTGAGAAGGTTCTGGTTTGAATTCACGCAGGTCGCAATAGCTGCGGATTGATCATTTGTATTTGGTCTTTTCTCTCCTTAAAGTTTCCCGAGCCTCAGCAAACCCTTTCGTTGATGCGGAAATAGCGGAATACATTTCTACAAGAATTCGATGGAAGCGGCAAACGCTTCACGAAATAAATGGTTCATTCTTTTGTTTAAACTTGATGGAAAAACAGAATATTTAGCAGAAAATCATGCGCTCAACCAGTTGACATTCCCTATAAGATAGATCTGTCCGTTGGTTTGTTTCCTGAGGGAAAAAGAATGTTTGCCCAAATAGTAATAGATTGTCAAACTCAAACAGAACGCGTAGTTTGTGAATATTGCATAGCAAACAAACAATGCCTTCTTCGCACAAACCTAGATAAGCTTAAAAGAGAAAATAGTGAAAATGAATCTTTCATAATTATCTCCACTTTCCCATGTTTGCAGCAAACTTAAAATAATATTCTTTAAGGATGATTATCTGTGAGATGTAAAAACTGCGGGCACCTCATTATTGTTGCTAATGCCGCCGCTGACAAAGATCCCAGTTACAAACACAAACAATCCAACCATAGCATGTACTGCCCCTGCAGAAAACCAGAACTAACATAATTTTGTTTAATTTAACAAACGCTCAAAAGGTTGCACTTAATGATTAATTATTAAACTCAAATTGTTGAAAACAACTTCAGATCTAAGAGCAATTAGTACAACTAAAACTATCAAATCACAGAGAAAAAGCAGTAAATTCACCATATTTTTATGTCTAATTAATTTCTGATTCAGCGCGCGTTTACTACTCTTGAAAATACTATTGTGTATATATCTGCATGTTAAAAACGCTTAATAGCTAAATCCGTAAGGCAACACTTAGTGCAAATTGCCCTAAGGGTAAAGTAAAGGCAGTGGTTTGGTTTCTCTAACCTCTCCCTTCTCCCCCAAAACTACTGTCTTACTTTATCCTTGGTGATGATTTGCAAGCGCGAGTTGATAAGCTCACCCTAAATAAATGAAGACATACAGTGTTACCTTTAGCTGATTCTTAATATTCATCTCTTTTGCTTATTGATTCTTTTTTCTCGTCTTCGTTTATTTCTTGATAGATATTTTTAGCGGAGGATGAAACAACAATTAGACCTGCACCTGCAACACTCTTAACTGTAGGAACCTTGACCAGCCGTGATTCCTTAGATTGTGGAACATATTCAACAACAATCTCTTTTTCGGTAAAGCATAGCTTTTCATTAGAATCCCAAAGCTCATACATCTCTACCCTAATTTCATAATTTCCCGCAGCAATTCCCCTCATATCCAAAACTAGAGGAAACTCCAAGGCGTCACTTAGTAAAGCACTTTGAGGAATGCAAATGGGTGTTGAATTAATTAGTTGATCTTCAAAATACAAGTCAAGATTAATTTTTGAAAACGCCGTATTTGAAGGCAACAAGCAAATTCAACTTTAAGTGCTAACTCATCTTCTTCGATTTTATTGGCGATTTGATTAATTATTATTGCTTTTGTTGGCCTTGTACCCTCTCTTGTCCTTTCAATGTTAAATTGAAAAGAGAGATCATCGAGTGTTGACTGCTTTGATTGACTAACATCTGCCTTCATTAGCTCTCTTTTTTGCTGATTCTTAGTTAAGTTACCCATCATTTATTCAATTATTCAGTTTACTTAATAACGTGTTAGGCAACATTTGACGGTGTATCCTCAACCCAGTCTTTGCGCAGCAACTTTGCATTTGTACTGTTCTATGAAAAATTGGGTAAATCAAGTATAATATAGTAATCGATTCACCCAAAAATCTGTAGAACAGTGGTCATTGCGATAATTGATGCAGTGGTGGATTTGAACCCCCGACCTCTTGAGTGCAGGTCAAGCGTTCATGTCAGCTGAACTGCCAACTAAAGGCATGTTTGTAGCATCTGTTTTTTGAAACAAGTAAACTGCAACAGTGGCTTCATCCTAAAGTGTTGCGCCAATCCTATTTATTTATATTAGTAGGAAATATTTTTAGGGTAGTACAGCACTCCATTACCATAAGGCGAGACGAATGGAAAACATCGTTAGGGTAACAAGAAGAGGACAGACAACAATTCCAGTGGAGTTTAGGCAGAAGCTTGGAATCAAGGAAGGCGACGAGCTATTAGTGGAAATCACTGAAAAAGGAATACTATTCAAACCTATCCTCAAACTCGAAGACTTAGCAGGCATAGATGCAAATTACGGAACACCTTCAGAGATAAAGAAAGAAATTGAAAAGCTCAGAGAAGAGTATTAGCTTGAAAGAAATTCTTGACACAAGATTCTTAGTCGAATACTTCTACTCCAATCAAGCAGATGTTAAAAATAAAATTGCTTCAAAATTGAAGGAGCTAATCTCAAAGAACAGCGGCATACTTCCAACGATAGTTGTAGCTGAAATCACCCAAATTACCTGCGAAAAAAGAGGAAAAGATATGGCAGAAAGTCGTTATCAAGCCTTAATTCAGAGTGGACTGCTAATACAAGACCTAACTCAGGAAATTGCAAAGCACGCCGGGATCCTAAAAAGCCAACATAAGAACGTTCCTATAGGCGACTGCATAATAGCTGCAACTGCCATCGCAAACAATGGAAAAATACTCTCAGATGATACGCACTTTGACATCATACAAGAGACTAAACGCAACTGGATCTAAAGCTGCTTGATAGCAACCAACTTGCATTGTGGTGGACGGGGGGATTTGAACCCTCACCAAGTTGTTGATATCGTCAATTCTGCTTTCTACGCAGCTACGTTTCCTTTTTAGACGAGAAGGCTGCTAATCTTTTTTTGCTACGAAAAGAAGATACTATTCTAAACTGTAGTGACCAATTTTTCCGTTTGCAGTATTTTGGTCACAAGTTCCTTCCCTATGTTCTTGGACGCGTCAAGAACTTCAATGCCTATTATGCGGCCTCTATTGTCAAGGTCCATAATCACATTTTCCGCAAGCTCTTCGCTTATGTCATACTTGGCTTTCCTAAGCCATATGTACATGGCATCACTCTTCTCGCTGTATTCTACTCGCACCATAATCGTCAAGGTTCATAGTCCAGTAAATTGTCACGACATTCATTTTAGTCGTTGCTCTTATCATAAATGACTTTCAGAGATACTTGTGTTCCCGAGAAATTGTTGAAGTTGTTTAGTGTTTTGTGAAAGAAGCAGCGGTGCCTGGAATGGGGCGAGGTTTTGGTTTATGGGGACTTCCTAGGTATTTTAGGGCTTCGTCTGGCCAACTTAAACGCCAGCCAATCGGATGATAAACCTGATCAGGTTGTAGAGTTGGAATCATTTCAGGTTGCTCCTTCAGAAATCGTTTTGCCTCAATCATGATTTCGGCGTCATCGCTGTAAATATGGTTCAAGTCGGCGTCAGAAAACACGTTTTGTTTAATTCTTGCCGCGCATACCAAAACTTCCCCAAGCTTTTCCCGTGCATAGGCAATAAGTTCAGGTGAAGGGTTAAACCATCCAGTTTGCGCCGCCAACTTGTAAGCTAACTTCTCAGCAACTGCAGGCGTTAGACCAGTTTCAACTGCAAGCTCATCCACGGTTGCTGGACGAAAAAGAAGTTTTTTCAAACGCTCCATCGCTGACAGCATTCTTCCCTCATCAACATTTAGAAGGTACTCATGTTCAGGCAAAACGTACCAAGCAGTCATTCTCCGGTTAATTCTCTTGTCGACTCTTTTGATTTTTTCATCTTCTTCCAAACCGTTGAGAGTCCCCTGCAGTTTCCTCTTCGACATAATTTTTGGGCATAACTGCTCTACAAGCCATTTCCTCTGCTTAGCTCCAGAATTAAGCAAATCTAAAACTGCTTTTTCGTAAACATCCAGTTTTTGGACTCCGTGCCCATTGGTACCCAAATCAGACACCATTGAAGTCTATACCAAACAATAGCCCTTTAAGTGTTGGTGTCAAATTGGCTGAAACTAAAACAAACATCATTGTTCCAGATGCTTACTTGCCTCTGCTTGAAGATCTTCGTCTTTTGAAAAGTCGACGAAAACAACCCAAACAAAATGACAATCAAACAGAAAGAACAGGTTTGGCGTAGCCTCCAAAAGTACGGCTGGACCTACCCAATCATAACTAACAAAGACGGCGTCTTCGCTGACGGGGAGCAACGGGCACAAGTCTGCAAAGTCACAATGAATTTTTTGCTCCAGTTCTTCGGCTACCTGTCTCTGACGTTGATAGACGGATGCTTCGGCAAATCCTAAACAAACTCAAAGGCAAACACAGCAGGGATCTTGACGCCGCCGAGTATCATGCGAATTATTGAGGCAGGCGAGAAAGATTGTCTGAAAGCCTTCTTGAAATCCGTTGGCGAAAAGCTGCCCGAAAATCTTGATGCAGAACGTGAAGGTTCAAACATCGTACCTGACAGCTATGAGCTTATTATAGAGTGCAAAGATGAGACGGAACAGCAGACGCTTCTTTGAGAAACTCAAAGGTGAAGGCTACAGAAGTCAGGGTTCTGAATCTTTAGGAGGCTGACGATTTGGATTTTGATTTTGTTAACAGTTGGAGTGAACCAGAAAGTTTTCGAGCTCAAAGCGTTGTGGGCAGCTTCACGCTTAAACGATGTTAAGTTGCAGAAGCATTTCAAAGGCTCATTGCCCATTGAAGATGACGATTGGCAGATCGGCGTCATCGTTGGGCGCAGTGGCTCAGGCAAATCAAGCATAGCCAAACGTCTCTTTCCAGACGCCTACATCACAGGCTTCGACTACTACGCATCAATGCATTTTAGATGATTTTCCCGAAGACTTAGAGACCGGCGAAATAACGCGTCTGCTTTGCAGTGTTGGCTTCGCATCCCTCCAGACTGGCTCAAAGCTTACAGTTGTCTTAGTCAAGGGGAAAAGATGCGCGTTGACATCGCCCGAGCCTTATGTCTTCCACAGAAAGTCGATTGTTTTCGACGAGTTCACTTCAGTTGTTGACCGTGAAGTCGCAAAAATTGCTTCTTACGCAATCAGCAAAGCGGTTAAGCGCGAGAAAGACAAGAAATTCATCGCCGTAACCTGCCACTACGACGTAGTCGATTGGTTGGATCCTGACTGGGTTTTCTGCACTGACACGATGGAGTTTGACCGAAAAAAAGAACTCGGCCGCCCGTTGAACTCAAAGTTTATCGGTGCGGCGCTTCCATGTGGCAAGATGTTTCGGCAATATCACTATCTAAACGGTTCTCTGCCGCAACGTCCGATGCTACGTGGCAATCTACCAAGATCAACCAATAGCATTCATCGCCGTCGTGCACACTCCGAATGAAAGCAAATTATTTTCGCGTTAGCCGTCTTAGTTGTCTTGCCTGATTACCAAGGCATAGGCATCGGAAAACGCCTACTAAACTTCATCGCCGAACTCTACACGTCTCAGATGAATTTGCCCTTCTATCTGGTTACGAGCAATCCTCAGCTGGTTCGCGGAAACTTGAGAAACTGGAAAGTTAAGCGTGTTGGCCATGGCAGCCACGGGAAGAGAAGACACTCGGATAAATCTGGGATTAACGCAATCCAATAGTAGACGACGTCTCACCGTTTCTCTTGAATATGTTCCTCAGAAAAGAATTAACAGTATACGATCTTCCAATAAGTGAAAAAGATTCAGAATTCGTAGAGGTTCTGATTTATGAATAAACAGACGCTTGAAAGACGCTTAGAACTGCTAAGGCTTGAAGGAAACGGCTTGCAGCCTTCCGAAATTGTAAAGGAATTAAGCGCGAAGTACGGTGTCACTCCACGTGCAGTTTATGCCGATTTTGAGACTCGAAGCAGCTGGCAGCCCATGTTTGAGAACGCAAGGAAGCAATTGCTGAAAGTTCGAAACAGGCACGAGCAGCTTTATCGCAAAGCCTTAGTTGCTTATATGCAGGCTAAGTCTGATCGAGCTCGGGTGGCTGCTTTGAATCTGATGCGGCAGATAAACGTTGATATGGCTGAGTTTACTGATGCCAAGCCCAAGTCGCAGGCTGAATCTAAGTGAAACGCGAATCAAATGGGAGGACCCTAAAGTATGCAAAAAACAATACTGATCAGGTACAAGCCCCACCCAGGACAACTTGAATTTCACTATCACCCAGCAAGGTTTCGGGTGCTCAACTGTGGACGCCGCTGGGGCAAAACCATCGCTGGCGCCAACGAATTCATACGACAAATGTGGCAGCAAGGCGAAGGTCGTGAAAAAGAAGGAATTGTGGGCTTTGCTGTGGCGCCTACATATTGGCATACTCAGCGGCAATGGAGTGAATTTTTCAATTTTTGCCCACCTGAACTAATTGAGAAAATTCTTCGCGCTGAACGACATGTAATTCTCAAGGGAAACCGACACATCTGGTTCAAAAGCGCAGATAATCCTGATTCACTTCGAAGCCAAGGATTAAAGGTTCTCTGGGTTGATGAGGGCGCTCAAATCAGTGAGGAAGCATGGACTAATGCATTTAGACCAACGTTGATGGATCAAAAAGGGATTGCCTTCTTCACTGGCACGCCGCGTGGACATAACTGGTATTTTCGGCTGTGGACTCGAGGACAGGATCCTAAACAGAGGGATTTTAAGAGCTGGAGTTTCCCAAGCGTCAACAACCCATATTTAGATCCAGAAGAAATTGCATCCTTCGCCCGTGACATGCCTGAGTTGGCTTATCGTCAAGAAGTTTTAGCCGAGTTTCTTGAGGATATTGGTTCTGTTTTCCGAGGGGTAGACCGCATAGTCAAAGGCAGCCTTCAACCGTTTGAACGTAAAAATCAGTATGTTATGGGCGGCGATCTTGCAAAACTTGAAGACTTCACAGTGCTATTGTTTTGGATCAGAACGGGCACTTATGCGCTTTCGATAGGTTCAGCCAGATAGACTGGGTTTTTCAGCGTAAACGCATTGTTCAACTTGCCCAACGATATAATGCTCGTTTGCTTATTGATGGTTCAGGTGTTGGCGACCCAGTCTGTGATGAACTTTACCGCGAAAACGTTCAAGTGGAAGGCTACAAGTTCACGAACGCAACGAAAAAAGATCTTATCGAAAACTTGAGCATGATGATTGAGAATCAACAAATTACAATTCCAAATGTTCCTGAGTTGATCAATGAGCTTAAGCTGTACGGTTACAAGACTACGCCAAGTGGAAATGTGCAGTATGGAGCACCCGAAGGCTACCACGACGATTGCGTTATCGCTTTAGCATTGGCTGCTTGGCAACTAAAGCAGACGCCTCCGCCAGGAATAGGTGCCGGCCTTCTCGAACATAAGGAAACCCGTGCAAGTCAATATGACTTCAACAATTTCGATGACGAAAACTAAGATAGTCGATTGAAAAAAAATAAGCTGTTCGCTTGAGTTGATGTCGTCAGTTAGCACAATACTAATTGTTTCCGAAGGTATTAGGCCATTAAAAACTCTATTTATTGTAGGTGATTTTTCTAATGCTCGTTTTTGGCTAAATTGAATAGCTTTAGCATTTACAGGTTTATGCTTTATTCGGATATTTGTAAAAAGCTACCCCCTTAAAATCATTGAATGCTCAAGCAACGAGCAGTAAGTAACGAGGCCCAAATTAATTTGACACGCCGTTAATTATGCATTGCATATAACCCTTAAGTGGATGTAATAGTTTTCACACGATCTGAAACGGGTTCAAGCCATAAGTACAAACTAAAAGAATCTACGAATGATTTTTTCATAGCAGGGGTTCCGAAATGATCTGTTTACTTCTATTAAGATTTGAGTGGCTTTCAATAGCACGGTTAATGTAAACGGGTTTGATGTGATTCGGTGCAAATATTTGGCTAAAAAATGTTCAAATATATGACGTTAAATCTGGCAAATATTTATAAGTTTAGCCACCATAACTTTGGTGGTGAGAAAATGTCATTAGAGAATCCAGAAAAACGGGCCGTCATTTCAACGGGAACCAGCCTGTTCATTGAAGGAATAAGAGAAAGTTCAAAACCAGCTGGAAAAGCGTACCTCTAACAAGCTGGTTTTACGCTTTACAGACGTCTGTAAAAGTCGCACTACAAACTGGCCAATTAGTTTTGGAGTTACTTAACCAACTCCGGAATCAACTTGATGAGATAATCTCTTAGCTTCCAACGTTTCAACAATCCTTCGGAAAAAGATTGATGTATATTTCGGAACAGACTGATTTAGATTTTAAGATAAAAAATGGTGCTTTAATTTCCAATGTCACTAAAGGCGATGCTAGAAACTTATTTCAAAACTTTTTACAAACAGAATATGATTACGCAGTTTCAACAAACCTCACGAACAAGGATTTTAGTGCCAATACCGAAATAATAGTTTGGCACGTTTTAAATGATATATACGAATTTCCAAGGCCATTGGGTTACGAAAGAAAACTTGCCTACGACTTGATAAACGATTTTTCAGCTAATCAAGAATTAAAGAAAAACTGGGATCCTAGAAGTTAGAGATGGCTCCGATTCTCTTAGACGGCTGGATGAGAGCTCTTGTTGAAAACAAAAAATTCGATGTAATACCTGTAGATGAAGTCGGTCTAATGTACAGTCCTCCAAGATTTTCAGAAATAGACACCCGTGTCTTGTATTCTGGTCAGCATCCAGAGGTATGTCGTTCAATTTTCGAACAAGCGTCAAGAGCACCTGCGTGGCCAATAGAAGCTACAGAATCAAACAACAACGCCTGTTACCACCTAACGAGTGCTGGTTTAATTGAATACGTTTCAGAGAAAACCAGAGAGATGCGTAACTTTGGATACTACCGTACCTCGAGATTTGTTTGTCGAGGTCGATGCTAAACTAAATTATTCGTATCAAGACAAAGGCTACGAGAAGAAGGGAGACACAACACTGACCGAACAGATATTTCGTACAATAGGCAGAGCTCGCCTAGTGACCCGAGTACCAAGAATCTGTAAAATATGATTACTTAGACGCACAATTGAAGAAATTAGAAGTGGCGAAGTTGAGTATAGCAAAGTTTTGGAAACAATTCTTGAACCGTTACTCCTAAAGGGGTGCATAAAAATAAGCTGTGATAACAAAAAATTCGAGGTAATTCCTGGAATGGAAACTGACATCACAACGGTACTTGACATTTGGTCACGCATGGAAATGCTGAACCTCAAAATCCCAGAAGAAGAATTCGCTAAACAGAAAAGATGCGCACAAACCAAAATCCTGAAGCCAAGAAAAATGCCTTCCGAATGTTCAAAATGGATTAAGGTGCTAAAAATGGGCACTCTCGCCGAAACAAGCAAAATGATGGAATTGCTAAAGGTTTTACTTGAAGAGCGCAAGAGCCAAATCAAAGAGCTTGAACAAAAACTATCCATTCACAATACAGAACTTATTCCACTAGTCGAAATATTTTAGAATATTTGGGTATTGTCGAAGTGAAAGGTGACATGGTCAGTATGTCTGCACAATCCTATTCGCTCTTATTTGAACCTCTTCTAACACACGAAGGCACAGAACAATTTGTCTTATGGATTCAAAATGGAACAGAAAGGTTCAATGAGGAAAACATCACGATACCAGCGTTGATGATCCCGATCTTATTGTTAAGAAGTTTTACACCATATTTCGGGTTAATCCTCCGAGACATAGAGAAGAAAGAGAATCTTGGACTTGACGTTGAACAAAAAGAATTTCTCCACGACTTCTTTTCTCTTTTTAAGTTTGATTACGGCCAATCAATGAAAAAATGGAAAAATTTGAGTTTTACTGGTGAGGAATTCCATCATATTTGGCTACTTGTAAATCAAGCGCTTCCCATGATCATAAGAACTTCTTCAAAATATGAACTTGCGCCATTAAACAAAGACGAGAGAAAATTTCCTCAAAGCGAGAAAACGAAAGAAATTAACAAAGAGTCAATAAAGATTCCAAAAACAGAAGATCAGAAAACAACAAGTACAAATTCTGTCATGGATAGGCGATTTTATAACATACCTGTTGAAAACATTAAGGCTTTTTTTGGAGAGATCGAAAAAAAGACTCCGCAAATAAAGTACAATTCCTCAATGTATCCCATGGACAATTTGATTAAGATAGTCGACTTAAAACTGACGCTATCAAAATTAGTAAATCAGCTTGCAGAATATGCGAATGACACGGGTCAAATTACTCTGAATGTCTATCAGAATATATTGAAGTGGGATTATTCCGATGAAAAAGGCGACGTTCCTCCTCTATTTTTAGCGCCCGAAGGTATCTATGGCGACAAGACAGAGCTAAAACACTATACAAAACAGAGAATCTCACATCAGGCCAGATACTTAAAAGAACTTTTAGGCAGGTTGGGTTGAAAGCTTGGAAGCGTTTGATCCAACCATAGAAGAGGAAGCAAAACAAAAAATTCGATCTATCGCACAAAAGTTCTCAGGAGATTTTGTGAATAGAGTCGCTGTTCTGGGCGCATTCGATACGTGGCCTTACATGGACTACATTTCAAGACTGATAGCTTCCAATAATTATGTTGCTGTTACAAGTAAGTATCTCTACAGAAAGGTTAACGGCAAAGTTTTGCGAATGCGAACCCAGGAACATCAAGGGTTTGCACCACAGTTTCATTTTATGGGTGCACTGCTAGATCAAATAATTTCGGATTGCTCATCGGCAATCATAAGCTTTTCAGTTTCGGCGGCTCATTTCATTGAAATTGATTGGTGTTACAAAAAATCAAAGAAAACTCTCGGAGTAGCTTATGTAAGGGCGGCAAGCGGCTTGGAGAAAGGTTCTTGCGAAAATTTAACAACCGCTGACACAAACCAAGGCGCCTATTCTTTCTGCAATATTGATTCAAAAAACACGCGGACTGCATGGGATTGCATGAAAGAAAACGTTTATTGTCCATTTATAAGTCAAGACATCTCAAAAAATGTTATTGAATACTTTTTCAGGGGAAAAGATATGGAAATAGTGGCAGTGGAAAACATAAGCATATTACCCTCCGTCATTAACACGAAATATCCAATATCTGACGAATATCCTGTAGAGACCAAAGAATTAGACACCGAAATAATAAAAGACGATGAGGTGGTTTTTACAAAAGATTGTATTTGCTTTATCTTGAGCCTCGAAAAACTAAGTAAATCCTCCTTCATCCACCGACTTTCTCCAATGAAAACTCTCACTATACTGCAAAAAACTCAGGGCTGGTCGGACGCTATGTCTTCAAATCCTAGCAAACTGAGATATTTTTTATCAAAAAACTTCAAGAAACAAGAGCCATTCGTTTCGCTTAAGAAAGGTTTCGTGGACATAGATAGAATTGGTTCTAACTTCGAAAAGATCGCCTTATTTCTTGAAAAGAAGGGTTACATTGAAATGAAAAGAGTAAAGGGAACGGAAAATCTCCAAGTCTCTTTAGTGCGTCTAAAAACGAAAGGGAAGAAGCTTTCAAAGTTTTATAAAGCAAATTAGTGTTTTTTCTTGAGCCTAATTCTGACCACTCCACGATGACTGACGCAATTAGTTCATAAGTATAAAAGTTCAAACCGAAAAAAAACAGGGTCAATATTCAAAGTATTATAGAAGTTCATAATATTTTTGTATTCAAAATAGCTTTATGTATAGAAATCCTTTGCCAGAAACATGGCTTTTTTGCACGAAAAATAAGACTGGTCTTTTATTTTCTTTTGAAAAATCTTTTGCTTCCGATATTCGTGGGGTGTGAACTTCTAAAAAATATTTTCATCCATCTTTTGGTCAGCCAATAGGGGTGAAAGAACTCCTTCAATGCAGCCTTTGATGAATTTGGGTTTTAGAATTTCTGACTCTCGAACGCAGGGGAAGAAGACTGTTGGGAGATCATTGAATTAATCGTTCAACTCCATCGCCATAACCCTGATTCGTGTATTTGATCAAATCTATTATTTGATGCTTTAAGTCATCTGTGCAGATAGTGCGACGCGTGAAATGATCGAGAAGAATACAAGTTGTCAGGATGAAAGTTACTCAAGCAACAAAATTTTCGATCCACTCACTTTCATCCGAAGATGAAGTTGTTTCAGGTGTGCCAATCCTAGAAAGGTCTCTTATGAAAAGGTTTTGAAGGCTTTCTGCGTATGGTGATGCAAGAGAAGCTACTCTGAGCCACTTTTTCTCCAAGATCCCTTGCTTAATTTCTTCATAGCTTGTGGTTTTGTAATCCTTAAAAGACAGGACCATGTAATCGGATCCGAAAAGTCCCTTGGGGCACTTAAGGATTTTAGCTACATTACTCTTCGTCATTTGTTTCAAAGTATTTGAACGAGCCTTCTTGTCACCAACTGAAATTGATGCGTTTTGGCTGTAACTCGTATAACACCTCATTAGCAAAATATCACATACCTTAGCAGGTCTTCCTGGATGGTAAACAAGGTCACAGGAAGGCGAAATTACGAACCATGTTTCTTTTGAATGATCATCGTTTTCCTTAGTTAGAAAATCGCCAAGAAACACACATTCTTTTGATTCAGGTACAAGTTCCAACGGTGGATAGATGAAGATTGCTTCAGGCGGAATTTTTTTTTCTCCTTCAGATGGAAAATTCATCAGATGTGAAGCAAGACGTATTCTTGCCATGAATGCGAGTAGATCCTCATCAAGGTCTTCCAATTTGCTCTCTCTTAGCAAAATCTTGCTTATTGTTTCAAGCGTAAGCATTTTGAAAACTGATTGAATTTCGTTTCTCTCTTTAGAGAGTTTTTCCTTCATTGCCTTAATTTTCTTCAGAACATCCGAGAGGTTCCCTTGGCCTTTGATTACTCTAGAAATCATGAGGCCTGTGTACTCATCAGGCGGATTTTCACTTGCGTAGGCCGAATATATTATTACAGGAACTAATTCACGAGTTATCACTCTTTTGATGACCTCCCAACCCGACCTATCGTCAGACGCCGAACCCAATCTGAGGTCTGCAATTACAATGTCTATTGAGTTCGTTTCAATCCAAGCGGCAAATTCGCTCAACGAAGCAAAGGAGATTATGTCATCCTGACTGACTCCTTGGGCTTGACATATATCTACTATCAGATCGGTTTGGTCAGGCTCATTTTCAATTATGCCAATTTTCATTTCCAACAGCTCAAATCGTTTTCAAATGGAATGTAATCGTAAAGAGGGCGCCTTTCAATATGCTGTCGTTTGAAGCAGTCACGTTTCCGCCGTACATATCAACGGCGTCTTTAACTATGGAAAGACCAAGTCCAGTTCCGTTAGGCTTAGTTGTAAACCCTGGCGAAAAAAGATAGTCAATATTTTCAGCAGGTATTCCTGGACCATTATCAGCTAGTTCAATGATTATTTGGGCTTCATCTTGTGATACCCTAATGTCAATTCTTTTTTCTTTATTCTCAGACACTTTTAGCCAGTAAATGGCATTGTCAAGAATGTTTGAAAAAATAACGTACATGTCAGTGGGGTTAGCCTTGAAAATAACGCTGTCTGGAATTTTGGAAGTCAATTTTATTCCTATGTTTCCAAATTCAGGTTCAAAAAGGAAACAGAGTGATTCCACAATCTCCTTCAGGTTAATTTCTTCTCTTTTCGTATTTGTGTATCTCAGAAACGGGTCTAGTGTTACGAAAATTTCATTTAGCGTTCTACCGCCTTCAACCATCCTGTGCAACCGATTTCGTAGAGGTTGCTCGAACCTTTCCTCATACTTTTCGATAAGGGGATAGTTATCATTTATTTTCGCCAAAGCACTCCGAGAAGTGTGCAAAAGTTTCGATCCTAGAATGCCCATTGTTGCCATCCTATCTCGGCCCAGCATCCAGTCTCCTAACATGGACTTGAATTTGTCGAGTTTTTCGGCGTAAGCTTTTAGTTCCTTTTTTTGTTCAGGTACAAGAGTTTTTGCTAAATCCTTCAGTGGTGCAGTATCCAAATAGCTCAAGATGCGCGTATGCGAAAGTGTTTCAACGCGTCTTAGAGTATACCTCTTGCGCTCAAGAATATCCATCAGGTATTCTATGGTTCCTTTCAACATCCAAAAAGATTGATTGTCGATTAGTCCTTCACGATCGGTCTTATCAATCAATCCTTTATTCGTATCTGATGAAATGAAGACGCTACCTATGACTTGGTTAGTGCTAAGTCGCAAGGTTGGATTTTGAACTCTCCGCAAGCTCTAGTCCAAGCCAATCCACATCTGGTTGCACTACTCGAAACCCATCTCTGTACAAGGAGATGCCTGACCATTGATTAAGGGTATTCTTGTATTCACGCATGTCTTTTAAATCGAGGTCCCAAACTGCCAAGGTAAACTTGAATTCTCCAATGCCTTGCTCAGGGTATTTCAGCTCGCCGCCTTCTTTGCCTGGCTGTTTTATTTTTATCTTCGTAATGAACCTGTCTTTAATTAATTCCTCTTTTTGACCACTTCCCATTTTCCAGTTTAATTTCCCAAAAACAGCGCCTGTGGCCTTAACATCCACATCAAGAAAATAATGCGGATTTTTTGTTATTAGGGGTGGCTTAATTTCGGTTATCTTTTTATTCAAGTAGAAATTTATTGAAAACTTCTTTTCTCCCTCTGGCTTCTTTTCATCTTTGTCCTGTTCTTCGTCGAAACTAGGTTCAACTAGTTGAGATAAAGAGACTTTCAAGCGTTCTATCTTGCGATCATCCCATAAGGCATTTAGTTTTTCAATCACAATAACTGTTCCATGACCCTCAGGAAAAAGTTCAGAGTCTTGGACGTCCATTTTTTTTATTTCAAGTTTCATCTGAGACAGCGGAGAATAGTTGTTGTTCACAAGTTCGTGTTTTGACTTGTCCCAATCCATCACAATTTTAAAATAAACGCCATCATGCTTGAGCGTATGAATTGTTATTAGTCTGCCCAATCGCAATACAGCTAGTCGCCCTAATCCTTTTTCACCTAATACTCTTCGTCCTAGTTCGGTTCTCTTGCATCGTTTTTTCATTGATGTTCCAAGAGTCAGCCAGCCATCCGTTATTTCTTCCTGACCCATTCCAGTGCCAGTGTCTTTAATTTCGATTTTTTCTTTTTCAACATTTTCAACTTTGACATCTACTTTCTTAGCATCGGCATCGTAGGCATTCTTAACTAGTTCGACTACTGCAACTTCGTCTCGAGAAATTAGTCTCTCTCCCAATTCTAGAAGTAACCTTAGATCGACTCGGAAACCTGTGTTATCAATGGTCATTCATTTTTCCTTCTTCAACCAATTTTTTTAGGAATAGCCCAAGTACGTATGCCAAAAGTGGGGGAACGGCATTTCCAACTTGAATATATTGAGCTGTTCTTGATCCTGTGAAATAAAAGCTGTCTGGAAAACTCTGGATTCTCGCAGCTTCCCTCACTGTTATTGACCTATTTTCAACTGGGTGAATAAATGAGTTTCCATCCTTGGCAAGATGAGATACTATTGTCCTACCCGGCTTCTTTAAATCAAGGCGGTAGAATTTATCGTGAAAAGTCTCAGTCGAATAAACTTTCATTTTCCTATTCTTGACGACTTCTGGCATCCTTATGAGTAACTTTTTGTACGTCTCACTAGGTTGAATAGCGGAAATAATACGCATATCATCTTCATTATGCTTTCGCGCAACATGATTGAACATTACATAAGGAGAATCAAATGTAAATTTCTGGTAAACTTCCTTGAGTTTTGAAACTGAAGGGTAATCTTGAGGGTGCAGAAAATCTTTCCCGCCTCCAGGGGGCAAAGGAGCTATTCCTTCAAGTGCTTCTTGCAGTTTTGCATTATTTTGGTTTGAATTGTTTATTTCTTTCCAACATGTTTCAATTTTTTCTTCCAATTTTTCCAAATTGATTCCTGGTTTGGCCGCAACAAAAAACATCCTCTTCCGAGTCTCAGGAACGCCAAACTTGGCACTATTCAAATGGACAAGTCGAGTTGAATACCCCAAATCAAAGAAACTCGATTCCAGAATTCCTCTGACTTCTGATAATGAATTCTCATAAAATACCTGCGTGCTTTTCATGTCGGGCACATTTTCCAGCAAAACAATAGAAGGCCTAATTAATCTCGCCCAGCGAATAACCTCTAAAAATAGCTGATTTATTTTTGCGCTTTCAGGCGGCTTCTTCTTCTTCAATTCGGGCTTTGACTTTAGACCGACTCTTGAAAATCCTTTGCACGGGACGCCTGCTACCAGTATGTCCACTTTATTTTTCCCAATAAGAGAAAAAAGTTCTTCATCTTTAATTTGAGGAATATCTCGGTTAATTATTTTTGAGTCTTCAATCCAAGGTATATTGAGAGAATATGAATTGCATGCATGCTCGCAATTATCGATGGCTAGAAGAGGTCTAATTCCTGCTTTAGCGAAACCATACGAAATTCCGCCTGCTCCGGAAAATAGATCCACCATGCTTAGCTTGAAATTCAACGCATTTTCATATTTGGACTTACGGTAGAAATCGCAGAAGACTCTTATTGGGCAAATTCCACATTTTGGCTTCCTCGAAATACATATTTCTCGACCATGCATTACCATATTCACGTGAAGTGGATAGGCTATTTTTTTGGGAATAAGAGGTGCTATTTTTTCCTGCGCCTCTTTGTGATTTCTTAGGTTGAGCGGTAAACCAAAATGTTGAAACAAATTTGTTCGGGCAAAAACTCTCAAAATGTTTGAGTCAACTGGGAAAACCCCATATCCAAGAGAGTACAATAAAATACAATAAGCAGTCTTCTTTCCTACCCAAGGCAAAGATAGCAAAAATCTTTCTGCATCGTCCTGCGAATACGATCGAATTGGGTCTAACGTAACCTCGCCGAAAATTTTGTTTACGTTCGTGACGATTTCTCTGATGGCTTTATAGCGTAGATTCCCTCTACCACCCTTGGCTAAAATGGTCTTCAACTTTGTTTGGTTAGAGTCAACTAATACCTTAGCCCACGGGTTAAATTCCTTTTTTACTTCCTCAAAAATCTGTCTAGCTAAATTGATTCTTGTCCTTTGTGCTAGTATCAAGAATAAGAGTTCATCCAGTGGGTCAACCTTATTCCCGAGGTCTGGTGTTCCAAAAGCCGTTTCAAGAATTGTATTAATGCATATCAGTCTGTCGTTAAATTCCAAAGATTTTGCTTGGGCAGAACCAAACTCCTGTTCAGTATTTTTCGTAATTGCTACATTCATTCAAGTTTACTCTTTCTTTTTTAGGATGTTTTTTTCTTTATCGAGTTTTATCAGATCGAATAGATAGTCCGATGACGATTCGTATCCCAAAGTTTTTGCCCTATACTGAGCCCAGGCCCAAAGTTCCTCGTCGATGAGAAATATGTTAGTTCTCTTGTGTTTGCGGATCATGTTTTATCCAATGTAGATACACCCGTGTAGTTTTTAACACTTTTGCCACATGTGTCGTATATGTAGTGACTTCTTTCATTCAGGCAATATCAAAGAATTGAAGATAGCATTAATTGGCAATGATTTAGGATTTAGATTTTTCCAGTAATTCGCTTATGTAGTGACTGACTGTTTGGTTCTGTTTTTTTGCTATTCGTTTTATGGCGTCATTGATGCCTGTTGAGTATTGCACTGCTTTCTTGGGTTTATCCACTAGGACAGTTGGCAAGCCAACGTTCAACGCTACCTTTCGCAGCACCAGCTTCCTCAAGGTGTCTGCTTTCGACTCCATTTTGCATTCAATGGGCAAGGTCAAGGCGTATTCGGCAAGCTCATAGGATGCAAATGGTAAACGTAGTTCAATGTCGTGGAAAATTGTGATTTTGAGGTCCCGTTCAAGATTACTCTCAAAAATGTTAGCTACATCGCTAAACATTGTTTTTCGGACTTTTTCAGCTCCGTCTTTGCAGTACTCTTTAACATAGCGTTGGTAGCCTCCGAACAACTCGTCTGCTCCCTGCCCAGCCAACATTACGTGGAACCGTGCTTCAGCCGCTTTCTCTGAAACCCAATAAAACGGCAAGCCTACGCTGGCTTTTATAGGGTCAGCCTCTTCGATGAGTGCCACCACTTGCGGCAAAGTGTTCTCTAAATCAGAATCCTTGAACAAATCGACTTGAAGAGGCAAACCCAATTTTTCCGATGCCTCAATTGCTTCTTCAGTTTCAGACTGGTTCTCCATGCTGACGTGGAAAAGCTGAACTTTCAACCCAAGTTTGCTAGCCAAATAAGCCACTAAGCTGCTGTCTAATCCACCAGAGAATGCAATAGCAACCTTTTCCAGCCCATTTGTACGCCGTTTGATTGATTCTTCCAAAAGAGCCTGAAGCCTCTTTGCGGCGTCATCCAACGAAATCTGAGCGGGTTCATTGTAAGTAAGTATTTTCACGGGTTTGAACTGGAAGCCTTCGCGGTTTACGAAGCCGATGTTTCCAGGCGGAAAAGACAACGGGTTTTCTAAACCAAGAAGCCATAGCGCTTTTCGGTTTGTAGCAACTGCTGCAATGCCTTTGTCTTCGCCGTAATATAGCGGCTGAACTCCTACGGGGTCTCTTCCTGCACCAATCCAGCCTTCCTTAGTCATTAGAAAAGAATAATCTCCATCCGCATTTGCCATCAATGTTTGGAGGAGGGCTTCGCAGTGAAGTGGTGTCTTAGCAACCTCTTCCAAGACAGTATTTTTTGGTAATGGCGAGTAGATTCTGCCTTCGAAAACAAGAGCTGCATCCTCTAACTGCAAAAACTCGTAACCACTTGATATTGCAGGTTTTGTAGATACGTATCCGATTGCGGTCGAAGATTTTATGCCTTGTCTGCTCAGGATTCCGGGGGGTTTCTCGAGTAACAGTTTTCTTGGGTGATACTAGCCCGAAATGCGATGGTTGCCTTCCGCTAAGAGTGTTGAGAACATCAAGAAGGCGCTCAACGACGTTATCGCCCTCTTTATCCAATAATGCAACAGTTGTTTTCATACCATAAAGCCTCAATACCAAATATAATGAGCAATAGTATTGGTAAAACATTAATGTTTAATGTGTATATCCCTAGACGTTGAGGAAAAACTAACTTGCCTATCTTACCCATCGACACCGGTCGTTATGGAACGCCAGAAATGCTAAAAATCTTCGAAGAAGAAGCACGTGTCCAAAAACTGCTTGATGTTGAAGCTGCTCTTGCTTTGGCGCATGCTGAAGTAGGCAACATCCCAACCAAAGATGCTGAAAAAATCGCTGCTATGGCATCGACCAAATACGTTAAGGTTGAGCGGGTAAAAGCTATTGAAAAAGAGATAAAGCATGATATTGCCTCTTTGGTGCGTGCTCTCTCTGAGGTTTGTGGATCAAGCGGTGCCTATGTCCATTTGGGCGCAACTAGTTATGATATCGTCGATACCGCTAATGCTTTGCAGTTGAAGGATGCTTCTGGCGCTGATTGAGAAAAAACTTGCGGATTTGAAGGCTATTTTGCAGAAGCAGGCGGGTCAATACAAAGAAACGGTTATGATTGGCAGAACCCATGGGCAACATGCTTTGCCGATTACTTTGGGTTTCAAGTTTGCGGTTTGGGGCTATGAGGTTAACAGGCATCTTGAACGTTTAAGTGAATGCAAAAAACGAGTTTTGGTAGGAAAAATAAGTGGTGCAGTGGGTACACAGGCTGGTTTAGGTGAACATGCTGAAGATATCCAGGCGCTCGTAATGAAACGTCTCGGACTTCAATGCAGCGGAAATTTCAACGCAGATTGTTCAAAGAGACCGTTACGCAGAACTCATATGCATTTACGCTATGGTTGCTTCTTCGCTTGAGAATTTCGCAACTGAAATACGGGAACTGCAAAGACCCGAAATCGCAGAGCTTTTCGAAGCCTTTGAAGCATCAAAACAGGTCGGCAGTTCCACAATGCCACACAAACAGAACCCTGAAATCTGCGAACGCGTTTGCGGTTTAGCCCGAATCGTGCGAAGTCTCAGCACTCCAGCGCTTGAGGACATGATTACGTGGCATGAAAGAGACTTAACTCAGTCTTCGGCTGAGCGATTCATTCTGCCTGAATCAAACATCCTACTCGATTACATACTTAAGCTTGATGTGCAATATTGTCGCTAATTTGCGAGTTGACAAGGATCGAATGCTGCAGAACCTTAGTTTGACTCAGGGACGGGCAATGTCTGAATCAGTGATGATGGCGTTGACAAAGAAAGGAATGGACAGGCAAGAAGCCCACGAGTTGTTGAGGAAATTAGCAATCAAAAGCACGGCTGAAAAAAGGGATTTCAAGCAGGTTCTTCTTGACGACAAATTGGCAAGCAGCAAGCTACAAGAAAAGGAAATTGACGAAGCATTAAATCCGAAGAATTATTTGGGCACAGCAGTTAAGCAAGCTGAAAAATTTTCTAAGAGTTAAAAGTGAGCCACTTGCCGTTTTTCTATTCTCGAATGTGACTTCTTAGAGTCTAGCTAATGTACAGATGGGTTCAAGCGTCATTTCTACGATGCATCCTGGTAGATTATTTTTTCTTCATACCAGATTGAGATGTTATTTCTTTTGGTATGAACATTTTTCCTGCTTTTTCCATTTTGCCATAAAAAAACTTCCAGCCTCTGAAATTATTGGGTAACGCTAAAGCCTACTTTTAGAAGCTGATTTGAGTCCAACTTGAATTCCCACCTAATTTTCTTGGGAATTTGCACTCTATTTCCTTTTTCAAGTATTCTTTGAAAGGTGACTCTGCGAGTTAACGTCATCCGAAATTTATCCCTCATTCTTTCCATTGTCTAATATTGTCTAATAATGTCTATTTTTGTCTAATATTGTCTAATAATGAACCTACTTACAAACGATTTAAGCTTTGCGTCAAAAATCCAGCTTAAAACAAACTGGAAAAAAATGCGACTGGAAAATCTTTAAAATTTGTAAGATAGTCGACTTAGAAATCCAAGATCGCCTTTTGCTTAAACTCTTGCGCATTATCAAGCTTTTCCCATTCGTCTTTTTTTACGAAGCCGCCAACTTGCTCCTTAATTTTCTTCGCCAATCGTGGACCTACGGTAGGCAGATTAGTTAAGTCTTCAATTGATGCATGTTTTATGTCTTCGATTGTTTTGTATCCTGCATTGTAGATTATGCGTCCGCGGACTCTGCCGATTCCTTCAAGATGGACAATGGGTAAGAGTTCTTTCTTTATGCCTTTAGAAACGCGCTCTTCCAACTCGCAGGTGAGGGGTAAGATTTCTTTTGCTCCGAAAAGAGGGGCTAACTCGTCGGTGGCATGAAGCAGCCATTTTGCATTTTCAATGGTTCGATACAAGTCGCCTGGCTGCACATTATATTGTTCGATCAGTTTTTCTTCGCTGATTTCTTCAATCCAGCTTTTCATAACTTGTGCTGTTTTGATTTCGCCAAGAAACTGCTCATACGTTAAATGGTCATCCCACTCGTTTGGAACATCAACAAACAGCTCGTCTCGGTGCTGTTCCATTTGAACTGCCAACACATCAAATTCCCTAGCATAAGGTCTCATGACAGGTCCCATGTCAGGGGTGTGAGAAATCAAATGAAGCAAACCAAAATCTGTCAAGTTAGCAGGCTTGTTTAGCAGGGCATTTCGAATTACAATCGCGGAGAGTGGGTCGATGTAGAGTTCACTTATTCGTTTTCCAAACTTTGTGGCATAAATATTGTTTCCGCTTAAATCAATCATTTCTTCTTCGTAGAGGGTCTTCAAAATTTTCCCGATTATGCCTTTGATTGCTTTTACGTCGTATTGGTAAGCGTAAAATGTTTTAGCGAAGAACTCGTAAATGCCTTCTTCAGAGTGAGCAAAATCTGAAGCCACAGTTGCCAAGACGTGTCCTCGAATTATTTTTTCAACTCCAAGTCTTGACCAAATCCGCTCCGGCTTAGCCATAATGTAGCCCTCCATCAGGTAATCCGCTTCATCGGAGGTTTTGGCGATAAGTATTGATTCGCCTACTTTGTCGTATTTTGGTCGACCTGCTCTGCCTGCCATCTGCTTGTACTCTAACACGCTAATGGGGTAGTTTCCGTAGCCTGGTTCATAGCGTCTGTAATCTTGAATGATAACTGTTCGGGCTGGAAGGTTAACACCAAAAGCTAATGTTGGAGTGGCGGTTAAAACTTTGATTTTGCCTTCTTTAAAAGCGTCCTCAATTATCTTGCGGTGTGCACCTGCTAAGCCTGCGTGGTGAAAGGCTGTGCCGCATTTGACAAAGTCAGCAAGGGTTTCGCTGATTTGGGTTCGCTCACCTGCTGACAAAATTTTTGCAGCTTCATTTTCCAACGTTCGTTTCATCGGTTTAGATAAGACTTCGCTCGTGTGTTGGGCAATGATTTTTGCTGCTGAAACTGCGTTTTTTCTTGTTGAAGCAAAAACGAGTGCTTGACCACCTGTTTTGATTGTGTTTAAAACCAAATTTACTGTGGGAACATGGGTTTTCTTGTCTATTTTTCTTGCGTCGCCGTCTTTGTATTGGATTTCATCGTTTAAGACGATGCCTTCTTTGAGCGATACTGGACGCCATTCAGTAACTATGTACTTGGCGTTTATCCACCCGGCAATTTCGTCAACGTTGCCAATGGTTGCGCTTAAAGCTAAAACTTGAATGCCAGGGTTAACCTGCAAGAGCCTTGCCAAAACCACTTCTAAAGTTGGACCACGCCCAGCATCATTTAAAAGATGAACCTCGTCGGCAACTACCAAAGAGATTTCATCCATCCATTTTGCACGGTGCCGAAGAAGCGAGTCGGCTTTTTCGTTCGTTGTGACAACAATGTCGTATCGGGAAAGCCAATTGTCGGCTGTGTCAAAGTCACCTGTGCTGATGCCGACTGAAATTCTTCTGCCATCACTCTTTCTGATAGATGTGTATTTTCTGAAATCTTCAAATTTCTCGCTTGCAAGCGCCCGAAGTGGGGCAAGATAGATTACTTTGCCGTTTTTTTCCAGAACATGTTTGAGACCGCAGAGTTCCGCAATCAAGGTTTTGCCTGAAGCGGTTGGGCTGGCTAAAACGATGTTTTGACCTTCAAGCACTCCTGCCCGTATGGTGTCTTCTTGTGGAGGAAACAATTCTGCAATCCCCAATTTGAGAAGTACTTCTTTTACCGGTTCTGGGACGGGCAACTCTGCAATCTTCAAATTAAATCGCCATTAAATCCTTAATTTATCAGTTATTGAACAGGCTAATTAATAGAATTAGTCGAAACAAAAGTGTTTTTTCAGCTACATTTTTCTACTTGAAGTCAGATATTAAGCAAAGTAACGAGTTATCTAATCCCTTTACATAGGTAGGATACTGTATGGTTGAAAACGTAAAAGAACTTCTTAAACTGCACGAAGGCATAACACATGAAGTTTACTTAGACAATGAAAACTCCAGCATTGTTCCTCAAGAAGTCGTTGACGAAATGCTACCTTACTTTAACAAGAAAGCCTACGGCAACCCAACACTCACGCATAAACCTGGCTGGGAAGCTTTCGAAGTAATAATAAACTGCTTCAAGAAAATCAGCCAGGATATAGGCGCAAAAATCCTTGAAGAAATCACGTTCACCCCAGGCGAAACAGAAGCCAACAACCTAGCCATCATGGGCACATGCTTTGCACAAAAAAGCAAAGGCAAAAAAATCATCATATCCGAAATCGAACCAATCAACGTTTTGCAAGTTGCTGAGATGATGCAGAAATTCGGTTTCACAACCACCAAAAATCCCAGTAAACCGAGAAGGTTTCATCAATCTTGAAAAACTCAAAGAAGCCGTCGACAACGAAACCATACTTGTCAGCATTTCAGCCGTAAACAATGAAATCGGCACAGTACAGCCTATTAAAGAAGCGGTTGACATTGTTAAAGCCAAAAACCCACAAGCTCTTTTCCACACCGATGCCTCAGACGCTTACGGCAGAATACCCTTTAACGTGCAAAACCTAAACGTTGATTTAGCCACAGTCAGCAGCTACAAGATTCAGGGTCCACGCGGCATGGGTGCAATGTACATGCGAGATGGATTAAACATGGAACGCATTTTCGAAGGACAAATTGGAACACAGAAACTTTGGCCAGGAGTCGAAAACACACCATTAATCGTTGGCTTCACTAAGGCTTCTGAGCTTGCATTTCAAAACTTTGAAGCAAACACCGCTAAAATGCGAATGTTACGCGATAAACTTGTTGACGGCATATTTGGCGAACTAGATGATTTGCGCTTTAACGGTCCAAAAGGCGATAAACGCTCACCTGACAACGCAAATGTCAGCATATTGCGTGCTGAAGGCGAAGCATTAACCATTGAACTCAGCCTCCAAGGCGTCTACGTTTCCAGCGGAAGCGCATGCAGCCGACGTCTACTTCAACCCAGCCACGTTCTTATCGCAATCGGACGAATATTTGAAGAAGCACACGGCAGCATTCTCATGAAAACCACTCGCAACCAAACAGAAGAGGATATAGCTTACGTTTTGAAAGTCTTACCAACAGCAGTTAATCGTATTAGAGGGATAGTTGGCTCAACAGGAGTGCATTAAGTATGTCACGTATACCGTTACCTTATAACCCAAAAGTTATGGATTTATTTAGAAACCCGAAAAACCTAGGAAAAATGGATGACGCCACAGTTGTAGCTGTAGCAGGAAACCCAGCTTGCGGAGACATGATAACTTTCTACCTAAAAATAACCAAAGAAGACATAATTGAGAAAGCAAGCTTTGAAAGCTACGGATGCGCCGCAAACATTGCCACATCAAGCATAGTTACAGAAATGATTAAGGGCTTAAGCCTTGAAGCCGCATGGAAAGACATAACTTGGAAAAGAGTCACCGAGGAAATAGGTGGGTTACCAAGCGTCAAATTCCACTGTGGAGTACTTGCTGTAGGTGCTCTGAAACGTGCCATTAGACAATATTTCAAAGAAAAAGGTTGTGCGCCTCCAAGCTGGATGCCAACAGAACATACATTTGAGGAAAAACAGGCGCTTGAAGAAGAAGAACTTGCAAAGACGCTTTCTAAGAGACTAAAGCCAGAGGAAGAGAAAAAGGCAGAGAAGTAATCGTGGACGTACAAGCGCTTCGCAAAGACTTTCCAATACTAAAACGTCAAGTAAACAATAATCCCCTAATTTATTTTGACAACGCAGCAACTACCCAAAAACCCCTTCAAGTAATCAATGCTATAACCAACTTTTACGAAAACTCCAACGCCAACGTACACAGAGCAGTACACACATTATCTTTAGAAGCAACCGACCTATATGAAAACTCTAGGCAAAAAATATCAGAATTCATCAACGCGAAAGACTGGGCAGAAGTTGTTTTCGTCAGAGGCACAACAGAAGCCATCAACCTAGTGGCATATTCCTGGGGGTTAAACAATCTATGCAAAGGCGACGAAGTATTGGTTTCACTAATGGAGCACCATAGTAACATTGTTCCATGGGAAATAACAGCTAAACAAAAAGGCTTCACAATTAGATATGCCAAAGTAAACTCTGACGGAACATTAGACTACGACGATTTCGAAAACCAATTTTCCAAAAAAACAAAAATCGCCTGTCTAAGCCAGGTCTCAAATGTAACAGGCGTAATTAACGATGTAAAACGAATAACAAAGGCTGCACATGACAACGGTTCTTTGATGCTTGTTGACGGAGCACAATCAGTACCTCACATGGCAGTTGATGTTCAAGATTTAGACATGGATTTCTTGGCTTTTTCAGGTCACAAAATGCTTGGACCCACCGGGATCGGTGTGCTATACGGCAAGAAAGATATCCTCCAGAAGATGCAACCCTACGAAGGCGGAGGAGAAATGATAAAGGAAGTAGAATACAGCCAAGGCAAAGGCTGCAGCTTATCGTGGAATGAGCTTCCTTGGAAGTTTGAAGCAGGTACACCTAACATTTCTGGCGCGATTGGTTTAGCTGAAGCCGTTAAATATCTTCAGGCTATAGGCATGAATAATGTATTGAATTATGAGAAAGAACTAACGAAGTATGCAGTTGAACGGATGCAGCAATGCAACAAAGTCATAATTTATGGTTCAAGTGATCTTTCCAACAACTGCGGCATTATATCTTTCAGCGTCAAAGGCTTATCGTCGCATGATGTTGCTCTAATATGCGACAATTATGGGATAATGATACGAAGCGGCTACCATTGCGCCCAACCACTACACCAAGAGGTTCTTAAACTGCAATCCTCTGACCGCGCAAGCTTTTACATTTACAACACAAAAGAAGAAATTGACCGATTCGTTGAAGTTCTAAAGGAGATTGGACAACTCTAATGGCAACCATTGACGATTACGTATCGCGAGTTGAAGGAACATGCGGAGCAGAAAAAGACGTCATAGTTGTCTTCAAATATGAAAAGAAAGATGAAGCCATCGCAAACATTTTAAAAAAAGCGCAAGTTAAAGAACAAGATAGCTGGAATAATTTTTGAATTAACTTTCCAAGACACATCTTTCCGTCTTTACACAAGTGGAAAAGCAATTTTTAGAAGCATAAAGAATAGGCAAGAACTGAATACTCTCCTTGCCAGCCTGCTGCTTTAGATAGCAAAATCTCAAAACATTACAAATATTTCCTATAGATATCTGCAAGTTTTCCTGCTATCATGTTGGCTTCAAATCACTGTAAAACCCAATTTCGCGCGCATTATTGCCCATATTTTCTCTTTCATTTTTATCGAGAACTAACTCTTCTAGCGCAGATTCAAGCATATGTGGATTCTTAGGTTGAACCAAAATTCCAGTAACACCGTCTTTAACAACTTCAGGTATTGAACCGCTGTAAGTTGAAACAACGGGTTTTCCGCATGCCATAGCTTCAACCATTGAATAACCAAACTGCTCAGCCCAAGTTTTGGTTGGAATACTCGGCAAACAAAAAACATCCGCCAGATTATGTATCTGAGGCATAAGAGAATACTCTATGTTTCCGAGAAACTTGACTTTGCCTGCGATTTTGAGGTTTGCTACAAGTTGTTTGATTTGAAATAAAGTAGCAGACGAACCGGAACCTACAATCAAAAGCTCTACATTTTCGACTTTTTTCAGTAACATTGAAAAAGCAGTTAGCAGATCAAATATACCTTTTTCAGGAACTAGTCGCCCAACAAACAGAATTTTTGTTGAATCCTCATTAATTTCCAGTTTTTTTGCTAATTGCCCATTCTTTTCCATTGGTTTAAATTTCTCGCAGTCTAACCCAGCAGGAACAATAGAGATCCGATCAGCTGTTAAGCCTTCAAGGATTAGAGCTTCTTTCGCTTTCTGTGTTATGGCAACGAAATGCGCTGCGTGCTCGCGATTGAATTTTTTGATCTTTGAATATGGGATGCCTTCAGGGATGAATGGTATGTTTTCCCATTCCATGACTATTGTTGGAATGCCAGTTTTGATTGCTTGGTAAGTATAAGGATACCACTCGTCAGCGGAATAAACAAGGTCTATATCTTTGGTTAATTTTTTCAAATCAAATATTTGAAAATTTAAGGAATTAAAATCATATTTTGTTACTTTTTTTGCTAGGTGGATTAATTGTCGAAACTTGCCTTTTGTTATGGTGTTAAAGTTGTGCCCTACTCTTGCGGGATAGTGAATTTCTGAGAGATCAAATGGATTGTCATAGGTGGTTATGCCTATAGGGTAAAAGCCATACTTCGGCAGTTTCTCAATAGCACTGCCCTTCATAAGGGTTTAAACTGGGCCCTCTTAAAATGCCCACCTTATGCAAAGCTTTTCACCGTATGCATGTCTATCTCTTTCCAACAATTATGATTATCAAACATAATAATTTATCACAAAACAAAAATAAAACTCACGCTCTTCACCTTTCCTTCAATTTAACATCTTAACAGCAATGATTGATTTAGAAGTCTGGGCGCTCAAAGTTTAAATTAGAAATAGGATAGCTTTTGACCATAGACCATATCGAAATAGGGGAAAAAAAGAAAAATTTTATGTCAAAGCTGAACATAATCTGGATAACTCTAACGTGACCAAGAGCCCTTTTGCGGTTTTATCTATAAAACGTAACAAAAGCAGAAAAGCAATAACATTTAGGAACGGTTTAACTTTCAATCTTAATTGGCCTCAGTTCAGAACATTCCGAGATATTTACCCGCTTTTAACTAAGTATAATGTTACTCAAATTAATGAGGACCTTTTCAAGATCAAGGATCAAAGAAGCGAAGTTGTCTGCAATTGTCAGCTAATGCCAGTAATCTGCAATCTTATGGAAGACTTTTCTATCAATCAAACTGACGAAGACACATTTCATATTAAAAAAGAGAACTTTCAAGCTGTTGGATCAAAAGAAATGCTATTTTGTATTCAGGAACTAAAAACGGGAGAATATGAATGCGATTGCCAAAATAAAGTGGTGCTAGACATTGGCGGTTTTGAAGGCGAATCCGCTGTCTATTTCTGGAGCAAGAAAGCCAAAAAAATCATCATTTACGAGCCAGTTGCAGAGCATATTCGATTCATTGAAAAGAACATAGCGTTAAACAAGATCAACGCAGAACTTCACCCAACAGGCATTGGAAATAAAAATGGTACTCGTCTCATTGAGTACAATGTGACTGATCCAGGCTTCGGATTTCTCAGCAAAGGAATAAAAAGTATGGAAATCGAAATTAGAGATGTCTCAGAAGTTATTCAAGAAAGTGGAGCAGACATAGCAAAGTTTGATTGTGAAGGAGCAGAAGAAAGTCTCGTTAATGTTCCGGCAGAGATTCTTAGAAAAATTGAATATTATATAATCGAGACACATTCTCCTGAAATTAGATGTGCAATCCTTGAAAAGTTTCAAAAAGCAGGTTTCAAACTAGAAAAAGAAACATGTAAGACTTTGGGTTTTTCTGTATTATCATTTAGAATTAACAAGGAAAAATGAGACTTCCTGATTCTGTAAAACCGAATTGATTCTTTCTGAAAAGTTTAGTCAATTCACTTTCTAACTTTAAGTGCTAAGTTCATGAAACTATCAGCAGCTTCAAATCTTAGCCTTGAAACAAGTTGATATCTTACTAAAATTTTCAGGTAACGTCTTCAGAGCCTATTCATCATTGAAAGACAAAAACCAATCATATGCTTTGTGGACTATTGAAGACAGCATATGAAGCGGCGTCTAAGATTAAGCCGTTAGTATTTAGACCGACCCCTGCAAAAAGCGTTCCAGATTCATCAACGCCTTCGCAATATCCATCTACAGGAGTTGGAATAGCGTCCTCAACGTAAACGCTCAGGCCTTTTGCAAAACTTGAATTGTAAATTGCAAGAAAGCTGATTGCTACTTTTGTGTAAATTATTGGACTTACATTCATAACTTGTGAACTTCCGTCCAGAACAACCCAAGTTCCGATTGTCTGGCAAAACTACCCATTCATATTGCCAATCACCTGAAAGTGCTGGGCCTTCACTGAAAGCTCGGTACTGACCTGTAGCATTATAATATGCCTGGTGAGCGAGATAAACTTGATTTGTTAAAGCCATCAATTTAGAATCGTTATTATTAAGCTCAAAAACTGAACAAAGCAATGGGTCACCTGTTATTGCAGCTGCAGGCAACGAAACACCGTTTACAGTAACATTTCCAGCTGAAAAAATATTGTTCATTATTGTGCTTGGGAATACTGCCAAGAATGTCTGGCCAAAAACTTGCAAACCCGCTATATACGTAGTAAGCATAAATACTTGTCGAAGTAAGTCCGTCTGACTTGATGCTCGGTACTATTGCGGCGTAGTTAGATCTGTTAAAATATTGTCCGTAAAGAACTATGTTATTTATGCGTGAAGTTAAACTGCTGTTAAAAACTCGAAGATTGTTAAGAGCAACAAATAACCGCCCTGTATCAACTACATCTACCGGTTCAGTAGCCAAATCTGAATTTTGATGCCAATCTTGTCCATCTGCCGATTGGTAGAACCAAAATGGATAATGCGTCGTGTTGTTAAGAGGTCGAGTTTCTAAGAACGTTATAACCTTTTCGATTCTTGCACTAGAGCCCCAGGCACCGTCAGTTTTAGTCAAATTTAAGTTCTGTGCATCTATTACAGCCTGAATATAAACGCCTAGATCCCAATCAGTAAAACATGGAGAACCATAACCAGAAGAAGGAAGCCCAGTTGTAGCATTTACGCCTACATCAGGCTGGAAATATGCCCAAGCATTTTTCGCTACCGCAAGCCACATAGTGCTATTAACTGTTTGGGCTGATTTTATTACGCCTGGATCTTTAGGGAAAGGACTGGAAGTAGCACTAGGCATATTTGGGTCTTGCCAAATCACTTGAATAGGCTTAGGTGCAATAGTAGGTTGGTTAGTAGATTATTGGGCGTTGCAGTGCTTGATGGAGAAGCTGTTGGTGTATCAGTGTTTTTGGGAATAGGGGTAGATTCACTTTGTTTTGGCAAAAACGCATAAAATAGAAATCAACATTACAATTATAATTGCAAAAACAATCAGACTTTTTGCCTTCTTGCTGAATCGCCAACGATTCTGTCCAGAAAAGCCTTCTTTGTTTTCAACTTCGAGAGAAGCATTTAACGAGATAAATTTGAAACGCAAAAGAGAACGAATTTTTTTGAGATTAACTAACTTTCGCATTGCCGTGACACGTTCATTTTTGTTTTCTGCAATAGCCAATTTTCTTCTTCGTTAGAGATAAACTTCTCTCTTGGCGAACTAATTATTAATCTCTTATTTAGCTATAGCTGATTTAAAGCTATGGCAAAAAGAATTTAGCTTAAACATTGAATTTCTTTTTTTGAAAATTTATGGAACGCTTAAACTAAATCTTTGTTTTCTTAGAGCAATTATGTTTTTGATATTTCGAATGTTCGACAGCCATGCTTTTAAGAAAAGCGTCAATCGATTTGAAGCGTCGGATCTCAGAGTCAAGGGAAATTTTTTGTTTTTAGAGCGACCAATCAGGCATCCAACTGCTATTCTTGTTTCAAACTTTGTTATTCGTTTGAGAATGTCTGTAAATTGGAAGTTGAGTAGAAAGAATCGGATGAAGCTTCTTCGAAGGTAAAACAGCTTTGTTTCTTGATTTAACTTATTGGCGGATGACCCGCAATGGTGAATAAGCGTTGGATTGGGTGAATAGGCGACTTTATATCCATAACGCCTTGCTCTCACACACCAATCTACATCTTCATAATACAATGGGGTAAATCCCTCATCCAAAAGTCCAATTTTGCGCACCACCTCAGACTTGATTAATAAAACTGCCCCTGTTACAAACTTAAGAAACTCAATTTTATCATATTTCCCCGTGTCTTCTTCACATTCACCACGATTATGCCCTCCAGTCAAGTTAATTATTCCACCAGCGTGTTGGATTTTTCCGTTAGGATAAAGAAGTTTACAGCCGACAATGCCTATTTTACTGTCGGATTCAAGGACATTAGTCAGATTTTCAAGCCATTTTCCATCAGTAATTTCAACGTCATTGTTTAATAGCAAAATGTATGCTGCTCTATTGTGAAAGTGCGTACCGGATTCCTTGATTATTCGCACGTGAAAAACCGGTATTCTCGACATTTTTAATGAGCTCGACCTCTGGAAAGTTTGATTGGAGCATTTCTATTGATCCATCAGTGCTTGCATTATCGACTACAACGACTTTACTTTTAGGATTCACTGTTTTGGCGAAAAAAGAGGAAAGACACTTCTGCAAGTGTTTTTTTCCGTTCCAGTTAACGATGATAACGTATATCGTCGGTTGAGCCACTTTGAGTTTCCTCTAAATAAATCGTCAATCGTTCTGTTTCGCAATTATTGGCTTTCTTATTATTTATCTTTTCTTTGAGAACATTATTAGCTTGTTTTTCTGAAAAGTTTCTCAGTGAAAGTTGTCTCCCTATGATTCAAAGATTGAAAATGAACCTTGAAAAAGAGATTTATCGTCTTGATAAACGAAGTTTTATTCGCACCTTGCTTCTGCTTACCCAATTCATAACCGGAATGAGCGGGTACTTGATAGACTGAGGCAACGCATCTTTAAAGTCTCTGTGCAAACCTAAACGTATTGCAATTCTGCCTTTTTCAGTTATCGGAATATAATAACGTGAAATCGGAAACTTGGCAAAACCATTACTTTCTTTGAATCTGTCAAGTGAAGGATGGTTTCCTATTCGCCCATACATGAGCCACCGCTCGCCTTTGGATGCGCAGACTTCAACGGCTTTAGCAAGAAGAGCATTGTTTACCGCTTTGTCCCAGTGCTTCTGCATTGAAAGTATCTGAGCAATGATAGCTATGTTGTCGCCATAGATTATTTGGATAAATCCAACAAGCTCTTCTTGCAAAAATGCCCCGATAAATGTAGATTTTCGAGCATTGGTTACGTTTCCTATTACTGCTTCAAGCGGCTCACCATAATGCGAGAAAGCTCTCTCTTGCCTAATTGGGGTTTCATTGTAAATTTTCCAAACACCTTCAGCGAACTTTTGACTCGGCTCAACTACACCTATTTTTATGCCACTTTTTTCCGCTCTACGAACCATATTGCGAGTTTTCTTTCCGACACTACTCCACCAAGTCGCATAATCTTTTATTTCAATTAGACCAACATTATCATCTTCTTTTATCCAAGTGCTAGGCGGATTAGATATTGGGCAACACCATTTTCTCTCAACAAAAGTAAAAATATCTATGTCTCTTTCAAAGAGCTTCTCAACAAAAGCGTTAATGGAAGCAATATTTTTTTCGTATTCCTGGAAATCATGGGCCATTTTGACAGATAATTTCTTTTTTATTATTAGAGTTTCAAGGTCATGGTCCACATTCAAAATATACTTTAGGACATCATAATATGGTCCTCTAGGGTTTATTGTTCCTTTGTTAAAGAGCCATTCAGGATGAATTTCTAACACAACATTTTCTTTAATCAAGTTTTCCGATTCAATCTTCATCCGTTCTAAACCAAATTTGTAACGTCCTTCATCTAAACTATAAGTTTTGAAATCGTGGAAGAGATTTTAAGGGGAAATCGCTTGGGACCTTAGCTTGCTTTTGTCCAATCTTTCGTCCCCATAATAACTGGGCAATCACCCGAGATGTTCCATGGAGTGTGTAGTATTTCACTGTTCGTTGGGTTTCGTTTTGTAAGATTTTCCATTCTTTATAAGGATCAGTTGCAATGTGCAGGCCGATCTCATTCTTCTCTGGGGTCAATAAATCCAGTAGCGCTTTGTCTGGAATTGTATACGGGGTAAAAAACCAGTAAGCCATAACTTGTTTCGGTGATTCTTTAAACATTCGAGCAATAATTTTTGAGTTTTTCAAGTAATTCTTTCTTTTATTCTTGATTCTCAAAGCTAGGTATACAAAACTCTTAGCTCTGGACGGGTAAGCGTAATCCACATCCAACCTTAGCCTTATCACTGCTTGCTCAGTAGCCACCTGTTGAATCCCCGGTTTAATTAATGAGTCTACAAGCAATCATTATTAGCTTTTGGAATGGTTTTACGGAGTTCTGAATCAGAAATTATACATTAAGCATCAAAGCAGCAATACTAATTTGTCTTGCATCAGAACTTTGAAAATACCCTTAAAAAAAATCCCTAATGGTTTAGAATTTAATGAGAACATAGATTTGAAATTATTAAATTATTGTTAGACTGTTTTACAATTAAATATTTGTAGTATTAATTCATAAGATTTAATAATAAAGTTTTATTGCATTTAAGCACTGATGCAATGGTGATTCAAGAAAATGACTCTAAGGCCAACAGCTAGAAGCAATGGTCTTGGTTACATGTTACTTGTTTTTGGAGCAATTGTAATTATTGTTGGTGTTTACCTGATTACTTACAGCACAGTAGTAATGGTTGACCAATCCTATTCGATTCCATATATGGTCAGTTACCGCGTACCACTACCAACACAGATTTATCCATATCAATCAATAGGTGCCATTTCAATACTTTCAGCTTTGGCATTAATTGGTATAGCCACTTATCAAGTAATATCAAAATAGAGTAACTTGATACGTGCCTGGGACTTTGAATTATTTATCGCACATTTCTTCTTTTTTGGTAAAGGGAAGCTGACGTCTTAAATCCCAAAAAACTCCGAACCCTAAGTGATTTAGTTTCAATATTCAATTTTTGAGGTTTGTAAGAGTCCTTTCATGTAATAAAACCTAATCAAAGGATGAATGTACAATATTGTAGGTTCTTTTGTTTGGAATGCCATAAACAATCCAGTAAAAGGTGAAATGACAGAAACGGCGAATAACTCCAAGTTTTGTTACTGGTGGTGGTTTATTTGATTCGGTTCCTATTTTTCTCCATATTTCGTACAGTTGCGTGCCATACCAATATTGATGATTGAGTTCTTGCCTTAACCCCTTTCGCAGATGGATTGATTGCATATTATAATCTACAATCCATTTGTAACCAGAATGGTCGATTTTGTATGCTAAAGTAGTATCGACACCGGCGTTTATTCGCAACTTTGGAAAACCACCTAAAGCCCTAATTATCTTTGTTTTGTAAATCGTGTTGTCCAAAGTTTTTCCTAGAGTAAAAGCAGACATGTCCCTGGATTTAAGCCAAGGAGCCAAGTTTGCTTCTCCACGATACTTCTTGCCCACATACTCTTGCATTTTCTTAACGCCAATGGGCTTATCTGCAAAACGCATCCCAGATGCAACGGCAACATTGGAGTTTTCAAGAAGTGGAGGAATTTTATGCCACCAATCGAGGGCTAACAATAGGTCTTGTTCGAAGCTTACGAAGAAATCCGATGTTACTTGTTCTAAGGCTGTGTTTGCGCCATCGCTTATTCCGTGTCCCTTGTTTGGAATTACTGACCAACCAAAAGAAGTCGCAATAGTTGGCGTGCCATCGCTGCTGGCATCGTCAACTATTATTTTTTTATTTACAAATTCTTGAGGAATCGCTTCATTTATTCTTTGTAGGACTCTAGGCAATGTTTGGGCACCGTTCTTAGTCCACATCACCAAATCGACTTTGTCAATCATTCTATTCCCAAGAGAGGATTTCAACTGACTTTAATTTTAAGAAGTTTGGCTATTTATATAATCAGTATTAAGATGAAGAAAAAATTCATTCTTTGAAGGCTCTGCAATTCTATCAACTTTTTTGTTTAAATGCCAAAATTGAGTCTTCAAAGATGGTTGCCATCGTCTTTGCATATTTTTCCCATGACAAATGGCTTTTAACATATTCATAAGCATTTTCTCCAAGATTTTTGCGCAAGTCGGCATTGTCCAATAACAGTCTTACATTTTGCACTATTTCTTCTGGTCTTGTTTGATCAAAAATCATGCCGTTTACACCTGATTGAATAATTTCTGAAGCTCCACACTTGTTGGAGACTATAACGGGTTTTGAAGCAGCCATTGCTTCAACAACGGCTAACCCCCACGTTATCTGTTGGGGAAAGAGGAAAACGTCGCAAGCTGCGTAAACATTTGCTAGTTCTTCGTCATTGTTGCTGTGCAGGAATAACACTTTTTCTTTTACACCAAGTTTTTCGCTTAATTTTATTAACTGTTCTTTTGAACCGCCGCTACCGTCAAGAATAAGCTTAATTCGATCATAATTTTTTGAGAGTTCATAAAGTGACCTTATAGAATCTGCTTGTCCCTTACTGACTTGGAAGTTGCCAACCTGTAGCAAAACAAAATCTTTTTCCAACCCGTATTTCTCTCTGATGCTGGTTCCTGAAGCGTTATGAAAGACCTCAACGTCTACACCGCTTCTCACAACCTTCGAAGATCTATGATAAGCGTTATCCACATAGCCTTGAGCAATTTTCGACAAAACTAGAATCTTATCAATATAATTTGCAGATGTTTTGTCAAATATTTCATAAATTGGACCATTGATTTTGCGTAAACCTTTTCTGGATTCGGAATTAAAAAACCATGTTGGCGGTTCGTTACACATCCACACTACTGGAACATTCAACCTTTTTTTCGCCAGAAAAGCTGCCCATTCAGACGGAAAATTATGGTTATTGATAATATCAAATCTTTTAGGTATTTTCCTGCCAATATTGATCATAGCTGGAAGTTCGTATGGAATAGTATAAAATTGTCTTCCCATAGCTTTTCGCATCCAAGCCCGAAGCGAAGAAGATTCGGCAGTTTCTTTTCCAATATTCTCATTCTGATAGAGTTCAGAAGGAATAAATGATTTAGGCAGCTTTTTTCCAAGCGGATGCGGAATTACGTTTATTTTGAGTTTTTCTATTATTTCAGGATAGCATTTTTCTTTGTTAACTGCACTTGTAAATATTTCAACTTCGTGCCCAACCCTTTGAAGTTCAAAAGCCAATTTCAAAATTTGCCTTTGGCCGCCACCACGACTTACCAATGGAGTATTAATCATAGCGATCTTCATGTGGTCTGCATTCCGATTATGCTTAGAGCATTATTTAATCCTTATAAGTATGTCTCTAAAAATAAATTTGGGATTTAGCAGAAAAAACAACCCTATCTTAACAGCAAAGAAGGAATATGTGCTCTTGAATCGAGTTTTTTGAGCCCTATTTCTTGAGGTTTTTTCTGAAATAGGAAATTACTTTATCAATCCCATCTTCAAGAGATACTGTTGGTTCCCAACCAAGTTCTTTTCTTATTTTCGTTGCGTTCATAACTATTGATAATTGGTCAGAAACTAGAGGCCGATAGGGGTAGCCGAGGGGGTACGACCCTAAAACGAGATTTTTCTTGTCAAAGCCAACTTTGTCAGCAATCATAATAGCAAGCTCTTTGTTGCTTACGCCAATACCTGTTCCAACATTGTAAACTTGACCGTTAGCATTTTTATTTTTCATTGATAACAAATAACCGTTTACGTGGTCGTCAACATACATGTAATCTCTTATTGAATCAGGAGAGCCAACATACACTTTATGGCCTTTCAACATTTCAGTAACCGTGTATTCTACCAAGAAGCTTGTGTCAAATTTTCTACCATACGAGTTTGTGGAGCGCAATACAGTACCGTTCAAATTGAAAGAAGAAAACATCATTCGCAAATACATGTCAGCGGCAGCTTTGCTTACTGCATATGGACTGGAAGGATACAAAGGCAAGGTTTCTTTTAACGGCTCGTTAGGTTGTATACCATATACCTCAGCCGTTGACGCTGCAATAAGCTTCCTAGTCTGTGGATCTTGAAGCTCGAGCAGTGAATGTGCAACGTTCATAGTGCCGATGTAGTTAGCCTGCTGGTACTCAAATGGACGTTCAAATGAATCTCTTACAGGTGAGAGTGCCGCTAAATGGAAAATCACGTCAGGATTTGCTGTCTTAATGGCGTTGCGAACAGAAACATAATCAGAAACGTCGCCGGAAATTAAAGTGACGTCTTGTAAAAGACTTTGAATGACGTCAAGGTTTCGGCTTGCAACTCTTCGGACAACACCGTAGACTTCAATTTTGTCATTTACAAGTTTTTGGGCTAAGTGGCTACCGATGAAACCCATTATTCCAGTTATCAACACTCGCGTCAATTGGAGGTTCTCCGTAATTTAGCAAATTCTTTTTCTGCAACAGATAAGTCCTTAACGCTATTAATAGTTAACCATACCTCTTCCGGGTTCAATCTACATGCCTTCAAGGCTTTTTTTTGAACAAGCATTGGAAACACGTTTTTTTCGATTGATCCATTCTCAGGAATATAATCAAGTATTTTTTGACTGAACATGTAAACGCCAATGCTGACGAACATGTTTTCAACTAAAGGCTTCTCCTTGAAAGATACAACGTCATCATTTTCTAGTTCAAGAATACCAAAGGGCGAACGCATGGGTGCAACAGAAATCGTAGCTATAGGCATATTCTTCAAATGCGAGTCCTCAAGGCGCTCCAAGTTTAAGGTGGTTATTTCATCACCATTCATAGCCAAAAAATCCTCGTCCCTGACAAATCTGCTTATAGCTAGGCGGAATCCTTCTCCAGTTTCGCCTTCAACTGAGTGCTCACTAAAATCTATTTTCAGACCCTGTGAGTTAGCTTTCAAATAGTCAATAACAACTTCTTTATGGTAAGCGACACCCATCACTAAATGTTGGAACCCGTAGCTTTTCAGCCAGGACACAGTCCAGTGGATCAGGGGTTTTCCGTTAATAGGCACCATGCATTTAGGCATATTTTCGGTAAAAGGCCGCATTCTCAAGCCTGCGCCTCCAACCAATATGACAGCAGTCTTAATTTTTTTCATTTTTTTGGTTCACCCAAAAACTATGTTTTACTCAAGGTACAAATATATAAATCTAAAGCGCTTGATAAAACTCGACTTGTGAAGCAGCTATGAAGATTGCAATGGTTCATACTTCGTTATGGGGGCGTGGTGGAGCAGAAAGGCAAATTTTAACCTTAGCTGTTGAGTTGCAAAAACTCGGAAATGAAGTTGAGATATTTACTCCTCAGGTTAACGAAAAAACATGTTACCCTGAGTTGCTTAAACAAGTAACAGTTAATACTTTATCGCGCAATCGTTTGGTTCCTTTTGAACTTAAATCACACGGTTATTTTGATGAGATGGCTGAAGGTGGAAAGGTTCGGAACCAGATTCAGCGAGTCATGTTTCATCAATTTTACACATCTGGACTTCCTGCCATGCTTAGGCTGGGAAGAATGATACCTAAAGGATTTGACGTTATAAACAATCATAATCCACCATCAGAGTGGGCTGCGTTCACTGCAAAAAATAGGTTGAAGATTCCAGTTGTGTGGATGTGTAACGAACCCCCAACATGGTTTGCCTCGAAAAGAATAGGCATTAGAAAGAAAATAAGCTGGCCACTTTTTGAGGTTTGGGACAAAACCTCTGTAGAATACATTGACAAAATAGTTGTCTTATCTCATGTTGCAGAGGAGATGGTCAAAAACGTTTACAACAAACCGTCTACAGTTGTAAGAACCGGCATAGACATCGAAAAACTTCAGAACGTTTCGGGAGATGCCGTAAGAAAGAGATACGGTTTGGAAAACGATTTTATCCTACTCCACATTGCCAATTTTGCTCCTAACCGACAGTCCAATTCCATAAAAGCCCTTTATTACTTGTCTAAGAACCACACTAACATCAAACTTGTTCTCGACGGCACAGGTCAACAAGACGAGCTCAAAAAGCTAAGCAAAAACCTGAACATAGAAGATAAGGTGCTTTTTATTCACAGCAAGTGTGACAGCGACCTAGCTCAAGTGTACGCGGCATGTAACGTGTTTCTTTTTCCCCAACAAATAACATGGGGACTAGCCGCTGTTGAAGCAATGGCCGCTTCAAAACCCGTCATAGTCTCCAAAGGATGCGGGGTTGCAGAAATCATTGAAGATAATGTAAATGGAATGCTTGTTGAAAACGGAAAGCCAGAAGAGATAGCAAAAAGAGTTGAGAATTTAATCAGAGATCCAAATCTCCGTGAGAAAATAGGAAAGAACGCGGCTGCCTATGTTAGAGAAAATCTTTCATGGCAAAAATATGCCCAACAAATGGAAAAAATCTTTGAAAAAATAAGATAAAACACCGAAGAAAACCCTTTTTCAGTTAATATCTATGCGCATTTCGCGACAGTTTTTTCCATGTTTTCCTCATTGTTTCTTGTGATTTCATTTTGTAAAGCTTCGGCTCTTTTAGCAACTTTTTCAGCCTCCGCCTTCACGGTCAAATCTTTCATTTCCTCTTTTCTCTTTTCATTGGACTTCAAAATTAACCGCAGAAATTCAGAGTCATAAGAGTCCAAGAGCAATTCAGTGTTAGGTATCAAGCAGTGTCCGCCGATAACGCCTGGGAACATGACAGGCCTATCAAATCGCACGCGGTGTGTATCTTCGAGAAAATCAACGGTTTCATTAAAATCGGCACCGAAAGCTCTGGACATGCGGTGCATTTCTTGAAAACAAGCAATCATCCACGCTCGATAGGTTGTTTCAAAAAGCTTCGCTAGCTCGGTCTCTTTGCAGCTTTTGAGAACCTTAACTTTTAAGCCCAATTTCTCAAAGTGAGCCCTAGCTGCTTTTGAGGCAGCCGTGTTTGCACCGCCAATATATTTTGGCCATCGCTTCATTTCCCATATCATATGAAGAGCGTTTATGTGCACACCACGAGAGGGCGAATGAGCAACTAGACAGTTGCATTGCTCGGCAATTTTCGTTGTTGTCCCCGGAGGAACAGTGCTGTTGATGATTGTGAGATTTGGCTTGAACTCTTCAACGTAACCGATGGTTATCTCCTCGAATTTTTTTTGGCTGGTGCATGGTAGGCAAATGTGCATTGTGTCGATTTTGCTTGGGATATTTTTTCTGTCTTGTCCAAGCGTGTTCATTTTTTTTTGATCGAGATCCAAGCCGTAAACATCAAAACTGTCTTTTGCATCTTTTAATAGGGCAAATAGCGTATGCCCTATCTCGCCTAAGCCTAATACCAAAACTGTTTCTTTATTCAAATCCTTATTCCAGCCTTTGAAAAGTCAAGTTGAAGTTAAACTATTTAAATCTGGAGCTTAACAGGAGAGCTTATGCTGAACCCAAAGAAAGGAATAGGCATCGTCACTGGCGCCAATGTGAAAATAGGAATTAACGTCGCTATTTGGAATTATGTTGTAATAGGTGACAACACAAAAATCGGTGATGGAACCCTCATCGGAAGCTTCTGCGACATAGGAAAAGATGTGGTTTTAGGTAAAAACTGTAACATACAGGCGCACGTAACCATTTCAAACGGGTGCGTACTTGGTGATAACGTGTTTATCGCGCCCAACAGCTCGCTCCTAAACGATAAGTACCCAAAAAGTCCATTCCTGACACCACCAATCATAAAAGATGGAGCCCAAATCGGCGGAGGAGTCACAATTTTGCCAGATGTAACTGTAAGTGAGGAAGCTGTGGTTGGAGGCGGAAGCGTAGTTACCAAAAATGTGGTGCCCAGAACAGTCGTAGCTGGCAATCCTGCAAGAGTAGTAATGTCTTTGGAACAATATGAGGCGAAACGTGAAGCTTTTATAAAGTCAAGGTCTAAGGTGAAGAAATGAAAATATGGTATGACGCGTGCACAGGCAAACACATAAGATATGGTTCAGCTATTGGGCAGCGACTTAGAAAATGTGGACATGAGTTTACTTTTACAACACGCGAGCATCCAGACACCATACCATTAGCAAAAATCCTCGGAGAAAAACCCATTGTCGTTGGCAAGTACAATCCATCAACGCTTTTCTCAAGGCTTGAAGAGAGTGCTGAACGCGTAATTCAATTTTCAAAGCTCTTCAAGGATAATCCGCCAGACCTCGCCATAGCGCACCAATCTGTTGAGCTTTGCCGGGCAGCTTTTGGTTTAGGAATCCCAATAATTTTAACCGCGGACACACCATACGCTGAAGCCGTTAATAGACTTACAATACCATTTGCACATACAGTCATAGTTTCAGAAGCTTTGCCAAGCCGTTTTGCCAAGGGATATTGTCCTAAAAATATTGTTTCTTTCAACGGTGTAGACGAAGTTGCGTGGATTAAGGGGTTTAAGCCTCGAAAAATTGACGGGGTAAAGAAGCCGTTGATAGTTATTAGGCAAATTGAAAGTAAAGCAACTTATGCAGGCGGCAAAAAAGACAACGCACAAGTTATGGCTGAGAAGCTTGCTACTCTTGGTAATGTAAATTTCATCCAAAGATACAACAATGAAGGGAAAAAGTTTGGCGTCAAAGGTGGCTTTGTGGATTCAGCGAGTTTAGTTGCAAACGCTGACTTGGTTGTTAGTTATGGAGGAACTATTGCAAGGGAAGCTGCCCTTCAAGGAGTGCCGAGCGTAGCTGTTTCGAATATGGCTAAAACCTACGTTAACACTTATTTGACAAAGAAGGGTTTTCCACTATTTGCAACAACAGAGCGGGGAGTGTTGGCTTACGCAGAGAAATACCTTGGCAAAAGATTTGATGTAGAAAACAAACTCGACAGCTTAGAGAACCCTGTTGACACAATCGAAAAACTTGTTGGCAGCATCAAGAAGCGGTAATTGCGACTTTATCTCCAGCTTTCGCATGAAACCTTTCAGCAGCATTACTTAAGTTCAAGGCTATTTCCATAAAACCATGACTTCCAACTACAAGAACAGGTTCGTGAGAGTTTGCTTGAGCGTATGTTTTAGCGAAGGCAAGTTTTAAAGAATCATTGCCCAAACTCTACTTTGAAGATTTTGCTGTCACTTGGAAATTCTTGCGGGTCTATATTTGTGATTATGTTGCCAAAGCCATCTACATGTACAACTTCACCGATGACAGAGGAGTCTTTCCGTGTGATTTGGGCGAACGCTGGTTCTAATGGATCCAATATTTCTGGTCCAAATTCGCAGGTTTGAACACCGCTGTCAAGGTGGGCAGCTGCTGGAGCAAAAACGTCTCTTCCGTGAAAAGTATTTGAGAGACTAGGCAGCATAAATTTGGGGTTTGTTAGTTGATATATGTATTTTATGCCTTGGCTTTTGGCCGCCAACATTAAAATTCCGTTGTCAGGTCCAACAAAATACGCTTTCTTAGTCTGAATAATAATAGCGCGTCTTTTGGTTCCAACTTCTGGGTCAACAACCGCCAAGTGAACAGTGCCTTCTGGAAAGTACGATGCTGCTGAAGCCAGCGTGAAAGCAGCCATTCGAACGTTAAACTTTTCAATATCATGAGTTATGTCAATTATTGTTGCTTTTTGGTTAATGGTTAAAATTACCCCTTTCATTTCTGCCACGTAAGGGTCTTTTAGTCCAAAGTCGCTAGTAAGAGTTATCATAAACCATTAACCGCCGTGCACAACTGGCACGAAAACGATTTCGTCACCATCGCTTAATTTGGTTTCTAAACCATTCAGAACGCTGATTTCCCGACCATTTATAAGTATTAGCGAATTTGATTTTGAATCGTTGATTTGTTGGTCACTGAATGTTTTTTTCAGTTCGGGTAATTCTTGAATAAGTTTGTCAATTAGACCTTTTAGCGATATGTCTTCCTGATAATTAACAGATAACAGGGTTTTACCAGAGATGTGGCGTAACGCACCAATGAATTTTATGCTCAGCGTCATTTGGTTTCTTCACTTTTAATCTAAGAATTGTTGTTACGTTAAATTATTTTTGCACTTCTAAGTTTTTAGAAGTTTTGAAATCGTTCTTCAGTTAATGTTTCCACAATGTCGGTTGCAATGTCAACGATTGAATCAGCCTGTTTCATCATTGCATCGCCGTTGACTTCTTCTAACTGTGAAATTTGCTGTATGATGCTTTCAATTTCTATTAGAAAACGTAGAATTGAATCGTTTGTGTTTGGATTTTTGATTACCTCTTCTCGAATGAGTATTTCTATGAAAGCTGGCTCGCCTAGACTGTAATAAATGGCGTTTCTTGCTTTCCTTATGGCTTCTAAAACTAAGCCAGGCGCCATATAAGGTATTTTTCGCGCCGCTTCCAATTCAGCTTTTGCTTCGCGCAGATATCTTAGCGCCCAGCCCTTTCTATACTCATCCATCATAGAAGTTACTTTTCCAAAATTGCTGTTTAATCCGACTCTTCTTCGTCGTCTCCATCGTCAGAGTCAAGGTCATTGTTTGCTTGAGCTAATGCTTTGGTTCGCGTTATGTATCCAGCTATCTGGTTTCTTACTCGCGTAGTAGTTCCCTCAGTTAAAGAATCAACTAAACGTTTGTTTTCATCAAAGCTGGTTGTAAACGTAGTTGGAAATCGATGCATGAGCTCTTTGCCAGTTCGTTTAACTTGATCAGTCTTTACTTTTCCCAAATTTCAATTCCTCGAAATCATCAATGTTCTAAGTTGTCCGTCGCTTAAAAAGCGTAGGAGCAATTCTCAATAGATAACAGGCTTAATTTAAGCTTACGGCTTATGATGCAGATTAATTGACAGATTAAATGCAAATGAATCCTTTAATTGCCGTAGAAAAACTTGGCAGTGAGCTCGTTTGTTATTTTGCAGATTTTTTCGAGATTTTTTTGTGTTTTAGCTTTCTTAATATTATTCAAGGAAGAACAACAACAGTTGTGCACAGCACGGGGTGTTGTTTTTCTCTTGATAGTAGAAGTAGGACAATTGCACACAGCACCGCGTCCTACTTCTTCTCTGGAATTGCTGAAAGAAGAAGAAGAAACTTGCGGGGAGCACTCATCTTCTTCTTCCACTTGAAAATTATTTATTTTGAACAGCTTGTTTTTTCGCATAAGCGCTTAAAGTATTTTGCACATATTTAGATGCGTAAAAGTTGTTTTGGCATTATATTTACGATTAGCAAATTTTCATGAATATTTGGCTAGTTTAGTTTTATGTTAAAGAAAGCCTCAAAGTTAGCGGCAATTTGCTCCGCAACAGCTTCAACCTGCATTTTCTTGATCTCAGCCACCGCTTCCACTACGTTATGTATGAAAGAAGGTTTAGTTAATTGTCCGTTGTATGGGCGCTTCCAATATGTTACTGGACCATCAGTTTCTGTCAAAAAGTTTGTCAGAGGCACTTTCTCAACCACTTCACGGATGCCATTAGAGTAAGTTGCTGGCGGACCTTCAGTGATAAAATATCCTTTATCCACCGCTTTGTCTAACGCACTCATAGGATGACTAAACCAATGCAACAACACTCGCTTCAAACGATAAGAGGGAAGCATCTCAACAACCTTATCAGTTGTCCCCCTTGAATGAATAATCACAGGAAGCTCAAGCGATTCAGCAAGCTTTAACATCTTATCAAAAACCATAATTTGCTTTTCCCAAATTGTCTCGTATTTGTAGTCTAAACCGATTTCACCAATAGCTTTAATATTGTTTTTTTGTTTCTGGATGAAATCGATTGTTTCTTCAAGCTCAGTTTTCTTTAAGCACATTAACGTTCCAAGGATGAATACCTAAAGCAGGATAAACTAAGTTCGGATATCTTTCAGCAAGGATAACATCATTTTGGCAGGTCTTGAAATCCATTGAATTTGTAACCAACGCCATTACACCTGCAGTTTTTGCATCCGCTACAAGCTCATCAATGTGACCAACATACTCTGCATCTGAAAGATGTACATGCGCATCTATTAACTTCATTTTTTCTCAGCGCTAATATCATCTAAGCATTTTTATAATTTTCTTCTCTTACCAGCCAAGTTTATGTCAAGGATAATTTAAAGGAAAAAAGGATAACAAAGGTTAAATATTGCTTTAAAATGAAAAAGAAGCAACGGAGATTGTCTTTATGACCGATTTAGAAATAGCTGTAGCGCCCATGCACAGATTATGCAAAAAAGCTGGCGCGGATAGAGTAAGTGAAGCAGCAGCAAAAGAGCTTGCAAAAGCACTTGAAGAAATTGGTGTTAAGATTGCTAAAGAAGCACTGGATTTTGCGATGCACGCTGGCAGAAAAACCATAAAATCTGAAGATATAGAGATTGCAGCAAAAAAAGTCATGGGAAAATAATAATCTAATAATAGTTTTTCTCCCTTTCTTCTTTTTTGTAGCATTCATATTTATTTAAGACGTTTTCAAAAAATAATGGTAAACTTAGCTTTTCAAGCAGTTGCTGAAGAATCCCAGAGGAACTGGAAATATTCTCGGGCGAAACCAACCAAACCTACATGATTGCTCCATATGACCAGGGTAGGTTTATCTTCGCCTAGGAAAAGCATAGCTTCTTTGCCGTCAGCAATTACGCCGCCGCCGAACATATGATCTCTTGTGCGAAGCTCTTTTAGACCAGTGTATTTCTTTATGAACAGCCAATCTTCCTTTTTTCCGGCAGCCATAAGTTTAACGCTAACAGTTTTTTTTAAACCGTTATCTAACAATGGTTCAGCTAGAGCAATCAATGGTTTAGCAAACTCTGGTGCAGCAATCACAACTTCTTTGGTAGCCTTAGTTAAGACCTCTTCAAGTTTCCCGAGAACAGCTTGTTGACCGCGCAGGATAAGCATGTCGGGTCGCTCGATGAGTTCTCTTTTTTCATATAAGGGCTGAAGCGTTTCAGTGACTGTACTTTCCCAATTCAAGTATTTGTCCTCAAGCCGCATTTTCGTGGATCTTGTCGCTTCAAGAGGCGGAACTGGGTAATATTTGAATGGGCGGCTCTCGTTGCTTTTAATCCAACCTTTTTCTTTGAGGGAATTGAGAACTTCATAGATTTTACTATAAGGCACTTTGGTTTCTTGACTTATCTCCATAGCCGTCATTTGCCCACTGGCCAACAATACTATGTATGCGTCGATTTCGTATGCATTCAAGCCCATTTCTCTTAGAGCAGCCCGAGTGTTCTCATTAATTGCCATATTCTCCCCTCAATCACCTTAGGAAACGTCTGGAAACCTTATTATTATTACGTATGCACTTAAGCCCTTCTAAAGCGCTTAGATGTTAGAAGGCAAAAAAAATGAAAGACATCAAACCTACAAGAAGCATTTGCCCCGAATGCCTAAAGGCTATAGACGCAACAATTTACGAAGACGACGGAAAAGTCTTTATCAAAAAAGAATGCTCCGAGCATGGACCTTTTCAAGAACTCTACTGGTCAGATTATGACCAATACATGCGTGCAGAAAAGTTCCGCTCAGACGGTGACGGAATAAGTAATCCGCGAACCGAGAAAAAAAACGGTTGTCCAAACGACTGCGGCATATGTCCCGAACATAAGTCTCATACTGCATTAGCAATAATCGATGTCACAAACAGGTGCAACCTTACCTGCCCAGTTTGCTTTGCCAATGCAGCTGCTGCAGGATACGTGTATGAACCAACTAAAGAGCAAATTATAGGGATGTTAGAGAATCTTCGAGCCAACAAGCCCGTGGCTGCTACAGCACTTCAGTTCTCCGGTGGAGAACCAACAATACGCAAAGACCTTTTCGACTTCATTCGAAAAGCAAAAGAGCTTGGATTTAGCCACGTAGAAGTTAATACGAATGGTCTTCGACTATCACAAAGCGTAGAATACTGCAAGCAACTCAAAGAGGCAGGAGTAAGCACCGTTTATCTTCAATTTGACGGGTTAACCCCTGATGTTTTCAAATTTATTCGAGGCGTGGACCTTCTTGACATTAAAATGAAGGCACTCGAAAACCTTAGGGCAGCAGGATGGAATAGCGTTGTCCTTGTTGTCACACTTGTAAAGGGTGTTAATGACCACCAACTTGGTGATATAATCAATTTCGCAGCCAAAAACTTCGATATAATAAGATGCGTTAACGTTCAACCAGTCAGCCTCTGCGGCAGATTGCCACCAAAAGACCGAGAAAAAATGCGCATCACAATCCCTGACTTCATGAAAAAAGTAGAAGAACAAACAAACGGAACAGTGAAAGTCTCAGATTTCTACCCCGTGCCAACAGTCGTGCCAGTTTCAAAAGCAGTTGGAGCATCTAAAAGACAGGCGATATTTAGAGTTCACCGCACATCCGCATTGTGGCATGGCAACTTATCTTCTGATTGAAGACGGAAAAATCGTTCCAATTACTAGGTATGGAAATATCGACAAGTTTATTGCTGTCATGAACAAAGTCTATCAAACCGCCTCCAAAGGAAGCAAAACTAAAGCTAAACTACAATTGGTTAGTTCAATGCGCCATATAAACTTCGGTTTTCTCAGAAAATATGTTCTCGGAGTAGTAACAAAGGGCGATTATGAATCCCTTGGCGATTTGCAAAGAAAAGCAATTTTGCTATCATCAATGCATTTCATGGATCCATATAACTTTGACCTTGAAAGAGTGCAACGCTGCCTAATCCACTATGCCGTGCCAGATGGACGCATAATTCCTTTCTGCACTATGAACTCAATTCACAGAACTGAAGTTGAAAAGAAACTTGGCGTTCCAATCAAAGAATGGAAGGCACAACATAAAGTTGAAATAAGCCAACCATTCTAGATGTTGAGAACATAAAATATTAAAGTGAAAATTTATGGGTGGAAAAAAGAAGCTCGGCATAAAGCAGATGGAAAAGCAACAAGTCACTCAAGACGAAGCTAAACAAGAGAAGAAGAAAGAGAAAGCAGGACCACCAAAAGAAAGAAAAACTGTAGGGATTATGGTTCCAGACACAAAAGATGGCAAAATCGTTGCTGAAGTCAAAAAAATGCCCGCAATAACACCCTATTCTATTTCGGCAAGGTATGGTATACGAGTAAGCGCCGCCAAAGACTTTCTTGAACAATTAGAAGCAAATGGTACTGTGCAGCTTGTTTCCGGAAGCCACAACATCAAAATCTACAAGCCTACCGCAAATTAACTTGCTTTATCCTTAACTTTTGTTTTTAAAATATTTTTTGTTGTAATGGAGTATTGTTTTCTTTGAAAGATTTTCCTGAAAGAGTTTACACTTCAGAAGAAGTAAAAATAGCTAAAGAACTAGTCCTTGAAGGATACAAACACAACCTAACTGTCGAGGGCTCACTGGATTTCAAAGAAAAAGTCAACCGTGCCCTTGAACTTATAAAAACTGCAAATTACTTTGACTTCTTAAGCAGCTATATAAGAAAAATAGTGGAAATTGACGGAATAACACAGTTACGTGAAACAGAAGTTGCTATCTGGGCGAACAAATTTGCAGTAGAAAACATTGTTGATGCTTCAAGCCTTTTCATCCAAAAAGCTTACCTCATGAAAGAGTACATAGATGGCGAGCTCTATTATGGAGGAAACGCAGAAAAACGCTCGGTCGAAAAACGCATCGAGTTTTTGCAGACGCTCAGCGATAGAAGTGACGACAAAGAAGTAAAAGATGAATGCAACCGATTGTTGCAAATGTGGAAAGAAAGCTCATTAGCTTTTTAAGCCGTTAATAGCTCAACCTTAATCGCTGTTCCACTTTTAACTTGTTTAAAAATTTCCAAATTATTTGTTATTTTGCCAAGTATGCTAACTGGACTATAAGGTTGCGACTTACCGTAGAAAACGCACAAAGCACCGCCCATAGGCCAAAAAGCAATGGTGCCAGTTTCTACTGTAGGTTTGGCTTTTTCTTCACCCATTTTTATTGGGATTTCGAAATAAACTTCTTCTTTCCATAACGCTGCTCTGCCCTCTACTGGAAGTTTTCGAACGATAAAGTCGATTGTTCGCGGCGCTAAGAACCTAACTAATTCCCCTTCGGCTTCACCTAGACCTTCGATGATAAACTTGATTTTTATGTGGGAAACATCTGCTTGAACGTCTGGTTCATTACTCACTGTTTCATGCTCCTTTAATGAAAATCCAAAATCTCTCGGAATAGGCTATTCAATGGTCGAGGTTAAATTTAACTCTTACAGTCAATCATTATCGGCTACGGCAAATCTATAACATCGGTAATTTGTTTTAAACGAGACTTAGAACTGTTTTTCCTATGAAATCAATCTGCTCAGCGGTGACACCTGGGTGAATCGGCAAAGAGAAAACCTGTTTTGACGCTTTATCTGTTTCAGGCAGTTTAATGGTTTCAAAGTTTTCCCTATAGAACGGCATAAGATGAATTGGATTAACATAATAAGCCTCCGAACCAATGCCTTCTTTCTTCAGCTTATCCATCAAAGTGTTGCGTTGAACTTCAGTGCCGTCTTTTAGTCTTGCCGTATAAAGATACCAGCTGTGTTGTCGGTCTTTTGTTTCCCAAGGCAATACAAGCTTATTGCTTTTCTTGAGAATTTTTGTTAATTGCTGTGCATTTTGTCTTCGTTTAGCCAAAAAAGTTGGCAGTTTTTCCATCTGCACATTGCCTATTGCTGCCTGCATTTCTGACATTCGGTAGTTAGTCCCAAGCATAAGCGATGAATACTTTGCTTTTTCCCCATGGGTTCTTATCATCCGTAAAGTTTCATCCATTTCATCTTCATTTGTTGTAACTAATCCGCCTTCGCCTGTGGTTATGTTCTTGCTTGCGTACAAGCTCCAGCAGGCGACATCAGCAAAGCTTCCTGCAGGTTTTCCAGCATATGTTGTTCCATGTGCTTGAGCAGCATCTTCAACTAAAGCTAAATCATGCGTCTCAGCAATTTCCCTAATTGGTTTCATGTCGGCTGAAAAACCGTAAAGGTCGACAGGCAATATTGCTTTGGTGTGTTTTGTTATCGATTTTTCGACAGCAGTGGGCGATAGATTATAAGTTTCTGGATCTATGTCGGCGAAGACGGGTTTTCCACCTGCTAAAACGACCGCTTCTGCAGTAGCTACAAAAGTGAAGCTTGGCAAAATTACTTCATCACCTTGTTTTACACCGCAAGCCATAACTGCAGAATGTAAAGCAGCAGTGCCAGTGTTAACTGCTACCGCGTGTTTTACACCGGCAAAACTTGCAAATTTTTTCTCTAGTTCAGATACCATGGGACCAGCTCCAAGTCCACTTGTTAACATTCCGCTTCGTAGAACTTTAACAACGGCTTGGACCTCTTCTTCTCCGATTTTTGGCAAGTTTATAGGTATCATTTTTTCAGCCTCATTCTGTTAGATACTGGTTTCGCGATATTTAAAATTGAATTAGCTCTTTCTATCAATTGTGCTAGAAACCATAGAAAGAAAATATTACTCGATATTCATTTTTTGAGTAGTTTTGTAATCAATCATAACTCTAATTCCGCGAGCGCGAAGATCTTTATCGAGGTTCCAAGTCGCCAGTGTCAACCCTTAAACTCCTCAACTTGTCCAGTTTGCTTTTGGTCGCAACCACAACAATGTTGTCCAAGCCTATTTGCCGGATAACTTTGGAGCTTATCTGCTGGTTTCCTCTGCCAAAAATGAAGCCTTGCCCTCCGATCGGCGTCACAATAATTTGTGCTGCTTTTCCGTTTATGGCTTCCAATATTTGTTTTTCGTTTACATCGCTTGCGATCATTTTCTTGTCTAAAAAGAGGTCTACTCCAAGGAGGGTTTTTTTTTGGTCCAAAAGGTCAGTGATTGTGCGGGTGGTTGTTCCTGGACCTATAATGTAAGTGATGTTGGATTTCATTTCCTCAATAATGTAAATCGCTATTGCCGCTTGATTACGTACTTCGTTCTCAGTCATTGGGCTTTCGAGTTTGTTGCCCTGAATTAAGTAGGGTTCAAAGGGACTTAGCAGGTACCCATAGAGTTCAGCAGAAAGGCGTCCTTCTCGGAAGGCATGCTCATCTACATCCATTACCTCTGCTTCTCGCAGGGGTAATCCAGCCCAAAGATAGTTGACAGCGACTCTTGCAGCAGCCTGAGGGGTCACAGCGAATATTGCACTATGCATTTTGACTCCTGTTGGAACGCCAAGAACAGGAACCTTCAAGCCAACTGCTTTTAGTATGTCGCGGGTTGTTCCGTCGCCACCGCAGAAAACAAGCAAATCAACACCTGATTCCACCATTGCCTTCGCAGCATTTTGCGTGTCTTCGGATGTAGTTTCCTTTTTGTTTTCGCTCTTGACTTTGAAGGTGAAGCCGCACTTCTTGGCTTCATCCTCACCCATGCTTCCCGCGCCTACAAGCAGATTTAGGCTTTTTTTGACAGGAAACATTGCAGCAAGGAAGGTTTCTGCTCTTTGTGATGCTATGGGTTTTGCGCCTAAAGATATTGCTTTGTTTAGGATGTTTATGCCGTCTGTGCCTTTTAACCCGACAGCGCCACCCATTCCAGCCACTGGGTTAACGAGAAAACCGATGGTTTTGGTTGACAAAGGTTGAGAGTCAGTCAATTGGGAAACCTAAATTTGTATTAGATTGCAAGGATAAAAAGAAAATGTGCATGACAAAGCACGATTTTCGTTATAATTCTACATGTAAAAAGCGCTTTTAAGTGTTGAAAAAGATCATATCAATTCGTTGCAAACTATGTCATTTAGTATTTGAAGCCTATTTGCGTATCTAATAGACCATACTGCAGGCTATCAAGCTTGCACAAAAAGTTTTAGTGTGAAAACAATGAAAGAAAAAGAATTTTTGTGGTTTTAGTATGTTTCGCAACTTATGTATTTCTTGTTAACCTCGTTCAACCATGGATACAGCTTGTGAAGCTTATTCATTGATTCCTCGACTTTCTGAGTTGGATATTCATATGGTTGTAGGTTTCCGTTGAAGTATTCATCATATGCCGCCATGTCAAAGTAGCCGTGACCGCATAGCACAAACAGGATGGTTTTTGCTTCACCCGTCTTTTTGCAACGTAGTGCTTCGTCGATTGCGCCTTTTATTGCGTGCGACGGCTCGGGCGCTGGGATGATACCTTCTGTTTGAATGAAGAGTTTAGCAGCGTCAAAGACTTCTAATTGGTTGAATGCTTCTGTAGTCATTTGTTTTTCCTGAACAAGTACGCTTATGGTTGGAGCGATGCCGTGGTAGCGGAGTCCGCCTGCGTGAATTGGTGCTGGAATGAAATCGTGACCTAAAGTGTGCATGGGCACCAATGGTGTAAGTTTTGCGGTGTCACCATGGTCATACTGATATTGTCCCTTGGTTACCTTGGGGCATGCAGTGGCTTCAGTGGCGACAAATTTTGTTTCTTTGGGCGCTTTCTTTGCGACTTTGTCGTGATAGAAGGGCCACATTATGCCAGAGTAACTGCTTCCTCCGCCTATGCACCCGTAAACAACATCAGGATAATCATCAACCATTTCAAGTTGTTTTTTAGCTTCTAATCCTTCAACTGTCTGATGTAAACACACGTGATTGAAAACGCTACCTATGGCATAATTGGTTTCTTCTTCGTTAACCAGTGCATCTTCAACGGCTTCGCTGATAGCTATGCCGAGACTGCCTTTGTTGTCTGGGTCTTCAGCGAGGATTTTTCTTCCTGCCTCTGTTCGGTTACTTGGGCTGGCAAAGCATTCTGCACCGAAAGTATTCATCATCATCTTTCGATATGGTTTCTGGTCGTAGCTTGCACGTACCATGTAGACAGTGGCTTTGAGTCCAAACATCATGGCTGCAAATGCTAAGGCTGAACCCCACTGGCCTGCGCCTGTTTCTGTTGAGAGACGTTTTGTGCCTTCTTTCATGTTGTAGTAAGCTTGGGGCACGGCTGTGTTGGGTTTGTGGCTTCCAGCTGGGCTTGTGCCTTCGTATTTGTAGTAGATTTTTGCTGGTGTTTTTAGTGCTTTTTCTAAGCCAGTGGCTCTGAAGAGTGGAGATGGTCTCCAGATTCGGTAGACTTCTCTTACCTCTTCAGGAATATCTATCCAACGTTCTTGGCTTATTTCTTGACCGATAATTGCTTTAGGGAATATTCTTGGGACAATTCCGACTCCCGGTTGCCCTGTTGCTGCGTCAATGAATGGAGGCAGAGGGTGTGGCAAGTCGGGAACTATGTTATACCATTGTTTTGGTATTTCATCTTCATTTAGTAATATTTTCTTAATTGTCATTTTTTTCGCCTTTTTGCATTTAAAGCGATAAAACGTACCTTAAAGTTTTATTTAAGGCTTTTGTGTACACTTTTGTACATAAGAAATTATGGAGCCCTTAACAACACTTTTATACGCAAACGAACAAAAACACGCACAAGCGAAACAAAATGTGGAACCAAATAAAAAACCAACTGCAAGAATACCCCGAACGACTCAAAGTTGCACGAGTACTCATAGAAAACGGATTAAGCGTCAAAAATAACAAAATATACCTAAACCAAATCGAAATCCCACCAGTACGCATTGCAAGAGTTGCTGGAGTTGACAGACGAACAGTGAACGAAACGCTAAACAGCATAAAAAACAGCTCTGATCTTAAATTAATTTTTGAAGAAATACGCTCTGCAGGACACTCACTAAAAGAAATCGCCAAACACCTTAACCTCGGAGTGCTGGAAATAACTCCTATAAATGCAAAATCGCTCGGAATATTATCCAACGCAGCCATGATTCTCAACAAGGCAGGATTAAGCATTAGACAAGCAATCGTAGATGACCCAGAACTTTCGCCTGAACCAAAACTTACCCTGATTGTTGAGAAAAAAGTTCCTGGAGAACTTATCCCAGAGTTTCTAAAAATACCTGGAATTGCTAAAGTTTCAGTTTATTAAGCTTTAGCAAAGTAAAAACAAAGAAAAACCGCAAAAGAAGGGTAATTGATGCAAAAACCGATTGTATAGGCTTATTAATTACGCCCTGCCTAGAAAAACTTATATTGCTAGGGACATTTTGTTGTTGTTCTCGATTAAAGGAGATTACTTGATTTGTCATCATTCCCAACACAAGCGGGCGGTACCCCTATTTTGGTTTTAAAAGAAGGCTCAAACAGGTCCCGTGGAAGAGAAGCTCAACACGGAAACATAACTGCCGCTAAGGTTATAGCAGAAAGCGTCCGAAGCTCTTTAGGACCAAAGGGCATGGACAAAATGCTAGTTGACAGCTTCGGCGATGTCACAATAACGAGCGATGGGAGAACCATCTTAGATGAGATGGATATTCAACATCCAACAGCAAAAATGCTAGTGGAAGTTGCTAAAACACAAGACAATGAAGCTGGCGACGGAACAACGTCAGTAGTAATCATTGCGGGCGAACTTTTAAGCAGAGCCGAAGAACTAATAGACAAAAACATTCACCCTACAATTATAATTGATGGTTATCAAAAAGCAGCTGAAAAAGCGTTAGAAACCCTTGAGAAAATAGCGATAACAGTAGACTTGAAATCTCAGGAATACCTGAAAAAAGCTGCAACTACAGCAATGGGAAGCAAAATCGTTGCAGAATACAAAGAGTACTTGGCTGATTTGACAGTCAAAGCAATGATGGCGGTAGCCGAAAAACAAGACGGCGCTTACAAAGTCGATGTTGACGATGTTAAAGTCGAAAAGAAAACAGGCGAATCTCTCAAAGACACAAACCTGATAAACGGCATTGTTTTAGATAAAGAAATTGTTCACTCAGGAATGAAAAAGCGGGTAGAAAAAGCAAAGATAGCATTAATTGACGCTTCCTTAGAGAACGAAAAAACCGAGTTAGATGCCAAAATAAGTATTGAAAGCCCAGATCAAATTGAAGCGTTCCTCAAACAAGAAGAAGCAATGCTACAAGAAATGACTGACAAAATTTTAGCTTCAGGTGCCAATGTAGTTGTTTGCCAAAAAGGCATAGACGATTTAGCTCAGCATTTTCTTGCAAGAAAAGGAGCAATTGCAATTAGAAGAGCCAAAAAATCAGACATGGAAAAACTTGCAAAAGCGACGGGTGGAAAAATAGTAAGCAGTATTGATGACATTTCAGCATCTGACCTTGGCCATGCAGCTTTAGTAGAAGAACGCAGAATTGGTGATGACAAAATGACTTTCGTAGAAGGCTGCAAGAACCCTAAAGCCGTCACCATTTTAATTAGAGCTGGATCCCAACGAATGACTGCAGAGGCAGAACGTTCAATTCACGATGCACTATGCGTTATTAGAGACCTACTACAAGAACCAAAAGTTGTTGCTGGAGGAAGTGCTCCTGAACTTGAAATGGCAAGTGTTCTCAGAAGATATGCTGAGACAGTTCCAGGAAGAGAGCAGCTTGCAATCAAAGTATTCGCAGAAGCCCTCGAATCTATAACGGTTACGCTTGCTGAGAATGCTGGCGTAGACCCAATTGATATACTTGTGGAATTACGATCGAGACATGAAAAAGGAGAAACATGGGCCGGAATTGAAGTTAATGAAGGAAAAGTTCAAGATATGTCAAAGGTAAACATTTTTGAGCCTCTTTCAGTCAAAAAACAAATAATCAAATCCGCAAACGAAGCTGCCTCTATGATTCTCAGAATCGATGACCTAATTTCCGCTACTAAAATGAAAGCACCTCCAATGCCACCTGGAGGAATGGGCGGAATGGGAGGTATGGGTGGCATGGGCGGATATCCAGGCGCTGGAGAGTATTAAAGTACGTCAAAACAAGAAATAATTGTTGGACCACCAAAAATTACTCGTTTCGAGAAAGCTAGAATAGTTGGAGCTAGAGCACTTCAGATCTCGATGGGAGCACCAATTTTGGTGGATGCAGCTGAAAATACAAACCCTATTGATATCGCTCTAAAAGAACTTGAGGCTGGAATACTTCCGATTACCATCAGACGAACACTTCCAGACGGAACCTTCCAAGATATTCCTCTAAAATGGCTAGCATGAGCCACTTTTTTCTTTTAATTTTTCCAGTTTCGCTTGAGCTTCACTTAAAGTATTAATGATTTGTTTCCAGTGTGCGCCTTGCCAATAGATTTGCCCGCAATTTGGGCATTTCCAAAACTTTTCGTAATATATTAACGTATTTTTTTCTAGTTCGTCTAAAAGTTCCTCTTTCGGTGTGAATCTAAGCTTCGTGTTGCACACAGGGCAATGGGACTTTTCCATGTCTATTACCAAGGGTATTGGGTAGCGCTGGGCAATTTCAGCTAGCCGATCGGATTCTGTTTCGCCCTCAACGTAGAAAGCATCTATTCCTCTTGCCATGGCTCGTTTGTAAAGATCTAAGTCTTTTGTTAACAGAATACGGTTCGCCTTCTTTGCAATTTCGAGAAGCGCAGAATCGTTTAGCTGAGTATCATACAAGACATCTTGTCCTAACATGCGCATCCAGCGTGCCAGTTTTCCCAGCATGCTATCCGCAAGGAAATTCAAACATTTTCTCTCCGAACAATCGAAGCACTACCCGTTTTGGCAACTATCTCCCCTTCATCATAAACTAGTGAGCCATCAACAAAGGTTTTTACCGGCTTTCCTACAACGTCCCATCCATTGAAGGGCGAATATTTTGCTTTAGACTTAAATTTTGACGCATCTATTTTGAATTTTTGGTTAAAGTCTACAACCGTTAAATCGGCGTTCAATCCCTGCTCCAAATATCCTCTGTCCTTCAAACCATAAATTTCCGCAGGTTTCTCCGCAAGAAGTTGAACAGCTTGACCTAAAGATAACCGATTCTTTCTAACCTGCGTCAAAATCAGAGGTAAAGTTGTTTCTAAACCTGGGACTCCGACTTTAACATCCCATACACTGCTTGCAGACTTCTCACTTAAACTATGCGGCGCATGATCCGAGCCTAAAGTATCAACGCGAGCTGTTTCTACTCCCTTCCACAATGCATCAACATTGCTTTTGCTACGCAGAGGCGGTGCCATTATCAACATTTGACCACCATGCGCGAAATCAGCATCAGATAACAGCAGGTGATTAGGAGTAATTTCACAGGTTATTTTTCTTCCTGATTTTTTTGCTTCCCAAATGGCGTTTAAGCCCTTTTCAGTTGAAATATGACAAAAATGAAGCCTGACTCCACTGGGGGCACTAATTTTTAGCAGTCGTTCAATCGCTATTAGTTCAACAGTTTCTGAATGTGCCTCCTGAAAAGCCGCATTACTGGATTTTTTCGCTTGTTTAAACTTTTCTTCATTTGTTGTAAGCAACGCTTTATCTTCAGCATGAACCGCCAGCGGCACATTCAACTCAGCGATTTCTTTGAATGCAGCCTCTAAGGCTTGATCATCATCAATATTTAACTCGCCTATTTGACAACCCATAAAAAGCTTAAAGGCTACTGCCCCTTTCGCAGTTATATTTTTGATGTCTGAGAGTTTTTTTGGAAACTCAGAGTAAAACCCAACGTGAACAAGAACTTTTCTTGAAGCAATGCCCATTCGATTTCTTAGATTTTGGACACTCATGGTAACTGGTTCGTTATTTGGCATGTCCAAAACAGTCGTGAATCCTCCAGATGCGGCAGCGGCTGTTCCCGTTTGGAAATCTTCTTTATACGCTCTTCCTTCATCTCGCAAATGGACGTGCTCATCTATCAAACCAGGTAAGACTAATAGGTTTTTTAGGTTAGTTTTTTGGTCAGCATTTGGCATTTGAGTTTCTTTGCCAATTTTGAAGATTTTACCTTCTTCAAGGGCTAAACTGCAATCAACGATTTGTCCGTTAAGGTAAGCTTTCGCGTTTGTAAGGACAGAATCAACAATCACGACAGTTCACGTTCACATTGAATAGCGGGTAATTTGCTAATTAAAGTTTATTTATCCTGCAAACACTCGCTCAACATAAGAAAAAATATTATTTATTTTTCTTGTTCGAGTTCTATCCTGCATTCATCACAAATGTTTTGCCCGTTTCGTTCCTTGAGACTTTCTGAGTATGTGTTGCAACGGTCGCAGTATCCAGAAAGGGGAACTTCTTCAGTTTCTTCAAGCTCTAGATTCACCTTCGATTCTTGATCTTTCGAGAATCGTCTCTATTAATTCAGGCATTACGCCTAGAATGTCCTTACTTGAGATTATTCCAACAAGGTTGCCTTTGTAAATTACACCTAGACGTCTAATATCCAGCCGATTCATTCTTCTTGCCGCTTCAGTAATTGTTGCTTCTGGTTCAATTGTTACTAATGGAGTTGTCATAATTTCTTTAGCTTTAATTGTGTCTGGTTTGAGGTTTTTAGCCAAGACCCTTAACACTAAGTCTCGTTCAGTAATGATGCCGATTGATTTTCCTGCTTGATTTGTAACTATTACGGCGCCTAAGTCCTCATGGTCCATTGCAATTGCAGCTTTGTTTGAACATTCATTCTCGTCCATAGTTATTACTGGACTGCTCATAACGTCTCTTACCAACATTTTTGTTCTTAATCCAAGTTCAGACACGATTTCACTTCCTACACAATTATGTAAGCTAAGCTTCACTTCAACAATAAAGAGATGCATAATTTAAGACTTACTTAACAGAGAATTTTACCTGTGAAGTTTTATTAGACTCATAACCGATAGGACAGAATGTATATCGAGGAAAGAATAATGCTTCGAACAAATTCCGAGAAACTCATAAAAATGTCAGTTATCGGTGAAATAGCCAGCCCAACAATAAGATCAGTATATAATGTTTCGGCAACGGGGAAACCGATGGTGTTGCCTGGAGTAGGTGGTATAACATATAATCTGAGAATTGGTGACTTAGCCTGCGGTTGGGAAGCAGATCATGTAGAGCCAGGCGTTAGCGTGGAAAACAAAGAAAACGACGCTCGCTCAGGACAAGCTGCTAATACCGCCTTTAACGTCCTGTCGTGCATTGGGAACAAAGCAATGGTGGTTAATGGTGACGCTAAGGGTGCTGAAGGAACAGTCACAGGTAAGCATGGTGGAATCGAACATGTACTAGTTGATTTTCCCCTAGAAATTTTAGATAAGCTCGTGCCTGGAGATAGAATTATGGTGAAATCTTTCGGCTTAGGCTTAAAAATCATCGATTTTCCAGAAATCAAGGTTTTAAATATGGATCCAGCATTGCTTGCGGCATGGAACCCACAGCCAAATGACGACAAACTTGAGGTACAAGTTACTCATATTATTCCAGCGGCCATCATGGGTTCAGGTTTAGGAGCTAACCAAGTTAATTCAGGAGATTATGATATCCAATTATTTGATGAACCAATCGTTAAGCAATATGAGCTTGAAAGTTTGAGGCTTGGTGATTTAGTAGCTATTATAGATGCAGATCATTCATTTGGGAGAATTTACCGTCAGGGGGCTGTTTCAGTAGGCGTAGTAATTCATTCAAACTGTGTAACAGCTGGGCATGGTCCAGGAGTCACAACTTTAATGACTTCGTCAGCAGGAAAAATTATCCCGAAAATAAGTACCAAAGCTAATATTGCTTCTTTATTAAACTTAAGAGCATATATATAAGATAGTTTAATCCATAAGTGGAAAAATAGGAGAATAAGAGGTTAAAATAATTGCCATCTAAGCGAAAAAGCCGAGGAAGAGCCAAAGGAAGCAAAGGAAGCAGTAGCCTTGTTCAATGCGCTAATTGTGGGGCAATGGTACCACGCGATAAGGCAAAGAGAAATACCCGTCGTGTTTCGTTTGTTGAGCCTCAATTAGCTAAGGAGCTTAGGCAAAAAGGCACGTTTCTAGCTTCTTGGGTGGACACGAAATACTATTGTATATCTTGTGCTGTTCACCGTGGAATTGTCAACGTTAGAGCCGAAGCCGAACGTCACTCACGGGCAAAAAGAAGATACTAACTCGCTACAGCTTTTTTCTTTAATTCTTTGTATACATGAAATGCTCTTTGTATAACTGTAAAGTTTGAAAGTATCGCCAACAAGAATATTCCATAACCTAAGGCTGGTAGCCAGAAAAATGCAATTATGCTGACAGCAGCCAAAATAAGCATGCGTTCTGCCCTTTCAGCCAAACCCACGGACTCCATTTTTATACCTGCTGCTTCCGCTCTTGCACGGCTATAACTAACTAGCAAAGAGCCGGATAAAGCGGACAAACCCCAAATTGGCCCCCAAGTTGCCCCCCAAACTGTATTGCATAATCCAGCAATAATTATACCAGCGTAGACAGCTGCATCCGCATATCTGTCAAGAAGTGAATCAAAAAAGCCGCCGAAGACTGTTGTTTGTTGGAAGGTTCTTGCAATGATACCATCAAGGGTATCGCAAAATCCTGAAGCCAAAAGAAGAACAGTTGCTAGTAGAAGAAACATTGATTGATTTTGAGCCAAAGCGTATGCACCAGCTGAAGCTAAGGCGAGAATAAATCCTATTACGCTCACTTTGTTTGGAGTCAAACCTATTTTGTGAGCGGCTGTTGCTTGCGAAGTTAGCATTTGCTGAATTTGTTTCTTCAGTTTAGTAAGCAAGTTAACACTCAACCAGCTTTGATGTTAAAAGCTCATTATAAGTTGGCTGTAGAAAAGTCTTTCCAGCGAATACAGCTTATGTGCTTAACAATTCTGTGTAAGAATTGCTTTTTTCAATGGACTTATTAGGAAGAACAATATTTATTTTGAATTAACGTTTCCGTTGCAAGCCAAATGCATGTAACAGCAACGTACACAAAGCAAAAAAAGGAGCAAAAACAAAATGACTGAAAATGCAGATGTTATCTTCGTGGGAAACAAACCTCCAATGAGCTATGTTCTGGCAATCATCACAAGTCTCTCAGCGAGCAACCTTAAGGAAATTACTTTGAAAGCCCGAGGTCAAGCCATAACTACTGCAGTTGACGCAGCCGAGATCGCAAGAAACAGGTTCGTTAAAGACCTCAAAGTAAGCAAGATTGCTATAGGGACAGCTGAGATGCCACCTCGTGAGGGAGAAAGCAAGTCCAGAATGGTTTCCACGATGGAGATAACCCTAAGCAAAAAATAAGACTGGACCATCGAACAAACAGAAATCAAATTCCAAAACTTTTCTTATTTTTTAGTTTTCCTTTTGAGATATTTCATATTAGTCTAACCTTTACAACTTTGGAGTTTCTAACTTTATCATTCGGGCAAATCCCTTTTACTAACCTCTCAATCAAGACAATTCGATATCGTAAAGTTAAATAGCTGATTTTGTTAGTTAGAGAATTACTCCGTGTGAGAGCAATGTTAGATATCAAGCTTATTCGTGAAAATCTGGAATTTGTAAAAAGCAACCTGGCTAAGCGGGGTAACCCTGAATGCATTCAAACACTAGCGGATTTAGTTGCTGTTGACAAGGAATGGAGAATTAACTTAACCAACCTAAACGAATTACGCCACCATCGAAAGCTAGTAACAATAGAAATAGCTAAATTAAAAAAAACAGGCAAAGAAGCCGATGACCAAGTCCATAGCGCTCAAGATATTGACGAAAAAATAACAAGCCTTGAAAAAGTGGTTGCTGCTCAAGAGCAGAAAGAACATGATTATCTTATGCAGCTTCCAAACTTGCTTGATGATACTGTTCCACTTGGGAAAGACTCAAGCGGTAATGTTCAAATTAAAACTTGGGGAACAGTCCCAACATTCAACTTTCCAATAAAAAATCATATTGACTTAGCTTTGGAATTAGATCAAATTGACATGGAAAGAGCTGGCAAAATCTCCGGTGCTAGATTCTTCTACCTCAAAAACCAAGTTGCCCAATTAGACATGGCTCTAATGAGCTTAGCTATTGAGCTTTTAACGAAAAAAGGTTACACCCCGATTATTCCGCCTCTTTTGATGACAAAGAAAGCTTACGAGGGAGTAACGGCTCTAGGCGATTTTGCTGATGTGCTGTATAAAGTTGAAAACGAAGATCTATACTTAATTGCCACTTCTGAACACCCCATGGCAGCAATGTACATGAACGAAGTCTTAAAAGAGCAAGAAATGCCATTGAAACTTGCAGGAATAAGTACCTGCTTTAGGAAAGAGGCAGGAGCACATGGCAAAGATACAAGAGGAATATTTCGCACTCATCAATTCAATAAAATAGAACAATTCATCTTCTGCAAACCGGAAGACTCGACCAAGCTGCATGAAGAACTACTTCAGAATGCTGAAGAGTTTCTCCAAAAACTTGAATTACCATATCGAGTCGTCAATGTTTGCACTGGCGACATTGGAACGGTAGCGGCCAAGAAATATGATATTGAAGCTTGGATGCCAGCTCAGAATGGTTACCGTGAAGTGGTCTCATGTAGCAATTGCACAGATTACCAAGGAAGGCGTTTAGGTATTCGTTACAGAGAAAAAGAAGGTGCACCTACGAAAGGTTTTGTTCATACCTTAAATTCTACGGCTGTGGCTACTGGCAGGACCATTGTTGCTTTATTGGAAAACAATCAGCAAGAGGATGGCACCGTAAATGTGCCTGAAGTTTTAAGGAAATACATGGGAAATACAGATAAAATCGTGAAGAAACTCTAAACCTTTTAATATTTCTATGAGAATGATGACTGCGCGCTCGGAGAAATAGCTTTGTCTTCAAAATCAAAACATATTCGAGATAAATGGCGTGGAAAAGGATGGTACATGGTTGTTGCACCGTCCTTTTTTGGGAATATTGAGTTAGGTGCCATACCGGCTCAAGAGCCAGAACAGCTTATCGGAAGAGTTGTTGAAGCAACTTTATATGATATAACAAGCGACTTTTCACATCACTATTTGAAAATGTTCTTTCAAGTTAATGAGATTGACCAAAAAAATGCCAAGACACTGTTTAAAGGTCATGAATACTCACGAGATTATCTTAGAAGCTTAGTTCGAAGAAGAACAACAAAAGTTGATTCATTAATTAATCTAACTACTAAAGATGGATACAAACTCAGGATTGCAGTTTCCGCCTTGACACTTTCTAGGATAAAGACATCTCAAGAGAAAATAATCCGCAAAATAATGGATGCAACAATCCATCAAAAAGCCGCCGCGTTATCGCTCGACCAGTTCGTTCAAGAGATGGTTCTTGGTAAAATCGCTTCAGACATCTACAATCAAGCAAAAGAAGTTGCTCCACTAAGACACGTCGGTATAAGAAAATCTAAGCTACTAGCAGCACCACAGATAGCACCAGTGAAAGAAACCCAAGTTCTTCAAGCTCCCGAAGCTCAAGCATAAACTAATTTTTTTTATTTCTTGTTTTTTCAGAGCAAAATACTTTAGAAACGACTCTCTAAACTAAAACTCCTCAGGCTTAGAGTAGGAAGTATCATATTTGTCGGCAAATGCTGGAGTACATGAAAAAGGAACCTTCACGGTTCAAGATACAATTGATAACATTAAGAAAGACCCCAACTATCATAAAGCTGGAGCGATAGGGCTTTTTATCGGAGTAGTAAGGGGTGAAACTCTGCAAGGGGAAAAAGTCGAAAAGTTAGAGATCGAAGCATACGAAGAAAACGCTAACCAAGTTTTGGCTAAAATCTGTGATGATTTAACGTTGAAACCAGGAATAGTCAATGTTCAAATACATCATTTACTGGGCGAATTTAATGTTGGAGATGACTTAGTTTATGTCGCAGTTGCTGGTTCCCACAGAACAGATCTATTTCCAGTTCTTCGAGAAGCAGTAGAGAGATACAAAAGTGAAGCACCAGTTTTCAAAAAAGAACAAATAATCAACGAAAAAGGTTCTACATCCAAATATTGGGTTTCAGAAAGACACGAGCATTAATCACAAATTACCAACGAGGTGGAGGCAATGATTACAGCTTTAGCAGGCGGGGTCGGCGCAGCGAGATTTCTGACTGGTTTATTGAAAATTGTAAAAGAAGAAGACCTGTCTGTGATTGTTAATACTGGTGACGACATCGAAATGTTCGGTCTTCACATTTCGCCTGACATCGATATTGTAGCATATACGTTGGCAGGGATTGTTGACGAAGAAAAGGGGTGGGGAGTAAGAGGCGATACTTTTCAAGGTCTGGAAATGCTAAAAAAGCTTGGTCTAGAAACGTGGTTTTCGTTGGGTGATAAGGATTTAGCAACCCACATTTTTCGGACAGAATTGCTCAAAAAAGATTTTACACTTTCAGAGGTTACTAATAAAATCTGTCATGCCTTAGGCGTTAACGTTAAACTTTTGCCCATGACGAATGATAAGTTTGAGACGAGAATAATAGTTGAGGAAGGCTCGATTCATTTTGAAGAATACTTTGTTAAGAGAGGATCAAAAGAAAAGGTTTTAGGGGTTGAGTTTGCAGGGAGTGCTAATGCGAAGCCGGCACCTGAAGTGATAGATTCAATTATGGATTCAGACATTGTCATTATTTGCCCTAGTAATCCAATTGTTAGCATTGGCACTATTCTATCAGTGGATGGAATAAGAGATGCTTTAAGGAAGACTAGGAGTAAAGTAGTAGGGATTAGCCCCATTGTTGCCGGCGCCCCGATTAAGGGTCCTGCAGATAAAATGTTGCGTGGTTTAGGTTTTGAGGTTTCAGCTTTTGGCGTCGCCAAAATTTACGCTGATTTTCTGGATACTTTTGTCATCGATAATTTGGATGCTGCTGAGAAGACTCGTATAGAGAACCTTGGCATTCGAGTGAAAGTAACGAACACAATTATGAAGACTTTGGAAAATAAAATTCAGTTGGCCAAAGTCGTTCTAGAAGAGTAAAGAAAAAGCAAATATATAGTCTAAATAAGTGGCTATATACTATTTGGACTGGCTAAATAAGCTAGAAAAATGCTTTTTTTACCCGAGAGCGCCATGCAAAAGAAGAAAACAAAAAATCAACGTGCAAAAAACGAGTCACCATGGTACTTCAACCATGTCTAATGCATGGAAAACATCAAGAGTTTTAGAGTGGGAAAAATTGTGAAGGGAAATAATAGTGAAAAAAGGAAAATAGAAGCCGAAAAAGCCGATCTCTTGGACTGGCTATTGGCAATTGATGCATCATCAATGTAATGTATCATCAAAATGATGCGGATAACCAGAAGAGATAACTGCCTTGAAGCTAGAGGATATTACGTTTTTTAGAAGAAGGGTTATATTTCAAATTAATTCAATATTAAGACAGTGATAAGAAATTGGAAAGAAAGAGTTACGATTGGTTTGAGCAACGCCGTAAAACAAGAGGATTAGAGCTCGCACATGATCAAATAGCCAAAGCTTTCGATACCGTAACTTGGCTACATAAAGCAACCAAAAGCTTTGCAGAGAAAAATTTTCAGGAAACTCAAAAATACATCGACAATTTGTATAAAACTGAAGAAGGCGTCGATTCACTTCGAACAGACGTTTTCATGGAGTTATCCAAAGGTGCAGCTTTAGTAGCAGATTACCGAGAAGATCTTTTGCATCTCGTTAAACGGCTAGACACGTTGGCCGATCACACGAAAGATGCTGCAAGATGCCTTGAAATGCTTTCCGGAGCAGATATTCCACAGGAACTTAGCGACAAAACAGTTTTCATGACAGGAAAACTTGTCGATACAGCTCAAACATTACAAAGCAGCATAGAAAAAATCTCGTCTAACCCAACAGAAGCAATCAAAGAAGCAAAACAAGTCGGTGACATAGAACACGCAATTGATGTCGAATACTTGAAAACTAAAAGCTTATTCGTGAAATATGGCGCAAACATAAACTGTGGAGCCATGGTAATATTTGATGACCTCATAGAATTCATTGAGCAAGCAGCAGACATGTGCGCAGACACAGCAGACTACATCATGATACTCTCAAGTAGAGAATAGAAGAACTACCTTTTTTTTCACAAACATTCAATTCTAAGTTACTTGGGCTAAATTACCCTTTCTTGCTTTTTTGCCAAGTTGATTAGAGCTGTTGGAATTTGAGAGGCTTTATATCCACTTGTATATGAGGGATCTAATAAGGAAGGAAATTGCGTAAGAACAAGTTGGCACTAATTGTTCTCATATCCACAATTCTTTTAGCATTAAACTTCATGTCAGCCGCCTCAGCCAGCAACGATAGTTCAAGCAACAACTGGACAATGTTCCGCAACAACCCAAACCATACTGGCTACACAAGCACTAATAGTTCAGCAAATTCTGCAAAATTGTTGTGGACTTATGCGACGAATGGTTCGGTATGGTCGTCCCCTGCAGTGGTTAACGGCAGCCTTTTTGTAGGTTCCAAAGACGGCTATTTTTACTGTCTAAACTCCTCCAACGGCAAATTGTTATGGAAGTTTGGGCCCGCCTCCGATGAAGTAAACGGATCACCTGCAGTGGATAATGGACGAGTATATGTAAGCGCTTATGACGGCTTTCTTTACTGCTATGACATTGCTACTGGGCAGCCTATTTGGATAAAATGGGTGGGGGGTTACGTGTTTTCTTCGCCTGTAGTTGCAGATGGAAGAGTCTATGTTGGTTCAGGAAAGAAAGATTTGATTTGTTTTAACGCAACTGATGGAAGCTTAATATGGCTTTTCCAGACCCGGGATACTGTGCAGTCCTCGCCTGCCGTTTCTAACGGGGTAGTTTATTGTGCCACAGGCGCTTTTGCCGTTTACGCTATAAACGCCTCGACAGGAAAAGAAATATGGAACCGCCACACTTCAAGCCGAGATTCTTCCCCAAGCATATGCAACGGCTCTGTCTACATAGGATCATACGAAGGCGACGTCTACGATTTGAATGCTTCAACCGGTGATGTGATTTGGAAATATCAAACTCAAGATGAAGTTATTTCTTCCCCAGCTGTTGCTTATGGAGCAGTCTATGTAGGCTCCAAGGACAATAGCGTCTATTGCTTAAATGCGTCCACAGGTCATAAAATTTGGCAAACCCCAACAGGATACTGGATCGATTCTTCGCCTGCAGTGTCAGGCGGAAACGTTTACGTTGGCTCTGAAGACTATAATATTTATTGTCTGAATGCTTTCACAGGAGAAATCGAGTGGAGGTACCAAACAGGAGGCTACGTGGATTCTTCGCCAGCCATCATTAACAACACGCTTTTTGTTGGTTCCTTTGATCATTATGTTTACGCTTTTGCATTATGCAATTCGACAAATGAAGCCTCGAATTTGACTTCAAACCCGCTTATATCGTGGACAACTCTTGCATTTGACGGAATTGCTTGCACAATTGGGGCAACTATTGTTCTTACAACCCTACACTTTGTCAGATCAACTAGGCGGACCAAGCAGAAGGCTAAAGAGGCAAACATTCCTACGCAAAACGTTTCTTGGTTTTCAGCACACACTGAGGCATTATGCCTTTTAGGAATTTTAGCGTTTTCCCTTGTGTTTTTCGTTAATCTTGGAAAGGGTGCTCTTTGGGCGTCAGATGAGCAGACGTACTCTCAAATGGCATTTAGCATGATTAAAAACCAGGATTATTTAACTCCTTGGTGCACTGGCGCTCTGGGGATCTGGACTGGTAAGCCACCGCTTACGATGTGGCTGATGGCACTGTCCTACCAAGTCTTTGGCATTAACAACTTTTCCACAAGATTAACGTCCGCTCTATTCGGAACATTGTCGCTTGTTGTTGTGTTTTACTTAGGAAAAAAACTCTATAACGTGTACGCTGGTTTTTTGTCAGCGATAGTTCTGGGCACATTCACAACCTTCTTTGCGTTTGCGACCCATGCTATGCTTGACGTTCCGCTTATTTTTTTCATGCTGACGAGCATTTACTTTTTGGTTTTGAGCGAGAACAAAGAAAAAGCCAACCTATATGCGGTTTTGAGCGGCTTGTTCTTTGGTTTAGCGTTGATGACAAAGCAGATTGATGCCTTGCTGATTCCACTTGATCGCCTTTGTTTTTCTTGCTTTGACAAAGAGGAGTATTCGGTTTCTTTTTACAAAGCGCTTTATCCTTTTTGTGGGGGTTGCACTGCTAATTTTTGGCCCTTGGCTTATTTACATGAACCAGCGTTTTGGAGGGTTATTCTGGGAGACCTATTTTTCTTACTCCGTCTTTGCCCGTGCAGTTAGCCCTGTTGAAGGACATGTCGGCAGCATCCTTTACTACTTTAACTATTTAGCCAATAACGAGACCCTGATTTGGGTGATATTGCTGCCTTTCTCGGTTGGAGTTTGCTTATTCAATACTTGTAGAAAGCGGGTAGGCGACACACTTATCTTTGTATGGATAACAGTTGTGCTTGCGGTATTCACTTTTTCGCAAACAAAAATTTACTACTACATACTACCTGCTTACCCAGCCTTCGCCCTTGCCATCGGTAGCTTTCTATACCAGTTATTAACCAAATTCTGGCAGACACTTCCAAAAATTAAAAACGGTTTGAAAAGTGCTTAATACATTAAGCAAATCCTGTATTTTCTTTGAGAAAAGTTTGTAATGGGCCCGCTGGGATGCGTTTAATCCTTTAAGCGAATCCTAACTTCGTGGTAAGAAATAACTAGGAGTAGGCAGGCTGGGATAGATATGCGCCCTCGTTTGAACCCTAAACTAAGCTTGAGTGCTTTGTTTTCATTGTGCAGTTATTATGTGACATTTTTGACAGATTAGCTCAGTTTCCTTGAAATGTCGGCGCGCAAGAAGTAGGCTACGGCGATGACGATGGTTACTATTATGTAGATAAGCAGGATTTCAATTGACAGACTAATCGTGGGGACAGTTGAAGAAGTGTTAATGAAGGTAAGGGCTGTGGACAATGTAGAGGGAAGCCTTGGCAAAGCGTATTGAATAGGAAGCGAGCCTGCTGCAGAAGTTGGAAGATATGTCTGAACGGTTTTATAGACTTCTTTACCCGTTACTCTAAAGATTGCGCTCAAGAAAACGCTTATGATGTAACTTGAAAAGAAAACCGCTGACGAGAAAATGTAGGCAAGAGAAGAGCGCCTAATTAGTTCTCCAAGCATGAAAGCCAAAGAGAAGAATAACAGCGAGCTAAAGGCTTGAGCTATGAATAGTCCAGGAATTAGGTAAAGATTATTTTGGGCGCCAAAAAAAGTGAAAGCTGACGCGATGGATAAGACAAGAGTTAAAGTAAGAATAAAAAGGAACAGAAGATACCCTCCGAGGAATTTACCTGCAATGTAGTCGCTTCTTCTCACTGGTTTTGACAAAAGCAGTTCAGCGGTACCCTGCTCGTATTCTTCTGACATGGATCCTGCAGCTATCAGGATTGCGGTGAAGTTCAAGAAGAGAGGGCCAACCAAGAGCACTGCCAAAACCCAAAGATACGGATAGACATTTAGAGGGATCAAGTTAGTTCCTGCTTCAGATAAAGCGTAATATGGCAGTACGCTCAAAAGTATCGTGAAAGCAACTAGAGCCAAAACTTTTTTCCGTGCGATGGCACGCTTGATTTCGTAACGGGCAAAAGTGAAAATGACTTCAGCGCGTTTCAAAGTTTGTCACCTTTCGTTTCCTTAAGCGCTTCTAGGTAAGCCTTCTCAAGCATGTTCTCGCCTTGCTTGATTGTGTAGAGTTTGGCGCCTGACTTGACTACAATATCAGCGATTAATGGTCTAATGTCCCGGTCATGTTCGCAGACCGTAATTTCTATAGCTGTCGTGTCCATTTTGCCGCTTTCCGCCAGTTTGACTTGAGTTATTTCTGGAATCTCTTTTAGTTGCTGGATCGTTTGAGACGGCAAAGGGCTAGTCTCCAATTCTACAAGCGAGTAGTCTAACACGTCTCCAACTACTTCGTCTATTGGTCCTTTGAATAGTATTTTGCCATGGTGAATCATAGCTACTGAGGTACAAAGCGATTCGACTTCGCTCATAATATGTGAGGACATGAAGACTGTGCCTTTCCCATGGGATGCGAAGTCTCGGAAAACATCCCTAAAATGCGCGACTCCGGCAGGATCTAAACCGATCATTGGTTCATCCAGAATCAAAGTTTCTGGTGCGCCAATTAGGGCTTGGGCAACGCTGAGTCTTTGAACCATCCCTTTGCTGAGTTTGCCAACCTTCGTTTCCGCGTAGTCATGTAAACCGACCAGTTCAATTACTCGATTTATCTCGCTATTTCGGCTTCCATTATCTTGGAAATCGAGTTCATGAGAAATTAAATCAAGAAGTTCTCTTGGGCTTAGGAAGGTTTGTATGTTAGGCAATTCGGGAGAATACGCCACGTGTTTTAATGCTTCAACATGATTTGCAATAGGGTCAAATCCGTTGACTTTGACTGTGCCTGAGGTTGGTCTGATTAAGCCTAAGATTAGCCTGATGCAGGTTGTTTTACCTGATCCGTTTGGACCGAGAAACCCCACAATCTCCCCTTTTTCGATTGTGAGATTTGCTGGACCTATCCGCTTGTTGTTGCCATAATCTTTCAAAGCTCCGTTGAGCTCAATTACCGTCGAAGAATTAACCGTAACGGTTTCCACCTAAGCTTTCTGTTTGACGATAATCATCTGCTTTTCACGTTACTAAGTGTTAGTCAACCCAAAAGGAAGGCTTCTTTTCGTCCTCTTGCTTCACGTCGCTTTCTTGTCCAGTTTTATTTTCAACTACCTGAGTTTGCTCTTCATGCGCTTTATTCTTCTCTCTCTTGTAGATTGTTGGGGCTGCAATTGCAACTGCCACTACTAAGGCGGCGCCGAGAACTGAAGCGCCTGCAGGGTTTATGCTGCTTGCTGGCGCGTCAAGCGAAAGATTTGTTGATAAAAGCGTTGCGTTGAGTGTTGCCGTTTGGTTTAGCGAGAATTGAACAGTGTCGATTAAACCCGATGGCATGCTGATTATGCTGCCATTCCCCGAAAAAGACAGGGCATTGGAGGAGTTTACCGCTGAAAAGGAGACGAGAAATTTTGTTGCTTGGTACGTGACGCTATTAAACGTGACAGCTGTCTGCCCTGCATTAATTACGTTTGCGCTAATTGAGATTCCTTGAGTTTGATAAGATAGTGACTGGTTTGTAATTGCAGGTAAGTATGGGAAGATTTCTGGTAGAGAGGTAGTGTTAATGTCTCTGGAGTAGGTAAGGTTTTCCGCAGTGGAGGATATGCCCAGTGTGAGACTTACGAATCCCGTTTGGCCAGTAGGTTGGGCAGATTCATTAACGAATCCGCTGACAGATTGGAAAAAGCCAGCTGTGCCACTTGCAGCAATTTTGTATTGGGCATAGCCATTAGATGGGCCGTAGGTAAGCGCAAAACTGGTTCCTGCACCAGCCAAAACGACTAAAACCAGAAAAGCTGTGACAACAATTTTGAGAGAATGCATTATATCACCATACAATTAGTCCATGACTTATAGTACCAAGGAAAGATAAAAACAATTTCTCCTAGAAGGACATTTTTGTAAATGTGATTTTCGATCAATATTTGTTTCTGAAAGCTATGGTCATCTAACATTGGACTTTTACGACTTTTGTCCGGTTTAAGTTATTTCCTTCAAAAATGTGTTTAGTTTGTTCCAGGTAGGATGTTTGCCGTCGGGACCGGAGAGGTAACGACACTGGTGAGACAAGCTGTGGTGATCGCAGATGAAGTTCTCATATTTATTTTTAAACTCCAACGCAGTTGTTATCCCGGCGGAGCGGCTGGGATGCGCTTAAAAGTATTAGACGAATTCTCAGCAAAAAGAAAACAATAGAGGATTTCCGCATTAAAAACTGGGGAGCCCACTGGGATTCGCCTGAAAGGTTGGGCAAATCTTTGCTTTAGAATATCAATCAATACTGCGGCGATCATATCTTGATTGACGCGAACATTTATAGTCGAAGTTTATCTATCTTAGTCTGCGCTATGGAGCCGCAATGTGTTACTGGAAAGAAGGGAGACTACCAAACTCGAAGATGTTCGAGAAATACGGGTCTTTACTTCTGAGCCGTTCCGCGTTTGTGTGTAGGTTGAGGAATTATGACTGAAGGATTAGACACTGTTATGAAAAGGCCATTTGAAGTAGATAACTCAGAATATCCGTTCAAAGACAACTGGCTATCTTATCGTGATGGGTATATTCATTATCTCGATGAGGGAAAAGGACCTACAGTTCTACTTCTTCACGGAAATCCAACATGGTCGTATATTTACAGAAATATCATTAAAGAATTGCGAGGAGAATGTCGCTTAATCGCTTTGGATTATCCGGGATTCGGGATGTCCAAAGCACCTTCCCAATATGGGTTTACACCCCAAGAACAATCAGAGGCGATCATAGAATTGATCCGTCATTTGCAATTAAAGAGCATCGTCCTTGTGGTTCAAGATTGGGGTGGACCCATCGGTATGAACTATGCAGTTCAGAATAGATCAAACCTTCGCGGCCTTGTGGTTATGAACACATGGGCATGGCCCGCATCCATTCTTCAAAGACTATTTTCCCTTGTAATGGGAGGATGACCCATAGGGTATTGGCTTCAAACACACAGAAATTACTTTGCAAAAGCTATGTTACCCGATGGAATTTTCCACAAGGAAAAAGTTACGCCTAGTTTGAGAAAAGCCTATACTGACCCATTTCCGACGGTGAACTCAAGGAAACCCACCTATATTTTCCCGGGCGCAGATCCGAAAAGCGCATACGTGGCTAGGAAAGATTGAATCAAAACTCCCGATTCTCGGAGACCTTCCAACACAAATTCTCTGGGGAAATAAAAACGATCCAGGTTTCGGACCTAAAGAACTGAAAAAGTGGAAAGGACTACTAAAGATGAATGAAACTGAGACCCTAGATGATGCCTCACACTCTATTCAAGAGGATCGACCTGATCGGGTTGTTGCGGCAATTCGAAGAGTTCTTGAGAGAACTCAGGGCTAGGTCGAGGTAAAGTAGTTCGAAATGTCTCATAGCTAAGGGCACTTCTTACCGAGGTCAAGCGCACTCAATCTTCTCCAGAGTCTAAAGCCATTACTGACTACTTAAAACAAAACTGAGCAACACTAAAATTCCTTTTAATAAAGGAAATGCGAAGCAATAAAGTGAACTTCTCTATAATGACTAACGAGAGCACTTCATCTCGTTCGAGCCCTGTATTATGTGATTCATTTAATAAAATAGGCAATCCTTTAATTCTTTTGGAAAATGTTGATGGCGGGCCCGCTGGGATTTGAACCCAGGATTCCCGGCTCCGCAGGCCGATGCCTTGTCCGTACTAGACTACGAGCCCTAAAGATTTGCCCCAGAAAGAAAAAGGGTAGAAGAGTAAATACTTTGCTTAAACTTAAAAATAGTGGTCTAAGAGGAAAACGCTATTTTTGGAAAACCTATTTTGAATCGGATTCCGGCGTTGACTTTGCTTTCAAAAATTATTTTGTCAACTCGCACTTTCACAGAGCGTTTTACAAGAGAAAATCCGAAACCTTGACCTAGCTTCTGTTCACAGTTCTTTTTAGAGCTGCAATTACATTTTGTTTACCCATAGCAAGCACATATGGACCTAAACGTGGACCCTGCGGTGCCCCCATCAAAATCTTATACAGCGTTTTGAAGAAGCCGCTAGGTTGTATGTTGTTGCTTTTTGCGGAGTTGAAGATTGCATTTTGGATTTTATCTGGTTCTTCTTCAGCTTCCAATTCAATAATTAGTTCGGCGATGGCTTTTTTCTCTTCACTTGTGAGGGTTACTTCTGTTTCTTTGATTTCTTCAAAGTCTCTTGTCCAGTTTAAGGCGTATTCGATGCGCTGCTTCAAGTTAGCATCTAAGACGACTTGACCTTTTTGGAGGTAACCGTAGCTTTGCAGTTTCTCAGCAACATATTCTTCTAGACATTCTTTAGGCGCCATTTTAACAAGAAACGCCATCAGATTATAGGGCACGTGAATACTAGACTTAGCTGGCGGCTTCATAACATAGCAATATTCAAACAAACCCCTAAGTTTGGTCGCTTCTTTTTCAGCCTGCTTGTTTCTTGCCAAAATAAAGATCCTCAAGATAATCAAGCTCATTCATGTAGGCGGGAATATCGGATACATCTAAGCTTCTGGTGCCAACAAATCGTTTAAGCATCAGCAAAAGCAGTGATTGTGGAGAACCATATTGGAACCAAACTTGTGGTGTGAAGACGTTGCCTGCGGATTTGGAAATTTTCTTTCCACCTTTATCAAGGAACATTTCATATTTTGCATGTGAAGGCGGCTCAAAGCATAGGACTTCACGACATATTCGGTCGTTGATGTTTACAGAGTCAGCGATGTCTTTGCCGTAAGCTTCAAACCGTATGTCCAAGAGCTTTCCAGCGGGCAGCAAATTCGCCTTTCCAAGTTAGTTTTCCTTCGCCCTTTTTGATGTCTACTTCACCTTCATGCCCACAACCAGGGATCAGTTTGCCGCGGATTTCTAGTCCTTCGCATTTATATGAGACTTTATCGGTTTTTGGATCAAACGAGTAAGCGCGTGTGGTGTAAATGCGTCCGCATTTTTCGCAAACTGCAAAATAACGGCAAAACTTCAGTGTAGGTTTCTTGTCCTACTTCTTCTTTTACGATTTCGCCGACTTGTCTTGGCGTTAGTGAGTATGGTTCGAATTTCATTTAGTATAGCATTCCTTTTTCATAGACTTCTTTGGCTGAATAATACTTGTATTCTATGCCGCATTTGTCTAAGGCATTCAAGCAGAAGTGAACTCATGTGTTTGCCATAGCTTTCATGGCAACCAAAAGGATCAGGAATACTGAAGAAACGGAATACCCAAGGTATTTTTCCAAGCTCATTAGAGAGCCCTGCAGGGACTTTACGTAAACCATCTTTATCGTCACAGAAGGCAACTAGTTCAGAGTTAATTTTAGGTCCTTGAAAGCAAGGGTAACGGCGTAACTAGCGCGCAGCATCACCTAGGCTGCCAATATGAGGAAATCCTGAGGCGCCAAGACCCATCTCTGTCCGAGTTTACTCTGTGCTTCTGCCAAGCGATTGTCTCTCTTTCGATGACTTTCTTGGCCATCATATCGTACCATGTGCCGCGTCCAATAGTTTCTTCACTCATAGCATTGAGCCTTCTGCAGACATGACTGTGCATTGGAATAGAAAAATGTTTAGAGCCAAAAAAAGCTCAATGAGTTATTTTCTTCTTAGTGCTGCAGCGATAGCTACGAGACCTAAGGCAAGCAATATCAGTGCTATTGAGTACAACCAGCCGAATGTGAAAACATACCATGCTGCGCCAAGAACAATCAGGCCCCCGCCCATTGCCATAGTGCTAAACGCACTGCGTTCATACTTCTGTGGCTTCGCACTGCGCATTGCGGCTAACGCTACAATCCAGATGCCTAAGAGTCCAAGAACAAATGGGCCGAATAATCCCCAGGTGAGTATGCCTGTAGCTACTAGCAGTATAGCTACAACTAGAATTATGAAGAAAACGCCTATTGAAAGCAGTTGTCTTCTACTTTCAGACATCATTATGCCAGCTTATGATATTGTTGCACCGCATTCAGGGCAGAACTTTGAGCTCGCAGGAATTGAGTGCCCGCATTTTGGACAATTTATCGTTGCTTGTGATGGAGGTGTCAGATTGGTTCCGCATTCAGGGCAGAACTTTGATGTGGCTGGAACGTGCGCGCCGCATTTGGGGCATATTACGAGTGCTGCTGTTGGGGCTTGTGCTTGAACTTGACCAGCTGAATTCATAATTTGAGGTATGAGCACCATGCCTGTGCCTAAGCCTGCTCCGCCGCCTCCACCCGATTGTCCTAGTGACGCTGCTGCACTCTTCACTGTTTCCATACGCAGGACTGTATCAGCTGGAGTTCCCCCAGTTTTAAGCCAAAACAGCCTCTCTCGGTATTCTGGCGTTGTATCGATACCTTCGAATCGTAAATCTGTAAGTTCTATACCTAGGCGTTTAAAGTAGTCTAAGACCGAGTTTTTGACAATAACCGATGTCTCTTGCAAACGGGTGAAGACTGTAACTAAGTCGTAATGGGAAAGTTCTCCAATTATCTTTTCGTTTAAAAAGCCTCGCAGGAAATTGTTGACGTCTTCGGTTGTGAATGCGTTTTGTCCGCCTACTACTTCGTTTACAAATAGTGTTGCGTCTTCGATTTTGAAAAGGAATTGCCCGAACACTTGAAGTGGAGCTAACTCTGTTGTTTGTGCTCTTGTACCCCATTTGCCGTTGAAAACTTTAGTGGCAATGTAAATGACCATTGCTTTAAACGGTTTATTGCCGCCAAACCCTGCAATTCGCGTCAGTAAACTAGTTAGCAAAGGCAAATTCAATGTTGTCAATGTGTGCCTGCCTGCTCCAAAAACATCGTATGCTTTGCCATCCCTGAAGAACACAGCCATTTCGTATTCATGAACGATAAGCTGGGCTCCCCATGTAATGTCTTCTACTGGGTACTTGTAGATTATAGCGTCTGGACCTGCATTTGTCCATTCTATTACTTGTGGCATTTTAACTCGCTCCTAACATAACTGAATTACGTTGATCAAATGTAGCTTCGAAACTTTCAAGTTTGTCAGTAACGTTTTGAACCCTAGTTTTAAGGTTCGAAGTGTTCCCGCTGGATAGATCTGTTTTAAACGCGTCGATTTCAGTAGTCAGTACAGTTACACCATCCATAAGTTTATTATCGAAGTCTATCATGCGGTCAAGACTATCCTCTTTGACTTTTACTGCATCAAAGAAGCCGCTGTATCCGTAAGAAGCGTGATTAACTTTCTCAACAACGCGATCCATTTTTGCTAGTAAACGGTCCATGTCAGTTAGGACATCGAAGTAACGACGGTCAGCTAACTTTTGCGAAATTTCTCTAAGATCTGTCTTTTCAATTGAAAGTTTTTGGTACAAGTGGTCCCTGATTAGCCTGTCGCTTTCACGACGCAGCTCTTTTTCTTTGTAGCCGCGAAAACCTGGAATAAAAGCGGCTATGCGCTCAGAGAGGCGCATTTGACCTTTTACGTCTGAATATACATCGTTTTTCTCGCTCATGGACATATCTCCGTCTTTTTTAATATCCGTTGATATTAAAGGCTCGCTCTTAAAGTTTGTTAGAGCAAACTAAGCTTAGAATCTTGAAGATGGTATGTCGCCTTTTAAGGCTGTTCCAGCGGTTCCTTCAATTATCAACTGGTATACTTTACCTTTGTATTCGTATTTTATAAACCAAATGGGCGCATGTACGTAGACGATTTGTTTAGACGTTATTTCCGTCTTTATTTCGACTATTTTGTCTACATCCTGCTGAAGAAGGAAACGGTGATGGTCTTCGATTTGTTGCTTAGCCATTTCTAAAGCAGCTTGTCTGTCGATTTCACTATTGAGGAGTTTAGCGAAGCCTTCGATTTTGCGAAAGTCAAAGGGAATCTTTCCTTCGAGTGGAATGTCATATTCATGTGTGGGAAAATCTGAAGCTTCCCGTGCCAAAACTAGCCAGTCATACTCTTTTGAAATTGTGCCTTCTTTAACTATTGCTGGGGATATGCGTTCGAATATTCCTTTGTACGTGCTCTTGGCTTCAACGGAAACAACCCAAAATGGCAAATAGACTAATTCTTTGGAAATGGTTTTTGATTTCTTGGCAAGATCGCCTGGTTTTAAGAAGCCGCCACTCATCCAGCCATGAATTTGCTGATCTATGCTCGTCAAATCAAACGAGTTTAGGATAAGTGAGTGCTCAAATGTGAATGCTTGTCCTGTTTCGATAACAGTTGTGAAACCGCAATATTTGCAGGTTGCAACAAGTTCTCCAGGTTTAAACTCTACTGGAGCGCCGCAGTGACTACAACGAATTTCTTGAGCAACCGTGGTCATGATTAAGGCACCAAATGTTCCCGTTTCAAAATTTCTCGAGCAACTATTACACCTGAAGCTGATGCTTGAATTAAGCCACGGGTTACACCGGCTCCATCGCCTATAGTGAACATGTTTTGTATTTTTGTTTCCAACGAATTGTTTAGTTGCAGGTGTGAAGAGTAAAACTTGACTTCTATACCATAGAGCAGTGTATCTCTTGAGTGAACTCCAGGCGCTATCACATCTAACGCTTGAAGCATTTCACGTATGTCTGCCAAATATCGGTATGGCAAAACGAAGCTTAGGTCTCCTGGTGTAGCATTCTTTAAAGTTGGTACAACCACACTCCTTGCTAATCGTTCAGGGGTTGATCGGCGCCCAGAAACCAAATCGCCTAATCTCTGGACCATTACTCCTCCACTTAAGAGGTTTGAAAGTCTGGCAACGTATTTACCATAAGCAATAGGCTCTTTGAAAGGCTCAGTAAAAGAGGTGCTAACTAAGATGGCGAAGTTCGTGTTATCTGTTCTTGTTTCAGCATGACTTCCACCGTTAACAGTTAAGACTCCATCATAGGATTCAGTCGTAACTTCGCCATAAGGAGACACACAGAAAGTGCGAACTTGATCATCAAAAAGTCGTGAGAAATAAACGAGTTTTGGTTCATAAAGCACTTTCGTTAGGTTCTCCATTACTGAAGCTAAAACTTCAACCCTTACGCCGATGTCAACTGGGTTGTTTATGGTTTTTAATCCGCGAACTTGTGCCTCGGTTTGAAGCCATTCTGCTCCGCTTCTGCCGGGTGCAATAATTACATATTTTCCTAGAATTTTTTCGCCATTAACAGTCTCAATGCCTTGGACAGTGTGGTTTTCGGTGATAAGTCCTTTGACATCAGTTTTTGGGATAAAAGTGATTTTGCCGTTGAGTTCTTTACGCATTCTTTGGAGGGTTTCTAAGCATTTGTCGGTGCCCATGTGGCGCACTTCTTGCTTGATAAGTTTTAAGCCAGCAAGTGAAGCCTGACGTTCAATTTCATCTACTTGTTCGTTTTCTCCACCGTAAACCTTGTCGCTCGCCCCGAACTTGATGTAGACACTATCTACATGTTTTACTAGGGCTTGAAGTTCTTTTGTTGAAACATATTGATTTAGCCAACCACCAACTTCGGTTGATAGTGTTAGTTTTCCGTCACTGTAAGCACCAGCTCCACCCCAGCCCGAAAGAACCGAGCATGGTTCACAATGTACACATTCGAATCCTCTGCTCGAGGGGCACTTGCGCTTATCAATATCTGGTCCTCTGTCTACAATTAGGACGTTGAGGTTTGTTTTCTCTGTTAATTCTAGCGCTGAGAAGATACCCGCTGGTCCTGCACCCACGATTATTACGTCATATTTCATAGGTAGCCTTCCTTGGAACCCAGAATTAGATGCAACAGGTAACATATATTTGTTGGCACAGGAAGAAAATTCTGTTCTTAAATATTCGAGTAGGTATTTCTATGATATATCTAACGAACAGTTATAATTACAAATTTGCAGTTATGGACAAAGAAGAGCATGTCAAGAAAAGAACCCGAAAACATTGATGATTTAATCTCAGACTTCTCTCGCTTCTACATTCTCACCATACTTTATGAGGGACCGACACATGGTTACAGCATAATAAACAGATTCAAAAAAAGAGTAAAAAAAGAAGTGAGCCCAAGCCTAGTTTATCCGTTTCTACAGGAACTTGAGGAAAAAGGCTTAGTCACGCATACCGACGAACCTGTCGGCGAAAAAGAAAGAAAAGTTTTTGAATTAACACTTCCTGGAAGAGAGTTATGCACTGATCTTTTCAAACGCTTCACAGAGCTAGTGTCAATCGCTATTGAGCCAAGCCTCTACATTTGTGCCCATTGTGGATGCAAAGTATACGAAGGCGCTTACCGAGAAATCATCGAGGGGAAAGAGACTGCCTTCTGCTGTGTACATTGTGCTCGCTCTTACAAGGAAGCGAAAATGATAGTGAAGAAACTAAGCAGCGCAAATTAACCTTAACCTAAATGAGCAGAAAATTCTTAAAAAGCAAACAAGACAAAAATTTTGCTAAAGATTACTTAGTCTTTTATTGCTTCAATAAAACTCATAACATTCCAAAGCTTGACTCGCGTATAAGCAGGCATATTTGGGTCTTGAAGAATTTCGTCAAGAAGTGAAACAGCATTTGAGGCACGTACTGCAGGCGTGAATTCGCCGCTTTGCAAGGTATTCATGGCATCTTTTGCAGACCGCCTAATATTTCGTGGCGTAGTGCTATCTTCAGAAACCTCTGCAAGCACCACTAACGCTTGCTGAATTTTTGCTTCATATTCTTCAGCTTTTTTCTTTCGAACCATAAATTCACTACCTTACTGGCTTCACGCAGTAACCAAGTTATATAAGTATTGATACGTATTTACTTTGGGGTTCTCATTGCAACAAAAAAAAGATAACGCGCCAATTAAGCGTATGGCTGATTTGTTAATGAAAGGGGCTACTTTGACTGATCTATCGTGCCCTGAATGTAATTCACCGCTTTTCAGATTGCAGGATGGCACGTTATGGTGTGCAAATGATGAAAAGAAAGTTGTGATAGTAAAAGAAGGAGAAGAACCTTGCAAAACCCTCGGCGACGGGCTCACCATACGATAAGCTTGAAGAAACCTTGATGAAAAAAGTTCAAGATTTACAAGGCAAAATCGAAAAAACAGAAGATGTGGATGAGTTACAAAAGCTTACCAACGCGCTCACGGAATTACTGAATAGTCTTGAGAAGATACAGAAAATGAAAAAGTCCTGAGCAGAAATAGTTTGCCTTTTGGATTTTATGAAAATTTTCCATCGCATATTCACAGAGTTGAGAGTTTCGCTTCAGGTTTTTCCAACGTGCAACTTCAACAAAAACTAATTCAAGGCTTTTATGAAATAAATCGAAAAGAATTCAGTTTTGAAGAAGTTGCTAACCCAACAATTCCTGGATGCAAATTGATTTTTGAGTTTGGATTGGCTGGTGATGAAGGTTTCAACTATATTAATGAGGAAGAAGCAAAAAAAGTACTTAGCCTATTGATGGGAGTGCATTTGCACATCATGGATTTTTTCTGTGGAGTACGATACTATAAATCCAAGGAGGACAAAAAGACGGCTCTAAGATTTGATTATTACCTTCTGCGAACAATATTCAATCGAGGCAAAATTGAAATTCAAGTTCACCATGAGAGGGGACCAAGATATGTTTCTCCCGAAGACTTGACAATGTTTATTTTTAAAGAAATGAATGAAGGATCAGATAAGAAAGTTTTAAGAAAAACAAAATCAGTGGTCTAGAAAAACTAAATAGAACAGGGCTGTTCTATAGCCGAAAGTTATATTTCTAACAAGCGTCAATCCGTAAAAGAAAAAGGGAATAGAAAAAATAGATCTACGAACAGAAAATAGGAGCAAAGATAATGATTCCGATTGAAGTTTCCAATCTTAAAAAGTGCTATGGCAGTTTGAAAGCTGTAGATGGCACTTCTTTTCAAGTTAATAACGGTGAAGTGTTTGGACTTTTGGGTCCAAACGGCGCGGGCAAAACTACTACTATAGAAATTTTAGAGGGTTTACGCGAAAGAGACGGAGGGGACGTGAAGGTATTGGGTTTTGACCCATGGAAAAATGGTTATGAAGTCCACAAGAAAATCGGTGTCATACCTCAAGAATTCACTTTTTTTGAAAAAACAACTCCGCGTGAAGCGATTATATATTATGCTGATCTCTTCAATGTCAAAGTTAACCCGGATGAAATTTTAAAGGAGGTTTTACTTGAAGAGTCAGCCAAAGTCAATTTTGACAGTCTTTCCGGTGGACAGAAACAGAAAACAGGACTTGCACTATCCCTTGTGAATTCACCTGAACTGCTCTTTCTAGATGAACCGACAACTGGATTAGATCCGAACGCTCGAAGGGCAATTTGGGAAGTAATAAGGGGGTTGAAAGCGAAGGGCAAAACAATCATTTTAACAACTCATTATTTGGACGAAGCCCAACAACTATGCGATAGAGTTGCTATTATGGATCATGGACATATTGCTGCTATGGGAACCTCTGAAGAAATTATTAAAGAGCATGGGTCGGGCGAAAGACTTGAAATACACGGAAACCAAAAGCTCGCTGACTACATTAAAGCAAATACGGACTTACAAGTTAGTTACGATAGTGCTAGAGGAGAAATCTTAATACCACTAAAAAAGAAAATTGATGCCTTAGCGGCTTTGGCTTCTGTTGAACAGTCAGGGATGGATTGGGGAGAAATCCAAACACGCCAAGATAGCTTAGACGACGTTTTTGTTAAGCTTGTCAATGAAACAGGCGAAAGTACATCACAAGAAGATCCTGACACTGAACCTACAAAAAATAAGCGTAGAGGTGCTTGAAATGGTTAGTGGAAAAAGAATTCTTTCAGACTTTAAGGTTTTCAGCCGAGGCTACTTAAGAAATAAATTTGGATTATTCTTTGGACTAATTTTCCCGGTAATTTTGATCTTGATTTTCGGCGCAATCTTTTCAGGCGGGTCTTCTGGAACATTGAATGTTTATGTGCAAAATCTAGATACTAACGCGCCTCCGCAAGCAGACATTGCTTCGCAGTTTCTAACCGCGCTCAACACTTCCACAACAATAAGGGTAATAACAGTAAATGCAACCGAGGACTTTTCAAAGTATCTAGCAGCGCATTCATCCTCAGACGGAATAGTAATTCCAGAAAACTTCTCAATGAATTATTTAGCAGGTCATCAGGTGAATGTAACAGTCTACGGTAATCCTTCCTCAGCTTCAAGCGGCATCGTTAGTGGAACCGTTAATGGATATGCAAACTATTTTAATCTCAATTATTACAAACAAAATGCCATTCCTGTCATAGGAATACAATCAGCGACCGTCAATACTCAGCAAACCAAGTATATTGACTTCCTAATTCCAGGCTTAATCGGGTTCTCAATACTTACCAGCCCAATGTTCTCATTAGTCAACATTTCTTCAGAATACAAAAAGACAAAACTCTTCAAACAACTGTCACTTACACCACTAACAAAAATGGAGTGGTTAACCTCTAAAGTAATGTGGTACATCGTTTTAACAATCGCCGGTTTCCTACTTATGGTTGGAGTTGGAGTCTTTGCTTTCGGTGCACACGTTACATTAAATGTTGGGTTAATACCATTCCTGGTTTTAGGTCCAATGCTCTTCGCAGCACTCGGTATGCTTGTAGGCACGGTAACCAAGAGTCCTGAAACTGCAGGTGTAATAGGCAACATAGTAACATTCCCAATGATGTTCCTCTCAGGCACATTCTTCCCTATCAGCACCATGCCACAATACTTACAGAACCTAGCTCACATCCTACCACTATTCTACGTAATTGAGGGTCTAAACAACGTAATGGTTTACGGAAACGTAACAGGAGCACTAATTGATTTTGCAGTCATCGCAGTCATAACAGCAGTATTCTTCGGCTTGGCAGTAAAGTTGTTTAAGTGGAGAGAAGACTAAACCACATCTTTTCTTATTAAAAATCAATTCTCTTTAGCAAACTTAAAACAACAGAATACATAGCGTTAGCTACATCTTCCTTTGTTTTGTCGCCATCTACTAAAACAAGTTCGCCTTTATCAACAAATTTAAGATAGACTTGCCGAACTTTTTGCTGTGTTTCTAACGTTTCCATAACAGACTTCTTTCTCTGCAAACGCTCAAGCACCTGTTCTGGAGATACATCAATAAAAATGCTGAAGTCAGGTTGTAAAGCGCGAGCATTAATAGTTTTAATCCAATCTAAGCTAAGACCGGTGCTGCCTTGGTAGGCTAAGGACGAGTAAATGTAGCGGTCGCAGATTACTATTTTGTCTTCGGCTAAGGCTGGCGCTATTTCATTTTGCATGTGTTCAATTCGGTCTGCAGCAAACAATAGCGCTTCGGCTTCTTTTGGAAGACGTTTTTCTTCATAAAGGCATCCATTTCGTATGAAACTGCCAATTTTACCTTGACTAGGTTCAGCTGTGCAAAGCACTTTGTAGTTTTCAGAGAGTTTTTCTGACAGAATGTTTGCTTGGGTGGTTTTCCCACTTCCGTCTAAGCCTTCAATGACTATGAAAATGCCTGTTTTGACCATTTTTTTCAACTCGGCATGTTAGCGTTACACATTATAGGAAGATACATAAATATAACTTACAATTGCGAGGGTTGCTTTTGCCTAAGGCTTACTGGGGAGAAATAAAGGATCCAGTACACGGCTACGTGTACATTACCGAGTCAGAAAAAAACATCATCGATTCTTACCCAATGCAGCGTCTGAGACGCCTGCGTCAGCTTGCAGGATCAGAATACGTTTACCCAGGCGCCAACCATACACGCTTTGAACACTGTTTAGGCGTGATGTTCCTTTCAGGCGAAGTCTTAGAAAACCCCAACGTTTCACGATGTGTAACTGACGAAGAAGTTGAAATGTGCCGAATTTCAGCTCTTCTCCATGACGCAGGACACGGACCTTTCTCTCATGTGTTTGAACATTTACTCATAAAAGATTTGGAAAAGACACATGAAGATATGACTTCATGGATTATTGAAAAGAGTGAGGTTGCCGATAAACTATCAAAGATGGGTTTTAGTCCTCAAGAGGTGGCTCAGCTAGCTGTTGGAAAACTGCATAAGCCAGAGAAAGCGTTCCTTGACCAAATAATAAGCAGCGCCGTCGACGTTGACAAGCAAGACTTCATTGTACGAGATACCTACCACACCGGAGCAGAGTACGGCTTTATTGATGTTTACCGCTTAATCCATGCACTTGATGTTTTAGGAGAAAATCTAGCTGTTGAACTTGGCGCCTTATCAGCTTTGGAAGCATTTATGATTGCTAGGATTGAATCATTCAAAAGCATCTATTTCCACCGCGTAGGCCGTGCAGCTCAAATAATGCTTGCTTCCGCCATGGAAAAAGCAAACAGCGAGTTAGGCTTAACAGCATTTAAGACTCCTGAAGAATACTTAGCGCTTGATGACTACACGGTCTGGTCAGCACTCAAAAAATGCGAAGCATCAAAAGGAATCATAAACGACCTAGAAACGCGCAAAATGCTAAAGTGTGCTTATGAGCGAACCTTTTACGAGAAAGACACAATGATCTCGAACATTTTTGGTCGGGAATCATACAGACGACAGATGCAAAGTGAGATAGCCATGGAAGCGGGTGTGGATCTCGAATCAGTGATAATAGATGTGCCTACCGTACCGTCAGTCCCTTATCATCATGCAGTGTTAATGGAATCCATGGAAATCCCAGTTTTCACAAGAAACCAAGCAGGCGACAGAAAGCTACAGCGGCTAAGCGAAAGCTCAAAAATCTTTGAAACACTAAAAGGTTTTATGAACATACTTAGAGTCTATACGACAGCAATCGATCGTGAGAAGGTAGAGAAAGCCACAGCTAAAATCTTAGGAAAAGTTCCTTCCGCTGCAAAAATCTCGTTTTAATAGTTTTTTCTTAAATACTAGTCCTGCTTAAGAAGAAAAGTATAAGAACTGAAAGTCTGCGGAGGAAAAAGCCTTGGAAAATGACTCAGATGACAAAAAAGTCATCAGCGTAAGAATCAAAAAGAAAACTGAAACAAAAACAGAACCATCTGTACTTTTTGACCAAAGCGACATACGAAAATTCGTCTCCGAATTCATCTCTTCATGGATAAGAGGAGATCTCATAATCCGTTTCCCAACAGCAGCGGAACTAGCCAAAAAAACACCTTTAAGCATTGCTTTTCCAACGGACCCATCGGTGAACGCAGAACTGAAAATTAAAGAACATTATGTAGACTTGCTTTCTATGATAACAGGAATAAAACCAGCATCCGTTGACGATCAAGAAAGAGCTATTTCTGAAGTTTTCAAAATGCTGATGATGTTTCGATCAGCAAACAGAATCGAAGGAAAAATCCTATCAAGTGACATAGAAAGAAGAGTAGAAGAACTAGAAAAAACACTGACGGATCAAAGTAAACTTGTTGATCAAATAACTGGATTTCTTTTTAAACCAAAAAACTCAACTAAGAAAACTCCAGCTAGCTAAAAAGCTTGATTCTGTAAGGGTAAGGTTTATTCGAAGGAAAAAGCATTCTGCTTGATGCTTTTGTCAAAAGCGCTCCGGTAGTATAGTCCGGTCAAGTATGCCGGCCTTTCGAGTCGGCGACCCGGGTCCAAATCCCGGCCGGAGCACTAACTTGCTTACAAACTTATCAACATGCATCCAGTTTTATTTTATAATTATTTCAGCATATTATCCTTCAACGATAAGTATATTAATTGACTGATTGTCGCTATTTTTCAAAAATAGTGGTCTGAATGGACTCAAGCAATTTAGCCAACACTAACCCAAACGCGGGAAAAACTGGCGCAAATTATCCCTACAGAGTTCTACTAACCGTGACAGCAGTCGCGCTATTAGTAAACTATGTGGAAACAATGGTCATTCCAGGCATACCAACAATTCAGAGAGATTTATCGACTACAACAACAGTCGCATCTTGGATTACTTCGGCATTTCTAATAGTTGGAGCCGCCGTCTCGCCGCTTTTTGGAAAACTTGGAGATATTTATGGCAAGAAGAAAATCTTCCTTACAGTTCTTCTCTTCTACATCGCTGGAGTTGGATTAGCCGGATTTGCCACAAACATTTACATGCTTATTGCATCAAGAGCAATTCAAGGCATTGGCTTTGCCATCGTTCCCTTAGGACTAGCTATAATTACCGATATTTTCCCAAAAGAAAAAGTAGCCACTGCTCAGGGCATAATCAGCGGAACCTTTGCAATAGGCGCCACAGCAGGCTTAATCATAGGCGCTTATATAGTACAAGATTTAAGCTGGCAATGGGCTTTCCACACTGCCTTCATACTAAGCATAATTCTATTCTTTATCGTTTTAGTGGCTTTGAAGAAAGATGTACCTGGCGAAAAGAGCAAATTAGATGTCACCGGAGCGGCCATGTTAATGTCCGGTATAATCCTCGTCTTACTGTACTTAACTGAAGCTCCGACTTTAGGATGGCTATCGCTTGAAGACATTGCATTTCTTATACCGGGCTTGATCTTAACGGTTGGCTTCTTTGTTTTCGAAAACAAACAAAAGAGTCCGCTTATCCAATTAAGCTTGCTAAAAATCAGAAATGTACTTGTTGCAAACATAATCGGCATACTATCAAGCCTTGCCATGTTCCTACTCTTCTTCGCCGTTATCTATTACGCTCAATACCCAGCAGTCATTGGTCCATACGGATTAGGATTAAACATTATCAACACTGGATTAACACTTGCACCAGCAACACTGGTAATGCTTATAGTTGGACCAATAATGGGCAGACTTGTAACCAAAATAGGACCAAAACCAATACTTGCTCTAGGAGCATCAATCAGCATCGCTGGTCTAATTCTATTTATCTTCTCCAGAGGAACCACAACCGAACTAACCATAGACGTAGCGGTTGCACTCGTAGGAGTTGTATCACTGATCATACCCATAGTGAATATGATTTCAATATCAGTTCCAAAAGAGAATACAGCAGTAGGTTTAGGCATGAACACAATGCTAAGAAATCTAGGCGGCGCAATCGGTCCAGTTCTCGCCACAACTATAATTTCCACCTACTATGACACCGTAAAACCCCCAATAGTGCCAACGATCATGACTTTCGGAAACAAAACCGCCTTTAACACAATCTTTGGAATAGGCATTGGCTTAATGATACTAATAATTGCTCTAAGTCTAACTGTAAAAAACTACACTTTCAATAAACCAAACAATCAAAATAACCAGAAAAAATAAACAGATAAAACAGGAATTTAGCTACCCACGTTAGTTTTCAGAACTGAATTGTCGTTTAGCAATCCATTACATGCTGCCTGGTTCATTTTTTTGTAATAGAATAGAACAAAAAAAATTTGATTTTATCTTGGCAATTGTTTTCCGCAATTAGGGCAGAAAGTGGTCTTATAATGTACTGGTGCACCGCAGTTGGGCAAACCGTGTTGTTTGCATAGTAGGTGTTGCTTGCTTCGGCTGTGGTACTGGAAGTGGCGTATAACCATATGGCTGAGAAGCGTTAGGTTGTTGTGGTTGAAGCCTCATAGAGAAGAAGGCCATTGTTGCAAATATCCAAGCGATGAATATCAGTATTAGGCCAACCCACCAAAGTAAAGTACCAATAGTTCTTAACGATTGTTCTTCAGATTTCTCTGCAAGTGTCATTTTCAATCATATTAACGTTAACTCGATTGCAACCAACCATAAATAAACCAAATTTCATAATAAAGAACAGAGAAGTGGAAAATTTGAGCGTCAATGCAGCGTATAAAGAATTGTTATCGAAAACTAAAGATGTTACTGTACTTGGAACTGCCGAAGGCATAATTCACTGGGACATGGAAACAAAGATGCCTCCAGGAGCCATAAAACAGCGAAGCGAGCAACTCGCATTAATGAGTCGTATCCACCATAAATTGGCTACTGACCCAGAAATAGGGAAACTCTTAAACACAATACAAAATAACCCAAAAGACGAAAGTCTGGACCAAGTAGAAAAACGCAACGTTTACTTGATTAGAAAAAGTTATCTTGAACAAACCAGTTTGCCAGAAAAACTTGTAGCTGATCTTGCCAAGCAAGAATCATTAACGGTGAATGTTTGGAAAAAAGCCAAAGCCCAAAAAAACTTTAGCCTTTACAAAACGGACCTTGAAAAACTTTTAGATTTAAGCAAGCAAGCTGCAGAAATTCTCATGAAAGTTAAGGAAACCAAGACTCCATATGAAGCGCTTATTGACAATTTTGAGCCCAAAATGACTGCGGGTCAAATTACAGCAACCTTCAGTCAACTTCAAGTGGGATTAAAGGAGTTGATAAGCAAGATTCAAGCTAGTGCAAACAAGCCCGGTACAGCAATAAGTTTTCAGCCTGTTCCAGTGGAGAACCAACGTCAAATAGCACAGCTCCTCACACAAACGTTGGGTTACGATACTTCTTCGCCTGAGGCGCGTGGCAGAATTGATGAGACAGAACATCCGTTTACCACAGGCTATTATGACGATGTACGCATAACCACCCATTATTACCTAAACAATTTTGCAAGCTCAATCTTTTCAGTGCTGCATGAAACAGGACATGCAATTTATGAGCAGAATCTCAACTCAAATTGGCAGTACCAACCCGTCGGCTCAACGTGCTCGTATGGAATACATGAATCACAATCCCGCTTCTACGAAAACGTAATTGGCCGCTCGCAAGAGTTCTGGACATATTTTATGCCAAAACTAAAGAAGACTGTGCCCAACCTCGCCAACATTGAATCAGACAAGTTTATCAGAGCCATCAACAAAGTTGAGCTATCAAAAATCCGGATAGAAGCCGACGAAGTAACATACAATCTGCACATAATCGTGCGCTTTGAAATTGAAAGAGATCTATTCGCCGACAAAATTACAGTCAACGAGCTTCCCCAAGTTTGGAATGAGAGGTATAAAGAATACCTCGGAGTGAAAGTCGAAAATGACTCTGAAGGTGTAATGCAAGACACCCATTGGGCAAGTGGATTATACGGTTATTTCCCAAGCTACACACTTGGCAACATTTACAGTGGACAAATAACCGCCTCAATCACAAGGGACCTTCCAGATTGGCGCAAGCAGTTGTCAGAGGGAAAAATAAACTGTGTTAACGATTGGCTGAAAAGAAACATTCACAGTCAAGGCTCTCTCTACGATCCTGAAGAGCTAATAAAGAGGGCAACTGGAAAAAACTTGGATATTCAATTTTATCTGAAATACTTAAATGAAAAATATGGTAATCTTTACGGTTTTTGAATGGGCGGAGTCTTTGTCAATTCCTTGTAAACATATATAATTAGATAAGCAGCAATTGCACCGATGAAAAGGTAAATGCCTGAGTAACCGACAATTACATTATAAATGTTAGCGCCAACTAAGAAGAGCAAAAAGCCTAATATGAATATGCCCAAGCAAGCCCAGTCGGTCCAAGACATTGCATTTCCTCACAGTGACAAAGCAATAAAACTTCAAAGTATATAGATTTACCCATAACTTTTTCATAAAAAAAGCCCGATCCAAGTAGCAAAATATAAGGTGTCAATTTAGCAGCTAAAATTGCCTTTTGTGTCTTAAATATTTTCCAGAGGTTCCGACATTTTTATATATGTGAAAAACTAAGAGAGCGCTGAGGCTAGAACAAATGTCGGGATCAGAGGTTAAAAAGCCAGAAACAAGAGAAGAATTTATCAAAATGCTTACAGAAGCAGCAAAAAAAGAAGTAGATATAAAGAATAAGCCATCAAAACCGACAGTTATTGGAACTGCAAAAGAAATCGAAATCCATAGAGATACACTTTACACTTGGTTAAAGGAGTTCAATGTCGATTTCAAAGATATTGCTGATAGAGTACCGACAGTGGCTGACGATGCTGAGGAAGATTCTGGACCTACTTACCTTATTGGTGAATCGTTATTAGGAGAGGGCAACGAAGTTGCACACATTGACCTGATGATAGGAGACAAGAACGGCCCCATTGGACAAGCGTTCGCAAATGGAATGACCCAATTATCAGCTGGGCATACACCAGTACTAGCAGTCATCAGACCTAACCTACCGCCAAAACCACACACACTAATCGTTCCAAAAGTTACCATAAAAAACATGGAGGACACAGGCAAGATTTTTGGTCCAGCACAAGCAGCAGTCGCCAAAGCCATTGCTGACTCAGCCGAAGAAGGAATCATTCCAGCAGACAAGCTAGACGAATGGGTTATCATATGCAGCGTTTTCATTCATCCAAAAGCAACCGATTACCGAAAGATATACCAATACAACTATGGCGCAACAAAAATGGCGCTTCAACGAGCCTTAAAGAAATATCCATCACTAGAAAAGATAATCTACGACAAAGACCGCGCAAAACACCCAATCATGGGCTTCAAAGTAGCACGTTTATGGAGACCGCCATATCTACAGATTTCACTCGATGCACCATCGCTTGAAAATGCAAAGAAAATCATTGCTCAACTTCCAGGAAGCGACAGAATCATCATTGAAGTCGGTACACCCTTAATCAAACGCTACGGAACAAGAGTAATTAGCGATTTAAGACAATCAGCCAAAGAAACCTTCATGGTTGCAGACTTAAAGACGCTTGACGTGGGAAAAGTTGAAGCAGACATCGCGTATGAAGACACCGCTGACGCAGTAGTTGCATCAGGATTAGCACCCCCAGAAACACTCGATGCATTTGTACATGAAGCCAAAAGACTTGGAATCTACGGCGTTATTGACATGTTAAACGTTGAAGATGTGCTTGGAAAACTTAAATCACTTAAAGAGTTCCCAGACATTGTCATTTTACACAGAGGCATCGACCAAGAAAGCGGCAGAACATGCGGACTAGAACGTATAAAAATCATACGCCAAACATTCATTGGCAAAAAGTTCCTAATCGCAGTCGCAGGTGGAATCGTGCCAGAGACAGCCAAAGAAGCCTTAGAACAAGGCGCTGATATCCTAATCGTTGGAAGATATGTCACCCAATCAAAAGACATTGAACGTGCAGTTAGAGACTTCCTCGAATTAACTCCAGCAATGCGCGAAGACATAGACTTATTCAGAGTACACACAGAATAAATTTGAACCTGAGCCCTAAAAAGCTCGCACCACTTTTTTTATTTTCTAGTTTTTTACTCGAAATATTCTCAGGGTTATGAAAGCAACCAAGAAGATTACGGCTGTAATTAGAAAAGTTGGAACATAATTAAAATTGTTGGGGAGATAATTAAAGCTGTTCACAAAGAAAGGTCCGAGGAAAGCACCTATCGCAGCTCCTAAGCCGACCATTCCATCGAAAAGGCCAACTTTTCCCTCAGGTATAATTTCCATCGAGAGAGAAAGCATCATAATGTAATACATCGAATAAGCGAAACCTAAGCAAATGAGAAAAAAACAAGTTATTAATGAAGGAGCAAAAGCAAGAGAAATCAACGCCGCGAGCGCAAAAACGAGAACGCTGCGCGAAAAAACAAAGCGAGGCATTTGTTTTCTAATATTTATTGACTCTGCACGTCCACGAATTAAGAAGTAACCTGCAGTTGCGCCCATGGAGTTGAGTATATACGCTAAATAAACATACTGTTGTTGCCCAGCAAATACTTGTTGGAGATAAACCGGTAGAGGTGTGAAGAAGATGCTTGTTGCAAGAGAAAACAACACTATAGCCAATGCGAATCCTAGAAAACTCTCCTTTTTCATCGAGCCATGCCAGGATTTTCCATCCATAAGCCTAGCAGCTCCTTCCAGACCACGATTAGAATAATCGAGCTTTCTCTCTATATGTACTAGGCGTCTTTCAAAAATCAACATTGGGTCAGTAATTAATGCAATTGCCAACACCAATGCAAGCACGCTCAAACCGCTACAAAAATAAAGAGCGTAGGTGGACAAAACTGAAAAGGCTAGAGTAGATGCAAACATGATCATTCCTACGGCTAAACCAACAATAAACCCAATTTCAGTAATGGCTTCATAAAAAGCGAAAGACTTCTCCCAATCTTTGCGACTGTAATGCTCAGTAATGAGCACATTTTTGGGTGATTCATGTGCAACATGAAGCATTTGCATGATAACATACAAAACAACAAAAATGATCAAATTTTGAGCAAATGGAAGGGTCATTACAAAAAGAATTAAAGCGGTTGAAGAGAAGGAAAGAAGAATAAATGCTTTGTAATGACGTGTTTTGTCACATAGGTATCCCCAGAGAAATGAAGCAGGTATCGAACAGAAAATAGCTATTGAAGTCATGACTCCAAGAGAAAGCAACGGTCCACCTAGGGTACTTGTGTTTTTGAAAACTATTACATAGAGCGGTATGAAAACTGTTAGTAATCCAAACGCCATATCATGGAAGAAGAACCCCAACCGCCACATAGCCAAAAGACGACATGAAGGTTAAATTAAAACATTTACCTGAACAAATTAGACTTGTTAGAAGGTAACGACGAGCCAATTTTTTTTCATAAATCCTTAACATGAAGGTAGTGGAGACATCTCCCGCAACACCTTCCTTTTTTTGTTTTCTCAAAAAAAGTCTTTCTGATTCCGCAGACAAGAATAAATCGATAAAGCTTAACATGATATATCTCATCTCATTAATGGGCGATAAGATGGCATTATTTACAGAAATTCCGGATTGGTTGGGTGCAGCAATAATTGGCGCTATTTTTGCAGCAGTCGGCTACTTAGCGAGAGAGTTAATTGAGCGCCGAAAGGTTAACCAAGCGATTGTGGCGGAAAATATTTCTAATTTAAAATCTCTTCTTAGGCTACTTGGTATTCAAAAACGTGTTTACGACCTTCAATGTGAGCAAAGGAATGAGCTTGTTTCACATTTGGAGGAACAATTTCCAGAAGAAGTTGTAAAATACGCTGGGTTTGAAGAAAAATTTGAGTATCTTTATGACAAAATGAATCTTAGAGATAGAGAAATTCACTTAGTAATTCGCAGTTATACAAAAGGGTCTCTTCTACCGCTAAACAAGAAGATACAAGAAATTGCCCAAAACATAAACGTTAATTTGTTAAAAGTAAATCCAGAAGAGAAAGAAAAATTGAAAGTGCTGCTGGAAGATTTAGATCTTCATCTTACTTTGTGGTTAGCAAAATATGAAGACTGGATTCCTGACAACCCGAAACATTCCCTGGTTTATCTAGTCGATGAAAAAGAACATGGCGTTGGTTTCCCAAAAGGAATTGAAGATGTGATTAGCAAAACTTTAGAAAAAAAATGAATTAGCAGAACAACATCATTTAGAGCATCCTGGGTTTCTTGGATAGGATAGATAATGGGGGTAATTTGGCTGGTAGGATAGTACGGCCCCCTTTTTTGGCTTCTGTAACACTGAAGTGGCAAAATCTCCCGCCATCCCCTTTTTCTTTTTTCAAGAACTTTATGAAAGAAAAACGCCTTTCAGCGTTGAAGTAGCATCAATCCTGTGTTGACAATGTTGTGGTATTTGTTTTCATGACCGTAGAATGCATCTTTGGTTTCTCCTTCAACCTGAAAGTCAAACTTCTCTTAAAAGAGCAATCAATCTTGTTTTCTGCAACGACAGTTGAATCTATTCTGCGCATCTTTTCATTCTTTGCGCATTGAAAGAACCGCCAGTCGCTATTTTTATAAGAAAATGGCGATAGTATATCAATTATGGAAATTCCAGTCGATTTGATAATAGCATTTTTGGCTGGTCTTATCATACCTTTAGCTGCACTTATATTTCAATACCTTAACACTAATTATGCCAAACAACAGTTGACTGCGACTGCGATAACGCAAGCGATAACCCAATTAGAACAAGCGGAAACGCTACAAGCCTTATATGAATTGGCTGAGCAAAAAAAATACTCTGAATGGTCAAAAGAAGATAAGGAAGCCGCAATCAAGGCTTCGAGGGCATTTGATATACTTGGAATATTGGATAGTTCAGGACAAGTCAGCAGGAAATTTGTGGATAGATTTTATGCCATACCTGCATTGGACATATATAACATCTGTAAGGATTTCATAGAAGATCAACGAAAAATTACGGGTAAATGTTATTTTTGGGAATTTGAGCAATTGGCTAACCGTGTTAAGTATGTGAAGGGAAACCATCCAGTGAGAACAGGAAAAAATAATTGGCCACGTAACCCTAGACATAAATACAGTTTTACTAATACTGAAAATCGAATGAAAGAATTGATATTGACTAAAAACTGCTGCCAACGCCCGCCGATTGGTCATTGGAAATAGTGTTCGCCTTAGATTGGAGTTTCCCCTCATATTGTTTTATCACCATAACCATCTGCCAATCAAAGACAAAAGAAGTACCCAGAAACTTGGATAGCAAGGACCATAAACGGGATCTGCAAAGCATTTTCGCGATACGATAGCTATTTCTTTTTCAAGCGTGTTTGGCAATCTAATCTCTTTTTAGTTGGTTAAAGTATTGATTCTCATTATCGTCTTCGCATCGTTATGATCTTCCAGTTGTTATTTGAAGTGAATGCTGTCACCGGCCGGGTGCAACAAAATGCGAGCTAAATGTTTACTGATTAACCGCATGAGCGATAGATTCAAGCTATTTACCCCTTGCATTCTTGTGCCAATTGGACTTATCAATCGAATCTATCTTGACACTCAACATCAAAAGCCTTTTAATTGTAAAGCATTATAAAGACAAATTGTAGTCTTGTTTTATGTTGTCTTTCTGAATAGCTGTTTTGCTGTTTAGAGATTGATCGTTGTCTCAAATACCATGAACATAAGGAGCCATCATATTGGTCGAAGTTGAAGAGAAAGCAACATCTAACCTAAATTCAGCGGAGCGTAGAAACAGCCTATTTGCCTATTTGGGGCATTGCATAAGGCTTTCCCACGAAAAAATGAACTCTAAGGGTAATAGTGATTCAGCGAAGCAAGCCTGGGGTCGATTGATGGTTTCAGCTATCGGCACCTACGGTTCGTTAGTAAAAGATGTTGAGTTGGAGTCGTTAAAAGAGAGGCTTTCAAATCTTGAGGTCAAAACAAAGGAGCAAGATTCAGACCTGGAGATGAAACAATTAACCAAAGTTTCGATGCACGATTAAGATGGCTCGAGGTGCAGAATGCGAAACGTGCTAAGAAAGGAAGGCGTACAGATGGAAAACACGAAAACCCAGCTTAAAGTGCCTCAAGTGTATCTGCAGCTACTTGAAGATGTGCGGCTGTTGAGGTCGGATGAGAACAACCCAAATCGTACCACGATTAGGCAGCAAGAGCAGATTTGGATGAGCCTGCAGAAGTACGGTTGGGCGTATCCGATAATAACGAATAAAGACGGTGTTTATGCTGATGGAGAGCAACGCGCTGAAGTTTGCAAGAAGCATGGCGAGTTTTATGCTGCCAGTTCTTCGGTTGCCAGTCACTGACGTCGATAGGCGATTGCTTAGGCAGATTCTTAACAAGCTTAAAGGCAAGCATAACAAGGAACTTGACGCAGCCGAATACATGCGAATAATGCAGGCGGGTGAAAAAGACTATTTGAAGGCGCTTCTTGTCGCTGTAGGTGAAAAGCTGCCGAAGAACTCTTGAGAGCATGAGTTTTCAGTCACAATTCCTGCAACTTACGAGTTAATAGTTGAGTGCAAAGATGAAGCGGAACAGAGAAGCATTTTTGAGAAGCTAAAAGTTGGAGGGTTATAAGCTACGGATTTTGACATTGTAAAACGTTGGGATCAAGCTGACAGTTTTAGGGCTCAAAGCGTTGTTGGCAGCTTATACGCTCTGTGATGTTAAATTGGAGAAGCATTTCAAGGGTCTCAATACCAATCGAAGAGGATGATTGGCAAGTCGGCGTTATTGTTGGGCGTAGTGGATCAGGCAAAACAAGCATAGCTAAACAGCTTTTCCCAGATGCTTACATAAGAGGCTTTGAGTACACAGCATAAATGTGTTTTAGATGATTTTCCCGGAAGACCTTGAAACTGGTGAAATCACAAGGACTCTTTGCAGTGTTGGTTTTGCTTCTCCGCCAGACTGGCTCAAAAGCTATGATTGCCTAAGCCAAGGTGAAAAGATGCGTGTTGATATTGCACGTGCCTTATGCTTAGATCAAGCAATTGATTGTTTTTGATGAGTTTACAAGTGTGGTTGATAGAGAAATAGCTAAAGTCAGCGCCTTTGCAATTAGCAAGGCTGTTCGCAGGTCAAAAAAGAAGTTCATTGCGGTAACCTGCCACTATGATGTTGTTGATTGGTTAGATCCAGACTGGGTTTTCTGCACTGACACGATGGAGTTTGAGCCGAAAAAAAGAGCTCGGCCGCCCGTTGAACTCAAAGTTTATCGGTGCGGCGCTTCCATTTGGCAGATGTTTCGGCAATATCACTATCTAAACGGCTCACTAGGCGCAGGCGTCCGATGCTACGTTGCCCTCTACCAAGACAAACCCATAGCCTTCATCGCCGTTGCCTGCACCCGAATGAAAGCAAAATACTACCGAGTTAGCCGGCTTAGTTGTGCTACCGGACTATCAAGGAATCGGCGTTGGAAAACGTCTCCTAAACTTTATCGCTGAACTCTACACTTCACAAACAAAAATGCCCTTCTACATTCTAACAAGTAATCCTCAAATTATTCAGAGGAAACATGAAGAATTGGAAAATAATCCGTTTTGGACATGCAAGCAAAGGAAAAGGCAACACAAGAATAAACAATGAAATAAGAAATAGTCTTAGCAGAAAACGCATAACTGTTTCTCTGCAGTTTGTTCCAACAGAAAAAGGCTTACTCCATTAAGAAAGTCTTGCAAGCTCAAAGTGTTCAATAGTCCATAACATTTACACACTTAAACACATATGCTTATAAGCGCGTATTACATATATGTTTATGTAAATAAGCGAACTCAAAGCAAACCAACCTGCAAATATTAGTAACTCGCTTATTTCAAAAATAAAAACAAGTGACTAAAAATGGGCCGCATAAACGTTGACATCTCAGATGAGCTAGAAAAACAGCTAAGACTAAAAACAGTGGAAAATTCGGCGGCAAAAAAGGCGACTTATCCAAAGCAGTCCAAGAAGCAGTAAAAACATGGATAAACATCAAACAATAAAGTCGCCTCCTCAAAATACTGATAACTATATTATAAGAAGCCTATGTAAAAGGCAAGGGCAAGCCAGCTAGCCTGGAACATCCTCGTATGAGGGTTATGGGCAATCTAGCTGGAAAGATCCCTTTGCAAAAATAGTTCAAAGCAAAGCACAGCGTTATTGTTAGCCAGCTTAGAAAGAAAATTCGAGAATGTTCTCGAGTTAATAGTAATGAAATGGAGTCAGAAAAATGAGTATAACCCAAATGATTGTAACTGAAGAAGTTCCAAAAATTAATCAGCGCTTAGTTGATAAGTGCCCTGAATGTACAAGCAAAAATCTAGTTCACGACAATGACTCAGGCGAAACCATCTGTGGTGACTGTGGTCTTGTTGTTTATGAGCAGATGATGGATAAAGGGCCAGAATGGCGCGCTTTTACTACAAGAAGAAAAAGCATCAAGAAGCCGCGTTGGCATGCCAACATCATATTCAATTCATGATAAAGGATTATCCACAGCCATTAGCCAAGTTGACAGAGATGCTTCGGAAGAAAACTACCAATATCCACTAGATTGCAGATGTGGCGTCTTAGGAAATGGCAAATACGCAGTCGAGTACACTCATCCACCGACCGAAACCTTGCCCAAGCAATGGCTGAACTTGAGCGTTTATCAAGCAAAGTTTCCATCTCACCGCCAATAAAAGAAAAAGCCGCAGTCGCTTACAGAAAAGCACTCGACAAAGGTTTAGTCCGAGGAAGATCAATCAACGCCATCGCCGCAGCTGCACTTTATGCTGCTTGCCGCAAAAGCGGATCACCCAGAACCCTTCGCGAAATCTCTGAAGCAAGTCTTGTTGACAAGAAAGATGTTGCAAGATGCTACAGACTGTCTGCTGCAAGAGCTCGATTTTCACATGCCAATTTCTGACCCAATGACATACGTTTCAAAAATTGCAGAAAAAACTGGAATATCAGGCAAAACACAAGGCGCAGCCATAGCAATACTCAGAGATGGCTAGACAAAAACGATTTTCAGCAGGAAAAGACCCTATGGGCTTAGCTGCCGCAGCACTCTATATCGCATGCTTACAGAACACCGAAAAAAAAACACAAAAAGACATCGCAGAAGCAGCTGGAGTCACCGAAGTTACAGTTAGAAACAGATACAAGGACCTAATAAAGCAGCTGCACCTAGAAACACCCGATCGAAAAACTTGTTTTTAGTTTTCTTTCGCGAGATAATTAAATCGGTTGCGGTAGGACAAAAGAGTACCAACCATATGTTTAATTTAGAAGAATTGAGAATGTTTTATTTTTGGTAACATTCTGATCTTGAAATACGGTTTTTAAACGCAAGTGGGCTAAACCACGGATGTCGCGACAAAAAATTGAGAGAGATTAATAATTTGACTTTATGTTATGTGATTGTTTTTCTTAATGTTGAATGTTTCTTGTTACATTTAAGAAAATGGCAAAAAGGTTCAAGCATATTTGCCGTAGAAAGTTTCAAAAGACTTATTTTCTCTCTTCTTTGTCACTAAAATGTGGAGAAAGAAGAGCCGATTCTAAATTGGCGAGAATATTTTTGCGTTCTATGTTTTCGATTCTACTAATTTTTGTCTTAATCCTAAGTTCTTCTCAGGTTTTTTGCACGCCAATAAGTTTACCTGCATTGCAATGGACCCAAACATACAGCGCTTACCAAGCTTCAGATCAGGTTAATTCTGTGGTGCAAACAAATGATGGAGGATATGCTTTCGTTGGAACAAACATAGTTGGTTCCATAATAACAAACTCAACAAGCTATGATTTGTTGATTAAGACCGACTCAATTGGCAATGAACTCTGGATGAAGACAACTTATCAAGTAAATTTCAATAATAATTCAGGAATGCCAGCGGCAACTTCATCAGCATGCTCTGTTATCCAAACCAACGACGGCGGATATGCATTGGTAAACGGAATCTATTATGGCGTAGCGAATCCAAGTGCCATGTCTTTGTTGATTAAAACTGACTTAGTAGGCAACCAACTTTGGAACATTACATACCCAAGCTCTTATGGCACAAGTGTTAAAGAGACCAATGATGGAGGACTCGTCTGGGGAGGTTATTATGGCGTACTACACGGTCCAAATTATGATTATATTTGGTTAAGTAAGACCAATTCGTCAGGCAATCAACTGTGGACTAAAGAATACAAAAACTATTGCTTTGCATATTCCATGGTGTATACAAGTGATGGAGGGTTCGTAATACCAGGTGAGCTAATTATTCCTGTGGGTTCTAATGAATACACACAGCAAGCTTTGCTGATGAAGACTGATTCAGCAGGCAACGTAATTTGGAACCAAACGTATGGAAATCAAATTTTTTATTCTATTATACAGACTAATGATGGCGGCTATGCTTTGATAGGGGGAGAATACAATCAGTTAGTTAAGACTGATTCCTCTGGAAACTTGCAGTGGAATCAAACATATGGACTTTGGAATAATACGAGCGGATTCTCTCTCAGTTCGCTTGTTCAGATGAACGATGGTAACTACATTTTAGGAGGAGGAAACATCTTAGCTGAAACTGATTCAGCTGGAAACTTACTATGGTATCAAGACTTCGCATTAACAAAAATAGATTGTATTATCAAGACAAGTGATGGAGGATTTTTGGTAGCAGGCGCTTATGATAATTCTAGTTTTTGGCTGGCAAAGTTTTCTTCGTCTCATTCGCCTACACCAACTCCACCCCCAACTCCCACGCCAGAATCAACAGCAACTCCAACACCCGACCCAACCCCAACGCCAATTCCAACACCTACGGTGACTCCAACGCCGACACCAACACCGACTGTAACTCCAACTCCATCATCAACCGCGGCGCCAACCCCAAGCCCAACACCAACCCCCTCACCAAGTCCTAATCAAGCTACTCCGACAATAACAAATTCTCCGACACCGTCTCCAACGCCGATACCAACCGCAGTGCCAACTCCATCTCTAGCTTCAACTACAAACCCTACACCAGCAACTCAATCAACCACAGCGAAGGAAGCAACTGTCCCGCTTTCACTAGTTCTTTACATAATAGTATTCTTAGGCGTTATAAGCACTGTAGCAATTGCAGCTGTAACTTTTAGCAAAAGAAAAACGCGATGAACATTTCTGTGATACTTGCATTAAGATGCTTACAGGAGCCCACTATTATCGTCCTAAAGCGCGTGCACATTTTTTTAGAGCTTTCATTACAGATTCAGCAGCACTCTCGGGTTTGGGATATGATCTAAACCATTTTTTTTGTTTAAACTTGATGGAAATACAGAATATTTAACCGGAAATTATGCGCTCAATTAGTTGGCATTTCCTATAAGCTAGTTCTGTCCGTTGGTTTGTTTCCTGAGGGAAAAAGAGATGTTTGCCCAAATTGTAATAGATTGTCAAACTCAAACAGAATTTATGATTTGTGAATATTGTATAGCCAACAAAGAATGTCTCCTTCGCACAAACCTAGATAATCTTAAGAAAGGAAATAATGAAAATGAATCTTTCATAATTATATCCAATTTCCCATGTTTGCAGCAAGCTTAAAATAATTTCTTAAAGGAAGATTATCTTTGAAATGTAAAAACTGTGGGCACCTAATTATTGTTGCTAATGCCGCCGCTGAGAAAGATCCGAGTTACAAACACAAACAATCCAACCACAGCATGTACTGCCCCTGCAGAAAACCAGGACCAACTTAAGTTATCAACTAAATGATTTTATTTGTTTCTTCTTCTTTCGTCCTAACAGTTTTTCTAGAAGTCCAGTATTTTCGAAAATAATCCAAACGAGAATTATTAATGTCGTAAGAAGAGCTGTCCAGGTAGTTGACAATATTATGCTGTCGATTGCACCTCCCCCGCCTATGATAGCACTGCTATATCGTGAAAGGAAATACAAATCAACAACGCACAAAGAAAACGGTACTGCGCTTAAATTTAGCAACAAGCATATTACAAGTTTTTTCCTTCCTCCAAATTTGATTCCAACCTTAAAAATCAAAAAAATTAGTAATAAACTATCTATAAGCGCAAATAACACAGGTGAACCAACAACGCCTTTAGATGTATACTGGAAAATTCCAAACGCAACAAAAACTGAAACAATAAAATAGACCAAAAACACCTTGACGGAAAATCTGAAATAAACAAATTCTAAATCGAGTGAAATAAGACCAACAATTATGGGGATTAACGCGCCAATAGCATCTATTTTTACTCTTTGGGTTATCGTGACCGGTACGAAAAAACCGTGTTTTGAAAAATAAGCCATGTAAATTGTAAGAAAGTATATACAAAGGGCTGTTAGACAAAAAACAACCAAAACCGGCAGGAGCTTCAAGAACACTGATTTGTCTGTCTTGATGGCAAACTTATCAAAAGGTAATTCGTAAATTTTAGCCTCTCCCATTAAAATGTCAACCCGCCATCGTCTTGCTTACCAGTCGTCTCTTTTGCTTATTGATTCTTTTTTCTCGTCTTCGTTTATTTCTTGATAGATGCTTTTAGCGGAGGATGAAACCACAATTAGACCTGCGCCTGCAACACTCTTGACTGTAGGAACTTTGACTAGCCGTGATTCTTTAGTTTGCGGAACATATTCAACCACAATCTCTTTTTCGCTAAAGCATAGCTTTTCATCAGAATCCCAAAACTCATACATCTCAACTCTAACCAGATAACGTCCAGCCACAATTCCTCTCATATCCACAACAAGTGGAAATTCCAAGCTATCACTTAGTAAATTACTTTGAGGAATGCAAATGAGGGTTGAATTAATTAGCTGTTCTTCAAAATACAGGTCAAGGTTTACTTTTGAAAACGCGGTATTTGAAGGCAGCAAGCTAAACTGAACTTTAAGTGCTAACTCGTCTTCTTCGATTTTATTGACGATTTGATTAATTATTATTGCTTTTGAAGGCCTAATTGACTCTCTATCCCGTTCAATATTAAATTGAAAAGAGAGATCATCCAGTGTTGATTGCTTTGATTGACTAATTTCTGCCTTCATTAGCTCTCTTTTTCTCTGATTTTTACTTAAGTTAACCATCGTTAGTTCAAATAACAATTTAGCCTAATAACGCGATAGGCAACGGTTAGCTTTAGCGACCATGTTGCTTTATCCTGAAGTCACGTGAAGGAACTAATAGTACATATTGAGCCTTGTAAAATGATCTAAAATGGTTATTCTTAAAGTTCTTATGATGATGTTAGCTGGCCAGAAAAAGGAGATATTACAAAATATTATTAGCAAAACGTGGAAAATAGGTCTCGATAAGAATGAGCATGATTGCAGTGGCGAGTAGCATTGCAGATCTGGTTGAAAAAGTAAAAACTGGGGCGGATCAATGCTTGTCCACGTCACTAACGGCAACGTTCTGATCATTAAGAAAATGCTCAGACACAAAAGCATCCAAAACACAGTGAAATACATCCACACAATAGAGTTCAAAGAAGAAGATTACGAAGAAACAGTAGCCACAACGCCTGAAGAACTAAGGCAGCTTGGAAAGGGCGGCTGGATAAAATATGACGAAATGACCATAAACGGAACTCAAATTCACTTCTACCGAAAGCCCAAACGGTTCGGTGGACTAAAATCATCTCTCTAATAAATTAAATCTCTACCAGATAAATCCTTAATAGAGAGTTGCTCAATTTCATACTGCGCTGGAGAGTTAAGCAGCAAAATGACAAAGTTTAAGATAATAATATCGGATCCTGAAACTGGAACTTCAAAAGTTGTCGAGCTTGAAGAAGCACGCGCAGCTTCATTCATCGGTAGAAGACTTGGAGAAATAATCGACGGCGCAGTAGTAGATTTGCCAGCACATAAAATACAAATAATGGGCGGATCCGATAAAGACGGCTTTCCAATGATAGGAAACGTTCACGGTGGTGTCCGTCGAAAAATTGTGCTTAGCGGTGGAGCAGGCTTTAAAGCTAAGAAAAGCGGCGAAAGAAAACGCAAAACAGTTCGAGGAAGCACAATAACAGATGAAATTGCACAGATAAATATGAAAATTGTGGAAAAACCAGCCTCAAAAGCCACCGAATCGAAACCTCAACAGGTTACAAAATAAACAAAGTTTGACAAAGTAAATGCTTAAAACTTATAAACAGCCAATAATTTATTCATAATTCACCAGACTTATCTTAGAAGAGAATAAAATGAGTAACACTAGTAAAGCCTTACCCAAACAACCCGAAGCCAACGTTGGTACCATAGGTCACGTCGACCATGGAAAAACAACCTTGGTACAAGCTTTAACTGGTGTGTGGGCGTCTAGGCACAGCGAAGAACTCAAAAGAGGCATTACAATAAAACTGGGCTATGCTGACATGCCTATTTACAAATGCCCAAAATGTGAGCCGCCTAAGAAACTATACAATTAAGCCTTATTGTGAAGCATGTAATTCTGAAGCAGAGTTTGTTCGAGCAATTAGTTTTGTCGATGCTCCAGGGCATGAAGCATTAATGGCCACTATGCTTTCCGGCGCAGCCATTATGGATGGAGCAATTTTGGTTATAGCAGCTGATGAACCTTGTCCCCAACCGCAGACACGAGAGCATCTTGCGGCTGCTGAAGTTAGCGGTATAAAGAATTTGATTATTGTTCAGAACAAGATTGACATTGTAGATGAGAAAAGAGCGCTGGAAAGTTATAAAGAAATCAAAAACTTCGTTAAGGGCACGGTAGCTGAGAAAGCGCCAATTATTCCAATTTCTGCTCAGCGTGGAATAAACATTGATGTTTTACTTAACGCTATTGAAACAATTATTCCGACACCAAAGAGAGATGAAACTAAGCCACCGCTAATGTATATTATCCGTTCTTTCGACATTAACAAGCCAGGAACCACCATCGAAGGTCTTGAGGGTGGAATTATCGGTGGAACCATAGCCCAAGGAAAATTTGTTGTGGGGGAAGAAATAGAAATACGACCAGGAATCAGCGTCGAAAGAGAAGGAAAAACCATTTATGATCCATTAATGAGCGAAATAGTGAGTTTAAACGCTGGTGAAAAAAGTGTTAAAGAAGCAACCAGCGGAGGATTAGTGGCCGTCGGAACTTGCCTTGACCCGTCCTATTCGAAAGCAGATGGCTTAACTGGAAGCATCGCTGGAAAGGCAGGAGGACTTCCCCCAACGTTAACGGAGCTTACGTTGGAAACTCATGTTTTAGAACGAGCCGTTGGAACAAAGGAATTATTGAAAGTTGAAAAATTTAATCCTGACGAAGTTCTGTTACTTCACATTGGAGCCGCAGTAAACGTTGGCAAAATTCTCTCAATAAAACAAAACATAATTAAAGTTAAGTTGACAAGACCAATTTGTGCGCTGCCAGGCTCTAGAGTCGCAATCAGCAGAAAAATTACCGCACGTTGGAGACTTATCGGATACGGGCTTATAATAACAAAGTAAATAATTAATTATTCAGTAGGCTTTATTATACCGTTTTTCTTCAGAAAATCGTGAGCTTTCTGCAATACGTCCTTAGAATTTTTGAAAGTTAATTTTTCCATAGCGTGCTGGTAATCCAACCAAGCATAGCCTATATGCTCAAAGGACAACTGAACTTTGTCGGTGTATGCTTCCATCACAAAAAAAACTACTTCTTTGTGAACTGTTGAGCCTTGCCGTCTGTAAAAATAAACAATTGGTTCCCTAAAGTCTTCTATAAATTGCGCATTAGTAATGCTAGTTTCTTCTTGTAGTTCGCGGACGACGGTTTGCCTTTCGTTTTCATTTGGTTCAACATTACCTTTAACAAAATCCCAATGGCCCGCCGCGTAATTAAGTAGAAGATACTTTGTTGATTCATCTTTCTTTGTGAAAATGACCGCACCGCAAGATTTCTCTCGAAGCATACATTCACCTGACTGTTGCTCAAATCATTTACTTAAGGTATTTAAATTAATAGCAAGTTTAAGATTTTGTAACTCAGTAAAACTCCGTGAAAAATTAAAAATTTTTAAGCATGAAAATAAATTTTCAATGGATTAGGAGCAATAGCAATGGCAGGGATACCAAAAAAAACCGATGCATTAAAAATTATTTTAGATTCAAACTCATTGTTTGTTCCTCTCCAGTTTAAAATAGATATTTTTTCGGAAACTGAGCGCTTACTAAATCGCCGCGTAAATTTTGTTTTACTCTCGCCTGTTAAGCGAGAACTCGAACTGCTGGCCGCGAAAGAATCAGCTAAGATTCGCAGGGAAGCTGTTTTTGCGTTAAAGCTCTCTGAGAAATGTACATACGTTTCAGTTGATTATGATGAGAAATTAACAACTGACGATATCATAGTTAAGGTGGCAAAAGCTTGGAATTCGCCAGTATTTACCAATGATAGTCAACTTCGACGGAGGCTAAGAGATATAAGTGTGCCAGTGATTTATCTGAGACAAAAATCTCGCCTAGAGATTGACGGATTGATATAACCATGTTTAAGCTAATAACACTGCAGGACACTATCCGCATTCCACCTGAAACCTTTGGTAACCCTCTGGAAAAAGTTGGACGTGAACAGGTAAAACAGAAGTATGAGGGAGTGGTAGATGAGGAACTTGGATACGTAATTGCAGTTACAAGCATTGAAGTAAACCCCATTGGCAAAATAATTCCAGGCGACGGAGCAACCTTCCACAAAGTAACTTTTTCATTGCTGACATTTTATCCAGTTATTCAAGAAGTTGTAGAAGGAGACGTAGTTGAAATAGCAGATTTCGGCGCTTTTGTCCGAATCGGACCAGTAGACGCGTTACTCCATGTTTCACAACTTATGGATGACTACATCTCTTATGATGAAAAGCAAGGTGTTTTACTCGGGAAAGAAAGTAAAAGAAAAGTAACGACAGGCGACCAAGTCCGTGTTAGAATAACAGCTGTTTCGCTTGGCAGGGCTGGAAGCTCAGGAAAAATCGGGGTAACCGCTAGGCAACCATTCTTGGGTAAACTTGACTGGTTAAAAGAGACGCCTCCGACGCCAGAAAAGAAACAAGCTGAAGGCAAGGAAAAGGCAGCATAAAAAGGAGTGAAGTTGAATGAGTGAAAAAGCCTGTACTAATTGCCATTTCATAACAAAAGAAAATGTTTGTGGCAAATGCAAATCCACAAATTTCAGTGAAGATTTCAGTGGCTTAGTGGTAATGTTTGACCCGGACAACTCAGCTATTGCAAAATCAATGAACATAAAAGAAAAAGGCAGATACGCACTCAAAGTACGCTAAGTTTTTTTAAAGAATCATCATAGTAATTTCGACCCTAAATATATGGTCCAAAGGTTGAAAACCGTGACGATGGAGTATAGCTTAACACCAAAACTTCGCATGAAATTCAAAGAACCTTTTGGCATCTTGATTGAAGGCTCATTCGATGAAACCATGACTAAAATGAAGGAGTTAATAGACAAGGAAAAACCGTTCGAGATAATTTCGGTCGGAGACGTAGTTTCTCAAAATTTACATGAATACAACATTCACCCTCAACTAACAATTATTGACAACAAGTTTCTGAGAACCCAAAGTATGCCTAGGAGCCGCCTCAGTAGAAAAAACAATTAAAGTAAACAATCCGAAAGGAACAATCACTAAAGAAGCAATTCTAGCAATCAAGGAATCGATAGAAAGAAAACAACATACCCACATTGTTGTTGAAGGCGAAGAAGATCTGCTTAACCACTCATCGCTGTCATGTATGCTCCCGAAAACGCTTATGTTGTTTATGGACAACCACATGTAGGCATTGTCATAGTCAAAGTTACCCCTGAAAAAAAACTTCAAGCTCAAGAATTCTTAAATGCCATGAAACCCTTAGAAAAGCTAAATAAGAAGAAAACTGTATGAATTTACGCCTTAAGTGAATATTAATGCAAATCAAAATTGAATCAACCAAGGATAACCCGCTTCTGAAACGTAAAGAAGTAGTCTTTACTATTATTCAAGGTCCAAAAGAGAAAACACCGCCACGGCTTGAAGTAAAAAGAGCCGTAGCCATCGAAATGAAAATCGGTGACGATGTAGTTTTCATTAAGAGGATGCACACAAAAACGGGAACGAGCATCACAACAGGAGATGCTAACGTTTACCAAAATGTTGCTCAAGCTCAAATTGTTGAACCTGAATATATTAGAAAACGTAACAGTCCGCCTGAAAAACCTAAGGAAGAGGCGAAAGCATAATGTCCAAGAAAGCACCAGTAAAGAAAGAAGAAGCACCTCCAGCTGCAACAGCAGCACAACCGGCAGCGGCAGAAGCAGCAAAACCTCAAAAAGCCGAGAAGAAAAGAGAGAAGAAGCATAAAGAGGAGAAAGGAGTTCACGCAATGTACAAAGTTGAAGGAGACAAATGTAATCAGAGCTCACCCAACTTGCGAGCGATGTGGACCCGGATACTTCATGGCGGATCATCATGACAGGTATACTTGTGGACACTGTGGCTTTACTCGTTACAAGCAGAAATAAGCAGTTTTAAATTCACCCTGGCACGATTAAGTTCTGATGACCTAGTAATGCTTAGAGTTAACGTGGTTATTACCAGCATTTCTGCTGAACGATTTTGGGATATAAGAAAACCAATCCCGCCTATTCAAATAAACACTAACATTAATGTTGTTGGTATGGAAAAAAGTCAAGATGGATCTTTGGAAGTGCCATTTGTTTTATCAATTGGTTTTAATCCGTCTATTGCTCAGATGAACATTAAAGGAAATGCTTTTGTCTCTGGCGAAAAAAACGAAATTGAAAAGACACTCAAAGATTACGAGCAAAAAAAACCTCCGCCACAAATAATAATTCAGTCAGTATCCAATGTTGTCTTTATTGAATCTGTGCTTATTTCAAGAATACTGAATCTTCCACCGCCGATTCCGCTGCCGCAGATTCCTGAAACTGGAAAACCTCCAAGCTCTAAGCCCGAAGGCAGAGACTACAGCGCATAACTTGCCGTTTATAGGAACCCTTTGAATTTCCTAGCAACGGCATCTGCAATTTTTAATTCAATTGGAAATGCAAAGTTTCTGTGCTTCCATCTGTATTTTGCGATGCGGTTCATTATCGTATAGGCACATTTGTATGCAAAGTTACGTTCCTTTATTCTTGCTTCAGGATAAAATGCTAGCCGTGTAACTGCTGAAATCGTGTGTAGTTTTTCCAGTTGAGCTTTGCTGTGCCAAGGTGGGTCAAAATGAAAAACATGAATGTTTCCCCATTCTTCAAGTGACTGCGGAGCTTTAAATTGGTCAGGCAAAAAATCCATGACTGGACTTGGAAACGGCGTGTAAACGAATATGCCATAATGCTGGGTTTTAGGGTTTACTTCAGACATTTTATCCATTAAATCAAAAGTTTGATTCAAATCTTGGTCTGTTTCGCCTGGGAGACCACTCATCCATGAAACATAAGGCTCAATGGAAGGTGCCCAACTTCGAAGATTCTTAACCGACTGCAACATCTGCTCTGCCGTAACATCTTTGCAAATAAGCTGCTGTAAACGTTCAGAGCCTGATTCTCCTCCAAAATCCAGTTCAACACATCCAGCCCTCTCCAAAAGCTGAAGAAAATCTTTATCGTAGGTTGATAGGTAATCGAATCTGCAGTTAGCTCGCCATTGAATATCGAGTTTGCGATTTAAAATTCCCTGGCATATTTCTTCAACACGTTTTTTGTCAACAAAAACGTTGTCATCAATTGGATCAATTATTTTGACATGTGGAAACTTTTTTAGTATGTACTCGACTTCGTCAAGCACTCGTTTGGCGCTTTTGCCTCTCCATTTGTTTTTGTTAAAATAGCTGTTGTAGCAGAAGCCGCATCTGTGAGGACATCCTCGGCTAGTTTGAATATGAAAACGGCCTGATTTCACTGAAGGGTACCTATCCATTTGGAGCAGGTCATATGGCAAAGCAATTGGCTCAGCATCCAAATCAATTACTTTGCCGTCAGGGTTATTTTTGATTAAGCCGTTAGAATTATAAGTTATTCCTGCAACATCATCGAGCGGTTCATTTAATGCGAGAGCGTTCGCTAAGTCTTTGATGATTAATTCGCCTTCTCCTCGGACAACAATATCTACATAATCGTTGCTTGCTGTTTGTTCAGGCAACAATGTCGGGTGAACGCCTCCCCAGACAATAGAGGATGAGGGAGCCATGATCCTTACATAACGGGCAAAGTCCAAGGCATACTTAATTTGTAAACCGCTCATGCAGCTTATGCCTACAAAAACGGGATTCCCGACTTCAAAATGACGGTAATCTTCAAGCCTCATATCAAGAATACGAACTGTAAAACCTTCTTCCTGGAGTGAAGCAGCTAAATACAAAAGAGAAAGAGGAACCTGTGGATCAGGTGCTTTGAACTTTCCAGGAAAAACAAGCAAAACATCTTTTCGGTTATTGCCCGAATAAATGTTGCAATAATGGGACAAACATGTTTGAGGACTGAACAATCCTGAAAAACCTCAATAGATGACTAGTTAGAATAGGCTTTTAATCTTTCCTAATTATGAACAACTTAAGAGCAATATACTGTGCGCTCAGATTTTTGTATACGAAAGCATCAACGAAAACAAAGTAAAATTGGGAAAAACAGGTTTATTTTAGCGGCACGTACATTGATGAACGTGATGCGCCGATACCTGGAGTTCCATGTCTAACAGGCTTGTTAGTTATCGCGAATTCGCCAAGGTAGTGTCCAATCATTTCTGGTTTTATTTCCATGGCAACGAATTCTTTGCCGTTATGCACTTGAATTTTTACGCCTACCATTTCAGGTAAGAATAATTAGGTCTCGGACGTGAGTTTTGATGCTGGCTTCTTTGCCTTGTTTTTGGGCTTCTTTAGCTTCTCGCAACTTTTCTAGCAAGTATGCGTTGTTCAGGAGTTAAGCCTCGCTGTAGACTTCTTCTTTGGCGTGACGGAAGCAGATTTATGAATTCGTCCATAGACATTCCTGTCAAACTGATTAAGCTGTGTCCGCGGTAACTAAATTCTTTGGGCATTTTTCATCTTCACCTTAAACTTATTTTAAACACTATAAACCTTCTGCCAATCCTTAGCGAATTGCTCGCTTCTTCTTTTGTCCTGGACCTCTTGCTGCGATTAAGCCAACTTTCTGTCCTGGTGGTGCACCGTGTGATGTTGTTGTGCATCTGCGAGCGCTTCGTTTGCTGCTACCGTAAGGATGACATGCTGGGACCATTTTGCGTCCGCTTGTTCTTGGATATTTGTGACCTTTAGCTTTCATTAAGTGGAATTTAGCGCCTGCTTTCAGGAAAGGCTTGTCAATTCTTCCAGCAGCAGAAACTACGCCTACAGTTGCCAAGCAATAGTCATTAACATATCTTGTTCTGCCAGAAGGTAATCGTATCATTGTGCCTTGTGGAGTGTGACCGACAACAGTAGCGTAAGCGCCTGAAGACTTTGCCATTTTGCCTCCATCACCTGGGTTGAGTTCTAAATCGCAAACTAGTGTTCCTTCAGGTACTTTTCCTAAAGGAATAATGTTGCCTATTTCGGCTGGAGCTTTTCCACCGTAGCATATTTGCTGACCAGTGAAAACGCCTTCAGGGGTAACTGTGTAACATGATAAACCATTTTCAAATTTAACCAGTGCTAATGGTGAACCGCTTCCAGGATTATGCATAAGAGCTTCAATTTTGCCTGATAAGGAAGCGTCAAAAGATATTTTGGGTGCCATTATTGGGTATTTTGCTGGAGCTACACGTTTGTGAGTGGAAGCGCGCCAGTTTTGGCCACCGCGACCGCGTCTTTGAACACGAATTCGTTTTCCCATAAGTCATGCCTTCTAAATATTTTATAGTATTCCAAGTTTAATTGCGACATCGGAAGCTCTGAATTCTGGTTTTAGCTTCACAAAAGCTTTTTTCACGCCTTGAGGAGTAACAAGCAGGTTTACTTTGCTTACTTTAACTTCGTAGAGTTCCTCAACGGCTTTTTTGATGTCGCTTTTTCCTGCTTTCAAGTTAACGATGAATATGAGTTTGTTGTCTCGTTCAACCATTAAACTGGCGGATTCAGTCATTAATGGGTAAGAAATTACTTCGTTAGAGTCCATTATGCTTTTTCTCCTTTGCTGTACATTTTATCTAGTGTTTCAATAGCGCTATTGGTCCATAATGTTAATCGTCCTGGATGAGTTCCTGGCGCTAACATTTCAGTGTTAAGATTAGCAACCGTAGTAACTTGAACGCCTGGAACATTGCTTGCAGCGTTGGCTAAGCCTTTGCTGTCAACCACAACAATAAGTGGTCCAACGGCTTGCTTCATTTTTCTGCCTCTGTGCTTGCCTTTGCCTGCTCGGATTTTTCGACTGTCTCGCACTCGGGTAATATCTGCCATGACGCCTAAGCTTGTGAGGGTTTCTTCAACTTCTTTAGCCCTTGTTAAGCCTTCAATGGCATCCTCAACTATCAAGGGTATCTGAAGAGCATCATCAATTTTGTGACCACGTGAAGCAACCGTGTCTTTTTGTGCAGTCGCTGCAATCGCTGAAAATAATGCTAATTTAGCTTCTTTCTTTGGGATGCTTTTTAGGATTTTCTTTTCGGCTCTTGGTGGATGAGGTTGTCTTCCTTTAACTGTGCTTGGTGCAAAAGCTGCTCTTCCACTGCCGCCTTTTATACGGGGAACTCTTGCGGTTGCGCTGCCAGTTCCGCGTGATTCTGCGGTTGTTCTTTTTCCAGCCATAGGGTCTCTGCCTTGTGGTTGTATCCTGCTGGATTGTATTGCTAATACTGCTCGTTTTATCACGTCTGGTCTTAGAGGTGTTGAGAAAATGTTTGGAAGTTTTGTTTTTCCAGTTGATTTTCCTTGTAAGTCAAAGATTTCAACGTTATTTTGTTCTGGCATGGCTTTTCAACCTATTTTCCTTGTGGAGACTCCAGAGATACATATGTAACTTGTGGTGCTGCCTCTGGGATTTCTGTGGGTGGACGTGCTGGAACACGCAAGCGGATTTGGCGTTTTTCTGTTCCCGGAATACTGCCTTCCATCAGTATGTATGGTCCTTTTACTTCGCCATATCGGATGTATCCGCCTTTGACGGTTACTTCTTTGCCGTCTTTGCCGATTTTTAATATGCGTTTATTGAATTCTATTCGTTGGTGATAGCCCATTTGTCCTGCTCTTGGAATTGAGTACATAAGGTGGTGTGGATTCCATGGTCCTAAAGTGGCGATGCCACGTTTTGTTTTTCTTCCCTTATGCTGCAGGCAGGTTACTCCCCAACGTTTTACTGGTCCCTGGAAACCTTTTCCAACCGTAATTCCAGCAATGTCAATGTATTGACCATCTTTGAATACTTCTTCAGGCGCTACAGTTTTGCCTAAAAGTTGTTTTCCGTATTCAAATTGTTGCTGAATTGTGCCTCCGCCGATTTGGATTTCGCAAACTTCGGGTTTTTTCTTTGAGAGGCTGGTTTGAGATGGTTGTGTTGCTGTTATTATTCGGATGGCTGATGTTTGGTCTAGGTTTTGCTGGATTTTTTCAAGCATTGCCTCTGTGTTAAAGTTTTCTGGAAGCACCAACAGTCGATCTAAGATTGCTGGAGGATCTTTCATCCAGGCTTCCCCTATGTTTTGGAGCCCGTAGGGTGTTTTTGTGTAAGTTCGAATGCCACATGCAAGAATTGGTGGCGTTTCTAGTATGGTTGTTGCTCGCACAACTTCTTTACCGAAGTTAGGTGAACGTTTACGATCTTCAATCGTGAAGACGTACGTCATGCCTGCTTTGTAGGCTGTAAAACCTAAAAGACGAGGAGAATCAGATTTGATTTTTGGCCAATATCGGATTCGTGCAGTCGGTTTCTTGGCACGTTTCCTAGGTAAATAAGCAAGTGAACCATGTTTAGGAGCGTGAGTTTTACGATGTCCCATAGTACTTCCGCTTCGCGCCTTCAGCTAATAGTAAATTAAGTTATAAACGTTACCATTTAAAATAAGAAAGCAAAACGCATTCTATTGTTTACGTTAATTTTCAAGGAATTTCTAATCAGATAAAACATCGTTTGTTTTTTTGCAGTGTTTAGCTTTAGATCTTGTTGCTAAATATTGAAATGGTACAGTGCTATGATGTTTTCTCACTGCCTAATCCCTATGTTCATAATGCAAGCAAGCGAGAATTTGATTTATCAAAAGTTTTTGGATTGAGAGTTAATTTTGAAAGAAGAACAACAACATCTTCCCACAGCACCGGGTGTTGTTCTTCTCTTACTCTAAAAGAAGAAGTAGGACAATGACGCACAGCACCGCGTCCTCCTTCTTCTCTGGAGCTTTTGCTTGAAAGAAGAAGAAACTTCGCGGGGGCGCACTTCTTCTTCCTCTTTGGAGTTAACTTATTAGTTTTTGAGTGTTGAAAATTAGCGACTTTGCTACTGAATTATTCGTTTAGACACCCTAAGGATCCAAATCAGGGTCACAACTTAAGTTCAAAACGATAATTTGCATGCGCTCCACCAGATAATATGCGGCTTATAGACAAATACATCCTGTTGGAAACATTTTTACACCGCTAACACAATCGTTGTACCTAAGCCGGGGTGGCGGAGTGGTTATCGCGCCAGCCTCGAGATCTAACAAAAGAGGGCTAAGCCAAAAGGCAAGTTAGCTGGTGGGCTTCGTGCCCGCAGGGGTTCGAATCCCTTCCCCGGCGCCATCTACAATTTCCATCAAAAACAAAAAATTTTTACGTGCCGGTATTAGCTGCTTTAATTTGTTTGTAGTAACAAGGCAGCCATGTGCATATCAATTCTTTTGATTCAGGCAAGTAATGACACATTTTGCAAGTTTTCTTACAGTTCGGATAATCATCGTTCTGTTTCTCTTCTTGCATGTTTCAACAGGCCTTACCTTGCTTAATTTTCTTCAAAATTTGTTTTGTTAATCAGGGTTTGCTGAGGCTCTGGAAAACTTTAGGAGAAAAGAACGCAAATGCAAATGCGCTATCACGACTGCTTGAATCATGATTAAACCAGAGCCTACTCAGCCCCAATCTTCTGCATTCGTTTTGACTAAAAAAGGGGTAAAGAGTGGAGTTCATCTCTTTTCACTCTCTATGGTTTTTTCCTAAGCATCAACAAAGCTAGAACAATAGCTACGATGATGATTAGGACGAATAGACCGGCGATTGCTGGAACAAAGTATTGGTCAGCGACAGATGTTGGCGTGGATGTGGGTGCTGCAGTTGCGCTTGGTACTTGCATTACAGTGAATCCGTCTTCTGCATATGATGAATAATAGCCGTTGGTGCCTTCGAATGTTGCGAATACTGTGTAGCTGCCTGGAATTGTTGGTGTCCATGTGAATCTATATGTTCCGCTTGCATCGGTTGTTGCGGTGCCTATGGCGTAGTGGTTGCCGTTAGCGTCTAAGACGGCGATTTGTACTGGAACGCCTGTGAAGTTACTTGGTTGTGGTTGTTGTTGGTAAACGTAGCCCATCCATTCTCTCATGCTTGCGTCAGATGAAACTGGTACTCCGTTGGGGAAGTTGGCTGCCTGTTGTAGTTGTTTGGTGCCTGCTGCAATATCGGTTACTGAACCTGAGATTACGACTGGTTGCCCGAATGATAAGGCTGCATGTGGTGCTGTGACGGTTGTAGCGCTTGGTCCTCTGCCAACGACGTAGATTTGGTTGTCATAACCGTTGAACCATGTATTATAGCCGTCTGCCATAGCATAACTAAATTCAAAGAATTCACCGGTATAGCCAGAGATAGTCCAGATTTCCGCTCCCGTTGTAGCGTTAACAGCTCGTTGTAGACCGCCTTTGAATAGTGGTGTTTCGGGTGTGTGTTCACTGGTGACAAGGTATACAACGCCGCTGCCGATAGCGTTGACAAAGGTTGGATAGTGACCGAAAGGTGTTTCAAGACCAGAATTAGTGTTGTTACCTTCGCCGCCGTTGCCGTATGTGAACAATAGATTTCCAGTTTTTGTGTCATAGCAATAGAGTATGCCAGCGTATGCACTACTGTACATTCTTCCGTAAGCAAATGCGTTAGATAAGCTGCCTGATGCTGGACTGCCGTAGTAGTCAAGGTTTGCTTGACTTGGAGTCGGACCCCACATCATTGCGCCAGTGTCTAAGCTGTAGCCTACAAAATTATTAGTTTCTCTTAGGTTTTCAACGAAGACTCGGTTTACTGGGTCAATTCCTGCTTCTAGAACAGTTAGGTTTCCAGCTGGTGGTTGATAGGTTTTACTCCATATAATCGAGCCCAGACCGCTAGCTTGGTTAATGCTTACTGTGAAGTAAGTGTAGGGAGCATCGCTTTGTAGACCCATGAAAATAGCGCCTGTTGAGGGTAGAGAGCCGTTGTACGCAAGTAGCCTGTCGTTGAGAATAGCTCCGATTAGAGTAACTGGTCCTGCAGTGTTAACATATGGTACCGAGACGTTAAAGTCTAGCAAACTTGGGTCTTTTCCGTCAAGAATTGGGGGAACCACAGTTGGAGATGTTGACATACCGGAGTATTGACCATCCCAAAGTCTAGATGAGTTCCATTCTTGCAGATAGTAGCTTGGTTTAGCAACAGTTCCACAGTTTACAAAGCTAAGTATCAGATGTTCACCTTCGGAACCGAGTATAGTTGTGCCCGAAGGAACGTTTGTCACGTTGAACATTGGGTCTCCAGTGTATGCATCAAAAGCTAGCCAAGTTGATCCACTTGTAGCGAATAGGATTGGTGGGTAGACTCCATGTTGATTGGGATCTTGAACATCATAAAGGTAGGCGAATGAGAGTGCTGGAACATCAGAGCGTGACCATATTAATTGTCCTGTCTGCAGATTAACGCAATCAGTTGGACCGTAAGCACTGCCAGCTAGTGAACCTGGTACACCTGCAAACGATATGGGTTCTGTATAGTATAGATAGCCGTTAACAATTATCGGATTGGGGTATCTCTGATTGTATGCTGAACCTTCAAAGTTTGTGTCTCCTGCTATTGCTGTTTGGTTTCCTCCGACAACGCCGCCAAAGTCATAGGGTTTAGTCCACATTACGTGGCTTGTCATAGAACCGACCAAGTCTCCGTTTCCAGCTAATTGTTCACCGTTGCCCCCAGCATTGAAAGTGTTAACAAAGCCATAGTATCCCGGTGTACCTGTGCCAAGCCAGTTTGATGAAATTACGTACCAGTTAGTGTTCATGCCGTAGATTGGGCGGGTCCAGTATGCTGTTGGAAGAGGAGTTGTTGGATAATTTGAGATGGCAGTTGATTGAACTGTAAGTGTTATGGAAGCTGAGCTGGCTTGATAAGTGTCGTTAAAGTATGCGCTTGGACCAAACGTGCCTGCATTGATGTTTAGCACGAAATCAGGGTAGTTATATGTTTGACCTGGGAAACTGAAGGTTAAATTGTAAGTACCAACTTGGCTTGGAGTGAAAGAATAATCCTGCGCTGATGTTGGATCTTGTATTGTTGCAAATGTCTGTGTTTGCACTGTACCGTCGGGTGCAGTGATGCTGAGCTGGTAGTTGTGGAAGCGAACCTGGTTTGTTAGAGATGCACCATCAATTACTTGGTTTAGCCACATGATAATTTCTACTGATTGACCGACGCCTGCTGGGCTTGGTGACGCATTGATGTAAGCGTATGTTGGGATATTCCATGCAGGTGTATGTGCATTAATCGATGGTAATAGCATTGTTGAAGCCATCATTGAAATTGTTAGTAAAATAGCGATTGCAATAGATTTATTTCTATTTTTGTACATTTTTTGTTTTTCTCCTTTTTCTGTAATCCAAGCTCTCTTTTCTGCATATTTAAAACTTTTCAAAATTCTCGTATTTGTTGAACAAAATAGCCATTATTACCTGAATAAAAGCAATAACATAAGATTTTGAGTTCCTGACTAAATCGGCAAACAAATTACAAAAGCGTGATACACGGTGAATTTAAATAGAACGAAAAAATATACCATGAACCTTAACGAGGGGTAAGTCTTAACCGAGCAAATTAGCGTAATCCAAGCAAAAATTCTCAAAGAGTTAATAGCTGACGGCCGCCAAAGCGAAAGCGAGATAGCAAAAAAACTAGGATTAGCAAAAAGCATTGTTAAAGAAAATTATCAAAAATTAGAAGAAGCTGGCATAATCACCGGTGCAACCACACACATCAACTACAAAAGTTTCGGTTACAAAGCAGTAGCACACATGTTAATTAATATTGAACCAGAACAGACAGATCAACTTATCGAATATTTGCAAAAAATGCCAGAGGTTTATTCTTTCTATAGCAGAGGGATTAAAGGAAACATTGATGTTGTGGTAATTCTCAAAACCATAGAGCAATTGAGCGAAACCAAAGACAAAATCAAAAGGCATTTTTCGGTATTAGAAATGAAAACTGCAATCTGGACAGACGTAAAAGAAATGAACCAGAATCTCGCGATAATTCCGTCCAATTTCAAAGTAAACGAACAAGAATGCTTTATTCACAAAACTTTCTTGCAGAATAAAAACGACTTCGGGACTGTAGACGAGACAGATAAGAAAATAGCTGACAAACTCGCTGAAAACGGAAGAATCCCGACAGATTTGCTAGCAAAAGAATTAGGAATATCATCTAAAACAGCTAAAAGTCGATACGAAAAAATGAAGAAAAATAGGGTTTTAAAAGTCACTATCCAAATTAACCTTAATAAAATGGGATACCAAGCAATGTGTGTTTTTTTCACCGTAACCTCAAGTGAAAAGCCACTTTCAATTATTGAAAAAATCAGCAACATACCAAACATAATCAGTATAATGAAAACTTCAGGAGACTACGATTTGCAAATTTGGGCAATGGTACAAGATATGACTCAACTGCTGTATATTCAAGAAGAGATCGGCAAGATTCCTGGCATAAGCAAAATCGATACAGAAATCTTGAGATTAGAGGAAAGAGGGAAAGGCTGGCCTTCTCCACGTCAATACATATCTACTTTTTAAATTTTAATAAATCTTATATAATAACCAATAATTAATGTAAATTGGCAATTTCGACAAAAATAACATAGTGAAAAACAAGAAATGTTAAATCAAGATTTAGAACAATCCTGCAACAGAAATGGAAAACGAGTCTCGATAAGTGATCTTGATTCAAAAATTCTAAAGAGCTTGTTAAAAGACGGGCGAATGGGCTATAATCAGATAGCAAAAGAATTGAAAGTGTCAAAAAATAAAATCTGGAAACGATGCAGGGCAATGGAAAAAAAAGGCATAATTAAAGGAGCCACAATTCAATGGAATTTTGGACATTTTGGTTTTGACGCGCTTGTAACTCTGCTTATCAGCGTTGAAGCTCAACAAATAGAACAAGCTATGGGACTTATTGAAAAAATAACTGAAGTGCGTGCTTACCGCCAGTATAATAGTGTTTACAATGTTAGAGCGGTAACAACTCTAAGAGACCTAAATGAATTAGACCATGTCAAACAAGTGATTAAACGAAAGCTTCCTACCATCGGTTTAAAAACTTATGTCTGGGCTGGAGTTAGAAACACTCCTGAGAATTTAAACCTCGTCCAATCAGCGCAAAACATAAGCGACAGCCAAGAATATGAAAAAGTAGTCAACTACAGTACTGATAAGGTAACAATTGATGAATTAGATAGACAAATTGTAGAGAAGTTAACTTTGAATGGGCGCTCCTCCTTCACTAAGGTTGCAAAAGAATTAAGCGTCTCAACCGATACTATAATAAAAAGATACTACAGGTTGATAAAAAATAATGCGATAAAAGTTTCAATTCAAATTAATCCTAACCTAATGGGATATGCCGCGATGTTAGATTTCAATATAGCATTTACTACTTCCAATGGCTTAACAGACACAGTAGTCGAGTCTCTTGCAAAAATACCAGATATAATAATAATTACAAAAACTAGTGGCGATTTCGATTTGCAAGTGACAGCAATGATAAAAGATATCTCGCAATCTTTCACTGTTCAAGATCAGATTTCTAGAATTTGCGGAATTACAAAAATTGAAGCAAGCGCTAGAAAAATACCCGACAAATGGCCTACGCCGCAACAATATATATCAACATTCTAAAAAGAGGATTATACTCTTATTTGCTGGAGTAATTTGAAGTTTGTTGGGTATTTTGAATTCACTCATTATTTGTGAAGATAGTTAGGGTTTGCTGAGGCTCTGGAAACCTTTTAGGAGAAAAGAACGCAATGCAAATGCGCTATCACGACTGCTTGAATTAGGATTAAATCCAGAGCCCACTCAGCCCCATTACGTTCTTCATTGTTTTCAAGCTATTGCTTTGTTTAAAAGTCTTTGCAAAATAACAGTCGACACAGTATTTTAATTAAGTTTCAGTATGATTTTATATAATAAAAATATAATTTTAGTCCTTTTATATAGTTTACTAAATTGGCTTATACTTCTTTGGGGCAAGTGTTCGAGAACCTTTATTATTTAAGAGAAAGCATTAGTTTCGCAGAGCTCAAATGGACGGTACTGTAGAAATAGACGATACTGATAACAAGATTTTGCATATATTGATCGAAGATGCACGTACAAGTTTAAAGGATATTGCAAAGGAATGCAATGTGTCGTCGGTGTCTGTTTTAAACAGAATTAAGCGTTTGAAAAAGCTTGGAGTGATTACTGGGGCAACACTTTTCACCGATCTTAGATTACTTGGGTTTCACATCGTTGCCACTATCGGGATGGAAACAGATTCAAATTCAGATGAAATTATAAACTATTTCAAACAAAATACTTACCTGATCGAGCCAGCCACAAGTGTGGGAGAATATGACTTATGCGCTCTAATCTACGCTGAAAATATTTCAAACTTGAATGAAAAAACTGAAGCAGTTAGAAAGCGATTTGGCATCAGAAAAGTAATAGTTAATGTTTGGTCGGGTATACCGTACCTGACTCTTGAAAATATCGATCTGAACCCAATTAAAAAAGGTTGACATATGGATAAGACAGATTACCTCATTTTCAGCGAACTGTTGAAAGACGCTTCTCTATCATATGTAGAAATTTCAAACAAGTTAGGCATCTCATCTTACACAGTCAGAAGACGTTATGAAAAAATGAAGAAAGAAGGGGCAATCCAGAAATGCGTAGTGTCTATTGACCTTTCAAAATTGGGGTATCAAGGAAAAACATTACTATTAATTACTGTAGCTCCGAACAGCAATAAATCTGATACAATAGCTTATCTTAAAAAAATAAGAAATATATTTGTTATTACAGAAATAATTGGACCGTATGATATTATCGCAATTGCTGCAATTACCGACCTGAATAACATCCAAACTCTTGTTAAAGAGGTAAGAGAGGCTCCTTTTTTACAAAGAGTTGAAATAGCTTGTATAGATGACATACATTTCCCAATAGGACCAAATTTTAACTCTGTCCTTAGTCAAAAAAGTTATACATTAGCAACAAACAAGCAAGTTTCTGATAGCGGTCAAAGTAAAACATAAGAAAAGAAATTTTCAATTAATTATGGAGAAACAAGGGCAAGTTAAGGCTATGGAAAACCTTTTCTTTTATGAGAAAAAGAAAAAATGCATAGCCTCAACTCAAATATTAAAAAGTATAAAAAGATTGGGAAAGTCCCCGCTATTACATTCCTTCGAGAAGTAATTAGAATAAGTTCGTGCAGATGCAGTTTTAACCAAGTTTTCCTATTCTCACTATTTAAAGAAAAATGTCTTGAAGCTGTGTTTTTAGGTTAATTTTATATCTAAAATTGAGAATAACTTATTGATGAGCGGATTTAACCAAATGGAAAAGATTGCTGAAGGCATCAGTGACTTTGGTGATTTTAAAGCGATTTTGTTTAAGACTTCTGATGGTCGTCATTTTGTGCGGTTTATGCCTTTCAAGAGCTCTGAAAAACCTCACACCCAATGGCTTCCAGGCGATGATTATTTGGAGTGGCTCAGATGTTGGGGTAAATGTTCTGCAACGTAGATTACCGTAAAAATATTGTTATCGCTAGAAAGAGAAGATTAGTTAAAAAAAAATAGCTTGCTAGGAACAAAATCTGTTGCAGATAAGCCTATTCTGTCATGTAAGTAATGTCGTCCCATGGGTGTCTATAGAGACCCTGCTTTAGCCGTTTTTGGTCCAAGAAGTGTCCTGTCATTCCGATCGTTCTGCCCACAACGAACAAGCCGTTTAATGCACCCATTTTAATATATTCGTCCGATTCCTGTTTTGACATCTCGTTTCTTAGCATATCAACGAAGCAAATGCCGATGCATCCGTCAACGTTGAGAATAAGGTTGTCTTTTTTGGCGGTCGTGAGTTTCTCAACCTCAAGTGCATAGTCCAAAAGCGGAGTAGCCTTGAAGTGTTTCTTAGCATATTCTTTCAGGATGGTTACTCGTTTGTCCGGATTGTTTACACTTTTCACCAAGTGTCCTATTCCTTGGATGTTTTCACCCTTTTTCTTCATTTCCTCGATAAACTCTGCAGGAGTTAAACCTCTGTCAAAGGCATCAGAGAAACCCTGTGCGGCTCCGTCGATAGCTCCTCCAAAACGTGGACCGATGGTTAGCATACCACTTGCCACTGAGGACACCAAGTCCTTGCCCGCTCTTGCTGCGACTATGGCGTTGTGTGCACCTGACACTGCAGGTCCGTGGTCAGCGGTCACCATAATAGTCATCTCTATGAACTTTGTTGCATATGATGGAAACTGACGTTTGAACCAAAGTATGCTAAGTACTCCGCCGATTCCGATATCTTGTTTGAAGACCTCTGAAATTGGCATCTTGCCGTAAAGCAGTTCTTCTCCTCGGTCATCTGAAATTGTACAAATGAAATTAGAAGGCTTTCTGATGATCCCTGCTTTCAATGCTTTGGCATAATCCATCGGGATCTTTGGCACTGGTGGTTCTGGCTTTGGCCTTATTATACCCTTTTGAACAAGATTATCATATGTATCCTTTATTTTTTGGTCATAATCGTCATATGAGTTTGGAACAATTGCTCCAGCCATCTTAAGAGCCGCATTCTTTGCATCCGCAGTTTCTACTTCGGAACCTGCTTTTGCGCCTGCGTGACCGAACTGAACCTCGGTTTTGAATGCCTTAGAGCATGTGCCAGTGACCCAAATTACTAGTGGCTTCGTTATTTTCTTTTTATTTAGCGCTTCGGCGATTTCGTACTCTCCTCTTCCGCCTACTTCGCCCAAGCACACCAGCATCTTTATTTCTGGAATAGACTCGAACCTAAGAAGATGATCTAAAAGTGTTGAGCCAGGGTATGTATCTCCTCCAATTGCAATGCCCTCATAGAGTCCATCGGTATTCCTTGCAATAATGTTATACGCCTCATTGCTTAAGCCACCTGATTTAGAAACAAAACCCACGGAACCAGGTCTGTGAAGCTTAGACTCTATGATATTTTCAATCGTGCCGCCTGCATTTCCAATTTTGAAGCAACCAGCTTTTATTCCTCCAACAGTCGCTGGACCGATTATTACTTTTCCAAGGGCTTTAGATTTGGCTGTAAGTAGCTTCATTCGCCGCTCGGGCACTCCCTCCGCTATTATCACAATAGTGCGAAACTGAGGTATAGCTAACGCTTCCTCAGTTGAAGGTGCGGCTGATCTGAAAGACGCAAAGTTAATCATAACATCAACATTAGGATGCATCATCGCAGCTTTTTCAATTGTTTTATAAACAGGAATCAATATTTCGCGTGTTCCAAAGAAGACCTTTGAGAAACTATCTGAACCTGTTGGATTAATTATTGCAGCTACTGAGGGAGTCTCTCGTCCAGCTGCATAGTCAAAATCCAGCATCCTCTGTGTTGCAGCGACTTGGTTGTTATAAATGAATGATTGGGTTTTCTTAGAGAACAACTCGCCCGAGGGAGTTTTAGTGATTGATTCTTTGTTTGACATTCACTTTGCTCCCTTCAAGGCCATAGAAACAATCTTGGTCATATGAGTTTCTGGTCCGTAAACTTCGATTGGCACGCCGATTTTTTCGCCAAGCGCTCTCATCTGACATAAGCCTTCCAGATAGTTGGGTCCCCCTCTGCGAACGTATATCTTGACCTTGTTTTCTTGAAGATTCTTCTGGTGTTCTTTGAGTGCCCTGATTATGCCTTTGAAGGTGTTAGCGACATCTGTAAAGTTTGCTATTCCACCGCCTATTATCAGAAACTTGCCTTTCGGATTTACTTTTCTGGTCATGAGGTCGAGTATAGTATTGGCGTAGAGATAAGTGAACTCCTCGCTTGGGTCTCCTGAATACTCCCCGTAATTCGCTAACTCAGTAATGTAGCCCAAATCAGTTATTGTGTCAGCATATATGACTGAGGCACCGCCGCCTGCAACCATAGTCCATACTCTTCCTTCAGGATTGAGGATTGTTAGTTTAAGTGAAGCCCCAGTTTTTGAGTCTAAGTCTTCGATGTAAGCTTCTTCGTCAGTTGGAATTCTCCCAAAGGGCACTGGAAACTCGATTTTGCCCCACTTCTCGCCGCTTTCAAATTCGGCAGTGCTATCCAGCTTCGAAGCAAGGTCTAACGGTATAACCGAATCCTCGGTTACCACAATCGGGTTCATTTCCAAATATGTGAAGTTTAAATCAGCATAGAATTTGAATAATGCTTCTATGAATCCTGAGAGGCATTTTCTGCGGTTTGTTGGAACTTTTTCTAACAATTTTTTCTCTATTTCTGTTGAACTTGGGAAATGTACCGATAGGTACCTCCAAACGTTCTGCCTTAGAGTCAACGTCCCCGACGTCTACACCTCCTTGCGGGCAGAACATAATGGTGTCACCTTCTCTTGTCGATATTATAGCAAGATAGTATTCATCTGAAGCTTTATGAGGTACCATTGGTTCGATAATGAAATTTGTAAGCTGTCCAATTATTCCTTTGTCTGCAGGCTTTCCGTCGGCATCAAACTTGCCGTAGATAGTTATTGGTCCCTTTGATTTCTGTTCTATCCATGCTTTAGCTTGGTTATAGTTTGCGCCTACAAGAATTAAGTTATTCTTTCCTCTACGCTTTATCAGTTGGTCGGGTTTTACCACCAACTTTTCGGTTGTAAGCCATTTATTTTCAATCGGCAGCATTGCCATATTGGTTTGCGGCCCAACCGTGACAATCTTATCAGAAACATTGTACGTTCCAACCGAGTAATTTTTCAAGAGACGGGCTAGCATACGTTTGCCATCTGCTTCTCTAATTGCTTTATGTGCCATAATATCTCCACTATTCAAGATTCTGCTTGAGCCTTTTGGCAATCTCAGCAATAAACTCCTCGGTGTAAACCTGCCTATTCTTTGAGTCAGGAACAGCTACAAGCATCAAATCACCAGTCATAATACCGCTTTCAACAGTCTCAAGAGCTGCATCTTCCAGTTTTTTTGCAAATGTCACAACTTCAGGGGAGTTGTCCAGCTCGCCCCTCTTTCGTAGGCAACCAGTCCAAGCAAATATTAGGGCCATAGAGTTGCTTGACGTCTTTTCACCTTTCAGGTATTTGTAATAGTGTTTCTGGACTGTTCCATGGGAAGCTTCAAACTCATAAAATCCTTGTGGGCTAACAAGCACAGAAGTCATCATGGCCAAGCTACCGTAAGCTGAACCTAGCATGTCACTCATAACATCGCCATCGTAATTTTTGCATGCCCAGAGCATACCGCCTTCTGTCTTCATTATTCGAGCAACAGCATCATCGATGAGTGTAAAGAAGTATTCTAGTCCCGCTTCCTCGAATTTGACTTTCCAATTATTTTGGTATTCTTCTTCGAATATCTTACGAAAATCCGCATCATAAGTTTTGGAAATCGTGTCTTTAGCGCCAAACCACACATGAAGCTTCTGGTCATATGCGTAAGTGAAACAAGCTTTGGCAAAGCTAGAAATGGATTTGTCAGTATTGTGAATGCCTTGAATCACGCCTGGACCTTTAAAATCCTGAACAGTTCCACGCCAAAGTTCCTTGCCAGCAGAGTTTGTAAATATCATCTCAGCCTTTCCTGCTTCTGGAACTCTGTACTCACAGTTCTTGTACACATCTCCGTATGCGTGCCTTCCTATGTGGATTGGTTTCTTCCAAGATCTGACTGCTGGTGGAATATTTTTTACTAGGATCGGTGCCCTGAAGACCGTGCCGTCTAGTGCTGCTCTTATGGTACCGTTGGGACTACTCCATTCCTTCTTCAAGTTGTATTCTTTAACTCGGTCTTTGTTTGGAGTGATAGTAGCACATTTTACGCCAACACCGTATTTTTTTATGGCTTCTGCAGCTTCTAGGGTTATTTTGTCATCTGTCTCATCTCTCTTTTTGAGTTGAAGATCATAGTACACTAGGTTCATATCGAGGTAGGGTAAAAGTAGCTGATCTTTGACCATCTTCCACATTATTCTAGTCATTTCGTCTCCGTCTATTTCGACAATTGGTGTCTTAACACTTATTTTGTTCATTCCTATTTCTCCACCATTTTATTTTACTGTGTATGAGAGAAGTCCGCCCTCATAGAGAATGTCTTTTTGTCTTTGCGAGAGATTGTATGTTAACTCTATTTGCAGGTTCTTGGTCTTGTTTACTAACATCACTGGCTCGTTATTCTGCAGTTTCTTCTTGATGTCTGGAATTTCAATCTCATCACCCTGAGCTATTTTGTCGTAATCAGCCATATTTTTGAAAGACAGCGAGATTATTCCGAAGTTAACAAGGTTAGCGGCATGTATACGCTCAACTGACTTGGCTATGATGGCTTTGACACCTAAGTACATTGGACACAAAGCTGCGTGTTCTCTTGAACTTCCTTGACCATAAGATTCGCCTGCAACAATAACGGTGTGCAAGCCTTTCTTTTTTGCTTCCATCGCTCTTTTAGGGAATGCAGGGTCAATCGGTTCGAAAACAAATTCTGAGTACTTAGGTACATTTGATCTGTACTTGAGCCTTGCTCCTGCCGGCATTATGTGGTCGGTGGTAATTTTGTCTCCGACTTTTATTCCAACGATACCTTTGATTTGCTCAGGCATTTTGTCGTTTACCGGTGGGGTGCCGATATTTGGTCCTCTTGCGATTTCAACGTTCTTATCAGATTCTTTGGGGAAGATGAACATCGAATCGTCGATCAGGAATTTCGTTGGCATGCTAATGTCGGGGTAGTCGAAACCAGCAGTTCGGGGATCAGTAAATTTACCTGTGATTGCAGCTACTGCTGCGACTTCAGGGCTTACGAGATAGACTTGGGCGTCTGATGTTCCGCTTCTTCCTTCAAAGTTTCTATTGCTTGTCCTGAGAGACACACCGGTTGTCTTGGGGCTTTGGCTATTGCCGATACAGAATCCGCATGCTGCCTCCAGAAGCCTTGCGCCAGAATCTAATAGATCAAGGATATAACCGTCCCTTGTCGCCATTTGGAGAACTTGTCTGGAACCTGGTGCAATGCCGAACGATACGTCAGGATGAACTTTTTTGCCCTTCATAATTTTGGCTACTGTAGCTATTTCTTTATAGGAAGAATTTGTACAAGACCCGACCATTATTTGGTCCACTTTTACGTCTTTCAGTTCGCTTACTCTAATGATGTTGCCAGGGCTGTGTGGTGCCGCGGCAAGTGGTTCAAGCGCGTTGAGATCAAGGTCGATTACCTTTTCATATTCAGCGTCGTCATCAGCCTTTAGCTCAATCCAATCTGCTTCCCGACCCTGTGCCTTAAGAAACCTCTTTGTCTCCTCATCTGAGGGAAATATAGAGGTGGTAACACCCATCTCGGCGCCCATGTTTGTGATTGTTGCTCTTTCAGGCACGGTGAGGCTCTGTACGCCAGGTCCACCGTACTCGATTATTACGCCGACATTGCCCTTTACAGTGAATATCTCTAGCATCTTTAGGACCACATCTTTGGCGCTGACCCAGGGGTGAAGACTTCCATTTAGATTTACTCTGTAGACTTTTGGACACGTTATGTAGAATTCCCCACCTCCCATTGCTACAGCTACATCTAGTCCGCCTGCTCCAATAGCTATCATACCGATGCCGCCTCCAGTGGTTGTGTGGCTGTCAGATCCGAGAAGCGTTTTTCCAGGCTTGCCAAATCTTTCTAGATGAACTTGGTGGCATATTCCGTTACCTGCTTTAGAATAAATAATACCATATTTAGCAGCTACCGTCTGAAGGTACTTGTGATCATCAGCGTTTTCATAACCCACTTGGATGGTATTATGATCAACATAGCTGACAGAAAGCTCGGTCTTCACTTGTTTGAGACCCATGGCTTCAAACTGCAGATATGCCATGGTTCCCGTTGCGTCCTGAGTCAGAGTTTGATCAATCTTTATGCCTATCTCATTTCCAGGTACGTATTCTCCTACTACCAGATGTTTTTCCAGTATTTTTCGAGTAAGGGACTTTCCCATAAATGTCTCATCCTATGGAAAGATTTGTCTTTCTTTTGTACATATAAAGGTTGTCAATTTATGCGACCACTACCATTCAGTATTTACCTAAACTCGAAAAGTTTTGATTTTTACTAAAGGAGCCTCAAATAGAGCATTTTTTTAGAATCCAATTGCTTTTCTCCTTTTGTTTTGAAGAAGCGTTTTCTCGGAAACGCAAATCACTCCTAACAAAAAATTCATCTCAAGAGTCATGAACTATTAACAAGGGTTCTATTTCCGCAATGTTTTTGTTCTAATAAACTGCAAGCTTCTCTTTGTAGAGTAGAACGTATTATAAGTGAAATTTAATGGTAAACAAGCAAGAAAATGCAAATCCTATATGGATAAGTCGAGAGTTTACAAAATGCAGTGGATGCCGCAAATGTGAAATTGCTTGCTCCTTACAAAATGAAAATAGAATTTGGCCTGAAGCCTCCAGAGTTAGAGTTTTCATGCTTGTTCCGGGCACCGAATTTCCTCACTTATGTACTCAATGCGAGGACTATCCTTGCGTCAAAATTTGTCCATTCAAAGCGCTTTACGTAAACAAAGAAACTAGCGCAGTTATGGTTAAGGTTGGGGAATGCACTGGCTGTGGCAAATGCATCGATGCTTGCCCAGGTAAAGTTCCTCATATTCATCCGCAAACCAAGAAGATTCTGATTTGCGACCTTTGTGGTGGCGACCCAGAATGTGCCAAAGTTTGTCAAGAAGGAGGATGGAATTGCCTAAAAGTTGTTGAACGTGGAGATCATGAGTTCAAACTATATTCGCGTATTCCAGAGGAGACTGCCAGAAACCTTGCCACTAAATTATACGGTGAAAAAGCTGAGGAGTTACTGTAATGCTTGGTTACGCTGGCAAGTTCTTGGAAGTGGATCTCTCTAAGTCAAAATTCAAAAACATTACTCTTCCTGAACAGTGGCTTAAAGATTACATTGGAGGCAGAGCATTAGCGGCAAAAATCCTAAGCGAAAGGCTCATCAGTGATTGGGAGAGTGTTGATCCGCTTGGACCCGAAAATATACTGTTCTTTATGACTGGCCCGTTTACTGGTTATTTTCCAGGGGGCAGAACATGTGTAACAGGTAAGTCACCTCAAAGCAATGGTATGGTTGGCTCAACTGTTGGCGGAGAATTTGGGGTGGAGCTTCGATGTGCAGGTTACGACGGGATAATCGTAACAGGTAAAGCCGAGAAACCAGTTTTCCTGTTCATTAAAGACTCTGATGTAGAACTAAGAGACGCAAGCCGTATTTGGGGGAAAGATGGCAAACAAACTGACACCTTATTGAATCGTGAGTGCCGACAAGTGTTGGCTGAACGTTATCCGCACGTGGGCGTTTGGAAGGAGCCAGCGAAACTCTATATTGGACCTGCAGGTGAACAAAAAGTTCGCCCCTCAGTAGTTATGGCTAAGTGGACTCATGCAGCAGGCTATGGCGGTTATGGAGCAGTTATGGGTTCAAAAAACCTCAAAGCAGTCACTGTTAAAGGAACAGGACCTCTACCTGAAGTTTCAAATTTGGAGAAAATCAAGCAGATGATTGATGAGGTCTGCAAAGGCGCTTACGGTAATGTTTTATGGCGCAGGTGGGGAACTGGGGGAGGTGGCTACAGTTTTGGCGCAGAAACCAGCTCGGAGCCGATTCGGAATTGGCAAGAAGAGTGGCATGATCAAAAAAGCTATGGGGTAGACCAATTTGAAAACAAGGTCTGGGTAAAACCAGCATGGAGCGATTTTGGCTGCCCCACAAACTGCTTGAAAATCAGCTGCATCCATTCAGGCAAATACAAAGGAGCTATAACCGACAACCCTGATTATGAACTTCAGGCTTTTCTGGGTCCAAATTTAGGCTTGTTTACTCCTGAAGAAAATGTGTATTTGTCTTCACTTGTTGAAGATTTGGGGCTTTGTGGAATTCAAAGCGGCAGCGTTTTAGGTTTTGCGGCTGAATTGTTCCAACGAGGCATCTTAACCAAGGATGATTTAGGTGGTTTAGAGCTAAAATGGGGTAATGTCGAAGCTTTTGCAGCTTTAGCAAAAAAAATCGTCAAGAGAGAAGGCATTGGGGACTTGCTAGCTGAAGGTACATATCGAGCAGCCTTAAAACTTGGAAAACTAAAAAACAAAAACCTTCTACCCTACACGGTCACTAGCAAGGGAATAAGTATCGGCGCACATGGCATTCGAAGCGGAAGAGATTTCTCAAGGGAAATAGGCTACGCGTGCAGCGTGCAGGGCGGCGACCACACATCAATGACTGACGTACCTATTGACGGATGGGGAAGCGAGATTTGGACAATATTTAACGATTCAGCAGTAATGTGCATTTTCACGTCATTCAGCATATCACCAACTTTCAGATATGAATTCTACACTGCAATTACAGGTCAAACTTTGACCCGAAAAGGATGGCTAAACGGCGGCGGCATAAAAACTCTGCAGATACAAAGGGCACTTTTGCTTCTGGGTGGACCTGATTTAAAATGGAATCCAAAAGTCGATGACGACAACCCAGAAAGGTTCTATGAACCTCTACCAACAGGACCATGCAAAGGACAAGCCGCGGACAAGGCAAGCGTAAAACAAAAAATAAAGCAATACTATGAGCAAGCAGGCTGGGACAAGAACGGTATCCCAACGGCTGAAACCCTTAGCAACCTAAAGCTAGAATACATCGATAAAAACCTGAATAGACTCCGCGACAAATGATATCTATTAAATAAAAAATAGCAGACAAGCCCTAAAAACTTATAATGCTTCAATTTAACCTGAAAAACAAGCAAGCGCATTGTCACAGTTATTGTCTGCGTATCCCCAAATTTACTCAAAATTGAGTAATAGGATCTGCCAAGTCTAATCTCGGAATACGAATTGCGACTTTAAGAAGAAAGAAAAGACTTTGGAAAAATGAATAATGAATTATTAAATCTTGATTAACCCATAATGGTTGGGTTAACATTTTCTTCATTGATATGATGCATTACATGAATTGCTAAACCTGTAGCCGCCCCAGCAGAAAGCCCAATTAGCAGATTGTTAAGCCATCCGAGTTGTCCAACCAAACCCAATACAACTAGCGCATCAAAAACTAATGCGACTGCCAAATAACCCACACACCACATTTTAACGCTCATTCCACGCGGCTTTTCGATGCCAATGCCACCCAAGACGCCGATCATTATTATGAAGCCAATTAATGCGAAAATCCAATCGTAACTCATACTTTTCACCTGTTTGTCTGGCTAAGTTGATTTAGAGCTTAATTAGTTTATCGAATACGAACCTCTTACAACGATTGATTGCAATTAACCAAGGTACATAACGTTAACCTTTTTTACCTTCAATCATGTCTCTTAACCATCTCCTAGGACGTGGATACATTAACAAAATTCGACTCCAGACACAGTCATAAATGGGCTCAACTTTTGTTTACAAGGCAACAAAAACTCAATCAAGCCTTAACCGCCATAACTGAAAACGATTTTGATTTGGCAAAGCGTCTGTTTTCTCAAATATTTAACGGATTTAACGGCAAACAAGCTGACCCAGGCATGGCTGGATCGCTTTTATATCATATGGCCATGGTTACAAAAATGGAGTCTGAAACACGTATGCTACTTAAAGAGTTGCAAGTAGACTTGCCTGAAATAGCTTTCAAAGTTGACAACATTTATGAAGACTTTGAATCTGACTCCAAAGAACTAACCAAAGAAATTACTTCTTTTAGTTTGTCGTCTAAAGAAATAAGATCAAATCCATACCTTGGAACAAACGAAAAAATTAGTCTTTTCAAAAACCTAAGTAAAGAAAACAAAAAAGTTGAAAGCCTCTTAACTGCAAAGAAAACCGAGGCATCTTCAGAATTAAAGAAACTATTTCGTGACTGGTCTGAGCAAATTATACGAATGCGCCTAATTCAGGAATTTGAGACAATCAAAGGTTTACTAGTCATGGCTGAACTTGCGAAACGCATAGACCTGACGACTCTTGAAAATGCAATGAAAAGGGTGCAGGACAAATTCGGTCAAGAAACTGTGAACATAGCACTTGATGTCACCCTTAAAGTTGGATTGCGAAGGGAAAAACTGCAGTCAATTATGTTGAGCGATCACTTCATTAACTATACTATGTCCACGGAAACTCTAGACGGTCACATGGAATTCTTGAATTGCCCAATATTTGGAAGCCATAAATTCGCACATGAAGAATACGGCATAAACCCCCAAGTGTCTTCTCTGTTTTGTACTCATTTCTGTTTTGCTCATGCCAAAGCAATGCTAGATACGGTGCTTCCTTTCCCATTTGCACTTTGGCAACCTAAAATAATGGCAACACATGGAAACTGCGAATATTACTTAAAACTCGCTCACTCAACAGCGACGAAGACGTCTGAACGGTTTGTTCCTCTTGTCATGTCGTGGAATGTTACCCGAGAATGCAACATGAAATGCTCACATTGCTATATTAACGCAACAGACAAAAAACTTAACAATGAATTAACAACTCAAGAAGCAAAAAACCTCATGGATCAAATTTACCAAGTTAGCGCGCCACTCCTCATTTTGAGCGGTGGCGAACCTCTTTTGCGCCCAGACATTCTTGAATTAATAAGTTATGGCTCAAAGATAGGTTTGAAGATGGGACTAGGAAGCAACGGAAGCCTAATTGATGAATCAATGGCAAGGAAACTAAAGGAAGCAGGTATTGCAACTGTTTCCATCAGCCTGGATTCTAACATTGCAGCCCAGCATGACGAGTTTAGAGGAGTAAATGGAGCATGGGAAAAAGCAGTCCGAGCCTGTAAAGTTTTGAGAAAGAACAATGTCCTCGTTCAAGTCAACACCACGTTAACCCAGCAAAATTACGACCAGATAGACGATATCATGTCACTGGCTGAGAACATAGGCGTTGAAAACTTTCACTTATTTTTCCTTGTTCCAACGGGGCGAGGAACCAAACTGACAGACATTTCACCGGAAAAATATGAAGAAATGATTTCAAAAACCTTCGCGAAAACTGCCAATCACAAGCTGAATGTTCGACCTTCTTGTGCTCCCCAGTTTATGAGAATCGCTAAAGGCATGGGTTTAGATATGCGACAGTGGATTCGTGGCTGTATCGCCGGACTGTATTATTGCCGCATTTACCCCAATGGTGATGTAACTCCATGTCCCTATCTCCCGATTAAGCTGGGAAACATTCGGGAAAAAAGCTTCAAAGAAATTTGGTTTAACTCAAAAGTTTTCAAAGATCTCAGGGATCCAAATTCACTCAAAGGAAAATGCGGCGCTTGCGATTATCGCTATTTATGCGGTGGTTGCCGAGCCCGCGCTTACGGTCTCTCAAACGACTTCATAGATTATTGCGGAGACCTCCACGAACCTGAAGAGTTAAAAAGCGATTATCTAACTGAGGATCCATGGTGCGTCTATAAACCAAAAAATGCCTCACAAAAACCGTAACTATAGAGACTAATAAGAAAAAGGGTTAATTGAACAAAAGTGCAATGACAGAAACTATTTAAGACATGGGTGTCTTTCAAAAACTTTAATTGGCAGTAAAAGTGGGTTTGGCAGCCCTCAACGCAGGTATACAATAACTGTGGACCGCCAACCAAGAAATCGATGGCGATGAAAATGATAAGAGTCCACAAATCGAAAAACTCAAAAAAGACTCTTAAGGGAATATCTTCAATTAATACAGCAAGAAGATTTATTCAAACCTTAATCGCTAATTTTCCGAGACTATTTAGACAAAACAATTTCACTCTTTTCTGAAAGTTAAGGAGGCAACCAGAATTTCAAATGGCGGCCTTTCAAGAAATTTCTGGGGACTGTTCAAAGAGACATCATTTGCTTATTTTTTTGATATAGCAGGATTGTTGGCTGGTTTTCTAATTGCTTATCAGCTTAATGTTTTTAGGCTTTCACCTTGGGCTTTGGCTCTTTATCCAACGTTAATTAGTACAAGAGTAATTAGCGGTTTACTTAGCGGTCGCTTAAGCACTGGTTTACATCTTGGTACAATTTATCCTAGATTTTCTGGAAATACGAAAAGCTTCCACAAATTAATTCATGCAATAATTGTTTTAACTCTAGTTACAAGCCTTATGGTTAGCGTCATCTCATTACTTTTTGGTTACTTACTTTGGGGAATAAGCCATAGCTGATTTCTCAGCTATATTGTCGGTAATGGTTTCGACATTGGCAATAGGTTTGCTTTTTTCTTTATTCACTGTCAAAGTTGCATTTATTTCTTTCAAACGAGGACTAGATCCAGACATTGTAGTTTATCCTGTAATATCTACAGCTGGAAGCATATTCATGACACTCTGCTATGTTGGAGTACTAAATTTATTCTTTTTTTTGCCTTATTTCGGTAAATTAGCTATTCTTGCTATCGGTTTTGCACATGTCTCTTCTCGTTCTATATTTAGTATCAAAAGACAGGCAAGATCTTGAATTCCTAAAAACTATACGCGAATCCTTCATTATGCTAATGGTTGTAGCAATATTGGTAACCTTAACTGGAACGATTTTCAAAGGAATAAGTAACTTCGCATCAGATCGAAAAGAAATTTACACCATTTATCCCGCTTTAATTAATTTGGTAAGCAATGTGGGCTCAGTCGTAGGCTCCACCGCTAACACAAAACTTGCATTAGGAGTACTAACACCCACTTTCTTCTCAATAAAAAATCACGCAAAAAACATTACAAGTGCGTGGGCAGCCTCATTTTTAATCATGCACGATTTTAGCTCTCATATCTCTAGCAATTAACCGTGTGTTTCCGCTATCAAGCTTGTTTAATTTTTTGGGGATAATTTGGATAGCTAACGTAATTGCTGTAATCGGTATAGTGCTGATTTCTTATGGGATTTCAGTAGTTACTTTCAGAAGAGGCTTAAACCCTGAAAACTTTGTGATTCCAATTGAAACCTCATTGTCAACAATAGTAACTTCAATAGCCCTGTTGCTGGCTTTGCTTTTCATCAGGTAATTGAAGAGTACAATTAAATAACTTAAAGCACTAATATTATTTTGGAGCGACCTCAAGGGATGCCTAAATTTGAAAAAATACAATACAAACCTATCCCCGTTAGAGAGCTTTTACTTGAAATGAAAAATCTCTCTGAACTTATGATTGATTTAGCTTATTCTTCTGCTTTATACAATGATAAGGATCTTGCTGAAGACGTTCTTGCGCTGGAAAGCCGGGTAGATACCTTAGCATATCTTTTAGATATGGAAATAATGGTTGCTTCACGAGATCCAAAAGACGCAGAAGCAATGGTGGGAATTTCCAGGGTGGCTTCTGCTACGGATAAAATTTCAGATGCTGCCGCTGACATAGCAGCCATAGTAACTCGCAATATTGGTATCCACCCAATAGTTAGCGAAATCTTCGAAAAAGTAGAAGAACGTATAATGAAAGTGACTGTTAAACCCAATTCTGTGATCGCTAAGAAAAGGATAGATGAATTGAACTTAGCTGCAAGAATGGGCGTTGATATTATTGCCATTCGTAGAAACAACGATTGGATACTCAATCCTAAGAAGACTGAAAAAGTGTTTCAGGGAGATATCTTAATCACTCGTGGAGCACCCTCAGGGAATCGAAGAGTTTAAAGATCTAGCAGAGGGAGAACTTGCAAAACTAAACACTGAACAACGTGCCAAATTTGAGGAAATAGTCTCCAGATTTGTGGAACTTAAGGATACATCAGAAGTAATGTTGAATTTGGCCTATTCTTCTCTACTACTAAATAACAAGGAACTAGCTGAAGAAGTCGAACGCCTTGAAGAACGCATGGATCAAATGCACACCGATTTTGAATTGCTTGCTTTGACTAGTGATTTTAAAAAAGAAGAAGCATCAGGCTTCTTAGGGTTAATTCGACTAGGTGTTGCAACTGAAAAAATCGCGGATGCTGCTGCCGAAATGGCTGAAGTAGTTCTCAGGGGAATCGAACCTCATCCAATTTTGAAACTAACAATTAAAGAAGCTGAAGAAACAGTTGCTCAAGCATGCGTCACCGCAGAGTCTCTTCTTGTAAACAAGACACTCAAAGAAGCACGTGTACATGAAGAAACTGGCATGTGGATTTTAGTCATTAAAAGAGGTGAGAAATGCCTTCGTCCCAGAGCAGATTCAAAAATCCAAGATGGTGATGTCTTAGTTGCTTCAGGTTATGCGGAAGGTGCGGATGCCTTGAAAAAACTAGCTTCGCCTTCTCAAACTTGCAATGTCGAATAGCCAATATCTTAATTTCAGATCCATTAATACTATAAAGAAGTTGCACCTTAGCGAAACAACAAGCAAACCAGAGTTTTAAAGATACGAGAGGAAGAAGAACGTTTACCTGCTCCAACCCTTCATGCAAGAAAACTTTCAATGCACCACTTAAAACCTTAAATCTAAATCAGGATTCGGCTGAGCCATTTGACGCCTGCCCTATTGTTTAACCAAAATACCAGACACAAAAATTGAAAGAAATAATGAACCTGAAAAAACAACTATTAAGTCAACTCTTCATAAAGAAAAACCGACCCAAAAGAAAGAAAAACCTATCAACTTGCAAATATCACTTCGGCTACTTAAGCGAACGTGAGACAGAAAGAGCAAATTCCTGATGATTGCATTATTTGCAAGGACATTCTTGAATGTATGCTGAGAAAAATGAGGTAACAAAATTTACAAAATATTTTGATGTTAACAAATAAAAAAATTAAAGAATTAAAATAGAAGAAATTATTTGAATTATTTCTTTTTCTTAGGTGCAGTTTTGTCTTCGGTGGCAGTCATTTCTGCTTGTTGGCTGGTTCTTCTACTTTTGGTTCTTCCTTCTTCTCTTCAATCTCAGTTGTTATCTCTTCGATTGGTTTTGGAGGCGGTGTTGTTGCCATTGTCCAACCTATCCATGCACCAATCGCTAGAATAGCGATAAATGCTATAGAAACAAGAATCAATACGGCATCTAGCCTGATATTATTGCCAGTATTGTTGTGACAGTCCCAATTAATCCGTAAAGCTGAGCTGGGAAGATTACTAGTAATGCATAAAGCTAAAGCTACGATAACGCATACGGCTAGTATTGCTCCACCTATTCCTTGATCTTTGCTAACCATTTAAGTCACCACTTTATAGCCATGTACTATGCTCAGACAATTTAAAGTTTGTCATGGTTTTAACCATACCTTGTTTATGTCGTTCCCATTTCCCAAGTTGACAGGTACTTTTTCTGTTCAGCAGTAAGCACATCGATTTCTACACCCATTGATTTCAGTTTTAGTTCAGCAACCTTTTCGTCAATTTCTTTAGGCACACAGTAAACTTTGGTTTGGAGCTTTTCAGATTTAGCTATAAATTCAGAGCTAAGGGCTTGGTTTGCAAAGGACATGTCCATGACTTCTGAGGGATGACCTTCCGCTGCTGCTAAATTGACTAGCCTGCCCTCGGCGAGCAAATATAGTTTTCTACCGTCCTTTAATGAATATTCTTCCATGTTTGGTCGAATCGTCCGTTTACCTTTGGAAAGCAATTCTAAGTCAGGAATGCTGATTTCTACGTTAAAGTGACCACTATTACACATGATGGCGCCGTCTTTCATCTTTTGCATGTGTTCCTTTCGGATAACATTAAGATCGCCAGTTGCCGTTACAAAGATGTCGCCAATAGCTGCGGCTTCAGACATCGGCATAACACGTAGACCATTCATGGCAGCTTCTAATGCGCGAGTCGGTTGGACTTCGGTGACTATGACGTTTGCACCCATGCCTTGCGCCCGCATTGCTATGCCTCGGCTGCACCATCCGTATCCTCCGACCACAAAGTTTTTGCCAGCAATCAAAACTGAAGTTGCCCGCAGAATTCCATCCATGGTGCTTTGACCTGTTCCATATCGGTTATCGAAAAGGTATTTGGTGTAGGCATCGTTAACGGCTACGATGGGATACTTGAGGCTACCATCTTGTTCCATAGCTCTTAGTCGTATGACTCCAGTTGTTGTTTCTTCAGTTCCGCCTTTGAGGTCTTTTATCTGGTTTTGGCGTTTACTATGCAGTGTTCCAACTAAGTCTGCGCCATCGTCGAGAGTTATTGTTGGCTTGTAATCGAGAACTTTGTCGATACATTGGTAGTATTCTTCTGTATTTTGTCCTCTCCAGGCGAAAACGTGTACTCCGCTATCTGCTAATGCGGCAGCGACATCATCCTGAGTTGAAAGAGGGTTAGAACCACAGAGTGCGATTTCTGCGCCTCCAGCGATTAATGCTTTTATGAGAACTGCCGTTTCCTTGGTTACGTGTAGACAGGCGGCTAAGGTTTGGCCTTTAAGTGGTTTTTCTTTTTCAAAACGATTTTTGATTATGTTGAGGACGGGCATGTGTTTTGCTGCCCATTCAATTTGTAAGTGACCTTGAGGTGCTAAACTTTTGTCTTTAACTTGGAATTTTTCCAATAACATTCCTCTTTTTAGGAAGAATGTATCGTCTACCTATTTAGAATTTGCTTTATGCTAAGGGCAGTTTAAATCAAACAATAATTTGGAAGCACAACTAAGCTGCTGGAAAAAGTTTAATTACACCTATCCAAAAGCTAACAGTAAGAGGTTGTATAGTTGAAAGAACCTTTTGCCAAATTCATTAAAGCTAACCTGGGAACCAAAACGTTACTAATTACATGCGGGTTGCCCGGCACATGGAAGACGGAAACAGCAGAAGAAGTCTCAAAAATTAAAGGATATCCAATTCTCAGAAGCGACATAATTCGTTTAGAAGTACTCAAAAATGAAGATGTTTTTGACCCTAAAGTTGCTGGAAACATGAATAAGCGCATGTCTGTTTATGATGAAGTCTTCCGTCGAGCAGATGAACTTGCGGACAAAAATGATGAGGGCATTATTTTAGATGCTACTTTTGTCACGCAGGAATTACGTACTTCGGGCAGCTGAAGTTGCTTCTAAGCATAACATGAACTTTGTAATTATGCAGACAAATTGCCCACAGGAAGTGTCAGTGGCAAGAATTGAGAGAAGAACCAAAGAGAAGTACGAATCAAACGCGTTAACTGTAGATGCTTATCTTGCTAACAAGAAAAAATTTGAACCAGTGGATATTGAAGCCATCAAGAAAAGTTATCCGAAACTCAAAATAGTTCATTTGACAGTCGACACTTGCCGAGACAACGCAGAAGATTGGTACATTATGGGAATAGAAAAAAGGTAGCCGGATACTGTTCCATAATGATTATTGATTTACATATTCACTCCAAAGCGTCAGATGGCAAACTAACAGTCGAAGAGATTTTTAAAGAAGCCAAAATCCGAAAAATAAACTTAATGTGCAATTACAGATCATGATTCTATTACCTGCCAAACCCAAGCTATGGCTGAAGCAAGAACGAAACACATCCAATATCTCAGCGGCGTTGAATTAAACGTGACTTTCTCACACCCAAAGTATCATGAAGGCAAAGCGGTTTCCCTTGATTTTTTAGGATATCAATTCGATGCTAACAACAAAGAGCTAAATACTAAATTGGAAACCATGGCAAAATATCGAGTGGAAAGAGCTTCAAAAATCCTTAACAACTTGAACGCAGAATTTAGAAAAGAAAACATAGCAACATTGACGGATATGGATTTTAGAAAAATTGAAGACTCAGTAGACGGAGTGCTTGGCAGGCCCCACATAGCTGATTATTTAGTCAAGAAAAACATCGTTAAATCGCGTCAGGAAGCCTTCGACAAATACCTTGTAAAATGTGATGTTCCAAAATACCCGCTTTATTTAGAAGAAGCATCAAAACTTATAAGAGGCGCCGGAGGAAAATTGGTATTGGCTCATCCCAATGATCCTCACGGAACTTCGTTGGCTTGCATTATCTAAATCATTGTTTGACCAAACGGAAATTATTCAAGATAAGATGCTTCCTTTCATTGATGGTGTTGAATGTTGGCATTCACGAAATAGTGTTGGAAACAACAAATCACTACGTTGCATTTGCAAAGAAATATGGGTTAATGATGACGGGTGGAAGTGATTGCCACCAAAAACCAATTTTGATGGGCACTGTTGCAAATTCCTGATTGGGTAGCAAACCAGTTCATCAGTAGAATGGTTCGTTACAATTCTTTTGCGTAGGCGGCAGCTAATTTGAAGTATGCTTGAGCTTCTTTAGCGGCTGATTTCTTTTCATTGGCATCAACGTTTGGGTCGTCAAGTTTGAAGCTAATAACTTTGCCTCGTACATATGCTCTATAGCACTTGTAGAATGGAAGAACCTTCACCAAATCTTGATCTTTGGAATATGTTACATATCTGTCGATAAAGTAATCTGACAAGTCATGCCTCTCTTGAAAGTCCAGATCCATCGCTAAAAAGGCGACATCTGAAGCTACATCCGAGTATCTAAAACGATCATTAAATTCTATCGCATCAAAAATACAAATTGGGTCTGTAATGAATATGTTTCCTGAATGCATGTCGCCATGGCAGTCTCGGATTTTATTGTTTATTATTCTGCTTTCAAAAAGCGATCTCCTTTGATCCATGAACTTAACAATTCTATCTTGAACAAAGTGGAAATCTGTTTGTGAGATCGTTTGATCGACGTACTTTAGGGTCTGAGCGAAATTTTCATCCCAATTAGTCTTTATAATTTTAATGAGAACCATATTCATTGATTTCGCCACCGGTTTGTGCTTTAGAATGAAATTGCACAACAATCTTTGCGATCTCATCGATTGTTTTCTCGTCAACTTTATTCTCTTTAAGAAGAACCGCCATGATTCTTTCCTGAGGAAGACGCCTCATTTTTAAAGCATACTCAATTGATTCACCATTACCGCTTACCTTTATGATGTCCAACTTTTTGTTGATAGGCACGACTTCGAGATATACATCTGAACAGAGTCTTTTGTTGAGCTCTAGCTCTTTCTCGCAGAAGAAGTGTCTTTTTTCAAGGGTAGAGAAATCTAAAAATCCAAAGTTTACTTCTTTCTTTACTTTGTAAACAAAATTTTTAGTGAGGAAAACAAAGGAAATATGTGTTTGGATTAATCTAATTTCGCCGGGGTTTTCAGGGTAAGCTTCTGGTTTTAGAAGGGCGTCAACTACTTGTTTTTGGGTGTGCATAATATTCTCCTGAATAAGTAATCTTGTGAATTTGATCCCAATAAATATAGGGTATATTTCTAGCTAAATAATGGTTAACTAAAAAAATTTCTTAATAGGAATAATCATAATGGATCTTAAAGTGTTTTGAATTTTGTTATGAAAGTTAATACTTCATCGTTCTGCTTTTTTGAAATATGTTTGTTGTTATACAGCGACTCTGCGAGTTCGGAGACTTTTGCTAAAGCGTACACTTTGAAGCCTAGAGCTCTCTAATTTTTCTTTTCCGCCCTGCTCACGGTTAACAACAACCAACAAATGCTTAACGTTGCCACCAAGCTCTTGTAAAGGCTTAATACCTTCAACTTTAGATAAGCCTTCACTTACGACATCATCAAAAAATAGGATATTGTCACCTTTTGCAACATCTGCCCCGGCAAGTCTACCTGTGACACCGTAGGCTTTCTCCTCCTTCCTAACTATAATACAAGGCAGGTTTAATTGAATAGCGATACTTGGAATTATCAACGCTCCTTTGAGTTCGATCGAAGCTAATTTGTCTATTTTATCGGAACCCATTATTTGCCTAATTTTTTTAGCCGCAAGCTCGGCGACAACCAATAGTTGTGTTGGCGAGGAGAGCAAACGAGCTAGATCTATATAATAAGGACTGATAGCTCCAGACTTAATTTTAAAGCTTCCAAACTTTAAGCATCCTGACAAGTATAGAGCAGTCGCAACTTTATCGGTAATATTTGACATTTGAATATCCCTAATTTGATTATAAAAATAGGAAATTTAACTCTTTACAATCAATTAAACGACAAGATCGGCCATGTCTACACTGCGTTCGTAAATTTGTCTAAGGAAAGAAACCAGCTGCTAAAAGCTGTGGCATCAAATCCACCGAAGAATCTTTTGCGACCTTCTCAATGTTTGAGTATGTAATATCGATTCTGGTTCTTAGGTTACGTACATTTTCTGCCAATGAGATGTCTTTGGTTATAAAGGATTTTAAAGCCTGTTCATTAGCTCTACAACAAGCTTCCTGCAAATCGAGCAACAATTTTTGCAGTTCACTAGACATCTTCACACCATTAAGTGCAATTGTTTTTGAAGCTACCTGGACACACGCATCGCCTATGCCTTCAATCAAACTTGCTGCTAAACGATAATCCAAACACTCTATTGGAGTAATCCCTAGTTTATCGCTTAAACGTGGATTTTGAATAATCGTTCGAAGAATTCTTACAAGTAAAAAATACAATTTATTGCTTTCAGTATCTCTCTCGATAACATTCTTTGCTAACTCTACATCTCCATAAACAAATGAGTTGGCAGCATCACGAGTCATTCCTGCTACAATAGCATAAGTTCTATTCAAGATTTTTTCTGGTATAAATCCTGATGGCTGTTGCATCAAGGTTTGCAGAGAAATCTTTGAGCTGGTTTCCTCCACAATCTCCAAGCCAACCAAAGAACTTGCGGTTGACTTAACTACTTTTCTTGCTTCAGAGTCTATTCTGTCCTTTGCTTCAATATCGATAATGTCGTAACCTAGAAGATAACGACCAATAATCTCTCGGCCGAGATAAGGACCTACATTTAGACAAGTAATTCTGGGCGGGGACTCAACAATGTTGGAAGGGTCTACAACAAGTTTGCCATCACTAGTTACATCTAAGCTTACCAAATCGCCTTTTTTTAAGCCACTCTTCTTGGCCCAATCTCTAGGTACACAAACAAAGAAAGTGCCGGTCGGCGTTTGTTGAACTTTTCGTGATTCACCCATAAGTCTGCACCAAACTAGATATAACGTATCTAAACTACACGTTGCTTATATAAATTAAATTGAGCTTGAATAGTTAAAGTCGATACATAATTAACCAAAAGCAATGTGCATCTAACCCTAATAAATTAGGCAAGCAGTTCTGATATCGTTCAAAAGGTTGAATCTCAAACAAAAACAGCAAACAAAGCAAAAGCATAAAAGCTTAAGCGCAAAAGCATGACCCAAAGCAATGGTTAATAGATAAGATCAAAAATGAGCGCACAAGAGAAATTACAAAAAGCAATCGAGACAACAATCGCAGCAGGATATCAACTAAATAGTGAAGCCTTTGACTTCTTAAGTCAAAACTCAGACACTAAACGATCCAGTTGACATTATGAATTGTGCACTTCAAAAGCTACAAGATCTTGAAGAAAAACCATTTTTCATTGACAGAGTTTTCTTGGAAACCTTAGAGCCGCAACTGACCGCTTCTGTTGTCGAAACGCAAACTGAACCTCTTAGCCAAAAGGTTGTAGATCCACCATTTTCACAACAATTAAATCAAATCAAGTCAGAGGAAAGTACCATTTTTTATCCATATGCTAGAGACATAAAGTCATGTCTCAGTATCCTCGAAGATGCTACAGGTAAACTTAGTTCAAATGGAACATTAGAAGAATACGTTCAATATTTCCAAGACAGGTTCAGAAGAATAGAACATTTACTAAGACAAAGAATCGATGTTAGGTCAGCAACCTCTATAATCGAAGCACTTAAATCTCCAGCTAAAACAAAACTCAAAATAATTTGCATGATAACAGAGAAAAGAGATTCAAAAAACCAAATGATACTGGCGATTGAAGATCTGCAAGGAAGCGCAACAGTATTGATCCCTCAAAAAGCGCAAGAAGAAGTCCGCAAAAAAGCGCTTCTCCTTTTGCCAGACCAAGTAGTATGCTTAGCCCTCATAAAAACAAGAACAAATCTTTTCCTAGCCGAAGACATTATTTTTCCAGAAATCGGCAAAAGACCCCCACAGAGAGCCCAAGAACCCGTGTATGCTGTTTTAACATCAGACCTTCATGTTGGAAGCAATAAATTTGAAAAAGAAGCATTCAAACGATTCATATTATGGCTTAGAGGAAAATATGGAAACGAACAAATGAGGGAAATGGCTGGCAGGGTCAAATATGTGTTAATAGCAGGCGACATTGTCGACGGAGTTGGAGTTTACCCAAACCAAGCAAAAGAATTATGCATTCGAGATGTTCATAAACAATACGATTTCGCATCTAAATATTTGAACAAAATCCCAGATTATATAGAAATAGTAATTTCTCCGGGCAACCATGATGCTTCCCGCAAAGCCTTGCCCCAGCCCGCCATACCTGAAGGCTACTTAACTGGGATACAAGGCAAAAAGAACATTCACTCAGTTGGGAGCCCCTGCCTTTTGAGCTTACACGGCGTTGAAGTCTTAATGTACCATGGCAGAAGCTTAGATGACATAGTTGCTGTTATACCAGGAATGGACCATTCACACCCAGAAAAATCAATGAAACTTCTTATGCAAAGCCGCCATTTGGCGCCGGTTTATGGTGGAAAAACTTTACTTTCACCAGAAAACCGCGATTATTTGGTCATTGATAGAGTACCTGATATTTTTCATGCTGGGCATATCCACGTGTTAGGCTATCTCAATTATCGTGGCGTGCTGGTTGTAAATTCTGGAGGTTGGCAACAACAGACAGATTACATGGAAAAATTAGGGTTAGTTCCTACGCCTGGAAAGGTTCCAGTGGTTAACTTGCAAACATTAGAGATAACGGTTCTTTCATTTATCTAAGTATTTTAAGCTTTATTTGATGGTTGCCGAGAGTAGCTGATAAGACGACTAAATCGAGTATCTTCGTTAAATACATCTTTGATGAGACTTCTCGAGATTTCAAGTCTAATTTTCTTGGTTCGTCCGTATCTTCCCATGCTTACAACTTTTGCGTTTACAAGACCCATAGAATCTAGCTCGTTAATTAGAGTACCCAAACGACGTTGTGTCAGAAGCCCCGAGCCCATTTCTCCGCACAATTCGTTATAAACATCGTATATTTCACCGGTTGTGGCGCTTGGCTTGTTCAAATGGTAAACACTGAGAAGTACTAGTTTGGAGTGCAAGGTCAAATTCTTAAGAGACTCAACAACTCGATTATGCTCAATATGTTTCTCTGCCTGACGAACATGCTCCTCAGTAACCACTGTTGCACCCTGCCGTTCAGCAACTTCCCCGGCGACACGCAACAAATCCAAAGCTCGCCTCGCGTCGCCATGTTCTGCAGCGGCCAAAGCTGCGCAAATGCTTAACGCTGAATCAGATAATACCCCATCTTGAAAAGACAACTTTGAACGTTCAAGAAGAATATTTCGAAGTTCACCTGCATCATACGGTCTGAAAACTAGTTCCTCCTCGCTAAGAGAACTAAAAACTCTAGGATCCAAAAATTCCTTCAAACGAAGGTCGTTGGATATACCAATTATCGCAACTTTGCTTCTATTTAGAGTCTCATTTATTCTAGTTAACTCGTACATGAAAGCATCTCCTTTATCTTTAATCAAAGCATCAATTTCGTCGAGAATTATTATAAAAATTATTCTTGATGAATCTAAAGCAGCCCGGAACCTATCAAAAACTTCACCAACAGATAAACCTGTAAAGGGTATAGCCATACCAATATTCTGGCTTAGAGCAGCGAAAACTCGGTATTCCGAACCCGTCATTCGACAGTTTATGTAACAAAATTTTACTTGAGAACCATATTCTTTTGCTTTAGATTCTAGATGACTTAAGTACATATTTCGTTACTGCCGTTTTACCTGTTCCAGTTTTTCCGTAAATAAAAATGTTGGAGCATCTCTCATCCTTTAGGACTGGTGCAACCGTTTGTCCTAATAATTTTATTTGCTCTTCTCTGTGAGGTAATTTTTCTGGAAGATAGTCGTGCCTTAATACCTCTCGATCTTTAAACAGCCGAAGGCCATTTACAAAATTTTCGAATACGTCATCTAATATACTTGGATTGCCCATTTTCCCGTCCCCTTAACTTCAGAGGTAAAACCATTATTTCGTGTGGAGAAGATAAAGGATGCAGTACAAAAAACTAAATTTATAGCACAATATTCTAAAAGAGTATGAAAAAATCAGATTGAAACTAATTAAACAGGGTGTAAGACACACCCCAAAGCTTCTACTGGAAAAAAATCATCGATAAAAGAAAATCCATTATATAATATATGTAGTAACTATACTCTGAGTGTTAAGTACTAAGTTTGTATATTAATAATTGTTATCAATTTTTTTAGATAAAGATTCTTTTAAAATTTTTTCAAAGATTCCTGAGGTTTCTTTTGACGTCAAGACTTCGAGAGGAAACATAGGGGTGCCTCTTCACATAGAATTTCCATGTAAATGAGTGCTACCTTGACTATTTTTTCAATCACAAGTGTATCAGTTTTTCAAACTGGACACGACAATACTTTAGTCCCTATAATTTATGGTTTTTTTGTTCACAAATTTGTGAATACATGTGAAATAGCATTAATTTTGCCGCTTAATTACTTTCCTTTAGTCCAAGATTACCTGTTTCTTGTCACTTTGCTGTGAACAGTGCACCCCTCTGCTTCGACTGGAGAACCAAAACCAAACAATAACTTTAGCTATTTAGCTATTCGGATTTATTGTGAAGCTGGTTACACTGAATTGAATGTAAATCATGATTATTTCACCAAAATAGCTCTCGCTTTGCTTCTTTTAGTTTCCATGTTTCACCATAACAGCTATAAGTTGTGAAGTGTAAAGCTGTGAACTATCATTAAGGTGTAAGCCCAATGCCAGCTCGAAAAATTCGTGTGGAGCTGTTCGATAGCGATGGTAATCGATATACTATTGCTTTCGAGGGTCAGGTAACCCGTGATAAGGCTCTGCGCCTTTTAGATCTTGTAGAGTTGTTAGGTGGTGCACCAAGCGAAGGTCCCACGGTTAGTGCCCGTGCTTCTACACCCAGCCATGTTCTTTCACGTTTTGAAAAAGTTCAACTGGTTGTTCAAAAGAGTTTTCCATTGATCTGGTTTTCTTCAAAAGACATCCAGTCGTTCTATGAGCAGGAGCTTAAAGAGCCGGTTAGCCTAAGTACGGTTTCCACTTATCTTTCAAGAATGGCAAGCAAAGGTATGCTTCTTAGAACTGGCGGATCAAACAATTTGAAGTATAAAACAGCGCCAAATATTCCACAAGCAACACTCAAGCAGCGGCTAAAATGACTAACGCATGACTTAACTAAAAAGTAATTGAAAGTTGAAACTCTTTGTACTCAGATTCATGTTGGTTGAGGATTTTCAGTTTTCTTTAAGAATTTTTCCATCTCTTTTTTGATGCTGTAACTGAACGGTATTTTGCCTACCTCCCGCTCTAGGTATCCTTGCTCATAGAGTTTTTTCATTAGCCTTGCTGTATGTTCTCTGCTTAGGTGCACTCTTTCTTTGATTTCGGGCGCTGTCTTGGGGCCTTCGGATGATAACATTTCAAGTACTGCGATTTCTGTTTCGGTTAACGTAGACATTGCTTTATCTCGTTTAATTGGGATTACTGGTTCATTGCCAATTTCTGAGGTAGTTGTAAACTTTTTGATTTGTTCTTCAAAACCGGCAATTTTTGTTTTAATAGTTTCTTGTGAGGTTTCTATGTCATTAATTTTCGATTGTAAACCAGTTAGTCCAGAAAGAATATTTGTTTGACTTTTTGAACTTGTCTGTGAAATGACGCTGATTTGATTCTCCAAAGGCACTATCTTTTTCTCTAAGATATCTGTTTTTTTTAGGCTTGAATCTGCTTTAGCCAAGTTTCCTTCTATTTTGAACGCAATTAAATCTAACTTGTCTGATTCGCGCTTAAGTTCTCGATCAAAACTAAGAACTATATCTTCGACAATGCCCTTGGCTTTTTCGTACTCCTTTTGTGCCTTACGTATTTGCCTGTAATATTCAACCGATGCCGCCACTGTTGCAGAAAGAAATATCCCTAAGATCACTATCCCAAAGTCTACCGTGATTTTAACCTCTGTGATTTATTCGTGATTGGGCGTGATTTTGTCGGTTGCATCACACATCACAGTAACCCATGGACTTTTTAAGGTTTTTGGTGACGTAAATTCATGTTGATCATGATATCACATATCACATATCTTGTCACGCTAATATTCAATATAAATGAATAAATTAGAACGCCTAAATTCAAGCCTATTTTGTCATTTGAAGCTTAATTAAGACATTTATTATCAAAGCTTGTAATGTACTATTGTACGACAAGGAATAGCCTTCAATTCTGTGATTTGTGACGTCACAAACTCTCTTCTGATGGACTAGAAAGGCGTTTTAGGCTCGTTTCAAGCTCCTGGCGGATGATTTCTATGAGTTTTAGATGGTCTTTTAGTTCTTCTTCCTTCTCAGGTCTCTCTTGGTGTGCCTCGACATATACCTTCAGTTTATTGGCTATTTCGAGATATGGGTCAAGAGTTGTGCTATCAAACACCCCTAAATAGCCTAAAAGTAGCACCGTATAAATCGATTTTATGACGTTTTCCTTGGACTGTTTTAAAGTCCTGTTAAAAGCTCCGCGGCTTATTTTAGCCTTAGTTAACCGTAAATTGGCTTTTTCATCGTATTTTAGCTGTTTACCTGCAATATTTTCAGCTAAAATATCTATCAGTAACGTTTCGAGTTGTGTTTTGGTTAATTGGCTATTTTTAGCCAGAATTTTAACAATAGGGTCACCTAATGCACTGTTTAACCAGGCTTGAACTCCGTCTTTTAGCTTCAATTCTACGCTTCCGCCATATATCTGAATGGATACGCTTTTGTATACTTACTCTTATTTTTAAAGCTTATCCGAGCAAAGTCGCTAGTTTTTGATACTATTAAGAGGTCGAATAACAGTCAATATGTAAAAATAAGACAAATGCTGGCGTATTTTAGCTTTTAATCCAATAAAATGTACAGTTAACAAATAAAGGGCAAAATTATTCGATCTTTGACATAAAGTTATCTAATAATTTTAACGGAACAATATATTTTTAATGGCCATTCATAACGTTCTTTTTAATTATTTAGTTGTTTTGCGTGCCCATTCTAAAACACACTTTTTATAGCTAATCATTTTCAGACATGCTTCAATAAGAAATTAATTAACGATGCAAAATGTCTTTAGAACACGTTGTGACGTCACCAATCACGTTAAGATCATCGTAATTAGGGCAAAATAGCCTTGATATCACACTACGTGATAAGTATGTGATGTCAGCGTGATTCTCAATTTCATTTGGATATCTAAAGAAGCTCTGAAGACTCTTTTAGTTTATCAAATAGTTCAGGCCGTAAATCCTTCAATGTGGGAATGAAGGTTTCTGCAGTACGTAGATCCCCGTAATCTACCTCACAAATGACAAAGTCTTCTTCATCATACTTAGCTTTAGCAAGAACATCTCCAGAAGGGCTAACCAATCTGCTCCCTCCCCAAAATTGCAATCCATCTTGAACCCCTGCAAGGTTTACGTATGCAAGAAACGCTGTATTTTCAATAGCTCTTGCACAAGTCAGGGTTTCAAAATAGCTTCGACGGACTGCTGGCGACGCTGATATGCAGACAATTAATTGTGCTCCTTTCAAACGGGTTAGTCTTAGTACTTCTGGAAAGAAAATATCATAACAGATGCATAGGCCAATATTGCCTAATTCTGTTTGAAATGCTGCTGTTTGGTAACCTGGCCGGAAATACCTTTTTTCTTCAAACACACTATGCGTAGGTAGATACATTTTGCGGTATTTGCCAACTAAACCTTGAGGTCCAACTAAAACGGCTGTGTTAAAACATGTTGCTTGTGTTTTCTCGCTTAACTCAGGCATTCCACAAATGACATGCATCCCGGTTTTTTTTGTCAACCTCTCTAGTTTCTTCAACAGTAGGTCCTGGAATTGTTTCTGCTAACTCGTAAATTTGGTCTCTGACTACATAACCAGATAATGAAAGCTCTGGAAAAATAGCAATATCAGCTCCTTGCTCTTTGGCTTTAAAAGTTAGGTCCTCTATTTTTTGAAGATTTGCTTCTTTGTTTTCTCGTTTGCTGCTTATTTGAGCGAGGGCGAGATTGATTTTATCTTTCATTCTGTTTCCACTTTCAATAGGTATGTCTGGGAAGCCTAAAATCGTTTCCTACAGTTCTATACCCGATTTTAGGGGGTAGCGGCATTTTTCTTTTATGTTCATTTGATAGCCATCTATTCTTAACTGCGTCAACAATAGTTTTCTGAATGTTTAATTGATTGGCAATCTCATCAGTTTTCATGAACTTTTCTAATCCATAAAGTATAAGATCTAAGGTTTCGTACTTAATGCCAAGCTCGTTTTCCGCTGTCTGGTTTGGCCATAGGGCTGGAGTAGAAGGCTTTAAGGCAAGCTCTTTGGGGATTCCCAGATGAATTGCAAGTTTGCGAATCTGTGTTTTGTATAGATCCATAATTGGCGTTATATCTGCGGCGACATCTCCCCATTTGGTAAAGTATCCCATCATCGTTTCCGATTTATCGGAACTGCCACAAACAATTTTGTTAAACTTGTTAGCGTAATAGTAAAGGTAAATCATTCTTGTCCTGGCCTTTAGGTTGCCTTTACATAGCCTATCTTTTGGGTCAAATACCGGTATGGACTTATATAGGCAACTTAGAACAGATGACATGTCACAGATTTGTGTTTGTAAATTGAATTCTTCAGCTACAAGTTTTGCATCTTCAATGTCCTTTTGACTAAAATTTTCTTCTTCAGGCAGCATAAGTCCAAGTACATTGCCGCCGCCTATTGCACGGCTTGATAGAGCAGCTATTGTCCCGCTGTCAATTCCACCTGATAACCCAAGCACTATTCCTTTTGATCCTGCGTTTTCAACGTACTCCTTTATGAAACGGCAAATTCTTTTTTCAGCTTCGGAAAAATCTATGTCTAATAACGAAAGCGTTAATTTCAATTGACTTTCACTCAGCCTCATAATCTTGAGTTTGTAGGCAAGTATTTAAGGGCAAGCATAAATATTAATTGACCATTATCATAAATTTGAAGGCTGTTATGTTTGGGGCGAAGAAGGAAGAAAGTTGTTCATATTCCTAAGAAACGTTTGCCAAAATTCTTCTCATGCCCAACATGCGGAAAAGAAACAGTTAAGGTCGAATTATTCAGGGAAGATGGTCACGCAGTTGCTCAATGTAGTAGTTGCGGTCTTAAGGAAGAGTTTCCAGTTAAGCATGCACAGGGTGAAGTCGACGTTTATTGCATGTTAACAGATCGAGTTTATGCTTCCATTAAAAAAACTCCTGTAACAAACATTAAGAAAGAATAATCGAAGGATTATTGTTATGCTAGGGCCGACTGAAAAATACTTGCTCGAAAAAATAAAAGTTGAAGGCTCAATTCACATAACTTTAATCGACCCAGAAAAAGTAACAATTCAACAAGCTGCCCAAATTGCTGAGAACTCCAAAAACAGTGGAACAGCCGCCATAATGATCGGGGGCTCAACATTTGCTTCTCAAACCCACCTTGATGACGTCGTAAAATCAATCAAGTCCTCAGTGAAACTTCCTACAATCCTTTTTCCAAACAACATTACAGGAATAAGTAGCTATGCAGATGCCATTTGGTTTATGTCTCTTCTAAATTCAGTAGATCCTTACTTTCTAATGGGCGCCCAGATTCTAGGAGCCCCGCTTGTCAAAAAATACGGTTTAGAACCTATTTCCATGGGCTATATTATAGTGGGCGACGGTGGTACCGCTGGCATTGTAGGAAAAGCAATATCAGTACCCTACACTAAGCCTGAACTGGCAGCTGCTCATGCTCTTGCTGGTCAATACCTCGGGATGCGTTTTATTTATCTGGAAGGAGGTTCTGGAGCAGCAAATCCTGTACCTCCTGAAATGATTCGTGCAGTCAAACACTTACTTGAAATTCCATTAATAGTAGGTGGAGGAATTAAAACTAAGGAACAAGCTATTGCTGCAGCATCAGCCGGCGCAGACATAATTGTCACGGGTAATGTTACTGAAACTTCTGATGCAAAGCAACGGATTTCTGAAATCATAGGAGCAATCAAAACCGTTAGAGTTTAGCTCAACTGTCCTTTTACTGTCTTTTTACTTAGTTTTTAGAAAGCCAAAATAACCCATTGCTCTATATCTTGCCAAGAGACGCTGCACTGTGAACATTAGCAAAGGCTATCGAAATTACGTTGAAACAATGGAAAATACCCTAAAACAACTATACGTTATAAGCGACAGCGCTAGATCAAAAGGCTTAGATCCTTCATTAAAGACAGAATGCATTGTCGCCCAAGATATTGCTGATCTAGTGGAAGGCCTAGTGGGACCCAAGAAAGTAGCTCTTAGCATTAGAGAACTAAGCACTAAAATCCCGAGAGAAGAAATAGCCTTCAAAGTTGCTGAAGAAATTGTCTTAGGTAAATTCGGTGCTATGGATCCTGAAGGAGCTGCTGAGCAGGCGATTCGAACTGCCTTAGCAATTTTCACTGAAGGATTAACTGCAGCACCGATTCAGGGTATTGCTCAAGTTAAAATAAAAGCTAATGCCGACAAAACCCGCTATTTAGCCATATATTTTGCTGGTCCAATAAGGTCAGCAGGTGGAACAGATCAAGCGTTAACCCTAGTTGTGGGCGATTTTGTGCGGCGTCAGCTAGGCCTGGATAAGTATAAGCCTACAGAAGAAGAAGTCTCCCGTTTTATCGAGGAATTACGGTTATATGAACGTTCAGTTGGACGTTTCCAATATCATATTCCAGATGATGAACTTAAAAAAGCATTAAATCTAATTCCAGTTGAATGCACAGGAACCGAATCTGATCCCGTAGAAGTCTCCTCTTACCGAAACCTTCCTAGGGTAGAAACAAACCGTGTAAGAGGCGGCGCGCTCAGGGTAGTTAACGACGGCATTGTTGGTCGTGCACAAAAAGTATATGTCATAATCGAAAAACTAGGTTTCCAAGGATGGGATTGGCTAAGAGAATTCAAAAAGAAATCAGAGAAGAAATCCGGAGGATTTATGGACGATGTGATTGCAGGGCGTCCAATTTTTGCTTTTCCATCGAGGCGTGGCGGTTTCAGGCTAAGATATGGCAGATCACGCAACACCGGTCTTTCAGCTGTAGGTATACATCCTGCCACAATGCATGTGTTGGAGAATTTTCTTGCTGCAGGAACTCAAATGCGTCTAGAGCTTCCTGGCAAAGGTTGTGTTACTTTACCCGTAGATTCTATTGAACCTCCTGTTGTTTTGCTAAAGGATAACTCCGTAGTTCGAGTAACATTAGAGAATTTTGGCGAAGTAAAAGGTAAAATTCAAAAAATCCTTTTTTTAGGTGACATTCTAATTAGTTTTGGGGATTTTCTATATTCTAACAAAGCGCTTCCTCCTTCAGGATACGTTGAAGAATGGTGGATTAAAGATGTTCAGAGAGCCATTGCAGGAAAATTCGGTTCAGATTGTCAGAAAACTGCAGAAAATATTGAGATCTCATTAGCGCGACTAAATAGTTTTATCGCAGATCCTTTTTGCTATAAACCAACTTTCAAGGAAGCAGTGATTCTCTGCTTACAATTGGATGTGCCGTTGCACCCGCAATACCTGTTCTTTTGGTCAAGCTTGTCCGATGTTCAAGATGTTGAGTTGCTGAGAAAGTGGTTGAATTCTTGTGAAATTCTATTTGCTGATGGTGTTGCTTCCACAATTTTGGGTCCCCTTAACGAAGACGCTACGAGATTGTTGAGAAAAATCCTTGTTCCGCATAAAATAATTGATTGTAAGATTTTGTTAGAAGGTGAGTATGCAGCTACTTTAGCGCTTAGTCTTGGTATTGGTAATTCTAAAACGGTTGATATCACACAAGCCGCGACTGCGTTGGAAGCGATTAATATGCTTTCAGTCGTTCAAATTAAGGATAAAGCACCAACGTATGTTGGCGGCAGAATGGGGCGTCCCGAGAAAGCAAAAAAGCGCGATATGAGACCTGCTGTTCATGTTCTTTTTCCAGTAAGCCTTGCAGGTGGAATGCATAGAGACCTTTTGGAAGCGGCAAAACAGGGTCCTGTGTTTGTTGAGATGGCTAAGCGAAAGTGTCCAACTTGTAAAGCTTACACATTGAAAGTAAAATGCTCCGATTGTGGATGCAATACTGTGCCTGAGAGTTGTTGTCCTCGTTGTGGCAGAGCCTTAAAAGAAGGTGGTTCTTGTCCCACTTGTAAGACTGACGCTATTCAGTATCAGCGACAAGCTGTTAACTTTAAAGAAGTTGTTGGTAACGCTTGTAAGTCGCTTGGTTATCCTGCCCCTAAAATTCTAAGAGGTGTCAAAGGCTTAACTAATAAGGATAAGACTCCAGAGATTATCGAAAAAGGGATTTTACGAGCAAGATATGACTTATCAGTTTACAAAGATGGGACTATCCGTTTTGACGCCACTAATGCTCCTTTAACGCATTTTACTCCTGCTGAGGTCGGCGTACCTCTTGATAAGATCAGGCAACTAGGATATTGCTCTGATACGCACGGCATAAGTTTAGTCGATCCTGGTCAAGTTTGTGAACTTAAGATTCAGGATATCGTGATTCCATGGCGAGCAGGAGATTACTTTATTCAGATTGCCGCTTTTATTGACGATCTTCTGGTAAGAGTTTACAAGCTTCCGCCTTATTACAACGTTAAGAAGCCTGAAGATCTTGTTGGGCATTTGGTTTTTGGTTTGGCTCCTCACACATGCGCTTGTATAATGGGGCGCATTATTGGCTACACAGACCGTAACGTGATATACGCTCATCCTATTTGGCACTCAGCTAAACGTCGAGACTGCGACGGAGACGAAGATGCCATAATGCTTGCTTTGGATACTCTTCTGAACTTTTCACGCGTATACCTGCCTGCTCAAATAGGCGGAATCATGGATGCACCAATTCTTTTAATTCCCTTTGTTAACACCAAGGAAGTTCAAAGGCAAGCTCACGACTTTGATGTTGATGAAACATACCCACTTGAGTTTTACCAAAAAACTTGGGACAAAGGTGATGCTAGACCAGTAAGCTCCATTATGGATGTTATCAGTCATAGACTTGGAACTGAAGCGCAGTTTGAAGGCTTCCAATACACCACTCCAGTTACAAACATAAACCTCGGAAACGCAAACAGCGCATACAAAGAATTCAAATCTATGCATAGAAAAACTAAACATGCAGTTAGAGTTAGGTTCAAGAATTGATGCTGTAGATGTCAAGCGTGTGGCTTTAAAAGTTCTAACAACCCATTTCATTAGAGACATAGCCGGTAATTTGCGTGCTTTCTCAACACAAGGGTTTAGGTGCAAATCATGCAACAAAAAGTTTCGTCGACTGCCACTCAAAGGCAAATGCCCCTTCTGCGGTGGAAAGTTAACTCTTACTGTTTACCGAGGCAACATAGAGAAGTATCTGGGTGCTGCGCAAGCAACTTGTTGACACGTATGGCTTGCCAACATATTACACACAACGCATGGATCTGATAAAAGAAGAGATAGCTTCCATGTTCGATAACAAAAAGCCAAAGCAAGCTAAACTTTTTGATTTTGAGTAAGCTAAAGCTTTTCAATGTAAACCGCTTGTTTATCTTTCGGTGAAAAAGCATAAAGGAAACAATGCATCCGAACGCTTACTTGAAAAATATTAGAAACGTAAATTGCGGTCTTAAAGCAAGAACTAAAATATTAGAAATTCTCGAAACTAAGCAACTTTCAGCTGGAACAATAGCAAAAGAACTGCCCTTATCCTATGGTGTAGTGATACATCACTTGCGCCTTCTTGCAAACGAAGGTATAGTTCAGCGGAAAGGAAACCGACCCTACTATTGGGTGTCATCGGGCTTAGGCCAGAAGCGGCTGAGCTAGAATGTGCATTGGCAAGGTGCCTGATGACATTTTGGGCATTTATGATTGTATTTGTTGATGGCTGCTTTTTCCAGGTCGATACCCATTATGTTGGCGAGGGAAGCAAGCCATGCAATGACGTCGGCAAATTCTTTTTCAGTAGCCTCTCGATCAGTTCCTTTTTGTAATTCTTCTCCTAATTCATCGACTTCATCGACAAGCCAATTGTACGTTCCCGTTATTCCACGGGCAAGATCTCTTTCAAAATACAGTTGGCGCATCATTTCTTGAAATTCATGTATCTGCATGGTTCCACCTTACCGAATTTTACTGTTAAAGTTATTGAGTTTAAACATTTCAGGGTCTAAGCTGAAATCTCGGGTTTAAGTTTCTATTATGTGCGCAAGATTAATTAAATGCCTGCAATACATGAAGGGACAGGGATATCAGTGAGTAGAAGGAAAAAGAAAGAGACAGGTCCAATGCCTGCAGCAAGTGCAGGATTGCTAAGGTTCTTCGAGGAGGAGACCGAAGGAATAAAAATTAGACCTGAACTTCTTGTCGTTATCTCGATAACATTAATAGTTATTTCTGTCCTAGCCAAAGTGTTCTTTCCTACCGCCTAGGCAAAGTGACGTGTAACACTTCTAGTCTTTGAACCGAATTCAAGTGGAGAAATAGTTCACTTCTTTCTTCTCGACTTGCGACTTGAGGAATTGGCTGAGCAATTGTTGACCTTAACACGATCGCTTCTGCATCTGATAACCAGATTCCTGAAGGTTCATGCGTCACAGCAATTAAGGTGCCTTCAAAACCGTATGCTGGATCTATAATAACTCTGATTTTCTTGCCCACGTTCCTCTCCAACATATGGAAGATCGATGGGGGCAAATCTTGATCTGGCATGGAGCTCGCAAACTAATATAATAGTCATTCTTAAGATAAAACCGTTCCCTTCTTTTAACATGTTGACCTATGTAATCGTCATTGTAAAATAGGGTTGTTGCATTTGATTTTTGACTTCTTCGTGCTAAATTACATATGCCTTGTCTGTAGGTTATTAAAAAATGTGTATTTCCTGTTCTGAATGTACTTCAAATGGCTAAGAATTTTAATAAGCCCCGCCAACACCATAAAGAAGCCTAGCTGAGTTGGAAATATGGAGACTGATAGTTCGCTCAATCACTCAATTGATAATGCAAGTAAGCACTATTCCTCCATGTTTTCCCTTCCATCATTTAAAAAAAACGCTTGCCCTAGTCGGGGGACTCTGCATAGTGATTGGGCTTTCAACTTTGGGTATCCCACATGCGAAGATAGTTGATGGTTTGGCTCTTGGACTGGTTTTTTTCGCTCTAACACTTATCGCTGATGTGATAATGAACAAAATTACTTTCAAGAATGACCCAATTTTTACGTTGAGACGCACTCTTGTCGTATCACTTGTCGGCTGGGCTATTTGGTTACTTTTCAGTCTCATAGGCATAGTGTTAAGCTTTCCATTTGGCTTTTTAATATGGGTTAAACTCTGTCTACTAGGTTACGCGGCCATCATAACTCTAAGAATCATCGTTCTGATTGCAACTTCATCCGCCGCCAGCTGGAGAAAAGGGCTAGCCGTCTTACTGCAACCTACCCTTTCCTTTGCAGCTTTTGTTGTCTTTTGGGTTGGCACATCAAGCACATTTCCGATTCTGCAAGTTTTGCTCTTCCTTGCTCTTTCTCCCATAATTTGTTTTCTTGCAGTAAGTCTATTTTTTTACTCAATAGAGCGCTTAAGTCAGAAATCCTTTTCTCTGAATGCGATGCGCCTGTTTAGAGCGTTCATAATGAACTGGGCAACCGACCAAAATGCGCCTCTTGAAAAATATCTTGAAGAAATAGGTGAAGACAAAAACATCGATGTTGCTCTATTAAAGTTTGACACATCTAAACCTAAAGCCGCCATTATCGTTCCACAAGTTCACCCTGGACCATTCAAGAACATAGGCAGCAGCCTTTTGCCTTCCCTTCTGAAGCAAGGATTCGAAACAAAATACGGTTGTATAACTTGTACTCCTTTGGGCATTCTTGGTCATGAGCTTGATTTAGCCTCGCAAGAGCAGAATCATAAAATAGTTTCTCAGGTAATCGATTCTGCAAAGTTTAATGCAACATCCAATTTGGCATCGCCTTTTGTTAGAGTTACAGAGGGTGCAGCTACTGCTTCAGGACAAATTTTCGGGGAGACTATTTTCCTTTCGTTTACACTTGCTCCAGAAACAACTGAAGATTTACCGCAAGAATTAGGTCAATATGTTAGTAAGGAGGCTGCAAAATACGGCTTAAAGAATGCTGTTGTCGTTAATACTCACAATAGTCTAACCGATGTAGTTGATACACAGAAACACTTAGACGCACTACAAACCGCCGCTTCGAAATGTCTTCAAAAAGCAATAAGATTGCAAACTAAACAGTTCATGGTAGGCGGTGCCAGCGTATTTCCAAAAGAATTTTCTCTAAAAGCAGGGATGGGCACTGGAGGAATTACCGCATTAGTTGTTCAAGTAGATGACCAGAAAACCGCTTACGTCGTTATTGACGGAAACAATATGGTTCCTGGACTGCGCGAAAAAATTCTTGCAGCTTTAAACTCTATCGGATTCAATGAAAGTGAGGTTTTCACAACCGACACTCACGCAGTGACCGCATTAATAACTCGCAGGCGAGGTTACAACCGGGTCGGCGAAGTTATGGACCAAGAACTGCTGACTCGATATATTTGTGAAGTAGCAAAAAAAGCAGAGGCGAATCTCGAAGTCTCTAATGCTGGTTTCATACATTTCATAGTTCCACAGGTTAGAGTAATCGGGGAAGAACGGTTAAAATCAATCACACAATTTGTCGACAAAGCAATCAAAAAGGCTCAACAGACTTTGGTTCCTATTTTTGGATTGGAAGGACTATTTTTAGTTTTGATCTTATTGCTTTTCTAATTAAGCCCTCTTTGCCAATTGGTAAAGGTTAATATTGGTTATTTACTAGGCTTTTTTGTGGAGTTATTTCAAATGAATTCTTATCCCAAAATTCTTGTTTCCCCACCAGGCCCAAAAGCAAGAGAGCTTGTTGTGAAGGATGAACGGTTTGTTTCACCATCTTATACTAGATACTACCCGCTTGTTGTTGACTCAGCAATTGATTGCGTAGTTAAGGACGTGGATGGCAACGAATACATTGATCTTAATTCAGGCATAGCTTGCATGAACGTCGGCCACACGCATCCCCGCGTGGTTGAGGCCATAAAAAACCAATGTGACCGGTTTCTGCATTATTCCAACACCGACTTCTATTATAAAGAAGTCATCGCATTGGCAGAAAAGTTAGCTCAAATAACTCCCGGAGAGTGTGAGAAAAAAACTTATTTTGGCAACAGTGGCACCGAAGCTGTTGAGGCAGCAATAAAGCTAGCACGGTGGCACACACGCAAACCCCAATTCATAGCTTTTATAGATGCTTTTCATGGTCGAACAATGGGTTCACTTTCTTTTACAGCAAGTAAACCAGCGCAAAGGAGATATTTTTCTCCTTTTATGCCCGGAGTAGCCCATGTACCTTATCCACATTGCTACCGTTGCCCCTTCAAACTACAAAAGCCAGAGTGTAATTATTGGTGCGCAGATTTCATCGAAGAGCAAGTTCTTCAAAAGTATATGCCGTCTGAAGATGTAGCAGCAATTCTTTTTGAGCCAATCCAGGGCGAAGGCGGTTATGTTGTTCCACCTCCTGAGTTTTTCCAAAAGCTCAAGAAAATTGCTGATAAATATGGTATATTGCTTATCGACGATGAAGTTCAGTCTGGCATAGGCAGAACGGGCAAATGGTTCGCTATTGAACACTGGGGGCTTGAACCAGACATAATCTGTAGTTCAAAAGCTTTAGCTTCTGGATTACCAATCGGTGCAACAATCGCAAATGCAAAAATTATGGATTGGACCAGTGGCTCGCACGCAAGCACTTTTGGTGGAAATCCCTTGTCCTGCGCTGCAGCAAATGCTGTTCTAGATGTCATTAAGGAACAGCAACTGCTTGATAACGCTAACAAGCAAGGGGCTTACGCAATGAAAAGGTTAGCTGAACTTAAAGAAACTAATGATATTATTGGCGATGTGCGGGGTAAAGGTTTGATGATTGGTGTTGAACTTGTCGAGGACAAAGAAACGAAAAAGCCTTCCCATCAGAAGGCAGTTGAGGTTATGTTACGTTCTTGGAAACGGGGTGTTGCCGTTGTTACTTGTGGCGAATCAACGCTTAGGATTGTTCCTCCGCTTACTATTCAAACAGACATGCTTGGAGCTGCATTGGATATTGTGGAAGATACAATTAATGAAGTAGCAAAGCAAACCTAACTATTTTGCCTTCACATTTTTCATTGTTCTACGCGGCTTTCTTTTCAGACGGGTACCGCAAACTTGGCACTCTTTAGTTGATGGAGTTGGCAGGGTATTCTCGGTAACATGCTGGGCAATATCTTATCCATTCTAAAAGTCGCTTGATCCCGAAAGTAGCGAGGGCAAAAAACTCTATTCCTAGTTGAGTGGCTACATTTTGGATTGAATAATCGTCGCTGACAATCTGAGGAGTGTAACCTGATGACTTCAATTCTAAAGCTAAAGCTAATAGCTCAATGTCTGTTTCTGATAATTTGAATGAGTCGCCAACTTTACATGATGCATTTCTAGTTTGATTCAAAAACTCTTGTGCTGGCGCTCTAACCTTCACTCTTCCGCTTTCAAGAGCAGCTTCAAAACGCATCTTAACCATTGAATTTCTTCTTATTTCTTCTTCAACTTTAGGAACTATCATTTGTTCTTCATTTGAAGAGAAAGGGTCAAACCCCGCTACAAAAGCAGAGGTATCTAGAACAATGGCTCGTTTGCATTCATTGATATTTTGAGGGGTCATTCTGTTCCCTTAAACAGTAGCCGGCTTCTTAATCGGTCATAAAAGTCTGTTTCAAACCGAATGAAAGAAGTTACGTTTTTTGATATTGTAATTTCTAGTCTTGGCTGTTTACTGTTTACAAGTTTACGGTACTTTCCGTCAATCAGAACAAGAACTTCCTCTGTTTTAGTTATGTTGAAAGTGATGGTTGAGTTGGCTGGAAAAACAAGCGAATGGAACATGGTTAAAGAGCAGATTGGAGTAATCACGAAAGCACCAGTTGCGGGATCTAAAACTGGTCCACCTGCTGAGAAGGAATAACCAGTAGAACCGGTTTGGGTTGCTACAATTAAGCCGTCCGCTTGGCAATTGAGGATAGGTTTGTCGTCTTTGCATATTTGTGCATAAAGTATCTTTGAGGGTTCACCAGAAGAAATGACAACATCATTTAGAGCATCAGGCATAGCTTCTTCGCCTGTTTTTATGCACAGCTTGGCGCATTTTTCGATTTTGTAATCCCCATTCAAGATTTTGTCTAAACCTTCAAAAACATTTTTCGGTTCGACCGAGGTTAGGAATCCTCGAACACCCATATTGACTGCTAGAATTGGGGGTTCAGGTTTTGGAACATTTATGCATGTACGCAGTATTGTTCCGTCCCCACCGATTGTTATTATAAAATCGGTTTTCATTTTAGATAGAGGAACCATCTCTGCTTTTTCAGTGATTTTTCCCGCTAAGGTATCTTCGATGTAAACTTTCAATCCTTTCTTTTTCAGATAGTCTGCTAACTCTTCAATTAGTTTTAAAGCTGGTTTTTTATCGTAGCGGGCGACTAATCCCACAGTTTTGAACAATAATTCCACTGCTCTGTAAATAGCGTTTAACTTATTGTATATTAATCTTTTAAGATTCGCTAATGATTTTGTTATCCATGTTTCTTCTTGTTTTGAGTCGCAATTGGGTTAAATAATCGTGAATTTGACGGAATCTATAGCTTAATTTTGGTAATTTTGGCGGATATTTTTTGATCAAGGTTTGTTAGGGGGTTTTGTTGATGATAATGTATACAAGAAATAAGGAAAGTTGTCCGTTTTAAGACATAGTTTTCTTGACTATGTAGTTCTTATCCTACTTGGAAGGCTCTCATTGAAACCGAACCATTTTGAAAGCCTTCGTGGATAAATTTTAGGCTCTCTCCTTTCTTTTGTAATCCAATAGCGTAAATCATCGGCAAATAATGATCTTGAGTTGGCACGGCATACATGGCTTCTTTTCCAATATCAAGATACTTGATAAGGGCTTCATGATTTCCTGATAAAAGGTGCTGTTTGATTTTTTCGTCGAATTTCACTGCCCAGTCGAATGGTTTAGCGTCAATGTCAAAGTCTATTAAGCCTAGGTTGTGAACGATGTTACCGCTGCCGATGATGAGAACGCCGTTGTTTCTTAAGCGAAACCAACTCAGAAGCCAACCTATAATGGTACTCAAGCGGTTTTGGGTTCCAATCATTATAAGGAGAGTAATCTAAACTCATTTCAAAAACAGGAACATTAGCCTCAGGATACATGTGTCTTAAGAACCGCCCAAGCTGCATGATCTAACCCCCAATCGCCACATTTTACATTGGCAGACTTTACTGTTTTAATTGTTAGTTCAGCAGCTTCTGGTGATCCTGGGCTTGGATAGCTCAGTCGATATAGTTCGTCTGGGAACCCGTAGAAATCATAGATGGTTTCAGGTTTACTCACGCATGTAACGTAGGTGCCTTTTGTCAGCCAATGTGCAGAAATCACAAGAATCGCTTTGGGCTCAGGAAGTTTTTCGGCTGTTTTAGCTAAGCTTTGGGTGTAGTCGTTGTTTAAAACAATGTTCATTGGAGAACCATGTCCAATGAAGAGCACCGGCATCGTTCCAACGGTCTTTGCCATGTCTTGTCGCGCTTACTGTTTTTCAGTTAAGTTTTTGAATTGTTTTTTGTCTAGGCCAACTCCAGGTTCCGCATCTAGGCGCTTGTCAACCTTTCCGTTTTTGAAAACTATCACCGTTGGATAGTATTCTATGTCGAATTCTTCGAAGACATCTGGTTCCTCATCCACAATAACGCTCAAACAAACCTCAGGATTTCTTTTCGAGTATTCTTCAAAAACTGGCAAAAACCTTTGCGAATGTGGGCACCAAGTTGCATAAAACAGAACAAACGCTTTGTCTTTGTTGTCTATTTTTTCGTGAAAAGCGCTCTTCTTTGGCAATTTTATTTTCAGTTTTTTTAGCTTTGCTCATAATCAATTCACCTCATTTCTCTGTTTTTTAAGAATGGTTTTGGAGGAACTATTTGATTTGATGAATGTACCTGATTCTAGTTCTTCAAATGCTTTGTCTAGTTCTTCCTCTGTGTTCATAACGATAGGTCCTCTCCAAGCCACAGGCTCATTTAGTGGTTCACCTGAAATAAATAGAAAGCGGCTGTCACTGCATGAGTTAATTTTAACTACATCACCCTCGCCAAAAACTGCACATTGCCCCTGCATTACCGTTTTGCTCAAAATCTCAATTTCTCCCTCAACGACATAAGCAAATACCGTGTTGTCTTTTGGTGTGGCATGCTCGAATGTTTTTCCAGCAGCTAACTCGATATCAAAATATTCTATGTCTATTGCCAAGTCTTGAACTGGTCCTTTTGTTCCATTTACTTTTCCTGCTATGACTTTGATTTTTGCTCCGTCTTTTTGGAATATTGGAATTTGTTGTTTTTCTATTCCTCGGTATTTTGGCTCTGTCATTTTTTTCTTTGCAGGCAAATTTACCCACAGTTGAAAGCCCTGCATCAATCCGCTGTATTTTTTTGGCATTTCTTGATGGATAATTCCTGAACCAGCAGTCATCCATTGCACATCTCCAGATTTGATTACTCCTTTATTGCCCATGCTGTCACCGTGTTCAACTTCGCCTGCCCACATGTAAGTAACTGTTTCCATTCCCCTATGACCATGCCAAGGAAAACCCTTAATGTAATCTTTAGGATTGTCGGATCCAAAATGATCTAAAAGCAAAAATGGATCAAGCGTAGAGTCCTCATCGTTTCCCAGAACTCTTTTAAGTTTGACGCCTGCCCCTTCAACGGTTGGTTGACGTTCTAAAATCTTTTCAACTTTTCTTTCCATAAAAATACCTATCTTCTTGATTTTTTCAATGAATATTCAACGGTTATCGAGAGTTTGCATTCGCTTCTCATGTTCTTTAACTCTCATAAAATCAACAATAATATCCTGTTGAAAGCGAATATAAGTCTTGAGGGATACAATTAGCAACTTTGTAGATTTCTAAATTTGGTTTGGCTTCAACTTTCTGGAAAAGTAAAAGATCTTTAGTGGGTTTGATCTTGGGTAACATTACTCTTTTTTCTGTCTACAAGTACAAACGTAAAAACTACTGCTATGGCTGTGATTATACCCATAAATGCTAAGATAGCAATTTTCACGTAATCAAGCGTTAACGTCGGTGTTTGTGTTGATGTAGTTGCACTTGATGAACTTAAGCTAAGAGTGACTAAATGAGTGCTGTGGTGATATGTAAAGTACAGCTAGCCACCCGTCACCTTGAGGTTGAGACGTATATTGTATTTGGTTATTGTCTAAACAGACTTTTAGGCCTGAAATATCGTTTATCAGAGTTTTGGGAATGAAGACGTTAACGTAACCTGTTGTTCCATTATCTCCCGAAACACTGAAACTTAATTCTTTGCTGGTTGAATTGAAAGATAATTCAGAGAGGGTTGAGTTTGAAGTTATTGAGAAAACGCTTTGATCTATGCTAGGAACTATTGAGAAGTTGACAATGTTGCTTGTGCCTAAGTAATTTTCGTTGCCTTTGTACACAGCTTTTAACATATAATCACCTGTGGCTGATGGAAACCATAAAGCTGAGTAGCTGCCGTCAGTACCAGTGTGAACTAAGGTTAGGTCTTGCCAAGACTCACCACCAGTGACGCTGTAAGAAATTAAAATGGGCTCTTCAGAAATGCCTGCTTCGTTAAATGTTAAGTAACCGTTGATTTTGACATTTAGGCTTGATTGAGATATTGAGCTTACGCAGGAAGTGGTAAGAGATGGTTTCTGCAAATTATGCGCAGTAATTGAAAAGTCGTCTATTATGTGCCAATTGCTCCCAACTTGCCCGTTAGCTCCACTGAATCCGAATCCGTCAAAAGTTCTGTTTAGTTCCCCATTCCACTGAATGACTAATCCCTGATCAACAGAAACGCTTACAGAAGAACCTTCGACGTCTACTGAAACTTGATGCCAATTATTGTCAGCTACTCTTGTATCATTGGCATAGACTAAATGATTACCAGTAAAATCCTCAATTAATGCAATGTGATTAGAAGATGGGTCGCCTTGTGGATTTTGTTGACCTCCAGCTACTTGCTGGAAGTCCCCAGGTATGTTTTGCCAGCCATCAAATTCTATTCCATATCCGGGGATAATCGATAGGGAATTGAAGCCTAAACGACCTCCAGCAACTCCGTTAACCCCGAAAGAATCGTTGTAATCGACTGTTGAAGGGTAATTTTGTTTGTAAAAGAACATTGTGAAGCCGTCTCCTTGGTAGTTTCCACCGCCAGCTTTAAAGCGGAAGTTTGCTGTGAACGAGCCTTGGATTGGAGCCTTGAGGAATGCAACTCCTGCTTGTTCGTTGGCGGTGTCGGTTAAGACTAGGCTCTGGTTTGTTGGGTCTCTGTATGCGCTTCCAAAATACTGCCACGCTCCTGAATCTGTGCTGAAGTCATCGGCAAATGTTTCAGTAGACTGCTGAGCTTTCACTGGCTCAATTGATAGACCAATATTTATCAAAGTTGGCAGAAGTAAAACAAGAATCATGGATGTAACGACAAATAGAACTTTTCTCATTCTGTCACAGGTCCTTGTTTTATCTTTGAAATGGTTTTGATAAAAGGGTTGTCGTAAATGTTTCTTGACTAATTTTAGTCAAGGTTTCTTTACTAACTTCTCATATCGTAAACTAACTCTTGCTTGATTCATTTTGTTATAGTAGTTGTTCGGCAGAACTTGAAACCCGCGATCTTCAGCTCATTAGATAGTTAGGGGATAGGTTTTCACTTTCAGTTGTCCCTCTGCTACGCAACTGCGTTGTTTCTAAGCTTGATTTTTAAGTGTTATCCGTGATATGGCGAACTCCACAGGGGATATTACATGGCTGATGTTAATTATTTGAATTTCATTTGGTATACCGATTATCTTGGAGTTGGTTATTCATACGTCAACAAAGGTTGGCAAGTATTCCCCATTTTTAGCAATCCCGCAAACGCCAAGAAGCTATGGAAAAACGAAATAGAACCATTAGAAGAGCAAACTCTTAAAATGCGATTCATTGAACATGGAAATGAATACAAGTTCGTTCTCTATCCCTTTCCATTTCAGAAAGATAAATTGAATTTTGGATTTTACAGAAGCCTAAATTCATCGGGGATATATGATAAGTTTAAACGGAGTTTCTGTGGTAAGGTTTCTTTTGCTTTTGCAACGATTGGAGACGGAATCAAACCCAGCATTTTTAGTAAAACCAAATTGGTTTCTGATGTTAAATTCAGAAAGAATATGGACGTTTTGGAAAATTCAATTGAGTGGATTGCCGAGAAATCACAGCGAAATTCAAAAATGAGGGATTGATAAGTTGACGAAAGGTAAACCTTGGCCTGTTGATGATGAGCGAAAACTAAAGGATTGGTTTGACTTCGGGGATAACGGATCTTGGAGTTTTATCATTTAGTTTTGATGGGGAATATACTGAACAAGCTGTTCGTCAAAAGCTTGTAAGACTTGGATTATTGAAAGAAGAAAGTAGGACAGTCTGACACAGCACCGCGTCCTACTTCTTCTCTGGAATTGCCTGAGGAGCTTCCAAGTGTTGAAGAGACCCTTAAGACTTTGGCAGCTGCACTGAAAGGTTTGGAGACTGGCGGGCTCAAAAGGGATGAGATCTTGCGGCTAAGAGGTATTATTTTGGGAGCTAAAACTTACAAAGAACTTCTTGCGGACTACGTTAACTACCGAGCCATTGAGGCTGAACTTTTGGAGTGGAGAAATAAGTATGAGGCATTGGCGAGAAAGATCCAGGAACCATGAGGCTAAAACATTTAGGCCTGATCGGTTGTTTTCTGAACGTAGGCAACTGCTAAAAGACCTCGCTACTGTTGAAGCTGCAGCAAAGTTGAAAACTAAAGCTGAAACCGGAGATATTGCTAAATTTTTGGTTGATTATTGCAAACTTAAGCCGTACAAGCATACCCTTGACATTGCCAAATTGTATTCTGACTATCAATTCATGGCTTTGCGTTTGCCCAGGCAGACTGGCAAGAGCACTACCGTTGGCGCTTTGATTTTGCAGGATGCTTGGGAACATCCAGACTTATACATTGGATTTGTCGGGCCAAGTTGGCGCCAAACTAAACTCAATATTCGGCGTGTGGCTGGTTTTTGCCGTAATCTTCCTCAGCAAGGCCTCCATATTCAAAGAACAAGAATAACCCTTCCAAATGGCAGTGTAATTGAGGCTTTCCCAAACAATGCAGACACAATAAGGGGCAACACTTTTGACAGGCTATGGTGGGATGAAACCAACTTCACCCCCAACGACGAGGATTTGTACGATGCTATCTTGTTTACAATGAGTACTAAAAAAGATGCAAAGCTAATTGCAACCAGCACTCCTTTCAATTCTGATTCTTTATTTTGGAAAATGTGTAACCACGACGACTTTGCTGATTTCGGTCGGTACCACATTTCTTGGGAGCAAGCCCTTGAACCCAACGGTCCGTTAAGTACATCAATAATTGAAAAGATAAGGCGGCAGTTTGGCAATGACTCTGCTAGGTGGCGTCGCGAGATGGAGGCTGAATGGGCAGACGATGAAGACGTTTGGCTTACTCAAAGCCTCATTGTAAGCTGCATAGACAGCACGCTAATACCGTTCGATTTTCATTTTATTCCTCAGCGTAGCGAGTTTTACATTGGCGTTGACTTTGGCAAGGAACGCGATTACAGCATTGTAGTTGTCGTTGAAAAGAGTGGCAAGTTCTTGCGGGTGGTTCACGTTCACCGCTTCCCCCTACATTCAGAGTACGCAAGTGTCATCGGCTATGTTAAGAGCCTACAAGACCGTTGGAAAAGCATTGGCTCAGTCTACGCAGACGTTACAGGAGTTGGAAACTACATTGTTGAAGACATGTTCCGCAGCGGCATTGACGGAATAAATGGCGTAACTTTTACGGTTCAGTCTAAAGAAGAAATGGCAAATATTCTTCGGGAAAAGATGCGTGCTGGCGAAATAAAAATTCCATATGTACCCACAAGAAAGCTAGGAGACATCGATTTAACAGCTGAGTTAAATGTTGAAAGGTACGAGCTCATGAAAACAGGACACTTAGGATTTAGCCACCCTGAAGGAACACATGACGATGTCTTTTGGAGTATTGCACTTGCAGTTCTGGGTTCTGTTAGAACACCAATGCCTGGTATATACGTTGGTTTTGTTCCGCATTAACTTTATTCAAAGGAGCATCGGGCATTCAAAAAACGATAGTTATATCCGAAATCGAGGTGAAAGAGGTAATGACCGCCGGGGAAGGGATTCGAACTCAAACTGGATTAAATTTCTATGGGATTCAATCTTGCAGAGCCCTAACTGCATTATTGGTCTTGAAGGTTCAGTCTCCAACCAAAGTGGGTATTGCCTTTGCCTTCCTTCAAGGAAGCAAGCAGGCAGAAAATAAGCAAAAGTGCTGCGGGCAGGATTCGAACCTGCGAACCCCTGCGGGAAAGGATATTCTCTTTATTTATCATAGACTGTTTTGCGGTGACCAAAAGTTCGGACAATTATTGTTTGGTCACATATTTGATAAATTATTCTGTAATTGCCGACTCGAAAGGACTTAAGCTCACTTAAACGTCCTACTAACTGTTTACTGGCAAGGGGTTTTTTTTCTAGAATTTTTAGTTCTTTTAGGATTCGAATTTGGTTTTGCCTATCCAGTCGCTTAAGCCTCTTAAGAAACTCTCGTGCAAAGATGATTTCAAAGTTCTTTTTCATCGATGCTCAAGTTCATCCAGAATCTCTTTGTAGGTAAGCACTCTGCCTCTCTTTTAGGTCTTTTAGGCTTCCGTCAATGCTCTTCATCAATTTCTCATCGCTCAGGATTTTTAAGTTTCCACAAAAACTCCTTGATACATGTGGAGTTTTGGAGCTTTCAGCCGATAACTTTGAGGTTTTTCTTATCTTCGTCAGTAAAAAAAACGGTTCACACCAAACCAATCACCTAGGACTCTTCCTCACCCAACGATATCTTTGCATTGATTAAAATTTCTCCAAACTAACGGCAACAATTGTCCACATTGGCGACGCTACAACCAATGCAAACGGATTATTCAGTTATGTATGGCAACCTCCAAACATCCAGGCAAATATTCAATTACTGTTACTTCGTAGGCACTAACGGTTACTGGAGATAAAATGCACAAATTACAATGATCATGCAAAATGCACCTTCGGCAACGCAGTTCCAATTATTGCACCAGCATCTGTCGTTGACACATACTTTGTTCCTTCTGTCATTGCGATTATTGTTGTTATTATCATCGGCTTTGCGTTACTCACTACTATCGTTTCGAAAACATCCATAAAAAAAAACAAAAACAACCTTTCTCTTTTTTCAGTCTTCAAAACTTAGACGAAGGGCTGGTAGACTCTGGCGAAATTCGCGAGATAGCAGTATTCCAAAGAATTTATTTGTTCAAAAATTGAACAACTGCCTCTCCTTATATCTAACCCTCACTTCTTCTATTTATCAATATATAATTAGCACTGAGTCGTGGCAGCTTAGCATGATTGAAGCTCAGAACCTTACACGAAGTTTGTGACCTAACCGCAGTTGATAACCTAACCCTTCGAGTAGACAAGGCGAAAGCTTCGGTTTCCTCGGTCCTAACGGAGCAGGAAAAACCACAACGGTCAGGATGTTATGCTGCCTGATATCCAAGACAAGCGGTAAAGCTAAGATTGGCGATTATGAGATTGGCAACCAGGAAGACGCTCTCAAAATCAGGAAGATCATCGGCTCTGTTCGAGCAGATGTCTGCCTTGACCGAGCTCTTGATGGTGGATGAAAACCTACGACGACGGTTCACTGTACAGGCGGACTGACTCCCAGCGGAAAGAGAGTAACGAGTACTTCCTTAGTTGCTTGGACTCTGGGAGAAGAGAGATGCTTTGGACAGGGCAGATTCCAAAGGGGATGAAACAGAAACTGGCCATAGCTCGCGAACGGTACACGATCCCGAGGTACTTTTCATGGATGAGCCGAACAGCGAACCTTATTCTGAAGCTTCAAAGGCGGTGAGAGAGTTTATCCTCGATTTGAAGAAGGAAAAGAAGACCATTTTCATCAATACGCACAACCTCGATGAGGCACAGAGGGTCTGCCATAGGATTGGTATCTTGAACACTCGGTTGATGGTCGTTGGTATTCTGAAGAACTTGAACGGTCAATCCATGGAAGGAAGACAGTTATCCAGCTCAGGAAGATGAGCGAAGCGATTTTGGATGCGTTGAAGAGCTTAGTGGTCAAGTGCTGGTAAAAGAAGGTAACCAGCTGACAGTTGATGTTGCGTTACTGAAGAGGGAATTCTGACATGATAAACTGGATTGTCGCAGCTGGAGGACGTATCGAGACAGTTACAAAGAACGTAGCTCGCCTAGAAGACGCT